>NZ_JAMMKR010000004.1:45537-466694 GCF_051703725.1 Salmonella sp. NW645 | reverse complement strand
CCGAAGGAGGTATAAGATGGGAAGTGGATGGCATGAATGGCCGTTGATGATCTTCACGGTCTTTGGTCAGTGCGTGGCCGGTGGTTTTATTGTTCTGGCTCTGGCGCTGATGAAGGGCGACCTGCGCGCGGAAACGCAGCAGCGGGTGATCGCCTGTATGTTTGGTCTGTGGGTGCTGATGGGGATTGGCTTTATCGCCTCGATGCTGCATCTGGGCTCGCCGATGCGCGCGTTTAACTCGCTTAACCGCGTGGGTGCTTCCGCACTGAGCAATGAAATTGCCAGTGGCTCGGTGTTTTTTGCGGTCGGCGGGATTGGCTGGCTGTTGGCGGTACTGAAAAAGCTGCCGCCGGCACTGCGCACACTCTGGCTGATTATCACGATGGTACTGGGCGTCGTCTTCGTCTGGATGATGGTACGCGTCTATAACAGCATCGATACAGTACCGACTTGGTATAGCGTCTGGACGCCGCTGGGCTTCTTCCTGACGCTCTTTATGGGGGGGCCGCTACTGGGTTATCTGCTGCTGCGCATCGCGGGCGTGAACGGTTGGGCGATGCGTCTGTTGCCTGCGGTGTCGGTGCTGGCGCTGGTGGTTATTGCCATTATGGTGGCCATGCAGGGCGCGGAACTGGCGACGATTCACAGTTCCATTCAGCAGGCGTCTGCTCTGGTGCCGGATTATGGCTCGCTGATGGCCTGGCGTATGGTGCTGCTTGCGGCGGCGTTGTGCTGCTGGATTGTGCCACAGTTAAAAGGGTATCAACCTGCGGTACCGTTGCTCTCTGTCGCCTTCATTCTGATGCTGGCGGGGGAATTGATTGGCCGCGGCGTATTCTATGGGCTGCATATGACCGTGGGCATGGCGGTAGCCAGCTAACGCGTTGACGCGTATTCGGCCTGCAGAACGTGCAGGCCGAATACGCCTTTAGCCGCCATCAATTTAAGGGATATAACCGGGGCGGAGAAGGTGCATATAAATCCATAGAGAAGAAAACGAAGCTAAAGGAACCATGAAATTTTTCGACTGAACAAAACGCCGATTTTGCGGGTTAGATCAATAAAAACAAGGGGATGATTTTTTAGCCTTTTAATATATTCACGTGCAGAATAAGTAAATCAAATCGATAGTCTCAAAACTTGCGGATCGCCCATGCGGAGCCGATTGACAATGTTTTTGGCGATGGCATGATGCGCATGAAATTTGAACTTCCTCACGGTTTTTATTCATGTCCACCTATACCCGTCCCGTCATGCTTTTGCTGTGCGGGCTACTTTTGTTGACCCTGGCCATTGCGGTACTGAATACGCTTGTGCCGCTGTGGCTTGCTCAGGCAAACCTTCCGACCTGGCAGGTGGGGATGGTCAGCTCGTCTTATTTTACCGGCAATCTGGTCGGGACGTTATTTACCGGGTATTTAATTAAACGCATTGGGTTTAACCGTAGCTATTATCTTGCCTCGCTGATCTTCGCCGCGGGTTGTGTCGGGTTGGGCGTGATGGTGGGGTTCTGGAGCTGGATGAGCTGGCGTTTTATTGCCGGTATCGGCTGCGCTATGATTTGGGTGGTTGTCGAAAGCGCGTTGATGTGCAGCGGAACCTCGCATAATCGCGGGCGCCTGCTGGCTGCCTATATGATGGTCTATTACATGGGGACCTTCCTTGGACAATTATTGGTCAGTAAAGTATCTGGTGAATTGCTGCACGTCCTTCCTTGGGTGACCGGAATGATTCTGGCGGGAATTCTGCCGCTACTCTTTACCCGAATTGTAAATCAGCAAACGCAGGCACGTCATTCCTCTTCTATTAGCGCCATGCTGAAGCTACGCCAGGCGCGTCTTGGCGTGAATGGTTGCATTATTTCCGGCATTGTTCTTGGTTCATTATATGGCCTGATGCCGTTATATCTGAAGCATCAGGGGATGGCTAACGCCAGCATCGGTTTCTGGATGGCGGTGCTGGTGAGCGCCGGCATTTTGGGGCAATGGCCAATGGGACGTCTGGCGGACAAATTTGGTCGCTTGCTGGTGTTACGCGTACAGGTATTCGTTGTCATACTCGGTAGTATTGCCATGTTAACCCAGGCGGCGATGGTGCCAGCTCTGTTTATTCTGGGGGCGGCGGGTTTTACGCTTTATCCCGTCGCAATGGCCTGGGCCTGTGAAAAAGTCGAACATCACCAGCTTGTGGCAATGAACCAGGCGCTGTTGTTAAGTTATACAGTAGGGAGCCTGTTGGGGCCGTCTTTTGCTGCGATGTTAATGCAGAATTATTCAGATAATCTGCTGTTTATTATGATCGCCAGCGTATCGTTTATTTATCTGCTGATGCTGTTACGTAACGCCGGTCAGACGCCCAATCCTGTCGCCCACATCTAACTGTTCTCTGAATCGTATGCAGGACGTGAGTCTTGCATACTCTTTGTTTATGTTTTACGTAAAATAATTGACCTACATAATTTTCTTGCTTTACTGAAAAATAAAATGTGCCGAAGGTTATAATTTTGCGCTCCTCTATTTTCTCTCTTCGTCTTTACCGCGCATAATCCCCCGCTTCATTT
The DNA here is from genome assembly GCF_051703725.1 of Salmonella sp. NW645. Taxonomy (NCBI): domain Bacteria; kingdom Pseudomonadati; phylum Pseudomonadota; class Gammaproteobacteria; order Enterobacterales; family Enterobacteriaceae; genus Salmonella; species Salmonella sp. NW645. The sequence goes on along the minus strand of NZ_JAMMKR010000004.1, from coordinate 464,134 downwards.
ATAGTAATAGCATTGTGTTCACGAAGGATCGCGTTATGCCGAATGTGCAGGAAAAACAGTTGCGATGGTACAACATCGCCCTGATGTCGTTTATTACCGTTTGGGGATTCGGCAATGTTGTCAATAACTATGCTAACCAGGGGTTAGTGGTTGTCTTCTCCTGGGTGTTTATTTTTGCGCTCTATTTTATTCCTTATGCCTTAATCGTGGGGCAACTGGGCTCAACCTTCAAAGAGGGAAAAGGGGGCGTCAGTACCTGGATTAAGCATACGATGGGGCCGGGGTTGGCTTACCTTGCGGCATGGACTTATTGGGTCGTGCATATTCCCTACCTGGCGCAAAAGCCGCAGGCGATACTCATTGCATTGGGATGGGCTTTAAAAGGCGACGGCTCGTTGATAAAAGAATATACCGTCGTTGCCTTGCAGGGGCTGACGCTGGCATTGTTTGTTTTCTTTATGTGGGTTGCTTCCAGGGGGATGAAATCGCTAAAGGTTGTTGGGTCTGTGGCCGGGATTGCCATGTTTATCATGTCAATTTTATATGTTGTGATGGCAGTGACCGCGCCAGCAATTACAAACGTTGAAATTGCGACCGCAAACATCACCTGGCAGTCATTTATTCCTCATATCGATTTTACCTATATCACCACTATCTCTATGTTGGTCTTTGCGGTTGGTGGGGCAGAGAAGATCTCGCCTTATGTCAACCAGACGCGGAATCCAGGAAAAGAATTTCCGAAGGGGATGCTCTTTTTAGCCGTCATGGTTGCGGTCTGCGCTATCCTCGGTTCGTTGGCGATGGGAATGATGTTTGATTCCCGGCATATACCTGACGATTTAATGACCAATGGGCAATATTATGCATTCCAGAAATTGGGTGAGTATTACCATATGGGTAATTCATTAATGGTGATTTATGCCATTGCCAATACTCTGGGGCAAATCGCCGCGCTGGTGTTTTCTATTGATGCGCCACTAAAAGTATTGCTGGGTGATGCAGACAGTAAATATATCCCGCAGCGCTTATGTCGTACTAACGCTTCAGGTACGCCAGTTAACGGTTATTTGCTGACATTGGTGTTGGTCGCTATCTTGATTATGTTGCCAACGCTTGGCATCGGCGATATGAACAACCTGTACAAATGGCTGCTTAATCTCAACTCAGTTGTTATGCCGCTGCGCTATCTGTGGGTATTTGTCGCCTTTATTGCTGTCATTCGACTGGCGCAAAAGTACAAACCCGAATATGTGTTTATTCGCAACCGGGCGTTGGCGTTAACTGTGGGAATATGGTGTTTTGCCTTCACCGCGTTTGCCTGCCTTACCGGTATTTTCCCCAAAATGGAGGCGTTCACACCGGAGTGGACATTCCAGCTGACGTTGAACATCGTGACGCCTTTTGTCCTGGTCGGGTTGGGATTAATTTTCCCACTGCTGGCGCGTAGAAACACATAACGACGCTCTTTTCCACGGCGCTCCTGTCAGGCGAGCGCCTTTTAAGGTCACAGGTGCCTGGGTTCCAGGCGGAGACCATGGTATTAACAGGCACCGGGTCAGCAATAGTTGTCAGACCTTCAACCCAGCAGCAGATAAGCGTAATACCTGGTAAGCGCAATATTGTTAACCAGGCCTGTCTGACGGCGGAGTCGGGTATTTTAGCGGTAAGAGCGTTATCCAGACAGCAAAACGGCTACCGTCACGGGTAGCCGTTTAAAAGCGGATAAGATAGCAGGCGATTAATACATCACTTTATGACCATACTGCTCAAGAATGCCCTTCACACGCTCCATGGTCTCTTTTTTAGGCGGCTTCACGCCATCCAGTTTATATTCTTCGCCCATTGCCACCCATTTATGTTTGCCCAGCTCATGATAGGGCAGCAGTTCGATTTTTTCGACATTCCCCATATCGCGGGTAAACTCACCCAGGCGATGCGCGGAATCATCGTCGTCAGACCAGCCGGGAACGACAACGTAACGGATCCAGACCTTCACATTTTTCTTTGATAAATACTGAGCGAATTCCAGCGTCCGGTGATTAGAGACACCGACCAGATTCTGGTGGATCTCATCATTCATCTGCTTGAGATCGAGCATCACCAGATCGGTAACGTCCAGCAGTTCATCAATCACTGGGTCATAACGGCGCACAAAGCCGTTGGTGTCGAGACAGGTGTGGATACCTTCTTTTTTACAGGCGCGAAACCAGTCGCGTACAAATTCTGCCTGCAAAATGGCCTCGCCGCCGGATGCCGTCACGCCGCCGCCAGAAGCATTCATAAAATGCCGATAGGTCACCACCTCTTTCATTAAGTCTTCAACGGTGATTTCTTTACCGCCATGCGTATCCCATGTGTCGCGGTTATGGCAATACAGGCAGCGCATCAGGCAGCCCTGGAAAAAGGTAATAAAGCGGATGCCTGGGCCATCAACGGTGCCACAGGACTCAAAGGAGTGAATGCGACCAATAACCGGCTTTTTATCAGCAGTTACTGCAACACTTTCATTTGTAATACAATCGGTTAAGTTACTCATATCGCTTCGGCTAGCTCTAAATAACATGGGGTTTATGGACACATTCCGGGCATGTTGAGCACCCTGGTAAGGGGGTTGCATCCTGTAAAAAAGCGGTACTGCGAGCGTAAATTTTGGACTACAGAATGTGTGGCTGTTCCAGAATGTGCTGCAATGGAGCTATTTTACCTCTATTCAGTATAAAATATACGGCAAATCTATGCTGCATAACTTGCACCGCCAGAAATTCTGGCTCATTCATCAGCTCGTAACGCCTCAACCGCAATACATACTGTAAGTGTATCATCCATAGCGTCCTGGTTTTGCTGTTTATGATCCGCCTCTTTTTTCGAATGGTTGGCGCCGTTTTGTTGTGGTCAGAACGAAAATAATTCTCAACATAATTCAGATGCGTCCAAAGAACGTTATGCGCTGTCCAGCGCCTGGCGTCGCATTCAACGTGTTATCAGGTGAAAATCTGATGCCATTTCTAAAGCCGGACTGATTCAATCTCTTAAATAGAGTGTGGCTTTAATCAAAAAATGAGAGCAACGGATTGGATTTTGCTTTCGCGGTAAATAATCAAGGGAGTTATTATGCCAGTTACGTTAAGTTTTGGTAATCGTCATCACTATGAAATTAATACTTCACGGCTAGCCCGTTTGATGAGTCCTGATAAAGAAGAAGCGCTATACATGGGGGTATGGGATAGATTTAAGGAATATTTCAGAACACACAAAAAAAGAGAGGTGCTGGAGGTATTATATACACTCATCCATGGATGTGAACGTGAAAATCAAGCTGAACTTAATGTTGATACAGTCGGCATGGAGAAGATATATGCCTTTGCACAATTAAAACAATATGCTAATCCATCTCAACAAGACCGCTTTGTTATGCGTTTTGATATGAATCAGACACAAGTTTTATTTGAGATTGATGGCAAGGTTATTGATAAATGTAATTTGCATCGTATCCTCAACATTTCAGAAAACTGTATTTTTAAAGTGATGGAAGAAGATGAAGAAGAGTTGTTTTTTAAAGTATGTATTAAGTATGGAGAAAAAATTGCTTGCTATCCAGAATTATTAGAAAACTTTGCTTTTGACCTTAGGCAGGAAGTTAATGAGGATGATGACATTAAGGATGAAGTTTATAAGCTTATGCGATCTGGAGAAGATCGAAAAATGGAATGTGTTGAATGGAATGGTACGCTTACTGAGGATGAGATGGATAAACTACGCTGTCTTCAAATGGGGTCTTTTGGTATTCATACCCAATTTTGTAAAATAGGTTACTGGGAATTAGAGGGAGAAGTCCTGTTTGATATGCTTCATCCAACACTTATCTATCTGCTACATGGATATATACCGTCATTGTCATGTGATTTTAAAGAAGCTAACACCATGCTGTTTTCTACTGTATTAAATAAGGATTATGATGATTATCAAAATAATAAAAGAGAAATTGATGCTATTCTGAGAAGAATATATAGATCACATAATAACACTTTATTTATAAGTGAAGGTTCTTGTTGTCGCAATATGCTTTTATAAAAATTAAAAAGGCCCCACTGACATGGAGCCTTTTTTTTGTACGCTTTTTATGGCGTAATTTCAGTCAAACCCATTACATGGTCTGCGTGAAGGTACGAGTAATAACGTCCTGCTGCTGTTCTTTCGTCAGGGAGTTAAAACGTACTGCGTAACCAGATACACGGATGGTCAGCTGCGGATATTTTTCCGGATGTTCCATCGCGTCCAGCAGCATTTCACGGTTCATGACGTTGACGTTCAGGTGCTGACCGCCTTCGATGGACGCTTCGTGGTGGAAGTAACCATCCATCAGACCTGCCAGGTTAGTCTTACGAACTTCGTCGTCTTTACCCAGTGCGTTCGGAACGATAGAGAAGGTATAAGAAATACCATCTTTCGCGTAAGCAAACGGCAGTTTAGCAACGGAGGTCAGAGAAGCGACAGCGCCTTTCTGGTCACGACCGTGCATCGGGTTAGCACCTGGTCCGAACGGCGCGCCAGCACGACGACCATCCGGGGTGTTACCAGTTTTCTTACCATACACAACGTTAGAAGTGATGGTCAGAACAGACTGCGTCGGGATAGCGCCACGGTAGGTGGTCAGTTTCTGAATTTTCTTCATGAAACGTTCTACCAGGTCAACCGCCATGTCATCTACACGAGCGTCGTTGTTACCAAACTGCGGGTATTCGCCTTCGATTTCGAAGTCGATAGCCAGACCATCTTCGTCACGAATCGGTTTAACTTTCGCATATTTGATGGCAGACAGGGAGTCAGCCGCAACGGACAGACCTGCGATACCACACGCCATGGTGCGGATAACGTCACGGTCGTGCAACGCCATCAGAGAGGCTTCGTAGCTGTACTTGTCGTGCATGTAATGGATAACGTTCAGCGCGGTGACATACTGTTTAGCCAGCCAGTCCATGAAGTGATCCATGCGATCCATCACTTCGTCGAAGTTCAGAACATCGCCTTTGATCGGTTCGGATTTCGGACCAACCTGCATTTTCAGTTTTTCATCAACGCCGCCGTTGATTGCATACAGCATGGTTTTCGCCAGGTTTGCACGCGCACCGAAGAACTGCATTTGTTTACCAACGATCATCGGGCTTACGCAGCATGCGATAGCGTAGTCATCGTTGTTGAAGTCCGGACGCATCAGGTCATCGTTCTCGTACTGCAGAGAAGAGGTGTCGATGGAGACTTTAGCGGCGAATTTCTTGAAGTTCAGCGGCAGTTTTTCAGACCACAGAACGGTGATGTTCGGCTCCGGAGACGGCCCCATGGTGTACAGGGTGTTCAGGAAGCGGAAGCTGTTTTTGGTGACCAGAGTACGGCCGTCAACGCCCATACCACCGATAGATTCGGTTGCCCAAATCGGGTCGCCGGAGAACAGTTCATCATATTCCGGAGTACGCAGGAAGCGAACCATACGCAGTTTCATGACCAGGTGGTCAATCATTTCCTGTGCGTCTTGCTCGGTGATTTTGCCTGCTTTCAGGTCACGTTCGATGTACGCATCCAGGAAGGTGGATACACGACCGAAGGACATTGCTGCGCCGTTCTGAGATTTAACCGCAGCCAGGTAACCGAAGTAAGTCCACTGGATTGCTTCCTGAGCGTTAGTCGCCGGGCCAGAGATATCGCAGCCGTATTTAGCTGCCATTTCTTTGATCTGACCCAGAGCGCGGTGCTGTTCAGCGATTTCTTCACGCAGACGGATAGTCGCTTCCAGATTTACGCCGTTTTCCAGATCGGATTGCAGAGACGTAAACTGCGCGAATTTGTCTTTCATCAGGTAGTCGATACCGTACAGCGCTACGCGACGGTAGTCACCGATGATACGGCCACGGCCATACGCATCCGGCAGGCCGGTCAGAACGCCAGATTTACGGCAACGCAGGATGTCCGGAGTATAAACGTCGAATACGCCCTGGTTGTGGGTCTTACGGTATTCGGTGAAGATTTTTTTGAGCATTGGGTCCAGCTCGCGATTGTACGCTTTGCAGGAACCTTCAACCATTTTGATGCCGCCGAACGGGATAATCGCACGCTTCAGCGGAGCTTCAGTCTGCAGACCAACAATTTTCTCAAGCGCTTTGTTGATGTAGCCAGCGTCGTGAGAAGTGATGGTGGAAGCAACGGAGGTGTCAAAGTCAACAGGCGCGTGAGTGCGGTTTTCCTGTTTAACGCCTTCCATTACGCTGTCCCACAGCTTGGTGGTCGCGTCAGTAGCGCCAGCCAGGAAGGACTCGTCACCCTCATACGGAGTGTAGTTTTTCTGAATGAAGTCACGGACGTTTACTTCATTCTGCCAGTCACCTTTGGTAAAACCTTCCCAGGCTGTGGCTAACTTTTCATTAAGCTCGGACATGTAACACCTACCTTCTTAAGTGGATTTTTTATTTACTGCGTGTAATGGGCATCAACAGATTAATGATGCTCGTTACCACGCAGGTAAATGACCCAGTATGTCAACCCGACCAACAAACCGCCGCCGATAATATTACCGATCGTGACCGGAATCAGGTTATCAGTGATGAAGCTCATCACGGTCAGGTGAGAAAAACTTTCCGGAGACGAACCGACTGCGGTCCAAAACTCCGGTGTAGCGAAATCGCGTATTACAATACCCATAGGAATCATAAACATGTTTGCGATACTGTGCTCAAAACCGCTGGCGACAAACATGGCGACGGGCAGTACCATGATGAACGCTTTGTCCATCAGGCTACGACCTGAATAGCTCATCCACACGGCCAGACAAACCATCAGGTTCGCCAGAATACCGAGGCAGACAGCTTCAATAAAAGTGTGGTGCATTTTGTGGTCGGCGGTTTGCAGGACGTTAAGTCCCCATTGACCGTTGGCAGTCATATACTCGCCGGAAAGCCACATCAGTAACACGAAAAGCAGAGCGCCAATCAGGTTACCAAAATAGACGTTTAACCAGTTTTTAGCCAGTTGCCCCCAGGTGATGCGACCGCTAGCTTTAGCTACAACGATCAGAACAGTAGAGGTGAAGAGATCAGCGCCGCAAATAACACAGAGAATCAGTCCCAAAGAGAAACAGATACCCCCGATAAGTTTCGCCATGCCATAAGGCATCGCGCCAGTACCGGTTGTCGCAGTAATATAAAAAACAAAGGCAATTGAAATGAATACGCCGGCGGTAATCGCCAGATAGAAAGTCTTAAGCGGATGTTTCGTTGCTTTATAGACGCCTGCTTCTTCAGCCACTTTGGCCATTGCTGCAGGGAGTAAAAGGTCAAAAGGGTTGTCAGCTTTCACACTAACTCTCTCTTTATTAAGTCGGCGACGAGATACTAACAAAGCATTATAGATGAGAATTTGATATAGATCATATCTCGCCTGGCTTATAGGCCCGTAAGTCGCATGGCTTTTATGCAATTACGGTGTAACTTTTTGATTATCCTAATAAAAATAAATTTTAAAAATTATAAATAGAGTTGAATTTTTTCCTGACTCCTCCTGCTGCACGGTTAATTAATATGGAGTAATCAACAAATAAAGTAACATCACTATGTCAATTAATTTAATATCAACAACCAATATTTAACCTTGTTATTACATTTTTCGCCGTTTAGCGAAAATAAATAAAACGGGGCCGCAAAGGCGCCCCGTAATATAACGCAGCCGAGAGGGTAAACCTACCCTAAGTCACTCATATGGCCTTATTTTGACCAGTATGCCGCTTTCGCACGCTGTAATTTATCATACGCTTTTAACAAGGACTGATGCGCCGGGAACGCTTGTAGATCGTGGTCGACAGCCGGTAGTCCATAAAAAGCCGCTTCACCGCTAAGCGCGGCGCTGGCGGCTTCTACAGCCTCTGCGCCATACATTTTTATAAAAGCATTGAGATATTGCAGCGGCTGACGCGCATCTTCTTGCGACAGGAGCAGCAGCGTTTGCAGGCAACGGTAATAGTTTGCGCGTGCCGGACTAAAGACCGACGAATTGAACTCCATCGTCCATTCTGTCCAGATTAGCGCCTGCTCCAAATCGCCGCCCGCTAACGCTAGCATTGCTTTTAATTCGCCGACGCGCAGTGTATACCAACCATTGTCCGCTCCGGTCGCCAGACCCAACAGTTCACGCACGCGGGTGAAATCGTCAAAACCTTCTTCATCCAATTGTTCAATCAGATTGAGATAGTCTTCTTTATTCCAGGCGCTACCGGGCAGCGAAAGCAGAGTCTCACGAAGATGGCTACCCATATTGTTGTTGGCCAGCCACAGATCTTCGGCAGGATAAATATCAGACATTCCCGGTACGATAATACGACAGGCGTATACGCCGAGATGCTCGTAATCGGCAATGTAAACTTCTTTATCTTCAGCAGCAAAGATGGCCATCAGCGTGGCGAATTCTTCTTCGGTAGTGCCGGAAAAACTCCAGTCCGTGAACGGGTAATCGGCGTCCTGTTTGAACAGATCCCAGGAAATCAGGCCGCTGGAGTCGATGAAGTGGGTCTCCAGATTAGTGTGCTCCGCGACTTCTTCATCATCGAACGTTGGCGGGGTGAAGACATCAAGATCTTTCAGACCGCGTCCCTGGAGTAGTTCGGTCACTGTACGTTCCAACGCAACGCCAAAGTCAGGATGGGCGCCAAAAGAAGCAAAGCAGGTACCGTTAGCCGGGTTGAACAGCACGACGCAGATAACCGGATACTTACCGCCCAGCGAGCCGTCATAGGCGAAAATCGGGAAACCCTCGGCTTCCAGCGTGGCGATTGACTCCATTACCGCCGGATAACGCGCCATCACCTCTGCGGGAATCTCCGGCAGACTGATACTTTCCGCAATGATGCGATTTTTCACATAGCGCTCGAAGACTTCCGACAGTCCCTGAACGCGGGCTTCATTACGCGTATTGCCAGCGGACATTCCGTTAGAGACATACAGGTTGCCGATAATATTCATCGGAATATACACGGTCTGGTTATCTGACTGACGGGTAAATGGCAGGCCGCAGACGCCGCGTGCTTCATTGCCGGACTGAAGATCAATTAACTGGCTTCCGGTGAGTTCATTTTCCGGATCGTAAAACGCGCGCAGACGGGCATCAAGCAAGCCTTCCGGTACGTCGTCATTTTCAGTCAGCGGGAACCACTTTTCATTCGGATAATGCACGAATGGCCCGTTGGCGACCGTTTCGCCAAGCCAGAAATCAGCAAAAAAGTAGTTGGTTGACAGACGCTCGAAGTATTCGCCCAGCGCCGAGGCCAGCGCCGCTTTTTTGGTCGCGCCTTTTCCGTTGGTAAAGCATAACGCGCACTCTTTATCGCGAATATGCACTGACCAGACGTTTGGCACCGGGTTCAGCCAGGAGGCCTCTTCGATGTGAAAGCCGAGGTCGAGTAACTTTTGCTGGAAGCGGGCGATGGAGTCTTCCAGCGCGGCGTCTTTGCCGGGAATAAATGTTTGCGTCATGAAAATCACTTTTGTCGTACGGAAAGCGCGCAATGATACGGGTTTTATGTGACGGGCGCTATCTCGCCGGGACATCGGCGGAAATAAAAGTATTGGCTATGCTTTTACACTGGAATTCACAGGAAGAGCATAAAAAATGAAAGCATTTGATTTGCAACGAATGGCGCTGGATAACGTGCCGGTAGCGTTTTTGGGGGAAGTGGCGCTACGTAGCTTTTACACCTTTGTTCTGGTGTTTCTTTTCTTAAAGGTTACAGGACGACGCGGCGTACGGCAAATGTCGCTTTTTGAAGTGCTGATCATTTTGACATTGGGGTCGGCGGCAGGCGACGTCGCGTTTTATGATGACGTTCCGATGCTCCCTGTTCTGGTGGTATTCATCACCCTGGCGCTGCTCTATCGCCTGGTCATGTGGCTGATGGCGCATAGTGAAAAGTTGGAAGATCTGCTGGAAGGCAAGTCGGTGGTCATTGTTGAAGACGGCGAACTGGCGTGGGAAAAACTGCAGCGCTCGAACATGACGGAGTTTGAGTTTTTTATGGAGCTTCGCTTGAATGGCGTTGAGCAACTGGGGCAGGTCAGACTGGCCATCCTGGAGACAAACGGACAAATCAGCGTCTATTTCTTTGAAAATAAAGACGTTAAGCCGGGGTTAAGCATTCTTCCTGAGCACTGTACGCCACGCTTTATCGTGGCGCCGGAGGCTGGCGACTATGCCTGCGTACGTTGCAGTGAAGTGATACGCATGAACGTCGGGAAAAAGCAATTATGTCCGCGCTGCGCAAATCCAGAATGGACGAAGGCAAGCCGGGCTAAACGCGTTGTTTAACAGCGAAAATATCGGATTTATACGGTTAATCCGGAAGATTCTGTTGTGTGACGCATGCCGCATTTTCTCCTCGCATTGTTTTACCCATTGCGGCGCGTGTCACTGAATGATAAAACCGATATTCACATGAATAACGTTTGCCTGATGTCTGTCAGGCAGGAAACAATGCAGCGTGGTGAGGGGAAATGGCTCAGGTCTTTAATTTTAGTTCAGGTCCGGCGATGCTACCGGCGGAAGTACTTAAACTGGCGCAACAGGAACTGCGTGACTGGCACGGTCTTGGTACGTCGGTAATGGAAATTAGCCATCGAGGCAAAGAGTTTATCCAGGTCGCTGAAGAAGCGGAGCAGGATTTTCGCGATCTCCTTAATATCCCCTCCAACTATAAAGTTTTATTTTGTCACGGCGGCGGTCGCGGGCAGTTTGCTGGCGTGCCGCTCAATCTGCTGGGCGATAAAACCACGGCGGATTATGTCGATGCTGGTTACTGGGCGGCGAGCGCCATCAAAGAAGCCAAAAAATACTGTGCGCCGCAGATTATCGACGCCAAAATCACCGTTGACGGCAAACGTGCCGTAAAACCGATGCGCGAGTGGCAGCTTTCCGATAACGCCGCTTATTTACACTATTGCCCGAATGAGACCATTGACGGCATCGCCATTGATGAAACGCCTGATTTTGGCCCGGAGGTGGTCGTCACGGCGGACTTTTCTTCTACCATCCTGTCTGCGCCGCTGGATATCTCTCGCTATGGCGTAATTTATGCTGGCGCGCAGAAGAATATCGGTCCGGCAGGACTGACGCTGGTTATCGTCCGGGAGGATCTGTTAGGCAAGGCGCATGAGAGCTGCCCGTCCATCCTCGACTACACCGTCCTGAATGATAACGACTCGATGTTTAATACGCCGCCGACTTTCGCCTGGTATCTTTCCGGTCTGGTATTCAAATGGTTGAAAGCGCAGGGCGGCGTGGCGGCGATGCACAAAATCAATCAGCAGAAAGCGGAGTTGCTGTACGGTGTGATTGATAACAGCGATTTCTACCGTAACGATGTCGCACAGGCCAACCGTTCGCGGATGAACGTTCCGTTCCAGTTAGCGGACAATGCGCTGGACAAGGTCTTTCTGGAAGAGTCTTTCGCCGCCGGTCTGCACGCCTTAAAAGGGCACCGTGTTGTTGGTGGTATGCGCGCCTCTATCTATAACGCCATGCCGATTGAAGGGGTGAAAGCGCTGACCGATTTCATGATCGATTTTGAGCGTCGCCACGGCTAATACATTTCTTTTTTCATCCCCACGGCCAGTCTGTGGGGTTTTTATTTCTGTTTTTTGAGAGTTGAGTTTCATGGAATCCCTGACGTTACAACCCATCGCGCGGGTCGATGGCGCCATTAATTTACCTGGCTCCAAAAGTGTTTCAAACCGTGCTTTGCTCCTGGCGGCTTTAGCTTGTGGTAAAACCGTTCTGACGAATCTGCTGGATAGCGATGACGTCCGCCATATGCTCAATGCCCTGAGCGCGTTGGGGATCAATTACACCCTTTCTGCCGATCGCACCCGCTGTGATATCACGGGTAATGGCGGCGCATTACGTGCGCCAGGCGCTCTGGAACTGTTTCTCGGTAATGCCGGAACCGCGATGCGTCCGTTAGCGGCAGCGCTATGTCTGGGGCAAAATGAGATAGTGTTAACCGGCGAACCGCGTATGAAAGAGCGTCCGATAGGCCATCTGGTTGATTCGCTGCGCCAGGGCGGGGCGAATATTGATTACCTGGAGCAGGAAAACTATCCGCCCCTGCGTCTGCGCGGCGGTTTTACCGGCGGCGAGATTGAGGTTGATGGTAGCGTTTCCAGCCAGTTCCTGACCGCTTTGCTGATGACGGCGCCGCTGGCGCCTGAAGACACAACTATTCGCGTTAAAGGCGAACTGGTATCAAAGCCTTACATCGATATCACGCTAAATTTAATGAAAACCTTTGGCGTGGAGATAACGAACCATCACTACCAACAATTTGTCGTGAAGGGCGGTCAACAGTATCACTCTCCAGGTCGCTATCTGGTCGAGGGCGATGCCTCGTCAGCGTCCTATTTTCTCGCCGCCGGGGCGATAAAAGGCGGCACGGTAAAAGTGACCGGAATTGGCCGCAAAAGTATGCAGGGCGATATTCGTTTTGCCGATGTGCTGGAGAAAATGGGCGCGACCATTACCTGGGGCGATGATTTTATTGCCTGCACGCGCGGCGAATTGCACGCCATAGATATGGATATGAACCATATTCCGGATGCGGCGATGACGATTGCCACCACGGCGCTGTTTGCGAAAGGAACCACGACGTTGCGCAATATTTATAACTGGCGAGTGAAAGAAACCGATCGCCTGTTCGCGATGGCGACCGAGCTACGTAAAGTGGGCGCTGAAGTCGAAGAAGGGCACGACTATATTCGTATCACGCCGCCGGCGAAGCTCCATCACGCGGATATTGGCACGTACAACGACCACCGTATGGCGATGTGCTTCTCACTGGTCGCACTGTCCGATACGCCAGTCACGATCCTGGACCCGAAATGTACCGCAAAAACGTTCCCTGATTATTTCGAACAACTGGCGCGGATGAGTACGCCTGCCTAATCCTTCTGTTGCGCCAGTCGACAGGCTGGCGCATCAAGGTCCGCATTCGCACTATTTTTACAATTATGACTAATGCTAATTTGTTGATGATTTAACACATTGATTTATGTGTTTTTTATAATAGTTATCAACGGAAGATTAGTATGAAAAATAAATCATTATTACTGGCGGTGGCGATTTCCGCTACGCTACTGGCAGGATGTAAAAATGGCGTGAATGGCAATTTAATCGCCAGTTCCGGCATGTCAGCCTACAAAGCCGCCACACTGTCCGATGCGGATGTTAAGGCATTATCTAATAATGCCTGTAAACAAATGGACAGCGAGAATCAACTGGCAGGTTCGAAAAGCAAATACACCAAACGTCTGAGCAAAATCGCTAAAGCGCTGGGTAACAACATTGACGGTACGCCGGTTAGCTATAAAGTCTATATGACCAGCGATATCAACGCATGGGCGATGGCGAACGGTTGCGTTCGCGTATACTCCGGCCTGATGGATCTGATGACCGATAATGAAATTGAAGGCGTACTGGGCCATGAACTGGGCCATGTCTCTTTAGGGCACTCCCGCAAGGCAATGCAAACCGCCTATGCCACGCTGGCGGCTCGCGATGCGATTTCCGCCACCAGCGGCGTCGCAGCGCAGCTTTCCCAGTCTCAATTGGGCGATCTGGCGGAAGGCGTAATCAATTCGGCGTTTTCTCGCAGTCAGGAGTCGGATGCGGATGACTTCTCTTACGATCTGCTGAAAAAACGCGGGATTAACACCCAGGGCTTAGTCACGGCATTCGATAAATTCGCCACAATGGACGCAGGTCATGCAAAATCATTGATGGACTCCCACCCGGCCTCAGCCGATCGCGCGCAGCATATGCGCGACAGAATTGCCGAAGATAAAAAGTAAATCATTGTCATCTTTCGGGCTGGTTTCTCGCCGGCCCGCTATAATTGCGCAATTATTCCGCATCTGATTACAGACAAAACTGGTTTTTGCACGCAACGTTAACGGTCGCGAGCGTTGGCGCGTATAATGCGCGGCGTTTACGTTAACGGTACGCCTGTTTAAGGAGATAAAGATGACGGCAATTGCCCCGGTAATAACCATTGATGGCCCAAGCGGTGCAGGTAAAGGCACCTTGTGCAAAGCAATGGCGGAAGCATTGCAATGGCATCTGCTGGATTCCGGCGCGATATACCGCGTATTGGCGCTGGCGGCATTGCACCACCATGTCGATCTCGCCTCTGAAGATGCGCTGGTGCCGCTGGCGTCCCATCTGGACGTGCGTTTCGTCTCAACGGACGGCAACCTGGAAGTTATCCTGGAAGGCGAGGACGTTAGCGGCGAAATCCGTACGCAGGAAGTCGCGAACGCGGCATCCCAGGTGGCGGCATTCCCACGCGTGCGCGAAGCGCTTCTTCGCCGCCAACGTGCATTCCGCGAAGCGCCTGGTTTAATCGCCGATGGACGCGATATGGGGACCGTGGTCTTCCCGGATGCGCCGGTAAAAATTTTCCTTGACGCCTCCTCGGAGGAACGTGCGCATCGACGTATGCTACAGTTGCAGGAGAATGGCTTTAGTGTTAACTTTGAACGCCTTTTGGCCGAGATCAAGGAACGCGACGATCGCGATCGTAATCGCGCTGTAGCGCCGTTAGTTCCTGCTGCTGATGCATTAGTTTTGGATTCTACCCGATTAAGCATTGAGCAAGTGATTGAAAAAGCGTTACAATATGCGCGCCAAAAATTGGCTCTCGCTTAAATGCGACCGAATTTGTAGTACCCCCGTTGCAAAGGATTGACAGCGGGTATGTTAAACAACCCCATCCGGCACGGAGCCAGGTGGACGTTAAATATGAAACCTGAAGATTAAACATGACTGAATCTTTTGCTCAACTCTTTGAAGAATCCTTAAAAGAAATCGAAACCCGCCCGGGTTCCATCGTTCGTGGTGTTGTTGTTGCTATCGACAAAGACGTAGTACTGGTTGACGCCGGTCTGAAATCTGAGTCCGCCATTCCGGCTGAGCAGTTCAAAAACGCCCAGGGCGAACTGGAAATCCAGGTTGGTGACGAAGTTGACGTTGCTCTGGATGCAGTAGAAGACGGCTTCGGTGAAACTCTGCTCTCTCGTGAGAAAGCTAAACGTCACGAAGCATGGATCACGCTGGAAAAAGCTTACGAAGATGCTGAAACTGTTACCGGTGTTATCAACGGCAAAGTTAAGGGTGGCTTCACTGTTGAGCTGAACGGTATTCGCGCGTTCCTGCCGGGTTCTCTGGTAGACGTTCGTCCGGTGCGTGACACTCTGCACCTGGAAGGCAAAGAGCTTGAATTCAAAGTAATCAAGCTGGACCAGAAACGTAACAACGTTGTGGTTTCTCGTCGTGCCGTTATCGAATCCGAAAACAGCGCAGAACGCGATCAGCTGCTGGAAAACCTGCAGGAAGGCATGGAAGTTAAAGGTATCGTTAAGAACCTCACTGACTACGGTGCATTCGTTGATCTGGGCGGCGTTGACGGCCTGCTGCACATCACTGATATGGCCTGGAAACGCGTTAAGCATCCGAGCGAAATCGTGAACGTTGGCGACGAAATCAACGTGAAAGTGCTGAAATTCGACCGCGAGCGTACCCGTGTATCCCTGGGCCTGAAACAGCTGGGCGAAGATCCGTGGGTTGCTATCGCTAAACGTTATCCGGAAGGTACCAAACTGACCGGTCGCGTGACCAACCTGACCGACTACGGCTGCTTCGTTGAAATCGAAGAAGGCGTTGAAGGCCTGGTTCACGTTTCCGAAATGGACTGGACCAACAAAAACATCCACCCGTCCAAAGTAGTTAACGTTGGCGACGTAGTGGAAGTAATGGTTCTGGATATCGACGAAGAACGTCGTCGTATCTCCCTGGGTCTGAAGCAGTGCAAATCTAACCCGTGGCAGCAGTTCGCAGAAACCCACAACAAGGGCGACCGCGTTGAAGGTAAAATCAAGTCTATCACTGACTTCGGTATCTTCATCGGCCTGGACGGCGGCATCGACGGCCTGGTTCACCTGTCTGACATCTCCTGGAACGTTGCAGGCGAAGAAGCAGTTCGTGAATACAAAAAAGGCGACGAAATCGCTGCAGTTGTTCTGCAGGTTGACGCAGAACGTGAACGTATCT
This sequence comes from Salmonella sp. NW645, assembly GCF_051703725.1. NCBI lineage: Bacteria > Pseudomonadati > Pseudomonadota > Gammaproteobacteria > Enterobacterales > Enterobacteriaceae > Salmonella > Salmonella sp. NW645. The sequence continues at coordinate 448,006 of NZ_JAMMKR010000004.1, read as the reverse complement.
CCCTGGGCGTTAAACAGCTCGCAGAAGATCCGTTCAACAACTGGGTTGCTCTGAACAAGAAAGGCGCTATCGTAACCGGTAAAGTCACTGCAGTTGACGCTAAAGGCGCAACCGTAGAACTGGCTGACGGCGTTGAAGGTTACCTGCGTGCTTCTGAAGCATCCCGTGACCGCGTTGAAGATGCGACTCTGGTTCTGAGCGTTGGCGACGACGTTGAAGCTAAATTCACCGGCGTTGATCGTAAAAACCGCGCAATCAGCCTGTCTGTTCGTGCGAAAGACGAAGCTGACGAGAAAGATGCCATCGCAACTGTTAACAAACAGGAAGATGCAAACTTCTCTAACAACGCAATGGCTGAAGCATTCAAAGCAGCTAAAGGCGAGTAATCCTCTGAAACTTCGGGCCTTTTAGTCCGAAGTATAACGAGATTACTTGACAGATTGCAGGTTTCGGCCTGTAATCAAGCACTAAGGGCGGCTGCGGCCGCCCTTAATCAATCTCACGGCTGCAGCCAATTTGCCTTTAAGGAACCGGAGGAATCATGACCAAGTCAGAATTGATTGAAAGACTTGCAACCCAGCAATCTCACATTCCCGCTAAGGCGGTTGAAGACGCGGTAAAAGAGATGCTGGAGCATATGGCCTCGACTCTTGCGCAGGGCGAGCGTATTGAAATCCGCGGTTTCGGCAGTTTTTCTTTGCATTACCGCGCGCCTCGTACCGGACGTAACCCCAAGACCGGCGATAAAGTGGAACTGGAAGGAAAATACGTTCCTCACTTTAAACCGGGTAAAGAACTGCGCGATCGCGCCAATATTTACGGTTAAGTTTTAACGCAAAACTTGAACCCGAAAAAAGCACCGTCAGGGTGCTTTTTTCATTTATACGCCGTCAGGCGCAAACGCTATTCGACCGAAAACTGGAAAACGTTTCGCATTTTTTGCTGCGTCTTACATTTATCAGGTAAAAAACCTGGAATCCGCGCCGTATAGTACAAAATCCCCTCCAGACAATGGCGTCCTGAACCTGCACACTTTCCCGCACAGGGAGGTGTCTATGAAGATAACGACGGTCAGCGTATGCGTAGTATGCGGCATACTTCCGCTCATGATATTGCCAGTATTACCTGACACGTGGATTCTCGCGGTGCTGTTTTGTCTGGCATGTTTGCTTTGCCTCATACCCCATCACTATGCGCGCTACGCGGCATTAACTTTGCTCTTTTTCATGTGGGGGATATTTGCCGCCAGGCAGGCCATCTGGGCGGGAAACGTCCTGCCCGCCGCGACGCAGGAGGCGACAGTCGTCATTACTGCCACCGATCATATGACCACTCATTATGGGCGAATCACCCATTTGCGCGGAAAGCCGCTCTTTCCTGCTGTAGGGATTGTCCTGCATGGCCAGTACTTACCCACGGAAGTGTGTGCCGGGCAACAGTGGGCGATGACGCTGAAGGTCAGAGCGGTACACGGACAGCTTAACGAAGGCGGTTTTGATAGCCAACGTTACGCGCTGGCGCAGCATCAACCGTTGACCGGGCGTTTTCTACAGGCTAAAGCGATTAACCCTGAGTGTAGCTTGCGAGGGCGCTATCTTGCTTCGCTTCGCGCTACGCTTGCGCCTTATCCGTGGCAGCAGGTTATTCTGGCGTTGGGAATGGGGGAGCGGGGAGCGGTGTCGCAGGAGGTGAAGGCCGTTATGCGCGATACGGGGACGGCCCATTTGATGGCGATTTCCGGCCTGCATATCGCTTTTGCCGCGTTATTGGCTGCCGGATTAATCCGTGGCGGACAATTCTTTTTGCCGGTCAGATGGATTCGTTGGCAGACGCCATTGCTGGGCGGCATTCTTTGCGCGATATGTTATGCCTGGCTTACCGGCTTACAACCGCCTGCGCTGCGCACGGTGGCGGCACTGAGCGTCTGGGGAGGATTAAAATTAAGCGGACGACAGTGGAGCGGCTGGCAAGTCTGGTGCTGCTGTCTGGCCGCGATTATTTTCGCCGATCCTGTGGCGGTTATATCACAAAGTCTTTGGCTGTCAGCATTTGCAGTTGCCGGCCTGTTATTCTGGTATCAGTGGTTTCCTGCGCCAAACGGAAATTTTCCACGGGGCGTACGCTGGTTGCTTAACCTGCTTCACCTACAGGCAGGCATTACACTTCTGCTTTTGCCTCTCCAGGTGGCGCTTTTTCATGGCATAAGCGTTACCGCAATGCTGGCGAATCTTTTTGCCGTACCCTGGGTCACATTTGTGACGGTTCCACTCATCCTGGCGGGAATGATTCTGCATTTAACCGGGCCGTTTTTTCTTGAAGAGTGGGTATGGTACCTGACCGATCGCGCGCTAGCCGCGCTATTTTACCTGTTGAATGCTTTACCGCAGGGCTGGGTGAATATTGATAACCGTTGGCAGTGGCTGACGCTTTTACCCTGGCTAACGCTTATCGCGTGGCGATTAAACGTCTGGCGTACCTGGCCGGCGGTTTGTTTATGCGGGTTATTGTTGATGAGCTGGCCACTCTGGCGGCCGATAAACGCCAGCGGATGGCAGGTGCATATGCTGGATGTCGGTCAGGGGCTGGCGATAGCGATCGTCAGGGGCGATAAAGTAATACTCTACGATACCGGTCGGGCATGGCCGGAGGGCGACAGCGGGCAACAGGTTATTATTCCCTGGTTGCGCTGGCATAATCTGACGACGGAGGGCGTTATTTTGAGTCATGAGCATCTGGATCATCGGGGCGGGCTGCGTTCGCTACAGCAGGTCTGGCCGTCAATGTGGATTCGCAGCCCGTTAGGCTGGCAGGGACATTTGCCCTGTTTTCGCGGCGAGCAGTGGCAATGGCAGGGGCTAACGTTTCAGGCGCACTGGCCGTTACGCGAAAGTGCCGATCGAGGAAATAACCGTTCTTGTGTGGTCAAAGTGGATGACGGTGTACATAGCATCCTGCTCACGGGCGATATTGAAGCGGGCGCTGAACAAAAAATGCTAAGTCGTTACTGGCGACATCTTGCGGCGACGTTTATCCAGGTGCCGCATCATGGTAGTAATACGTCGTCGTCGCTACCATTTATTCAGCGCGTACATGGTGAAGCGGCGCTGGCGTCCGCATCGCGCTATAACGCATGGCGGCTGCCGTCCCGCAAGGTAAAACAGCGCTACCGACAACAGGCGTATCTGTGGTTTGATACACCCCACCAGGGGCAAATTTCGCTGCGGTTTTCTCCGCAGGGCTGGCGCATACAAGGCTTGCGGGATCAAATTTTACCTCGCTGGTATCATCAGTGGTTTGGCGTGTCCGAGGATAACGGGTAGAATATGCGGCTATTTCAACAAATGCTGGTTTTTTGAATGCATAACGATAAAGATCTCTCTACGTGGCAGACCTTCCGCCGACTGTGGCCAACCATAGCGCCTTTTAAAGCAGGTCTGATCGTGGCGGGCATAGCGTTAATTCTCAACGCAGCCAGCGATACCTTCATGCTATCGCTCCTCAAGCCATTACTGGATGATGGTTTCGGTAAAACGGATCGCTCAGTGTTGCTGTGGATGCCGCTGGTGGTTATTGGGCTGATGATATTACGAGGCATCACTAGCTATATCTCCAGCTACTGTATTTCATGGGTGTCAGGCAAGGTGGTAATGACCATGCGCCGTCGCCTGTTTGGCCATATGATGGGAATGCCCGTCGCCTTTTTTGATAAACAGTCTACCGGTACGCTGCTGTCGCGTATTACATACGATTCAGAACAGGTTGCCTCTTCTTCATCTGGCGCGCTGATTACCGTGGTGCGTGAAGGGGCATCGATCATCGGATTGTTTATCATGATGTTCTATTACAGCTGGCAGTTGTCGATCATCCTGGTTGTTTTAGCGCCGATTGTGTCGATTGCGATTCGCGTTGTCTCAAAGCGGTTCCGCAGCATCAGTAAAAATATGCAGAACACGATGGGACAAGTGACTACCAGCGCTGAACAAATGCTGAAAGGACACAAAGAGGTACTGATTTTTGGCGGTCAGGAAGTCGAAACTAAACGCTTTGATAAAGTCAGCAATAAGATGCGACTGCAAGGCATGAAAATGGTCTCTGCCTCGTCAATTTCCGATCCTATCATTCAGCTCATTGCCTCGCTGGCGCTGGCGTTTGTTCTCTATGCTGCGAGCTTCCCAAGCGTAATGGATAGCCTGACGGCTGGGACCATCACCGTGGTGTTCTCCTCCATGATCGCGCTGATGCGTCCATTAAAATCGCTGACAAACGTTAACGCGCAGTTCCAGCGTGGGATGGCGGCTTGTCAAACGTTGTTTGCGATTCTGGATAGCGAACAGGAGAAAGATGAAGGTAAACGTGTCATTGACCGCGCGACCGGCGATCTCGAATTCCGCAATGTGACGTTTACTTACCCGGGCCGTGAAGTGCCGGCATTGCGTAACATCAATTTGAAAATTCCTGCCGGGAAAACCGTGGCGCTGGTGGGGCGTTCCGGATCGGGTAAATCAACTATCGCCAGTCTGATCACCCGTTTCTACGATATTGATGAAGGACACATCCTCATGGATGGTCACGATCTACGCGAATACACTCTGGCCTCTCTACGTAATCAGGTGGCGCTGGTTTCGCAAAACGTGCATCTGTTTAACGACACGGTCGCCAATAACATTGCTTATGCCCGGACGGAAGAATATAGCCGCGAGCAGATTGAAGAGGCGGCGCGCATGGCCTATGCCATGGACTTTATCAACAAGATGGATAATGGCCTGGATACCATCATCGGCGAAAACGGCGTACTGCTTTCCGGCGGTCAACGCCAGCGTATCGCGATTGCCCGCGCCTTACTGCGCGACAGTCCGATTCTGATCCTTGATGAAGCTACGTCTGCGCTGGATACCGAATCTGAACGTGCGATTCAGGCAGCGTTGGATGAGCTGCAGAAAAACCGTACCTCTCTGGTGATTGCGCATCGTCTCTCCACCATCGAACAGGCGGATGAGATCGTTGTGGTCGAAGACGGCATTATCGTTGAGCGCGGCACTCATAGCGAGCTGCTGGCGCAACACGGCGTTTACGCCCAGCTACATAAGATGCAATTTGGCCAATGATTGCGCGTATCTGGTCTGGTGAATCCCCGCTATGGCGGTTACTGCTGCCGCTCTCCTGGCTGTATGGCCTGGTGAGCGGGGCGATTCGTCTGAGCTATAAGCTTGGTTTTAAACGCGCCTGGCGAGCGCCGGTACCGGTGGTTGTAGTAGGGAATCTTACGGCTGGCGGTAACGGTAAAACACCCGTAGTCATTTGGCTGGTGGAAAAGCTGCAACAGCGTGGCGTGCGCGTGGGGATCGTTTCCCGCGGCTACGGCGGGAAAGCTGCCGCTTATCCGCTGCTCCTGACGCCGGAGACGACAACCGCAGAAGCGGGAGATGAACCGGTATTGATTTATCAACGGACCGGCGCGCCTGTCGCGGTGGCGCCTGAACGCGCCGCGGCGGTGAAAGCGATTCTGGCGGCGCATAATGTGCAGATTATTATCACCGACGATGGGTTGCAGCATTACCGACTAGCGCGAGATATTGAAATTGTGGTGATTGACGGCGTGCGCCGTTTTGGCAACGGCTGGTGGCTTCCTGCCGGTCCTATGCGCGAACGCGCCAGTCGCCTGAAAACCGTGGATGCCGCTATCGTGAATGGCGGCGTCGCCCGGGCGGGCGAAATCCCCATGCAGCTAACGCCTGGACTGGCGGTGAACTTACGTACGGGAGCGCGTTGCGATGTGGCGCAACTGAGCAATATTGTGGCGATGGCGGGCATCGGTCATCCGCCGCGATTTTTCGCGACGCTGGAAGCCTGTGGCGCGCATCCGCAAAAGTGCGTCCCGCTGGCCGATCATCAAACGCTCGCCCCTGCTGACGTTCAGGCGTTGGTCGGTGAAGGGCAGACCCTGGTTATGACGGAAAAAGACGCGGTGAAATGCCGTGCTTTTGCCGAAGATAACTGGTGGTTCTTACCGGTTGATGCGCGTTTGTCCGGTGAGCAGCCTGATAAGTTGCTTGAACATATCACCTCGCTGGTTCGCTAGCGTACCCCAATGCTGCGGCAGTGATGAATTTATGGAGTCATGAATGTCATTGTCGTACCTTTCTCTTTCCCAGGCCCGTTGTCTTCACCTTGCTGCGCAGGGGCTATTGAAAAAGCCGCGCCGTAACGCGCTGCCTGGCGATGTTCTTGCCGCCATCTCACGCATGGCGTTGCTGCAAATTGATACCATCAATGTTGTCGCACGTAGCCCCTATCTGGTGCTGTTTAGCCGTCTCGGTTCGTACCCGCAGGCCTGGCTGGATGAGGCGCTGCGACGCGGCGAGTTAATGGAATACTGGGCGCATGAGGCCTGTTTCTTACCACGCCGCGACTTTAAACTTATCCGCCATCGTATGCTGTCGCCGGAAAAGATGGGCTGGAAATATCGCGCGGCATGGATGCATGAGCACGCGGAAGAAATAGAACAGCTAGTGCGGCATATTCAGGAGCACGGTCCGGTGCGTTCTGCCGATTTTGAACATGCGCGGAAAGGCGTCAGCGGCTGGTGGGAATGGAAACCACATAAACGCCACCTTGAGGGTTTATTTACCGCCGGAAAAGTCATGGTTGTTGAGCGGCGTAATTTTCAACGTGTATATGATTTAACGCCCCGTGTGATGCCGCACTGGGATGATGGACGCGATGGACTGTCACAGTCGCAGGCGGAAAGCCTGATGCTGGATAATAGCGCGCGCAGTCTGGGGATTTTCCGTGAACAGTGGCTGGCGGATTACTACCGCCTGAAACGTCCTGACCTGAAGGGATGGCGGGAGAGCCGGGCGGAACAGCAGCAGATTATTCCGGTCGAGGTGGAAACGTTGGGGCGGATGTGGCTTCATGCCGATCTTCTTTCGCAGCTTGAACCGGCGCTAAATAACGCCTTAAAGGCGACCCATAGCGCAGTGCTGTCGCCTTTCGATCCTGTGGTATGGGATCGCAAGCGGGCAGCGCAGCTTTTCGGATTTAACTATCGGCTGGAATGTTATACGCCTGCGGCGAAGCGCCAGTACGGTTATTTTGTGCTGCCGCTATTATACCAGGGCCGTTTAGTCGGGCGAATGGATGCCAAAATGCACCGTAAAACGGGGGTGCTTGAGGTTATCTCGCTGTATCTGGAGGACGATATCCGCCCTGGCGTTAGTCTGCAAAAAGGAATCTGGCAGGCTATTAGCGCGTTTGCTGCCTGGCAACGGGCATCGCGCGTGACGCTGGGACAATGTCCGCCAGGCCTGTTTAGCGCCATGCGTCATGGCTGGGAAATAGACCCTGCATCATAACCGATTATGTTAATATTGAAGGATTCACAATCCGGTCCATCTGGAGGAACTATGGATCATCGTCTGCTTGAAATCATCGCCTGCCCGGTATGTAACGGCAAACTCTGGTATAACCAGGAAAAGCAAGAATTAATTTGCAAACTGGATAATCTCGCTTTCCCGTTACGCGACGGCATTCCTGTATTGCTGGAAAATGAAGCTCGCGCCCTGACATCTGATGAGAGTAAATCATGAGTTTCGTCGTCATCATTCCGGCCCGTTTTTCATCTACCCGACTGCCAGGCAAACCATTAGTGGATATTAATGGTAAGCCCATGATTGTTCATGTCCTGGAGCGGGCGCGTGAATCTGGCGCGGAACGCATTATTGTCGCGACCGATCATGAAGACGTGGCTCGTGCGGTAGAAGCGGCTGGCGGCGAAGTGTGCATGACGCGCGCCGATCACCAGTCCGGCACCGAACGGTTGGCGGAAGTGGTAGAGAAGTGCGGATTCAGCGACGATACCGTTATTGTGAACGTTCAGGGCGATGAGCCGATGATCCCGGCGGTTATTATTCGCCAGGTCGCGGAAAATCTGGCGCAGCGCCAGGTTGGCATGGCGACGCTGGCGGTGCCGATTCACAGCGCCGAAGAAGCGTTTAACCCGAATGCGGTAAAAGTCGTGTTGGATGCCGAAGGCTATGCGCTTTACTTTTCCCGGGCGACGATTCCCTGGGATCGCGACCGCTTTGCAAAAAGTATGGAAACGGTAGGGGATACTTGCCTGCGCCATCTGGGCATTTACGGCTATCGCGCGGGTTTTATCCGCCGTTACGTGAGCTGGCAACCCAGCCCGCTGGAACATATTGAAATGCTGGAGCAACTCCGTGTGCTGTGGTACGGCGAAAAAATTCATGTCGCCGTCGCCAAAGCGGTGCCCGGCACGGGCGTAGACACCGCCGACGACCTGGAGCGCGTGCGCGCTGAAATGCGTTAACATGATCCTGTTCATGATCGTCTTAGACGGTCATGAACAGCGCGGTATGATAGCGCAAAGATGAATACTCACGTTTGCTCATCAGTGGCGGTTTTCTCGTACCGTTACGATTTTCCTCATTTTTCTTTTCTTCCCTTGATCTGATACGGGTGACATCTGTCCATACGACGCTCATTATTAAAGCAGTAGCACTAATGGGGGTAATCTGGAATGGAACAGTTGCGGGCCGAACTCAGTCATTTGTTGGGTGAAAAACTTAGCCGTATAGAGTGCGTGAATGAGAAAGCGGATTCCGCATTGTGGTCATTATATGACAGCCAGGGAAATCCGATGCCGCTGATGGCGCGAAGCTTTACTACTCCCGGCGTTGCGCAGCAACTGGCATGGAAAACCTCAATGCTGGCGCGTAGCGGTACGGTGAGGATGCCGGTAATCTATGGCGTATTGACGCATGAAGAGCATCCTGGTCCGGATGTGCTGCTACTGGAACGACTGCGCGGTGTGCCGGTCGAGGCGCCGGCGCGCACTCCGGAACGCTGGGAACAGCTAAAAGATCAGATTGTCGAAGGGCTGTTAGCCTGGCATCGGCAGGATAGCCGCGGTTGCGTTGGCGCCGTAGACCATACTCAGGAGAATATCTGGCCTTCCTGGTATCGTCAGCGTGTGGAGGTGCTGTGGACGACGCTAAATCAGTTCAGCAATACTGGCCTGACGATGCAGGACAAACGCATTCTGTTTCGTACCAGAGAATGTCTTCCTTCGTTATTTGAAGGGTTTAACGACAACTGCGTACTGGTGCATGGCAACTTCTGCCTGCGCAGTATGCTTAAAGACGCCCGTAGCGATCAGCTTCTGGCGATGGTCGGCCCCGGGCTGATGCTGTGGGCGCCGAGAGAGTTCGAACTGTTTCGCCTGATGGATAATCCATTGGCGGAGGGATTGCTTTGGCATTATCTGCAACGCGCGCCAGTGGCGGAGTCATTCATCTGGCGGCGTTGGCTCTATGTGCTGTGGGACGAGGTTGCGCAATTGGTCAATACCGGACGTTTTAACCGTACCAATTTTGATCTGGCGGCGAAATCATTACTCCCCTGGCTTGCCTGATATGCCTTTCAGCCATTGCCAAAGTCGCCCTAATGTTTCATACCCAGCGCGATCGCTGTGCATCAGCCAGACCGGGGACGGAATTGCCCGCTCCCAGGGATTGAGCGGCGAATCGATCGCCAACTGATTCGCCGGCGCGGGAAGCGGATTCAGCCCGGCATGCTGAAAGAAAATCATCGCACGCGGCAAATGCGAGGCGGAGGTTACCAACAGGAAAGGGGCGTCGCCGATGGCCTGCTTAACGGCGGCGGCTTCTTCTTCCGTATCTTTTGGCTTATCCAGCGTAATAATATCGCTACGCGGTACGCCCAGTGACTGCGCCACCCGCGCACCGACTTCCGCCGTGCTTACCGTATTGGTTTTTGCTACGCCGCCGGTAAAAATCAGCTTGGCTCCCGGATTCGCGCGCCACAGCCGAATGCCTTCCGCCAGCCGCGGCAAGCTGTTGTTAATTAAATTAGAGCTCGGCGCCCACTGCGGGTTCCAGGTATAGCCGCCGCCGAGAACCACAATATATTCCACCTTTTGCGGACCCTGCCAGGTAGGGTAGCGGTTTTCTATCGGACGCAGCAGATGGTCAGAGACGGGTTGCAGGCTTAATAGCAATAGCGCCAGCCAACCTACGCTGATAAATACTTTTCCGGTTTTCTGAAAGCGGCTAAACCAGAGCAGCGCCAGGCCGACGCCAATCATTAGCAACATCAGCGGAAGCGGCAATAACATACCGCCAATCACTTTCTTTAGCGTAAAAAGCATCCTTTTTGGTTCCTTTTTTAACCATATAGCGGAGGATTAACGGTGATATTACACCAGACAGGTTCATTCTCGCCGCGGCTGTGACAAAATAGCGGTTTTATCAGATAACGCCTAAGCCAGCCTGTGGAGAGTCCGATGCAGGATCGCAATTTTGATGACATTGCTGAAAAGTTTTCCCGTAACATTTACGGCACGACCAAAGGACAACTACGGCAAGCCATTCTGTGGCAAGACCTGGATCGCGTGCTGGAGGAGATTGGCGGGCGAAAACTGCGGGTACTGGATGCCGGCGGCGGCGAAGGGCAAACGGCGATTAAGATGGCGGAACGCGGCCATCAGGTGACGTTATGCGATCTGTCTGGCGAAATGATCGCCCGCGCGCGGCAGGCGGCCGAGGCAAAAGGTGTGAGCAAAGACATGCATTTTATACAATGCCCGGCTCAGGACGTCGCTTCGCATTTGGAAAGCCCGGTTGATCTGATATTGTTTCATGCTGTGCTGGAGTGGGTAGCCGATCCTGTCGGCGTATTAGAAACGCTCTGGTCAGTATTGCGCCCTGGCGGCGCGCTGTCGTTGATGTTCTATAACGCTAACGGTTTGCTGATGCACAATATGGTGGCGGGTAATTTTGACTACGTGCAGGCGGGGATGCCTAAACGCAAGAAGCGCACGCTGTCGCCTGACTACCCGCGCGACCCCGCGCAGGTGTACCAGTGGCTGGAGGCGATTGGCTGGCAGATTACCGGTAAAACCGGCGTGCGTGTGTTTCATGATTATCTGCGTGAAAAACACCAGCAGCGTGACTGTTATGAGACCCTGGTCGAACTGGAAACGCGTTATTGCCGCCAGGAGCCGTATATTAGCCTTGGGCGCTACATTCATGTCACCGCGATTAAAAGCCCGGCGCTAGCCGCAGATGCAAGGATAACCTATGAGTGAATTTTCCCAGACAGTCCCCGAACTGGTTGCCTGGGCCAGAAAAAACGACTTTTCCATCTCGCTGCCGGTAGACAGACTTTCCTTTCTGCTGGCGGTCGCCACGTTGAACGGCGAACGCCTTGACGGCGAGATGAGTGAAGGCGAGCTGGTGGATGCATTCCGCCATGTGAGTGATGCGTTTGAGCAAACCAGCGAAACCATCGGCGTGCGCGCTAATAACGCGATTAACGATATGGTGCGTCAACGTCTGCTGAACCGCTTTACCAGCGAGCAGGCGGAAGGCAATGCGATTTACCGATTAACCCCGCTCGGGATTGGCATCACCGATTACTACATTCGTCAACGCGAATTCTCTACGCTGCGTCTTTCTATGCAGTTGTCGATTGTGGCCGGCGAATTGAAGCGCGCGGCGGATGCGGCAGCGGAGGGTGGCGATGAGTTCCACTGGCATCGCAACGTTTACGCGCCATTGAAATATTCGGTGGCGGAGATTTTCGACAGTATCGATCTGACCCAGCGCATCATGGATGAACAGCAGCAGCAGGTGAAAGACGATATCGCACAACTGCTGAATAAAGACTGGCGGGCGGCGATTTCCAGCTGTGAACTGCTGCTTTCCGAAACGTCTGGTACGCTGCGCGAGTTGCAGGATACGCTGGAGGCGGCGGGCGATAAGCTGCAGGCTAACCTGCTGCGCATTCAGGATGCCACGATGACGCACGATGATCTGCATTTTGTCGACAGGCTGGTGTTTGACTTACAAAGTAAACTTGACCGCATTATCAGTTGGGGTCAGCAGTCTATTGATTTATGGATCGGCTACGATCGTCACGTGCATAAATTTATCCGTACCGCGATCGATATGGATAAAAACCGTGTCTTCGCCCAGCGGTTGCGCCAGTCCGTACAGACTTATTTTGACGATCCGTGGGCGCTAACCTACGCGAATGCCGATCGTCTGCTGGATGTGCGCGATGAAGAGATGGCGTTGCGTGACGATGAAGTCACCGGGGAGTTGCCGCCGGATCTGGAATATGAAGAGTTTAACGAGATCCGCGAGCAGTTAGCGGCCATCATTGAAGAACAGCTGGCTATCTACAAAACCAGACAAACGCCACTGGATCTTGGGCTGGTGGTGCGCGAGTATCTGGCGCAATACCCGCGCGCGCGTCATTTCGACGTGGCGCGTATTGTTATCGATCAAGCGGTACGTCTTGGCGTAGCGCAAGCAGATTTCACCGGACTGCCAGCCAAATGGCAGCCGATTAATGATTACGGAGCCAAGGTACAGGCGCATGTCATTGACAAATATTGAACAAGTGATGCCGGTTAAGCTGGCGCAGGCGCTGGCGAATCCGTTATTTCCGGCGCTGGATAGCGCATTACGTTCGGGCCGCCACATCGGGCTGGACGAACTGGATAATCATGCCTTTCTGATGGATTTTCAGGAATACCTGGAAGAGTTTTACGCGCGTTATAACGTGGAGCTGATTCGCGCGCCGGAGGGGTTCTTCTACCTGCGTCCGCGTTCTACCACGCTTATCCCGCGCTCGGTGTTATCCGAACTGGATATGATGGTCGGTAAAATTCTCTGCTACCTCTATCTTAGCCCGGAGCGTCTGGCCAACGAAGGGATCTTTACTCAGCAAGAGTTGTACGACGAGCTGCTTACCCTTGCGGACGAAGCCAAACTGCTAAAGCTGGTGAATAACCGCTCGACGGGATCTGACGTTGATCGTCAGAAACTGCAGGAAAAGGTGCGTTCTTCTTTGAACCGCCTGCGTCGTTTGGGCATGGTATGGTTTATGGGCCACGACAGCAGCAAATTCCGCATTACCGAATCGGTCTTCCGCTTTGGCGCGGATGTCCGCGCCGGCGACGATCCTCGCGAGGCGCAGCGTCGTCTCATCCGCGACGGGGAAGCGATGCCCATTGAAAACCATCTGCAACTTAATGATGAGACCGAAGAGAGTCAGCCGGACAGTGGAGAGGAAGAATAATGATTGAACGCGGTAAATTTCGCTCGCTAACGCTGATTAACTGGAACGGTTTTTTTGCCCGCACTTTTGACCTGGATGAACTGGTCACGACGTTATCCGGGGGCAACGGCGCCGGAAAATCCACGACGATGGCGGCGTTCGTCACGGCGCTGATCCCGGATCTCACATTACTGCACTTTCGTAACACCACGGAAGCCGGCGCCACCAGCGGTTCGCGCGATAAAGGTCTGCACGGTAAGCTGAAGGCGGGCGTCTGTTACTCCATGCTCGACACCATTAATTCCCGCCATCAGCGGGTGGTGGTCGGCGTGCGTCTGCAGCAGGTCGCTGGGCGCGATCGCAAAGTGGACATCAAACCGTTCGCTATCCAGGGGCTGCCGATGTCGGTACAGCCGACACAACTGGTGACGGAGACATTAAACGAACGTCAGGCGCGCGTACTGTCGCTTGCTGAGTTGAAAGACAAGCTTGACGAGATGGAAGGCGTGCAGTTTAAGCAGTTTAACTCCATCACCGATTATCATTCGCTGATGTTTGACTTAGGGATTATCGCCCGTCGTCTGCGCTCCGCTTCCGATCGTAGTAAATTCTATCGTTTGATAGAGGCCTCGCTGTACGGCGGGATCTCCAGCGCCATTACCCGATCGCTGCGCGATTATTTATTGCCAGAAAACAGCGGCGTGCGCAAGGCATTCCAGGATATGGAAGCGGCGCTGCGCGAGAACCGACTCACGCTGGAAGCGATTCGTGTTACCCAATCCGATCGCGATCTGTTTAAGCATTTGATCAGCGAAGCCACCGATTATGTGGCGGCGGATTATATGCGCCACGCCAATGAGCGTCGGGTTCACCTTGATCAGGCGTTGGCGTTTCGACGCGAACTGTACACATCGCGCAAGCAACTGGCGGCAGAGCAGTATAAGCACGTCGATATGGCCCGTGAGTTGGGCGAACATAACGGCGCCGAAGGTTCTCTTGAAGCGGATTATCAGGCGGCGAGCGATCACCTGAATCTGGTGCAAACCGCGCTGCGCCAGCAGGAAAAAATTGAACGCTACGAAGCAGATCTTGAAGAGCTGCAGATTCGACTCGAAGAGCAAAACGAAGTGGTGGCGGAAGCCGCCGAAATGCAGGACGAAAATGAAGCGCGTGCCGAAGCCGCCGAGCTGGAAGTCGATGAACTCAAAAGCCAGCTTGCGGATTACCAGCAGGCGCTGGATGTACAGCAAACGCGCGCGATTCAGTATAACCAGGCGATATCAGCGCTTGCCCGCGCTAAAGAACTTTGCCATCTGCCGGATCTAACGCCGGAAAGCGCCGCCGAATGGCTGGATACTTTCCAGGCAAAAGAGCAGGAAGCTACGGAAAAACTGCTGTCGTTGGAACAAAAAATGAGCGTGGCGCAAACCGCGCACAGTCAGTTTGAGCAGGCTTACCAGCTGGTGGCGGCGATCAACGGCCCGCTGGCGCGTAGCGAAGCCTGGGACGTGGCGCGCGAGCTGTTACGGGACGGCGTGAACCAGCGTCATCTGGCGGAACAGGTACAGCCGCTGCGGATGCGCCTGAGCGAACTGGAACAGCGGCTGCGCGAGCAGCAAGAGGCGGAACGTCTGCTGGCGGAGTTCTGTAAGCGACAGGGCAAAAATTTTGATATTGACGAACTGGAAGCGCTGCATCAGGAGCTGGAAGCCCGCATCGCGTCCTTGTCTGATAGCGTATCGTCAGCCAGCGAACAGCGTATGGCCTTGCGTCAGGAGCAGGAGCAGCTTCAATCCCGTATCCAGCATCTGATGCAACGCGCTCCTGTCTGGCTGGCGGCGCAAAACAGCCTTAACCAGCTTAGCGAACAGTGTGGCGAGGAGTTTACGTCCAGCCAGGAAGTGACCGAATACCTGCAACAGCTGCTGGAGCGTGAGCGCGAAGCCATTGTCGAACGCGACGAAGTGGGCGCGCGTAAAAATGCGGTTGATGAAGAGATCGAACGTTTAAGCCAGCCGGGCGGCGCGGAAGATCAGCGTTTGAATGCGCTGGCGGAGCGTTTTGGCGGGGTACTGCTGTCGGAAATCTACGATGATGTCAGTCTTGAAGATGCGCCGTACTTTTCCGCACTGTATGGCCCGTCGCGCCATGCGATCGTCGTACCGGATTTATCGCAAATAGCCGAACAGCTTGAAGGTCTGACCGACTGCCCGGAAGATCTGTACCTGATCGAAGGCGATCCGCAGTCTTTTGATGACAGCGTATTCAGCGTTGACGAGCTGGAAAAGGCGGTGGTCGTGAAAATTGCCGACCGTCAGTGGCGTTATTCGCGTTTCCCGTCGCTGCCTATTTTTGGCCGCGCGGCGCGCGAGAACCGTATTGAAAGTCTCCATGCGGAACGGGAAGTGCTTTCCGAGCGCTTTGCCACGCTCTCGTTTGACGTTCAGAAAACCCAGCGTTTGCACCAGGCGTTCAGCCGTTTTATCGGCAGCCACCTTTCCGTTGCTTTTGAGGACGATCCGGAAGCGGAAATTCGCCGACTGAACGGGCGTCGCGTCGAACTGGAGCGCGCGCTGGCGACGCATGAAAGCGACAACCAGCAGCAGCGCCTTCAGTTTGAGCAGGCGAAAGAGGGCGTTTCCGCGCTTAACCGTTTGCTGCCGCGGCTGAATTTATTGGCCGATGAAACGCTGGCCGATCGGGTCGATGAAATTCAGGAACGGTTGGATGAGGCGCAGGAAGCGGCGCGATTTGTGCAGCAATATGGCAACCAGTTAGCCAAACTGGAGCCGGTGGTTTCCGTTCTGCAAAGCGATCCGGAACAGTTTGAGCAGTTAAAAGAAGACTATGCATGGTCGCAGCAAATGCAGCGCGACGCGCGCCAGCAGGCTTTTGCGCTGGCTGAAGTCGTCGAACGTCGGGCGCATTTCAGCTATTCCGACTCGGCGGAAATGTTGAGCGGCAACAGCGATCTCAACGAAAAGCTGCGCCAGCGGCTGGAGCAGGCGGAAGCCGAGCGTACCCGCGCCCGCGAAGCGCTGCGCAGCCATGCCGCGCAGTTAAGTCAGTACAGCCAGGTCCTGGCCTCGCTAAAAAGCTCTTACGACACGAAAAAAGAGCTGCTTAACGATTTGCAGCGCGAATTACAGGATATTGGCGTTCGCGCCGATAGCGGGGCGGAAGAGCGCGCTCGCCAGCGTCGCGATGAACTGCACGCTCAGTTGAGCAATAACCGTTCGCGTCGCAATCAGCTTGAGAAAGCGCTCACTTTCTGCGAAGCGGAGATGGAGAACCTGACCCGTAAGCTGCGCAAGCTGGAGCGCGATTATCATGAAATGCGCGAGCAGGTCGTAACCGCGAAAGCCGGCTGGTGCGCAGTCATGCGGATGGTGAAAGACAATGGCGTGGAACGCCGTCTGCACCGTCGTGAGCTGGCTTATCTGTCGGCGGATGAACTGCGCTCCATGTCGGATAAGGCGTTGGGCGCGCTGCGCCTGGCCGTCGCGGATAACGAACATCTGCGCGACGTATTGCGTCTGTCGGAAGATCCGAAACGCCCGGAACGTAAAATCCAGTTCTTTGTGGCCGTTTACCAGCATCTGCGCGAGCGTATTCGTCAGGATATTATTCGTACCGACGATCCGGTTGAAGCCATTGAACAAATGGAGATTGAACTGAGCCGTCTGACGGAAGAGCTAACATCGCGTGAGCAAAAGCTGGCGATCAGTTCCCGCAGCGTGGCAAACATCATCCGCAAGACTATCCAGCGTGAGCAGAACCGTATTCGTATGCTGAACCAGGGTTTGCAAAGCGTCTCGTTTGGCCAGGTGAATAGCGTGCGGTTAAACGTCAACGTGCGTGAAACGCATGCCACCTTGCTGGATGTGCTTTCAGAACAGCAGGAGCAGCACCAGGATCTGTTTAACAGCAATCGTCTGACCTTCTCTGAAGCGTTGGCGAAACTGTACCAGCGCCTGAATCCGCAGATCGATATGGGGCAACGCACGCCGCAGACCATCGGCGAGGAGCTGCTGGATTACCGTAACTATCTGGAAATGGAAGTTGAAGTTAACCGTGGGTCCGACGGCTGGCTGCGTGCGGAATCCGGCGCGCTATCCACGGGTGAAGCTATCGGGACCGGGATGTCAATTCTGGTGATGGTGGTGCAAAGCTGGGAAGACGAAGCGCGCAGACTGCGCGGGAAAGATATTTCGCCATGTCGCCTGCTGTTCCTCGATGAAGCGGCGCGTCTGGATGCGCGCTCTATCGCCACGCTGTTTGAACTATGCGAACGTTTGCAAATGCAGCTCATCATCGCCGCGCCGGAAAACATCAGTCCGGAGAAGGGCACGACCTATAAACTGGTGCGTAAAGTGTTTCAGAATACTGAGCATGTTCATGTTGTCGGGCTGCGTGGCTTTGCGCCGCAGCTTCCGGAAACGCTTCCCGGTACGCAGACGGAAGATACGCCTTCAGAAGCGAGTTAAATACGGCAGAAATAATGAAGTGCCCGATGGCGCTTCGCTTATCAGGCAAGGCCGGATAAGTCGGTTACGCCGCCATCCGGCACAACAAGTTCTGCTTTATCATTACCCTGGGGCGGCGAAAGCCGCCTTTTTCTTTATCTGAAAAATCTCTCCGGGTAGTGCATTTTCTTTAAACTTCTTTACATTAGGTTAGGCAAAAACGTAACGAACTTTATATACTGGAGTTAAGCCTGACGAGTGAGCAGGCTGACTCGTCATACTAAACAAAAGCATTGGTTGCGGTTGACCCGCGCTGCGGGCAGCACAATCATGCGGAGTATGATAATGAAAACAGGGGGCAAGGGATGTTGCTTAATAAGATGTGTGGTCGTTGTCTGTCGGCAATCAGTTTATGCCTGGCCGTAACATTCGCTCCACTGTTCAATGCGCAGGCCGATGAGCCTGAAATGATACCTGGCGATAGCGCCGTTGCCGCGACGGATCAGGCTGGGCCGCAGAAGCAATCCGCCGCGACGGCGATTATGGCCGGGATTCAGCCGCTGCCGGAGGGCGTTTCAGCCGAGAAAGTCCGGGCTGATTTACAGTCGCAGCTTCCTTCCGGCTATACGCCGGTCTATATGAGCCAGCTGACATTGCTGTATGCCGCGCGCGACATGAAGCCCATGTGGGATAATCGCGATGCGGTGAAAGCCTTCCAGCAACAGTTGGCGGAGGTGGCGATTGCCGGATTCCAGCCGCAGTTTACCGCCTGGGTGGCATTGTTGACCGATCCCGCCGTAAACGGTATGGCGCGCGATGTTGTGTTGTCAGACGCCATGATGGGCTATCTCCATTTCATTGCGAATATCCCCGTCAAAGGCCAGCGCTGGTTATATAGCAACAAACCTTACGCATTGGCGACGCCGCCAGTCTCGGTGATTAACCAGTGGCAAATCGCGCTGGAAGAGGGCCAGTTGCCGATGTATATCGCCAGCCTGGCGCCGCAGCATCCACAGTATGCGCCCATGCATGACGCGCTACTGAAGCTGGTGGCGGACTCTCGCCCGTGGCCGCAGTTGACCAATACCGCGACGCTGCGCCCGGGGCAATGGAGTAACGATGTGCCTGCGCTGCGCGAAATATTACAGCGTACGGGGACGCTGGATGGCGGTCCAAAGATAGCCTTACCCGGCGATAACACTGCTGATAGCGCCGTCGTCAGCCCCTCCGCCGCGGTAGTCGAAACATCGGTGGCGCAGCCGGTCGACGAACAAACGGCCCGCCGTAGTAAGTCGGCTCCGGCGGCACGCGCCTACGATCGTGAACTGGTCGAGGCGGTAAAGCGTTTTCAGGCATGGCAAGGGCTGGGGGCGGATGGCGTTATTGGCCCGGCGACGCGTAACTGGCTTAATATGACCCCCGCGCAACGCGCAGGCGTACTGGCACTGAATATCCAACGTTTACGCCTGCTGCCGGCGGAACTCTCTACCGGTATTATGGTAAACATTCCCGCTTATTCGCTGGTCTACTATCAGAATGGCAACCAGGTGCTGGCTTCGAGGGTGATCGTCGGGCGTCCTGACCGTAAAACGCCGATGATGAGCAGCGCGCTGAATAATGTGGTGGTGAACCCGCCGTGGAACGTTCCGCCCACGCTTGCGCGTAAAGACATTTTACCGAAGGTGTGGAATGACCCAGGCTATCTGGAGCGCCATGGCTACACCGTGATGCGCGGCTGGAACAGCAAAGAAGCGATCGATCCGTGGCAGGTTGACTGGGCCACCATTACGCCATCGAATCTTCCGTTCCGTTTCCAGCAGGCGCCAGGCGCGCACAATTCGCTGGGGCGTTATAAATTTAATATGCCGAGTTCAGATGCGATCTATCTGCACGATACGCCCAACCATACTCTCTTTCAGCGTGACGCCAGGGCGTTAAGTTCCGGCTGCGTGCGGGTCAATAAGGCCTCTGAACTGGCGAATATGCTCTTGCAGGATGCTGGCTGGAACGATGCGCGGATCTCAGGCGCCCTGAAGCAAGGCGACACGCGGTATGTCAATATCCGGCAGAACATTCCAGTAAATCTTTACTATCTGACCGCGTTTGTCGGCGCAGATGGACGTATGCAATATCGTACAGATATTTACAATTACGATCTCACAGCGCGATCCAGCGCACAAATTGTGCCAAAGGTTGAACAATTAATCAGGTAAATGAAGAAGTTCTGGTAAATATGTTGTCCTAATGTTTGGCTTCAACGGGGCGTTTCGCTGTAGACCCCCGTTGTGGCTGGGAGAGGGCCATCTTGACGCGGGCTTTATCGGCAGTTAAGGTGCCTTTCGTGCGCCAGAAGTGCATATACAACAACCTTTAAGTCGACCGGGCCGTTCAGAAGTCTGTGCCAGCCGGTATCATGTCTGCTTAAAGGTAGAAGTGTATTAACGATAACATTGACCTGTAGACCTGATTATCATGGACAAATTTGACGCTAATCGCCGCAAGCTGCTGGCGCTTGGTGGTGTCGCTCTCGGCGCCGCCATCCTGCCCGCGCCAGCGTTTGCCACACTCTCGACCCCACGCCCGCGCATTTTGACGTTAAACAATCTCCATACCGGAGAGTCAATCAAGGCGGAGTTTTTCGATGGAAGAGCCTACATTCAGGATGAATTAGCAAAGTTAAACCATTTTTTCCGTGACTATCGCGCGAATAAAGTCCGATCAATCGATCCCCGCCTGTTTGACCAACTTTACCGACTTCAGGGGCTGTTAGGGACGCGTAAACCTGTGCAGCTCATCTCGGGCTACCGTTCTCTTGATACCAATAATGAATTACGCGCCCGTAGCAGCGGCGTAGCGAAAAAAAGCTACCATACAAAAGGGCAGGCGATGGATTTTCATATTGAGGGCGTGGCGCTGAGCAATATTCGCAAAGCGGCGTTATCTATGCGCGCAGGTGGTGTAGGATATTACCCACGTAGTAACTTTGTGCATATTGATACCGGGCCGGCGCGGCACTGGTAATCAGCGAGGCTTAATCAAAGGAGCAGTATGAACTATCGTATTATTCCGGTCACCGCGTTCTCCCAGAACTGTTCATTAATCTGGTGCGAACAAACCCGGCTGGCGGCGCTGGTCGATCCGGGCGGCGACGCGGAAAAAATTAAACAGGAAGTGGACGCCAGCGGCGTGACGTTGATGCAAATTTTACTCACGCATGGGCATCTCGATCATGTCGGCGCGGCGAGTGAACTGGCGCAGCATTACGGCGTTCCTGTTATCGGTCCGGAAAAAGAAGATGAGTTCTGGCTGCAAGGACTGCCGGCGCAAAGCCGCATGTTTGGTCTGGATGAGTGTCAGCCGCTGACGCCTGATCGCTGGTTGAACGACGGCGATCGCGTCAGCGTAGGGAATGTGACGTTACAGGTGTTACATTGTCCGGGACACACGCCGGGACACGTGGTTTTCTTTGATGAACAGTCGCAACTGCTGATCTCCGGCGATGTGATTTTCAAAGGTGGCGTCGGGCGCAGCGATTTTCCTCGCGGCGATCATACCCAGTTGATTGACGCCATTAAGCGTAAATTGTTGCCGCTTGGCGATGATGTGACCTTTATTCCTGGCCACGGCCCGCTCTCTACGCTCGGGTACGAGCGTCTGCATAATCCCTTCCTGCAAGATGAGATGCCGGTCTGGTAAGCAGAATGAAAAAGCCTGCAATGTGCAGGCTTTTTTATCGGTCACGCCAGTCGGCAGCTTTTTACAGTACCGCGACAATGGCTTCGCACAGCGGCGCCATATTATCCGGGGTCATGCCCGCCACGTTCACGCGACCAGAAGCCACGGCATAAACGCCGAACTCTTCACGCAGACGCAGCACCTGCTCTTTGGTCAGTCCGCTGAATGAGAACATCCCGTTCTGCTTGATAATAAAGCTGAAGTCACGGTTCGCGCCTTTTTCCTGCAAGGTATTCACGAACAGTTGACGCATACGCTGAATACGCTGGCGCATGTCCGTCAGTTCCTGTTCCCAGATAGCGCGCAGGGCGTCATTACTCAGGATAGTCGCGACGATGGACGCGCCGTGCGCTGGCGGGTTGGAGTAGTTAGCGCGAATGGCGGATTTCATCTGGCTAAAAGCGCGATCCACGGTTTCCACATCGGCAGCCACGAGGGTGCAGGCGCCGACGCGTTCATTATATAAGCCGAAGTTTTTGGAGTAGGAGCTGGCGACAATAAGCTCTTTATGCAGCGCGGCAAAGGCGCGCAGACCTTCCGCATCTTCTTCCAGGCCGCGGGCAAAGCCCTGGTAAGCGAAATCGAATAGCGGCAGCCACCCTTTTTCAACGGAAAGCTCAGCCAGAACCTGCCACTGTTCCAGAGTAGGGTCAATGCCGGTTGGGTTATGACAGCAACCGTGGAACAGAACCACATCGCCGGCCTGTGCTTCGCTCAGGCTGGCTTGTAGCGCTTCAAAATCCAGCGTGTGATTTTCCGCATCGTAGTAAGCGTACTCCCGAACTTCCAGGCCGGCAGCGTTAAACACGCTTTTGTGGTTCGGCCAGCTGGGGTTGCTCACCCACACCCGTTTTACCGGAGTATTTTTTGCCAAAAAGTCGGCGGCAATGCGTAACGCGCCGGTACCGCCCGGCGTTTGCGCCGTGCGTGCGCGCTTATCGTTAATCAGCGCGCTGCCTTTGCCGAACAGCAGTTCCTGAGTACAGCGAGCAAATTCCGGAATCCCGTCAATGCCGAGATAGTTTTTCGTCGTTTCATTTTCCAGTAAATACTGCTCGGCTTTTTTAACGCTGGTGAGCACCGGTGTTTTGCCGGTTTCATCTTTATATACGCCAATGCCAAGGTTAATTTTCCCTGGACGGTCATCGGCGCGAAACAGATCGGCCAGGCCCAAAATTGGGTCGGCAGGAGCGGCGGTTATGTTCTCAAACATGACGAGGTTCCATTATAGTTACAGAAGGGAAATCCGCTATCAGGTTAACGGCAGATTTACAAAATGCCAACCGTTAGCGCTAAAAAGCCCGCCTGTTTTTGAAAGACGCACATTTTCTCTAAGAGAGATAAAAAAACAGGACCGAAGTCCTGTTTTTGAGGCATAAAACAAAGGGGTCTGCTGATCAGAACTGGTAAGTAATACCGACAGCCGCCTGATCGTCGGTGCCAACGTAGCTGGAGCTATAGTCGTTTTCGTCCAGCAGGTTGAAACGGTAGTCAACCCATACGTTCATGTTTTTGTTGAAGTAGTAAGTCGCGCCCGCCTGAATATATTTCGCCAGATCGGCCGAGCCGTCGGCGCCGTTCAACTGCTTACCTTTACTCTGCACATACGAGATTGCCGGACGCAGGCCGAAGTCAAACTGGTACTGAGCGACCACTTCCAGGTTCTGCGTTTTGTTTGCCATTTCCACGGTATCGGTAACCGTATTTTCAACAATGCTCATATTGCGGGTTTCAGCATATACGGCAGCCAGGTAGACGTTGTTTGCATCATATTTCGCGCCAACGGCCCATGACTCTGCGCGATCGCCATTACCATCGCGATCCTGCTGATCGTTAGTACGCTTGCTGTTGCTGTACGCTGCGGTGACGCCAAAGCCGTCGAACTCATATGCCATGGTGTAACCTACGCCATCGCCATTCTGAGAGTTAATGCTGTGGTTGTCCTGATTTTTACCCTGATACTGGATACCGAAAGAGAGACCGTCCACCAGACCAAAGAAGTCAGAGTTACGATAGGTCAACAAACCGCCAGCACGGCTGGTCATGTAGTTATCGGTATAGGCGCCGCCCCAGGTTTCGCCGGAGAAGTAGGGGGCCATATCGGTATAGGATTCAACATCGTAAACGATACCGTAGTTACGACCATAATCGATTGAACCCACTTCCGCGTATTTCAAACCCGCGAAAGCCAGACGGACCAGATTCGAGTTCTGCTGTTCGCCTTCAGCGCGGTCTGCTTTAGTACGGTATTCCCACTGACCGAAACCGGTCAGATCGGTGTTAATCTGCGTTTCCCCTTTAAAACCAATCTGGGCATAAGTCTGGTCGGCATTTTTGCTATCGCCGGTCGTTGTCCATACGTGACGACCCACGGCTTTACCGTACAGATCCAGCTTATTACCATCTTTATTATAAATTTCTGCTGCGTTTGCGGTTGCAGCAGCCAGCAGGGCAGGGATCACCGCTGCCAGGATTTTGCGCTTCATCATTATTTATTACCCTCATTGGTTTTTTTATATGACACCTGCCACTGCCGTCAATAAATTCCGTCAATAAAACTTTACAGAAATATTGATGAGAGTTTGGTGTCTTTATGTGTCTGACAGGCATCTTTCCATTCAAACTAACGTTTCGCTACCGTGAAAGTGCTACAAATATAAAGATTTAGTTTCAAAAGGAAAAAATATGTAAACAAATGTTATTTTCGCGGAACTTTGTGAACAACGTCAAACTTCCCCTGAGTTCTCGCTTTGATTTGATCGTTTTTCTTTTATCACTATGATTTTATTGCAATTATTGGCTTGTAGAACCGTTGTGTCTGAAAAAGCAGCAGGCGAGCTATTTCATAAAAATAGCCATTTGGAAGTCTTGATGTCTGAAATTGTGGTTAAAAATTGTGCTATTAGAACAGAAAAATCTAATCCGCAATAAAATTAAGGATTAATTTTTATGTGTAAATATTTTCGTGAAATATACAGTAACAAGATGTGGTAATTCAGAGGGTTGTAATTAAATTTATTTACTTATTGATAATAAAACTGACATTCAGGCGAAAAAAAGGCCAGCATAGCTGGCCTTGAGTGTGACGTAAAAATCAGAAGCTGGCGTTGCGTGGGGTCCGTGGGAACGGAATAACATCGCGCACGTTTTGCACACCCGTGACGTAAGCGATAAGGCGTTCAAAGCCCAGGCCAAAGCCGGAATGCGGTACAGTACCGTAGCGACGCAAGTCGCGATACCACCAGTAATCCTCTTTATTCAGCCCCATTTCGGCCATACGGGCATCCAGCACATCCAGACGCTCTTCACGCTGGGAACCACCGATGATTTCGCCGATTCCCGGCGCCAGCACATCCATGGCCGCCACGGTTTTGCCATCTTCGTTAAGGCGCATGTAAAATGCTTTAATTTCCTTCGGATAGTTTTTCACCACTACCGGCGCTTTGAAATGCTCTTCCGCCAGATAACGTTCGTGTTCGGAAGAGAGGTCGACGCCCCAGAACACCGGGTTTTCAAATGTCTTACCACAGCGTTCCAGAATGGCGACCGCATCGGTGTAATCCACCTGAGCGAAGTCGGTAGAGACAAAACGCTCCAGACGAGCGATAGCGTCTTTATCCACGCGTTCGGCAAAGAACTTCATATCATCCGCACGCTCTTCCAGAACCGCCTTGAAGACATATTTCAGCATGGCTTCCGCCAGACGGGCGTTGTCTTCCAGATCGGCGAACGCCACTTCCGGCTCCAGCATCCAGAACTCCGCCAGGTGGCGGCTGGTGTTGGAATTTTCCGCGCGGAAGGTCGGCCCAAAAGTATAGATTTTGGACAGCGCACAGGCATACGTTTCACCGTTGAGCTGGCCGGAGACGGTCAGGAATGATTCTTTGCCAAAAAAGTCTTTGTCAAAATCTACTCTGCCCTGGTCGTTACGCGGCAGGTTTTCCAGATCCAACGTTGAGACGCGGAACATTTCGCCAGCGCCTTCGGTATCGGAAGCGGTAATCAGCGGGGTAGAGACCCAAAAGAAACCCTGCTCATCGAAGAAGCGATGCAGCGCCTGCGCCAGAGTATGGCGGACGCGCGCTACCGCGCCAATCAGGTTGGTGCGCGGGCGCAGATGCGCGACCTCACGCAGATACTCAATGCTATGGCGTTTTGCCGCCATCGGGTAGGTATCCGGATCTTCCACCCAGCCTGCGACCTCTACTTTCGTAGCCTGGATTTCGAAACTTTGCCCCTGTCCCGGCGACGCGACAACCTTACCTGTTACTACTACGGAGCAGCCTGTCGTCAGGTGTAATACTTCTTCATTATAATTGGGCAGAGAATTATTAATGACAGCCTGTACAGGATCAAAGCAGGAGCCGTCATAAACGGCGAGGAAGGAGATGCCAGCTTTTGAATCTCGGCGGGTACGCACCCATCCGCGCACGGTGACTTCTTGGTCAACGGCTACGCGGCCCTGGAGTACGTCGGCTACAGGCACAACGCTCATAATATTCTCTCTGTTAATAGTCGGAAAAAATAAACACTTGTCCACCCGAAATGGGGGTATTCCTATGTTACCTGGCATCTGCAATCAGACAAGCAGAAATCGCATCTGGAAGCAGGTTTTCAGAAAGAAACCTGTAAAAAGTTCGCACCTGCTCGCGAACCATTGAGAATTTAGGCTGGTTTTGCAAGCTTTGCGCACGTTACTCGATCAGGACGCGCATCTCTTGCTTGGCGTTTTGCATCACGACAATCGTTTTAAAAGACTTAATATTGCCTGAGGAAAAGAAAAGCTCACGGGTAAGCGCTTCATATTCCGCCATGTCACGAACATTGAGCACCAGTAAAAAGTCGAAATCGCCCGTTACGTAGTAGACCTGCTGCACCTGCGGGCAACTGACAAACCGTTGACGAGCCTCTTCCAGTAAATTGAATCGCTCGTTTTCGATCACCACCTGCACCACAATCGTGACCGGGCGTCCCACTTTGCCAGCATCAATAAGGC
This sequence comes from Salmonella sp. NW645, assembly GCF_051703725.1. NCBI lineage: Bacteria > Pseudomonadati > Pseudomonadota > Gammaproteobacteria > Enterobacterales > Enterobacteriaceae > Salmonella > Salmonella sp. NW645. Next base: position 421,699 of record NZ_JAMMKR010000004.1, on the reverse strand, counting down.
TGACATTGCCTTTAATTATGCCCGCCTCCTCCAGTGCCGCGATACGACGATTCACTGCCGAAGGTGAAAGATTGACCTGTTCGGCGATTTCCCGCTGAGAAAGACGATTATCGCGTTGCAATAATGTCAGAATGTTTTTATCCCAGGCGTCAAGCTTCATATCGCAAATAACCTCTTTAATGTGATGACTATCACTGTGCGCAATTTTGCCGCGTCCAGGCCGTTAAAAAAAGGTGAAAATTGCACGACGATGGGCATTTTCGCGCCATTTAACAGCAATAAGCATAGTACTATCATAATCAGCGGAATAAAGAAACGGACGTAATAGATATTGTGCGACTCTTTTATCAGTACGTTTATTAAAGTGAGGATAACCACTACTACAGCCACAAAACGCGAGTTCTTTACTTGTTTCTACTCAATAATTGCCAAAAACATATTATTTCAATAAATAAACTTTAACAAAAGGTATCATTATGCATGAACTTATTAAATGCCAGTTTAATACACGTCGGAAAAAATATGGTACAGGAGCGGCCTTAAGTTTGCTTAACGAAAATGTTGGGCGTGAGGTGTTAGCATTTCATAAAAAATTACCCAATTATGCCGTTACGCCGTTACATAATCTGGCGCATCTAAGCCGGCGGCTTGGACTAGGGTCCATCCATATTAAAGATGAGTCCTGGCGTTTTGGCTTGAATGCTTTTAAAGGTCTGGGCGGCTCTTATGCTGTAGGAAAATATCTCGCTGATAAATTGCAATTTGATATTAACTCGTTAAGTTTTGCTGCCCTTAACACTCCTGAGATTAAAGAAAAAATTAAGGATTGTGTTTTTGTTACCGCGACGGATGGCAATCATGGCCGTGGTGTGGCGTGGGCGGCGGAGCAATTAGGTCTAAAAGCCGTCGTTTATATGCCTAAGGGATCATCGTTAATCCGGGCAGAGAATATTCGCCATCATGGAGCTGAATGCACCATCACCGATTTGAACTACGATGATGCAGTGCGACTGGCCCATAGAATGGCGCAAACAAAAGGCTGGGTGCTTTTGCAGGATACAGCCTGGACAGGGTATGAAGAGATCCCAACGTGGATTATGCAAGGCTATATGACACTAGCGGTTGAAGCTTATGAGCAGCTCGCAGAAACAAACAGTCCGTTGCCAACCCACCTTATTTTACAAGCGGGGGTGGGATCGTTTGCTGGCAGTGTTATGGGTTATTTTGTTGAAAAAATGCAGGAAAATATCCCTAATATTATTGTAGTTGAGCCGCATCAGGCCAACTGTCTTTATCAATCCGCAGTTATGAATGATGGTCAACCTCACTGCGTCACTGGCGATATGGCGACGATAATGGCCGGGCTTGCGTGTGGGGAGCCGAATATTATCAGTTGGCCTATTATTCGGGACAACACCAGTTGTTTTATTTCCGCTGATGATTGTCTGGCGGCTAAAGGTATGCGCATTTCTGCCGCGCCGCGTCCAGGCACTGATACGCCTTTTATTTCCGGCGAGTCCGGAGCTATTGGCGTAGGGTTACTTTATGAGTTGATGAACAATATGCGTTATCAGGATCTTGCTAATCGCTTACAGCTTGATGCCAGTGCTCATGTTCTGCTTATTAGCACCGAAGGCGATACGTCACCAGATATTTATGAAGATATAGTCTGGAACGGACGCAGTGCTTAAACATTACGACTAAAAAATTAGATAACAAAGGCAGCATGCAAAAATCGCGTTTTTTATACGCATAATAAACCTAATGCAGGAAGCAAAACTTCATAACAATATACCATTAAAACGGCATTTAGTGAGTAAGGGATGCTCCTACCCGCTGACTTTCCAGTTTAGTGTTGTTGGCAAAATTCAGGATTACGCTGAACTGGAAAGATTATTTCTGAGACTGAACGAATTAATTTAAATCCGAGGTCATTATGTTAGAGCAACTTTCACAACTCTTTGAATTTCTATGGGGTGGCCCATTATTTTTGTGTGTCATCGGCATTGGTTTTTATTTTACAGTACGCCTCAAATTTTTCCAGATTATCAATTTAAAAGAAATTTACCGTAATACAATTGGTACACTTGCCGGAAAAAATAAACAAAACACTACTGGCGAGGCAGCGTCTAAAAAATCCCTAAAATCAATAGAGGTGGCTGCCACTGTGCTATCCGGCTCATTAGGCGCGGGAACGATCGCAGGTGTTGCTGCGGCTATTGCGGTTGGCGGACCTGGGGCAATTTTCTGGATGTGGATCATTGCGGTCGTGGGTATGATGACCAAAATGGTTGAAGTGACGCTGGCGGTGAAATACCGAAGTAAAGGTGAGAATGGCGAATATTATGGCGGCCCAATGCATTATATTAAGAAAGGGCTCAATAAAAAATGGCATCCCCTGGCAGGATTATATGCGTTTGCATTAATGATTCTGGTTATTACGGATGCCTGTTTTGTGCAAACCAATACGATGGCGGCGGTCATTCACTATACGTTTGACATCCCAACAAGCGTCATTGGGGGATTTATTGTCATCGTAGGCGCGTTGGTTATTTTAAAAGGACTCGCCAGTCTTGGTAAATTCTGTACGGTTGCACTTCCACCGATCACCATTGCCTATTTCATTGGTGCCGCTGGTGTAGTGGTATTGAATATCGAGGCTATCCCACAGGTTATAAAAAGTATTTTCTATTATGCCTTTGCCCCTGCGCCAGCAGCCGGTGGCTTTGTCGGGTCAACCATCATGATGGCCATCAGTAAAGGAGCCAGTCGCGGAATATTCACTAACGAAGCTGGCATGGGTACCTCGGCCACAGTACATGCTACTGCCAACGTGGATTACGCTTTCCGTCAGGGAATGTGGGGGGCAGTGGAAGTTTTTTTTGTCTCAATGATTACCTGTAATTTTACTGCATTTGCTGTACTTGCTTCTGGTATGTGGGCAGACGCCAGTTATCAAGGTATTCAGATTATCTTTGCCGCCTTAAAAGAAACATGGCATCCGATTATTGTTCAGGTTCTCTGTCTCGGTGTGGCGTTGATTCTGTTTACTTCTTATCTTGGTTCATATATTAAATTTCGCACTTCGATAAACTATATTTTTGGCGATAAGCTAGAACGCATCATTAAATGGCTATATTTTTTGCCGCCACTGATTGCCGTTAATATGGAAATCCCGGTAATCTGGTTAATGGCTGATATTGCTGTCGGTTTTCTGGTTATCCCCAACGTAATTGCACTGTTCTTGCTGCGTAAAGAATTTATTAGCGAATTCAATATATTCAGAACGCGTACACAGCGGGACACTAATTCTGTAAAAACAACGCAAATCACGCACGTAAATATGTCGAAGAGTGAAGGGGAAGAATAGTCACCATCGCGGCCAGAACAAGTAAGATGGTCAGAAGAGTAACAAGCGCCCACTTTCCGGGCGCTTCGCACAGGCATGGTTAACTTGCTTTACGCACCTGCGGGAGATCAAAGGCTTTACGCAGCGCGCGCACAAACGCTTTATCATGACAGATCGTTTTACCGGGGCTGTCGGAAAGTTTAGCCACCGGCTTTCCGTTACATTCCACGAGTTTAATCACAATATTGAGCGGTTTTACCTGAGGGATATCGCAGGTCAGGCGGGTACCGATGCCGAAGCTTAACTGCACGCGAGAGGCGAAATGGCGATAGAGCTCGACCGCCTTTTGCAGATCAAGGTTATCTGAAAAGACCAGCGTTTTTGTCAGCGGATCAATCCCCAGCTTTTCATAATGGGCAATCGCCTTTTCGCCCCATGCGACAGGGGCTCCTGAGTCGTGGCGTAACCCCTGATAACGGCTGGCGAATTCAATGCCGAAATCGCGTAAAAACGCATCCATTGTAATGCAATCTGTCAATGCGATACCAAGCTGGTCCGGATATTCGTTAAGCCAGGCGGCCAACGCGGCACGCTGGCTGGTCGCCAGGTCCGGACTGATTTGTTGATGCGCCTGGAACCATTCGTGCGCCTGAGTGCCCATCGGCGTCAGCGCCAGGCGACGCGCGAGATCATAGTTGCTGGTGCCGACGAACCATGACTCCTGCTGGAGACGTTTAACTATCGCCTGCTGCACTTCACGAGAGAAACGGCGGCGGGTGCCGAAGTCCATCAGGTGGAAGCGGGACATATCGAGATTGGCGGTTAACGCAGTGAAATCAACCAGCTTACTTTCCAGCGCGTCGAGCGCCTGATCAACGCCCGCGTTTGGCGAGCGGTAGTGATGAACCAGCTCACTGATCACGGCCAGCAGCGGCACTTCCCACATAATGACTTCACGCCACGGGCCGGTTAAGCGAATATTCAGCTTGCCGTTATCGTTGGTGACACAGACTTGAGCTGGGTTATAGCGAAACTCGCGTAACCAGTTCAGATAATCCGGTTTAAAAAAGGGCAGGCCGGAGAGCCACTGGAACTCGTCCTCCTGGAGGCGCAGGTGCTGCATCGCGTCCACCTGCTCGCGAATAGCATCGGCATAAATACCCAGCAGGTCGTCGCCACGGCAACGAAACTCAGCCGCTACCTGCACATCATAGTAGTGGTGAAAAACGGCTTGCTGCATATGCAACTTATAAGCATCTGTATCCAGCAACGAGTGCAGAACAGGAGAAGCGAATTGTGTCATAGGTGCGCTGTTGCGTCCTCTCACGGGAGCGTTTAGTACAATAAACAACTAAGAAAACCGCTGGAGTATACCTTGTTTAGCGATTTATTGAACCCCGATCACACCATAAGCTGTCTTTAGGGTCGAGCGCATTTCGTGCCCCATGTTATAAAAATGTAGCAAAGAGGCCGTTTGTGCCTGAAAAGATGAACATTCTGCGTAGCGCGATTTGCGCAACAGGAATAGACTGGAGTCGACACTCTACACAAAGATGCGAAAGGTTTTTTATGACACAACAGCCACAAGCCAAATACCGCCATGACTATCGCGCGCCGGATTACCAGATTACTGATATTGACTTGACCTTTGACCTCGATGCCGAAAAAACCGTGGTCACCGCAATAAGCCAGGCTGTTCGTCATGGCGCGCCTGATGCGCCTCTTCGCCTTGATGGGGAAGATTTAACGCTGGTATCTATCCACGTCAACGATGCGCCGTGGACAGCATATAAGGAAGAAGAGGGCGCGCTTATCATCCGCGACCTGCCAGAGCGTTTTACGTTACGCATTGTCAACGAGGTAAGTCCGGCGGCGAATACGGCGCTGGAAGGATTGTACCAGTCCGGCGATGCGCTCTGTACCCAGTGTGAAGCGGAGGGCTTCCGCCATATTACCTGGTATCTTGACCGCCCGGACGTACTGGCGCGATTTACCACCAAAATTATTGCCGATAAAAGCAAATATCCCTTCCTGCTCTCCAATGGCAACCGTGTTGCGCAGGGCGAACTGGAGAATGGCCGTCACTGGGTTCAGTGGCAAGATCCGTTCCCGAAACCGTGTTATCTGTTTGCGCTGGTGGCCGGTGATTTTGACGTGCTGCGCGATACCTTTACCACCCGCTCCGGGCGTGAAGTCGCGTTAGAACTGTACGTTGACCGTGGCAATCTGGATCGCGCGCCGTGGGCAATGACCTCGCTGAAAAATTCCATGAAATGGGATGAAACGCGTTTTGGGCTCGAATATGACCTCGACATCTATATGATTGTCGCGGTGGATTTCTTTAATATGGGCGCGATGGAGAATAAAGGTCTCAATATCTTTAACTCCAAATACGTGCTGGCGCGAACCGATACCGCGACGGATAAAGATTATCTCGATATTGAGCGCGTGATAGGTCATGAGTATTTCCACAACTGGACCGGCAACCGCGTCACCTGCCGCGACTGGTTCCAGTTGAGCCTGAAAGAGGGGCTAACCGTGTTCCGCGATCAGGAGTTTAGCTCTGATTTGGGGTCACGCGCGGTGAACCGCATCAGTAACGTGCGTACCATGCGCGGTTTACAATTCGCGGAAGACGCCAGCCCGATGGCGCATCCTATCCGCCCGGATAAAGTAATCGAAATGAATAACTTCTACACCCTCACCGTTTATGAAAAGGGTGCGGAAGTCATTCGCATGATCCACACGTTGCTGGGTGAGGAAAATTTCCAGAAGGGGATGCAGCTTTATTTTGAGCGCCATGACGGCAGCGCCGCGACGTGTGATGACTTCGTACAGGCGATGGAAGATGCTTCTAATGTCGATTTGTCCCATTTCCGCCGCTGGTACAGTCAGTCCGGCACGCCGATTGTAACGGTAAAAGATGATTATAATCCGGAAACCGAGCAGTACACGTTGACCATCAGCCAGCGTACTCCGGCGACGGCGGATCAGGCGGAGAAGCAGCCGCTGCATATTCCATTCGCCATTGAACTGTACGATAACGAAGGCAACGTCATTCCGTTGCAAAAAGGCGGTCACCCGGTCAATGCCGTGCTGAACGTCACGCAGGCGGAGCAGACATTTACCTTCGATAATGTCTACTTCCAGCCTGTTCCGGCCTTGCTGTGCGAGTTTTCAGCGCCGGTGAAACTGGAATATAAATGGAGCGATCAGCAGTTGACGTTCCTGATGCGCCATGCGCGCAATGATTTCTCCCGTTGGGATGCGGCGCAAAGCCTGCTGGCCACATACATTAAACTGAATGTGGCGCGTCATCAGCAGGGGCAACCGCTATCGCTTCCGGTGCATGTCGCTGATGCGTTCCGTGCAGTACTGTTGGATGAGAAAATCGATCCGGCGTTGGCCGCAGAAATTTTAACGCTGCCTTCGGCCAATGAAATTGCGGAGCTGTTTGAGGTCATTGACCCGATCGCCATTGCGCAAGTTCGTGAAGCGCTAACGCGTACGCTGGCGGCAGAACTGGCGGATGAGTTCCTGGCTATCTATAACGCCAATCATCTGGATGAGTATCGTGTTGATCACGGCGATATCGGTAAGCGCACGCTGCGCAATGCTTGCCTGCGCTTCCTGGCGTTTGGTGAGACGGAGCTGGCTAATACGCTGGTCAGCAAACAGTATCGCGACGCCAATAATATGACCGATGCGCTGGCGGCCCTGTCTGCTGCGGTGGCGGCGCAGTTGCCGTGCCGCGATATGCTGATGCAGGAGTATGACGATAAGTGGCATCAGGACGGCCTGGTGATGGATAAATGGTTTATCCTGCAATCCACAAGCCCGGCGGAAAATGTACTGGAAACCGTACGCAGCCTGCTCAAACACCGTTCTTTCAGTATGAGCAACCCGAACCGCATCCGTTCATTAATTGGCGCATTTGCTGGCAGCAACCCGGCGGCGTTCCATGCGCAAGACGGTAGCGGATACCAGTTCCTGGTCGAGATGCTGACCGATCTGAATAGCCGTAACCCGCAGGTAGCATCTCGCCTCATTGAACCGCTGATTCGTCTGAAACGTTATGATGATAAGCGTCAGGAGAAAATGCGCGCGGCGCTGGAGCAGTTAAAAGGACTGGAGAATCTTTCCGGCGATCTGTACGAGAAGATAACTAAAGCGTTAGCCTGACAGTATCTGCTATAAAGAGGTAAGACATGCCCGGTAAGCGTTAGCGCTGCCGGGCATTTTTTTGCCGGACGATGACGCTCGCTGGCGAAACGTGAAGTGAGAATGAAGGAAAACGATTGCTATTTATTGCCGTAGGTCAATTCCCTTTTGCTTTGTTATCGCCCATAATACGCCCCCGGTTTGCACACCGGGAATCCAGGAGAGTTCATGTACTATCCCTTCGTTCGTAAAGCCCTTTTCCAGCTCGATCCAGAGCGCGCTCATGAATTTACATTTCAACAATTACGCCGCATTACAGGTACGCCGCTGGAAGCGCTGGTGCGCCAGAAAGTACCGACAAAGCCGGTTACCTGCATGGGACTTACCTTTAAAAATCCACTGGGGCTGGCTGCCGGTCTGGATAAAGACGGGGAGTGCATCGACGCGTTAGGCGCGATGGGGTTTGGCTCCCTGGAAATCGGCACCGTGACGCCGCGCCCACAGCCGGGTAACGATAAGCCGCGTCTTTTTCGTCTGGTGGATGCTGAAGGTCTGATCAATCGGATGGGCTTTAATAATCTGGGCGTCGATAACCTGGTCGAGAATGTTAAAAAAGCCCATTTTGATGGTATTCTGGGAATTAACATCGGTAAAAATAAAGATACGCCTGTCGAAAATGGCAAAGATGACTACCTGATTTGTATGGAAAAAGTCTATGCTTATGCGGGTTATATCGCCATTAATATTTCTTCGCCGAATACGCCAGGGCTACGTACGCTCCAGTATGGCGATGCGCTGGACGATCTGTTAACTGCCATTAAAAATAAGCAAAACGATCTTCAGGCGATCCACCATAAATATGTGCCGGTGGCAGTAAAGATCGCGCCGGATCTTTGTGAAGAAGAATTGATCCAGGTTGCCGATAGCCTGCTTCGTCATAATATTGATGGGGTGATTGCGACAAATACCACCCTCGATCGTTCTCTGGTACAAGGAATGAAAAATTGCCAGCAAACGGGGGGATTAAGTGGCCGGCCATTACAATTAAAAAGCACAGAAATTATTCGCCGTTTATCCCAGGAGTTAAAAGGACAATTGCCTATTATCGGCGTCGGCGGCATTGACTCAGTTATCGCCGCGCGCGAGAAGATAGCGGCAGGAGCTACGCTGGTACAAATTTATTCCGGCTTTATTTTTAAAGGCCCGCCATTGATTAAAGAAATCGTAACGCACATCTAAACTTTAGCCTTTATCAGACAACCAGGGCTTTATTTCCGGCGCTGGTTGTTTTATATTTCTCCACTGTTGCTTATTTAGACATTTTAGGCTTTTATTATTGGGGTAATAAACGAAGCGGCGAAAGGACAATGCTGTTACGAGTTGCTTAAAAGCGGGAGAGAGGTAATGCGAATTAAACCTGACGATAACTGGCGCTGGTATTATGATGAAGAGCACGATCGTATGATGCTCGATCTCGCCAATGGTATGCTTTTTCGCTCGCGCTTTTCTCGTAAAATGCTTACGCCGGACGCGTTTTGCCCGACCGGTTTTTGTGTGGATGATGCCGCGCTCTATTTTTCCTTTGAAGAAAAATGCCGGGATTTCGAATTAACTAAAGAGCAACGCGCGGAGCTGGTGTTGAATGCGCTGGTGGCGATTCGCTATCTCAAACCGCAGATGCCAAAAAGCTGGCATTTTGTGGCGCATGGCGAAATGTGGACCCCAGGAACGGGCGATGCCGCAAGCGTCTGGTTAAGCGATACGGCGGAACAGGTTAATTTGCTGGTCGTTGAGCCGGGAGAAAATGCCGCGTTGTGTCTGCTGGCCCAGCCGGGCGTGGTGATAGCAGGCCGAACCATGCAGCTTGGCGATGCGATTAAAATTATGAACGACAGGCTGAAACCGCAGGTTCACTGTCACAGTTTCAGCCTTGAACAAGCGGTTTAATTTTCCAGTCGTAACGCGGTCTTAGGTACGCAGCTACAGCTCAGAATCGTACCATCGTCACCCATAGCCGATTTTTTCAGCGGACTTACTTCGCCTTCCAGCAAACGTATCCGGCAGCAACCACAGATACCAGCCCGGCAAGAATACGGAATACGAATTCCCTGATTCTCCAACTGTTCCAGTAGTACCTGTTGATTATTCCCGCAGAAGGTTTGCCCCTGCCAGTCGATGGTTACACTCGCGTCCGGGTGTTTCTCTGGCGTAACGCTGTCGTCGACCGTTGTGGTGCCATAAGCTTTTGCCGGAGCTGTCGCCAGAATCTCCACTTCATCGCCGACGCGAACGACGCCGCTATTGCGGGCAATCAGATTCTGACCGAAATCCACATCGCCATTGTCCTGGGCGGTACGAAAAGCTTGCAGTGTCGCCAGCGGTTCTCCGGAAGGATGTTTTTGCCCCTTTTCAGGGCTGACGGTCGTAAAAATACAGCGGCTACAGGGCTTCACGACGTCAAAAATCACATCGCCAATGCGAAGCACTTTCCAGCTATCTTCCTCCCAGGCCGCTACGCCGGAAACCACTAAGTTTGGGCGGAATTGTTCCATTTGTACGCCTGCCGGACAACGCTGTTGCAGATCGCGCAGCGAGGCTTCGTTGGTCAATAAATACGGGTAGCCATCGGCAAATCCCAGCGGCACCGCGTTATGCCGTTTAACCCGGCGCGTCAACTGCGGCCCAACCCAGCGCAACTGGACATCGCGGGAGAAAAAGGCGCTCAACCATTGATTAATCGCCGTCGGGGCGACGCGAGCGGTAAAATGGTTTCCCCAGACCTCGGTCGGCGCATCCTGCGGGGTGAAATCCGTAAAGCGAACCAGCGCGCTACTGCCGTCTGGCGCGGTCAAATGAAGGCCGTCGTGTAAGGGGGAGGGGGTAAAACGTACCATTTGTGGAAACTGGCGGGCGGTGATAAATGTGCCGTCAGGCTCGGTTATCATAAAGATGCGATCAAAAGCCAGGCCGCTGATATCTGCCAGCGCATGAGTCAGACCAATGCCGCGCATGGATTTGACCGGATGAATAAAGAGCCGTGATAACGTCGCCACCGTACAGTCCCTCAAATGAAAATAAGCCTTCAACTTTATGACATGGGCGTGAGATTAGCTATAATGCGCAACAATTTTCTTAGCGTAAAAGTGACAATATGAATTCTCTGTTTGCCAGTACGGCCCGCGGGCTGGAAGAGCTGTTAAAAACTGAACTGGAAAAACTGGGCGCCGTAGGGTGTCAGGTTGTTCAGGGTGGGGTCCATTTTCAGGGCGACACGCGGCTTATTTACCAGAGCCTGATGTGGAGCCGCCTGGCCTCGCGTATTATCCTGCCGATGGGTGAGTGCAAGGTCTACAGCGATCTCGATCTTTACCTCGGCGTTCAGGCGATAAACTGGACAGAGATTTTTAATCCTGGCGCGACGTTTGCGGTGCATTTCAGCGGCCTGAACGACACCATCCGTAATAGCCAGTATGGCGCGATGAAAGTTAAAGACGCGATTGTCGATGCGTTTACGCGGAAAAATCTTCCGCGTCCAAATGTGGACCGCGAATCGCCGGACCTCCGTATTAATGTCTGGCTGAATAAAGAAACTGCCAGCATTGCGCTGGATCTCAGTGGTGATGGCCTGCACCTGCGCGGTTATCGCGATCGCACCGGGCTGGCGCCAATTAAAGAGACGCTGGCGGCAGCGATTGTTATGCGTTCCGGCTGGCAACCAGGTACGCCGCTGCTCGACCCTATGTGTGGTTCGGGGACACTATTGATTGAGGCCGCGATGTGGGCGACCGATCGCGCGCCGGGCCTGCACCGTGGTCACTGGGGATTTAGCGGCTGGGCACAGCATGACGAGGCTATCTGGCAGGAAGTGAAAGCCGAAGCGCAGACCCGGGCGCGTAAGGGGCTGGCGGAGTATTCCTCTCATTTCTACGGTTCCGACAGCGATGCGCGCGTCATTGAGCGGGCGCGCAGCAACGCCCGTCGCGCCGGTATCGGGGAGCTTATCACCTTTGAAGTGAAAGATGTGGCGCAACTGAGTAATCCATTGCCGAAAGGCCCGTATGGTACGGTGATCAGTAACCCGCCTTACGGCGAACGTCTGGACAGCGAACCGGCGCTGATTGCGTTGCACAGCCTGCTGGGCCGTACCATGAAAAACCAGTTTGGCGGCTGGAACCTGTCGCTGTTCAGCGCTTCGCCCGATTTGCTGGGCAGCCTGCAATTACGTGCCGACAAACAGTTTAAAGCCAAGAATGGCCCGCTGGACTGCGTGCAGAAAAACTATCATATTGCGGAAACCACGGCGGACAGTAAACCGGCGACGGTGGCGGAAGATTACGCTAATCGCCTGCGTAAAAATCTTAAAAAGCTGGAGAAATGGGCGCGCCAGGAAGGGATTGAATGCTATCGCTTGTATGATGCCGACCTGCCGGAATATAACGTGGCGGTAGACCGTTACGGCGACTGGGCAGTGATTCAGGAATATGCGCCGCCGAAAACGGTGGATGCGCAAAAAGCGCGGCAACGTCTGTTCGATATTATTGCGGCAACCTTGTCAGTGCTCGGTATTCCGCCGAATAAACTGGTGTTAAAAACCCGTGAACGACAAAAAGGAAAAAACCAGTATCAGAAAATGAGCGAGAAGGGCGAGTTCCTTGAGGTCAGCGAATATAATGCGCGCTTATGGGTAAATCTGACGGATTATCTCGACACCGGTCTGTTCCTCGATCACCGTATTGCCCGCAGAATGCTGGGAGAAATGAGCAAAGGCAAAGATTTCCTGAATCTCTTTTCTTATACCGGCAGCGCCAGCGTACATGCGGGGCTGGGCGGCGCGCGCAGCACCACAACGGTGGATATGTCCCGCACCTATCTGGAGTGGGCCGAACGTAATTTGCGTCTGAACGGACTGAGTGGCCGCGCGCATCGCCTGATTCAGGCCGACTGCCTGGGCTGGCTGCGCGAGGCGAATGAACAGTTCGATTTGATCTTTATCGATCCGCCAACGTTCTCTAACTCAAAACGTATGGAAGAGTCGTTTGATGTTCAGCGCGATCATGTTGCGTTAATGAAAGATTTAAAACGCCTGCTGCGTAAAGGCGGCACCATCATGTTCTCAAATAATAAGCGCGGATTCCGTATGGATCTGGAAGGGCTGGCTGAGCTGGGGCTTACCGCACAAGAAATTACGCAAAAAACGCTTTCCCCGGATTTTGCCCGTAACCGTCAGATTCATAACTGTTGGCTGATCCGCGCCGCCTGAAAGGAAAAGTAAATGTCATTAATCAGTATGCATGGCGCATGGCTGTCGTTCAGCGACGCGCCGCTTCTCGATAACGCAGAGTTGCATATCGAAGATAACGAACGCGTCTGTCTGGTGGGGCGTAACGGCGCCGGGAAATCCACCTTGATGAAGATCCTCAACCGCGAACAGGGTCTGGACGATGGGCGTATTATTTATGAGCAGGATCTGATCGTCGCGCGTCTGCAACAGGACCCGCCCCGTAATATTGCGGGCAGCGTCTATGACTTTGTCGCCGAAGGTATCGAAGAACAAGCGGAATACCTCAAGCGCTATCATGAGATTTCCCGTCTGGTGATGACCGATCCCAGCGAGAAAAACCTCAATGAAATGGCGCGCGTACAGGAACAGCTCGATCATCATAATCTGTGGCAGCTGGAAAACCGTATTAATGAAGTGCTGGCGCAGCTTGGACTCGATCCTAACGCCGCGCTGTCGTCGCTCTCCGGCGGCTGGCTGCGTAAAGCCGCGCTGGGTCGGGCGCTGGTCAGCAATCCGCGCGTATTGTTACTGGATGAACCGACTAACCATCTGGATATCGAAACTATCGACTGGCTGGAAGGGTTTCTGAAAACCTTTAACGGAACGATTATTTTTATCTCTCACGATCGTTCGTTTATTCGCAATATGGCGACCCGCATTGTCGATCTCGATCGTGGCAAACTTGTCACCTATCCGGGAAATTACGATCAATACCTGCTGGAGAAAGAAGAAGCGCTGCGCGTAGAAGAATTACAAAACGCGGAATTTGATCGCAAACTGGCGCAGGAAGAAGTCTGGATTCGCCAGGGTATCAAGGCGCGCCGCACCCGTAATGAAGGGCGCGTGCGGGCGTTAAAAGCGATGCGTCGTGAACGCAGCGAGCGCCGGGAAGTGATGGGCACGGCGAAGATGCAGGTCGAAGAGGCGACGCGCTCCGGTAAAATCGTTTTTGAGATGGAGAATGTCGATTACCAGGTAGAAGGAAAACAACTGGTAAAAGATTTCTCCGCTCAGGTGCAGCGCGGCGACAAGATTGCGTTAATTGGCCCGAACGGCTGCGGTAAAACCACGCTACTGAAACTGATGCTGGGACAGCTTCAGGCTGACAGCGGGCGCATCCACGTAGGAACGAAGCTGGAAGTCGCCTACTTCGATCAGCATCGCGCCGAACTGGATCCGGAAAAAACCGTGATGGATAACCTTGCGGAAGGCAAGCAAGAGGTGATGGTAAACGGTAAGCCGCGCCATGTACTGGGCTATTTGCAGGACTTCCTGTTTCATCCCAAACGGGCGATGACGCCCGTTCGCGCGCTTTCTGGCGGCGAACGTAACCGTCTGCTGCTGGCGCGACTGTTCCTCAAGCCGAGCAATCTTTTAATTCTCGATGAACCAACGAACGATCTTGACGTCGAAACGCTGGAACTATTAGAAGAATTAATTGATGGCTATCAGGGCACGGTACTACTGGTCAGCCACGATCGGCAATTTGTCGATAATACAGTGACGGAATGCTGGATTTTCGAGGGCGGCGGCAAAATCGGACGTTATATCGGCGGCTACCATGATGCGCGTGCGCAGCAAGAGCAGCATCTGGCGACGAAACAGCCGATGGCGAAAAAAAATGAGGAAGTTATTGCCCCTAAAGCAGAAATTGTAAAACGTGGCAGTAGCAAACTAAGCTATAAACTGCAGCGCGAGCTGGAGCTGTTACCCGGTCAGCTTGAAGACCTGGAAGCGAAGCTGGAAGCGCTACAGGCGCAGGTTGCGGATGCGGCCTTTTTTAGCCAACCCCATGAGCAAACGCAAAAAGTTCTGGCCGATTTAAGTCAGGCGGAGCAAGAACTTGAGCAAGCCTTCGAACGTTGGGAGTATCTTGAAGGCCTGAAAAACGGGGCATAACGAAAGGAGCGCCTATGTGTGAACATCACCATGCTGCGAAGCACATATTGTGCCCGCAATGCGACATGCTGGTGGCTTTACCCCGCCTCTCGCATGGGCAAAAAGCAGCATGTCCACGATGCGGCGCAACGTTAACGACCGAGTGGGACGCGCCCCGGCAGCGTCCTACCGCCTATGCGTTAGCGGCACTATTTATGTTGCTGCTTTCTAACCTTTTTCCCTTCGTGAATATGAATGTCGCGGGCGTCACCAGCGAAGTCACGCTTCTGGAAATCCCCGGCGTCATGTTTTCTGAAGATTACGCCAGCCTCGGCACGTTCTTTTTATTATTTGTCCAACTGGTGCCGGCATTTTGCCTGGTGACCATTCTATTACTTGTCAACCGCGCCAATCTGCCGTTGTCGGTAAAAAAAACGCTGGCAAGGATCTTTTTCCTCCTCAAATCGTGGGGAATGGCGGAAATATTTCTCGCCGGGGTGTTGGTCAGTTTTGTTAAGCTGATGGCCTACGGCGATATCGGCATCGGCAGCAGTTTTATTCCCTGGTGCTTATTTTGTCTCGTTCAACTGCGGGCGTTCCAGTGTGTCGATCGCCGCTGGTTGTGGGATGATATCGCCCCGCAGCCTGCACTGGCGCAGCCGTTAACGCCGGGGATTACCGGTATCCGGCAGTCTTTGCGTTCTTGCGCCTGCTGCACGGCGATCCTGCCTGCGGAGAGTCTCGTCTGTCCGCGTTGCCATACGAAAGGCTATGTCCGGCGTAAAAACAGTTTGCAGTGGACGCTGGCGTTATTATTTACCTCGATCATGCTTTATCTGCCCGCCAATATTTTGCCGATTATGATTACCGACTTACTGGGCTCTAAAATGCCGTCGACCATTCTGGCTGGCGTGATTTTGCTGTGGAGCGAGGGGTCTTATCCGGTGGCGGCGGTTATCTTTCTCGCCAGTATTATGGTGCCGACGCTAAAAATGATCGCTATTGCCTGGCTTTGTTGGGATGCGAAGGGCCACGGTAAGCGCGACAGTGAACGGATGCATTTTATTTATGAAGTAGTGGAGTTTGTGGGGCGCTGGTCAATGATTGATGTCTTTGTCATTGCCGTACTCTCTGCGCTGGTGCGTATGGGAGGGTTAATGAATATTTATCCTGCGATGGGTGCGTTGATGTTTGCTTTAGTCGTCATAATGACAATGTTTTCTGCGATGACCTTTGATCCGCGTCTGTCGTGGGATCGTGAATACGAACCAGGCCATGAGGAGTCCTGATAGCATGGAACCTAAAAAAGGGGAAGCCAAAGTACAAAAGGTGAAAAATTGGTCGCCTGTCTGGATATTCCCGATTGTTACTGCGCTTATCGGAGCCTGGATTCTGTTTTATCACTACAGCCACCAGGGGCCGGAAGTTACCTTAATTACCACCAATGCGGAAGGTATTGAAGGCGGAAAAACGACGATCAAAAGTCGCAGCGTGGATGTTGGCGTGGTTGAAAGCGCGACGCTGACTGACGATCTGACCCATGTACAAATCAAAGCGCGGCTTCATTCCGGTATGGAAAAGTTGCTGCATAAAGACTCGGTATTTTGGGTCGTAAAACCGCAGGTGGGGCGTGAAGGCATCAGCGGGCTTGGGACGCTGCTATCAGGCGCGTATATTGAACTACAACCAGGAAGTAAGGGCAGTCAGCCGGAAAGCTATCAGCTTCTTGACTCACCGCCGTTGGCGCCGCCCGATGCCAAAGGTATTCGTGTGATTCTGGACAGCAAAAAGGCCGGTCAGCTCAGTCCTGGCGATCCCGTTCTGTTCCGGGGCTATCGGGTAGGATCCGTTGAAACCAGCTCTTTCGATCCGCAAAAACGGACAATGAGTTATCAGTTGTTCATTAAGGCGCCAAACGATCGATTGGTTACCAGTAATGTCCGATTCTGGAAAGATAGCGGTATCGCTGTGGATCTGACATCGGCGGGAATGCGCGTGGAAATGGGATCGTTGACGACATTGTTTGGCGGCGGCGTGAGTTTTGATGTGCCGGAAGGACTTGAGCAGGGGCAACCTGTCGCCGAAAAAACGGCGTTTAATCTCTACGACGATCAAAAAAGTATTCAGGATTCGCTGTACACCGATCATATCGATTACCTGATGTTCTTTAAAGATTCGGTGCGCGGATTACAACCTGGCGCGCCGCTGGAGTTCCGCGGTATTCGTCTGGGGACGGTAAGCAAAGTGCCTTTCTTTGCGTCTAAAATGCGCCAGGTATTTAACGATGATTACCGTATTCCTGTGCTGGTGCGCATTGAACCGGAGCGTCTGAAAGCGCAACTGGGAGAAAATGCGGATGTTGCCGCGCATTTGGCGGAGCTGCTTAAGCGCGGTCTGCGTGCATCGCTTAAAACCGGTAATCTGGTGACCGGAGCGCTGTATGTCGATCTGGACTTTTATCCTAAGGAACCGCCGATTACCGGGCTACGCGAATTTGATGGTTATGAAATTATTCCCACCGTCAGCAGCGGCCTGGCGCAAATTCAACAGCGACTGGTGGAAACGTTGGATAAGATCAACAACCTGCCGCTGAATCCGATGATTGAACAAGCGACCAATACGTTGTCTGAAAGCCAGCGTACTATGCGTCGGCTGCAAACCACGCTGGATAATATGAACAAGATTACCTCCAGTCAGTCGATGCAGCAGCTTCCGGCGGATATGCAAACGACGTTACGCGAACTTAACCGCAGTATGCAAGGCTTCCAGCCTGGATCGGCGGCGTATAACAAAATGGTGGCGGATATGCAGCGTCTCGATCAGGTGCTTCGTGAGTTACAACCGGTGTTGAAAACTCTGAACGAGAAGAGCAACGCGCTGGTATTTGAAGCGAAGGATAAAAAAGATCCTGAGCCTAAGAGGGCGAAACAATGAAAAAATGGCTAGTCGTGATAATGGCGTTCTGGCTGGCGTCATGTAGTTCCGGCGGAGAAAATAAAAGCTATTATCAGCTCCCGATAGTGCAAAGCGGTGTGCAAAGCACCGCAAGCCAGGGCAACCGTCTCTTATGGGTAGAGCAGGTTTCCGTACCTGACTATCTGGCAGGTAACGGCGTGGTGTATCAAACCAGTGATGTTCAGTATGTGATTGCCAATAACAATCTGTGGGCCAGCCCGCTGGATCAGCAATTGCGTAACACGCTGGTGGCGAATCTTAGCGCCCGGCTTCCTGGCTGGGTCGTCGCTTCCCAGCCGTTGGGAACCACCCAGGATACGTTAAACGTTACCGTAACCGGATTCCATGGACGTTACGATGGTAAGGTTATCGTCAGCGGGGAGTGGCTATTAAACCACAACGGACAACTGATTAAGCGGCCTTTCCATATCGAAGCCAGCCAGCAGAAAGATGGCTATGATGAGATGGTCAAAGTACTGGCAAGCGCATGGAGTCAGGAAGCAGCCGCTATCGCAGATGAGATAAAGCGCCTTCCCTGAGATAAAAGTAATGTAAATTTAACCGCTTCAGGTCGTACGCCTGAGGCGGTTTTTTTATTTTTGACGCCGGAAAAATAGTTGTTATGGCTCACATTTTTTGTACAAATGATTTACCGTATAGCTCACAAATATGACATTGGTGTGAATTTTGCGCATTGACGGGCGATCCATTTAGAGGTATTCGTGTAGTGTGATTGCACATTTTGTAATCACTGTTTTCTTTTCCACCAGATACAAATATGAGGGAAACGAGGCATGAAGAGACAAAAACGAGATCGCCTGGAACGGGCACATCAACGTGGATATCAGGCCGGCATCGCCGGACGATCAAAAGAAATGTGTCCCTATCAGACGCTGAATCAACGGTCATACTGGTTGGGAGGTTGGCGACAAGCCATGGAGGACAGGGCGGTAATGGCCTGATTCTGTCTCTTTAGAAAAAGAAACCTCCGCAGTGCGGAGGTTTCGCCTTTATTGGCTTTGCAAGCATGATACCGATAGCGCGGAATATCAATTCAACACTTAGAACGCGGAAGTATCCTGGAACAAACCGACTTTCAAATCGTGTGCGGTATAGATTAGACGACCATCCACCAGAACCTCACCGTCCGCCAGGCCCATGATCAGGCGACGGTTTACGATACGTTTGAAATGAATGCGATAGGTGACTTTCCTGGCTGTCGGCAGAACCTGACCGGTAAATTTCACTTCGCCCACGCCCAGAGCGCGGCCTTTGCCTTCGCCGCCCAACCAGCCCAGGTAGAATCCCACCAATTGCCACATAGCATCCAGACCCAGGCAACCGGGCATCACCGGATCGCCGATAAAGTGGCATCCGAAGAACCATAGGTCCGGATTGATATCCAGCTCGGCTTCGACATAGCCTTTGTCGAAATTGCCGCCCGTTTCGGTCATCTTAACGACGCGGTCCATCATCAGCATGTTCGGCGCAGGGAGTTGCGGCCCTTTAGCGCCAAACAGTTCACCACGACCAGAGGCAAGAAGGTCTTCTTTTGTATAGGATTCGCGTTTATCTACCATGTTTTATGTAAACCTTATTTTATTGAAGCACGCAGGATAGCTAACACGTGTACGCTGAACAAGTCCGATCAGTTCGGAATAAAAGCGTTCAGCCAACGTAATGGCCACGGGAAACGATGACGGCCTTCCTGTTGCGTCGCCTGCGCGATACGCTCCTGGATAGTCTGCATCAACGTCGTTTGACCTTCGCCATCCCACACCAGATTTAACAGTAGCGGTAAGGCGTCGGTCACGTCGTCTACCGCCCAGATAGTGAACTTCTCTTCTTTAACCGCTTGCAGCAGTTCAGATTTAAGACTGAGATGGCGGACATTGGCGGCAGGGATAATCACGCCCTGTTTACCGTTTAATTCCCGCTGCTCGCAGATGGCGAAGAAACCTTCAATTTTTTCGTTTAGCCCGCCCACCGGTTGCGCGCGACCAAACTGATCGACCGAGCCGGTAATCGCAATGTTTTGATTCACTGGCACATTGGCCAGCGCGCTGATAAGCGCACATAATTCCGCCATTGAGGCGCTATCGCCATCCACTTCGCTGTAGGATTGCTCAAAGGTTAACGAGGCAGAGAAGGGAATTTGTTGCTCCAGCTGCAACTCCGACATCAGGAAGGCCTGCATAATCATCATTCCCTTAGCGTGGATATTTCCGCCAAGTTCGGCCTTGCGCTCAATATCGTTAAATTCGCCATCGCCGATATGCACAACACAGCTAATTCGCGACGGTTCGCCAAAGGCGCGCGGATGCCCGGGAAACTCAATGACGGAAAGCGCATTGATTTGTCCAACGCGTTCGCCTTCGGTTTCAATCAGGATCTGCTCTTGCAGAATCTCATCCTGCATCCGTTCCGCCAGAAAGCCTTCTCGCCATTCGCGTCGGGCAAGCATCAGACTGAGCGCTTCTGCGCTACAGGTATCGCCTTCGCATAAAGGCGACGCCTCCTTAAACTGGCGGGCTATCCACAGTGGGCAAAGAGGCAGCGTATCCTGTTCGCCGGTATAGCGCACAGCCTCGCGTATCAGGACGGGCCAGGCGTCCGGTGCCGGAGGGGGCAAATTATCGCGTAAAGCGATACGCGTCACCCATTGACACCACAGGGTCATAGCTTCTGCGTCCGCTATCTGTAAATTGTCTTCAAATTCACTGTAGATAGCCTGTTCCGCGAGCTCCGGTTCCATTTCCTGAAAATCAGCCAGTGATTCACGTTCGCCAACCAGAATCACCTTCAGTTTGAGCGGCATTGATGGCACGGAGACCGGTAATGGACGCGACTCGTCAAACGCCACCCAGTCAAAACGCTCGCGGCTAACGATGGCTTTCAGACGCATCCACAGTAACGGCTGCGCCAGAAGGGTTCGTAAGGAAATAATCAGCACGCCGCCGTTTGCCTGATGAACCAGTCCCGGCTGCAGGGTAATGTCGCCGTTATACTGCCGCAGGCAACCAAAGAGCTGTTCGGCTTCGACCCAGTCCGCGCTGACGACTTGTGTGACGGTGGCAAAGTTGTCTTGCGCATTCTGCGCGGCGCGGTAATGAACAGTATGCCCGGAAACGTCATAATGTCCGCCGGTTAATTGTCCGGCATCGGTTTGCAGAGCGCGGACGGCATCTGAAAGTAAAGTGAGATACTCTTGCTCTTCAGGCGCTTTAGTCAGCATAAAAGAGGATGAGGTCCACGGCTGAATAAGTTGCTCAAGCGCAAATTGCAGTCGTGGCTGAGTATCACTGAGTAAGGTGTCGTTTTCGTCAGTCGCGTGTGGCTGTGCAAATATCTCCTGATAGCTTTCGCTATCCGGAACCAGATCACGCCATGCAAGTTTCGTAATGGTCAAAGTTGAGGTTTTTTAGTCTGTTGTAAAAGGGGGGATTATAGCCTAACCCGTCACGCTGCACACGCGGAAAGCGAATGCAAAGTAATATGAAGACGTGTAACCATTCACAGGTTCGAGATTCTTTTCTTCAGATGGCTAAAAAACTGATATTCTGATAACAGTTACACGGTAACATTGGGATCACAATGAAATATCAACAACTTGAAAATCTTGAAAGCGGTTGGAAATGGAAATATCTGGTGAAAAAGCACCGCGAAGGGGAGTTGATCACCCGCTACGTGGAAGCCAGTGCTGCCCAGGAAGCCGTCAATTTGTTGTTGGCCCTCGAAAATGAACCGGTGCGGGTAAATGTCTGGATAGACAGGCATATGAATCCTGCCTTGCTTAATCGGATGAAACAAACCATTCGGGCAAGACGCAAACGACACTTCAATGCGGAACATCAGCATACGCGCAAAAAATCTATCGATTTAGAGTTTATGGTCTGGCAGCGTCTGGCGGGCCTTGCGCAGCGACGCGGTAAAACATTATCCGAAACGATAGTGCAACTGATAGAAGACGCGGAGCATAAAGAGAAATATGCCACGCAAATGACCACGTTAAAGCAGGATTTACAGGCGTTATTAGGCAAGAAGTAACGCTGAAAGGCGTTGTCATCCAGACCAGAGCAAAAAACCCCGCGACGCGGGGTTTTTTATCAGACGGAAACTTAAGCCTGCGGCTGAGTTACCACGTCTTTAACGCCTTTAACTTCGATCTCTACGCGACGATCCGGAGCCAGGCAATCGATCAGGGCAGCGCGAGGTTTCACGTTGTCACAGGTGTTGCCGGTAACCGGGTTAGATTCGCCCATACCACGTGCGGAGATTTTGTCAGACGGAATACCTTTGGAGATCAGGTAATCAACAACAGACTGAGCACGTTTCTCGGACAGACCCTGGTTGTAAGCGTCAGAACCGATACGGTCAGTGAAGCCCAGAACGACGACGGAACCGTCTTTCGGATCCAGGTTGCTCAGCTGGCTGTACAGCTGATCCAGAGCCTGCTGGCCTTCTGGTTTCAGAGTTGCTTTGTTGAAGTTGAACAGTACGTCAGACTTCAGAGTGAAGTGCTTGGTCTGTACTTCCGGAGCCGGAGCCGGTGCCGGAGCTACTACCGGAGCAGCTTCTTGCTGGCCGAAACGGTAGGAAACACCTACGCTCAGCAGGCCGTTGTCCGGACGGGTGCCGATGGTGTTGGCATCACCGATGTTGTTAGTCCACTGGTATTCCAGACGGGTTGCGATTTCAGGGGTGATGGCATACTCGATACCGCCCGCGAATACCGGGGAAACGCCGGTGTCGTGGTCTTTAGTAGACGCGCCGCCAGGGACGTTAGACTTGGTGTCTGCACGCCATACCATACCACCCAGACGGGTATAAACGTCCAGATCGTCAGTGATTGGATAACCCAGTTTAGCGGTCAACTGAACGCCCTGAGCTTTATAAGCGCCATTGATGTTGTCGCCTTTGTACGGCATACGGCCTAACCAGTCGTAGCCCATTTCAAAGCCAACGTACGGGTTAACCTGGTAACCACCAAAAGCACCTGCGCCCAGTTGGTTTTCATGAGTCGGGCCATCATTGTTAATGAAGCCGGTGTCATGGTACTGAGACCAGCCCAGTTTAGCACCAGCGTACCAGGTGTTATCTTTCGGAGCGGCCTGCGCTACGGTAGCGAAACCAGCCAGTGCCACTGCAATCGCGATAGCTGTCTTTTTCATTTTTTGCGCCTCGTTATCATCCAAAATACGCCATGAATATCTCCAACGAGATAACACGGTTAAATCCTTCACCGGGGGATCTGCTCAATAGTTACTCTACCGATATCTACGGCTTATGCTGAGCACCCCTGGCGATGTAAAGTCTACAACGTAGTTGGAAACTTACAAGTGTGAACTCCGTCAGACATGTGAAAAAAACATGATGGATATACACATCATTTAACAGTTTCAGATGATAAATCGTACAGCAAAAATTGCGGAAACCGCTTCTGGCAAGCTTTCTCGCAAAAAAAACGTTACCACTCAAAGGAGATGCGTTCGCGTAAAAAAAAGTCCAGGATAAATCCTAATTTTACTTAATGATACAAATTAGAGTGAATTTTTAGCCCGGAATGCTGTCTCCTGGGTAAAGCGTGCGCACGTACAGGGCGCATGATAAACCCTACCGCATTACCTACCTTCGCTGCTTCAACCAGGCTGGCATGTTCTTCTTCTGTCAGTTCTTCAGTCAACCAACCAATTACCACGCTGTAATTTCCTGTACGCAAAGCGCGGATCATCGACTCCAGCGTATGACGAGGCGCAAGCTGGCTAATTTGCATCACTTTCGTTAATGGCAAACCTGAAGACTGTACCCATTCACGGCTGAGCTTTTGCTGCGGCGTGAGCCAGAGCTGCCAGCGTGATTGTTGGCCTAACTGACGGAGTAAAGGCAAAAGCAGGAGCTGCGCCATCATGGGCTGGTCTTCGTGGTAGACAACTTCACTGACCAGTCCTGCCGCGGCATTTTCCGTAGCGGTGCGCGCAGCGTTGTGGGTAGTGGTAGGAAATGACGAAGAACGATTTGCATAACCTGAAGTGTACATAATCAATCCAGCCCTGTGAGTTACTGTATATTCATACAGTACCCCTGTGGCGATGAAAGATCAACTCTATTTTCGGAAACTGTCTCGCAATTTTTATTCTTAGTGGCGTCAAAAATAAAAATCATCTTGCTCGCGGAGTATAAGTTGCCTATTTTCGTCATTAACGGATCCGTTACTGCAAATCATTCTTTTACTTTATGATTTAAAAGGAATTTTATGAGAGCACTCTCTTATGACAGGATCTATAAATCGCAAGAATATTTGGCCTCTTTGGGGACGATCCAGTATCGATCTTTATTCGGTAGCTATAGTCTGACCGTGGAGGATACCGTCTTTGCGATGGTGGCTAATGGCGAGCTTTATCTCCGCGCCTGTGAAGAAAGCGTACCCTACTGTGTGAAGCATCCTCCCGCCTGGCTCATGTTTATGAAATGTGGACGTCCCGTTATGCTCAACTATTACCGGGTGGATGAAAGCCTGTGGCGCGATCAGCAGCAGCTGGTACGTTTATCGAAGTATTCTCTTGACGCGGCAATGAAGGAAAAACACAGCCGTATTTTACAGCACAGACTCAAAGATCTCCCCAATATGACCTTCCATCTGGAAACATTGCTCAATGAGTCAGGGATAAAGGACGAAAATATGTTACGCATACTGGGCGCGAAAATGTGCTGGCTAAGGTTGCGACAAAGCAATCCCTTGCTGACAGTGAAAGTTTTGTATGCCCTGGAAGGCGCAATTGTCGGCGTACATGAAGCGGCGCTCCCGGCGAGTCGTCGCCAGGAGCTTGCCGACTGGGCTCATTCGCTTACGGCTGGGTAATTAATGTAGAAGTCGGCGGTGAAATTTGCCGTTGCAAGCGTCCAATCTCGGGCAGTAAGGCAATGAGCAAACCAATTTGTTGAACAACCAGAGGTTCTTTGCTGTCCGGACGTGTTTCCAGCGACTGAACTCGCTGCTTTAAACCCTCCAGCGCCTGGTGTACGCGCTGTTCGTCTTCAGGTTGATGATGAAGCGCATCATCAACGTAGCAGACCGCGTCATCCAGAAGCCCCAACACGTCCGGATTACTGAGCTTTTCGCGGTGCGCGCCGAGGGCGGAGATATAGCTGGTAAAAGTGTGATTGAGGCAAAGCAGCCTGAACGCCGCCTCCCGGGTTTCGGCCGTGACGTCGGGTTCGCTCGACATATTAGAAACCACGGATGCCAGTTCTGCATCGCGGTTGTGCGCGTCGCGTCTGGCAATGCGATAGGTCAGGCGGTTATCCCGTCCCTGGTGATATTGCTCAAGGATCGCATCAAGGTAGCGGCAATTAGCATCGGTGGCGCGCTGGAGTACCCGGGGAAGGTTGCGAAAGCGCCAGTCCGGCCAAATAAAGCTGACCGCAGCCCAGGCGATAGCGCAGCCAATTAACGTGTCGACGACGCGCGGTAACGCTACCTCGAAGCCTTCGCCCAGGAGGTTAAAGCAGAGTAATACCAGCAGGGTGATGAACATCGTCGCATGGGCATACTGCACATTACGGAATGCGAAGAAAAGCACGCCGGTAATCACCAGCAGAACTAACTGTCCTTCAAGCGAAGGGACAAACCATAAAATCGGCAGGCCGATCGCAACGCCTACCAACGTACCGATAATCCTGAGCGCAAGGCGATGGCGGGTCGCGTTATAGTTAGGCTGACAAACGAACAGGCTGGTGAGCAATATCCAGTACCCGTGGCGCATCCCGGTAATTTGGATGAGAGCATAACCGATGCACAATACCAGCGACATGCGTACCGCATGGCGAAAGAGAGCGGACTCCGGGGTAAAATTACGGCTCAGACGCAGCCAGATGTCGCTAAACCCGTGCAGGCTATCATCAGCCAACTGGTTTTCTGACTCATTGCGCGGCATTGCCTGGGCCTGCTCCGACTCGATCGTCGCCAGTTGCGCATCAATGGCGCGTAGGTTGGTTAATAAGAACCCAAGCGTATTTAACAGCTCTAAAGAAGCGCCGCTGGCGCGCATACGTTCAAGCGCGGCGTCAATGTGGGTAAAGGCGCGTTCAAAACGCGGATCATGCTGGTACGGCGTACGCAGTAAGATACAGCGCGCCAGCTGCGTACAGGCCTGCGCCTGCATCGACATCAGACGTTGAAAGCGGAACATGACGTCGCTATGGCGAAAATAATCGCGCAGCGTCTGGTATTGAATATGCGAAGAACTGGCGCGTTCATGAATATCCTGCGCCACAAAATAGTAATGGAGGGTGCGGCGCGTACCGCGTTGACCGCGATCGCCGCGCAGGCGAGTCAACAACGACACTTTCGTTTGGTTCAGCGTCGCCATTAACTGCCCGTTCGCTAACGCTAAATCATAGAGCGGCGCCTGGCTTTCATCTTCAATATCAGGATCAAACAGACGTGATTTCAGTTCCAGATAGTGCGCTAACTGTTCGTAACTGCGTGCCAGATTATCCTGCAACGGACGGATCGGAAATAGCAGATGCCCGGTTAGCGTCAGTAGGTTATACCATACTGCGCCTGCCAGCAGGAGCAGTGGTTGCTGATACCAGTGATCGTATAAAGAAGCGCCCAGCATCGTATAGATGGCAATGAGTAACGCGCCGAACGCGATGGTGGCATAGCGTTGCCCCAGTCCTCCCAACAGAATAAACCCGCTGGTGGATAACGTTAAGCCCAACGCAAATAGCCACGGCCAGGGAAAGAGCAGCTCCACAGAAGCCGACGCGATAAAAAAGCAAATTAAGGTAATGATTAAATTACGCAAGCGTCCGGCAAGGCGATCGTCGAGATCGGTTAGCGCCGCGGCAACCATACCGAGCGTGAGCGGGATGGTAAGTTTGACGTCGCCCAGCCACCAGGGCAGGGCGGTGGTGCCGCACAGAGCGATAAAAATGCGGATGTAATACAGCCAGGCACTGTTCCAGGTATAACGGCGAATCAACGGACTTAACATAAAGGCTATTTGTCCCGATCATTCAAAACGGCGGCGCGCGTTAGCTTCTCGCGCGGCGCGAGCGGTTTCTACAGAGACGACGCGGCGACCGACAGGCCAAAGCGCAATCGCGGCAATTTTAAAGTTCGCAATACCGACAGGTATCCCGATGATAGTGACACACTGCGCGATACCGGAGGCAATGTGCATCAGGCATAGCCACCAGCCGAAAAAAAGTAACCAGAAAATATTCAGCAAAGTACCGCCAGTATTCATTAATACGCTTTTCGCCGCCGGATTAAGTTCGTCAACGTGAATGGCTTCATTACCGTAAGGGAACAGGGACAGTTTGGTTATCTCCCAGCAGGAGCGGGTCAACGGCAGGGTGAAAATAAGCACAATACTGACCAGCGTCGCCAGCAGCCAGGCCAGCGTAGTGGCAAAGCCGCCCAGTACAAAGTTTAAAATATTCAGAACGGTACGCATAAACCCTCAGTTCATTCCGGTTTTCTATCACTGCGGGCAATTGTAACGTTTTTTTAGACTGGAGCACGTTTTCTCTGGCGGTTACACTGATAAGCACATCTTTACGTCTGGATTCGCTGAGTCATGGAACTGAAAGCTACTTCTCTTGGAAAACGTCTGGCGCAACACCCGTATGATCGTGCCGTGATCCTCAACGCTGGGGTGAAAGTGTCTGGCGACAGGCATGAATATCTTATTCCATTCAATCAGTTATTGGCGATTCACTGTAAGCGTGGGCTGGTATGGGGCGAGCTGGAGTTTGTCCTGCCGGAGGATAAAGTCGTGCGTTTGCATGGTACTGAGTGGTCGGAAACCCAGCAATTCCATCGCTATCTGGACGCGCACTGGCGTCGCTGGAGCCAGGAGATGAGTGATGTCGCCGCGCAGGCATTGCAGGAGCAATGGGAGCGTATTAGTGAGCGAACGGGCGAAAACCAATGGCTTACCCGTGAACGCGTTCGGGGGCTGGAACACGAAATTCGCCAGACGTTTGCCGCCTTGCCGCTGCCGGTCTCACGTCTGGAGGAGTTTGCTCACTGTCGCGAGATATGGCGTAAGTGTCTGGCCTGGTTACAGGATAGCGAGGGAAGTCGGCAGCAGCATAATCAGGCGTATGCTGATGCCATGCTGGAAGCGCATGCCGACTTTTTTACGCAGATAGAATCTTCTCCGCTTAATCCTTCCCAGGCCAGGGCGGTGGTTAACGGCGAATCATCGTTACTGGTACTGGCGGGCGCGGGAAGCGGTAAGACCTCGGTGCTGGTGGCGCGCGCGGGTTGGCTGTTGGCGCGCGGACAAGCAGATGCGGGGCAAATTCTTTTACTGGCGTTTGGTCGCAAGGCGGCAGAGGAGATGGATGAGCGTATCCGCGAGCGCTTACATACGGAAGAGATTACTGCCCGTACGTTCCATTCGCTGGCGCTGTATATTATTCAGCAAGGCAGTAAAAAAGCGCCGGTTGTCAGTAAGCTGGAAAGTGACGCCACCGCGCGGCATCAGCTATTTCTGCGCACCTGGCGTCAGCAGTGTAGCGAGAAAAAAGCGCAGGCCAAAGGCTGGCGTCAGTGGCTGGAAGAGGAGATGCAGTGGGTAGTGCCGGAAGGTAATTTCTGGGACGATGAGACATTGCAGCGGCGTCTGGCCCCTCGCCTGGATCGTTGGGTCAGCTTGATGCGTATGCACGGCGGCGCGCAGGCAGAAATGATCGCTGGCGCGCCAGAGGAGTGCCGCGAGCTGTTTGGCAAACGCATTAAGCTGATGGCGCCGCTGCTGAAGGCCTGGAAAAGCGCGTTGAAAGCGGAAAATGCCGTTGATTTCTCCGGTCTGATCCATCAGGCAATGGTGATCCTCGAAAAAGGGCGTTTTATCAGCCCGTGGAAGCATATTCTGGTCGATGAATTTCAGGATATTTCCCCGCAACGGGCGGCGCTGTTAGAAGCACTGCGCAAGCAGAATAGCCAGACTACGCTGTTTGCCGTGGGCGATGACTGGCAGGCGATTTACCGTTTTAGCGGGGCGCAGCTCTCCTTAACGACGGCGTTTCATCAGATGTTCGGCGAGGGCGAGCATTGCCACCTGGACACCACGTACCGTTTTAACAGTCGGATTGGCGATATTGCCAATCGCTTTGTACAGCAGAATCCGCACCAGCTTAAAAAACCGTTAAATAGTCTGACCCCAGGCGATAAAAAAGCGGTGACGTTATTAGATGAAAGCCAGTTGGACGCGTTACTGGATAAATTATCCGGCTATGCGAAGGAAGATGAACGTATCCTGGTGCTGGCGCGCTATCATCATCTGAAACCCGCGAGTCTACAAAAAGCGGCGACTCGCTGGCCGAAGTTACAGATAGACTTCATGACTATCCATGCCAGCAAAGGCCAACAGGCCGATTACGTGATTCTTGTCGGATTGCAGGAGGGTAACGACGGTTTCCCCGCCCCGGCGCGAGAATCCATTATGGAAAGTGCGCTTCTTCCTCAGGTTGAGGATTTTCCGGACGCTGAAGAGCGGCGTTTGTTATATGTGGCGTTGACGCGCGCGCGTGCGCGGGTCTGGCTGCTTTTTAATAAAGATAATCCCTCGCGCTTTGTGGAGGCGCTTAAACAGCTGGATGTGCCGGTGGCGAGGAAGCCCTAAAGCGCGGGCGGTACAGCATCCCGCCCGCGTAGCGGTTATTTCAGGCGCTCGGCCAGATAACGCGCATAATCCGGAATAAGAATATCTACAGCGTCATTAAAATGCGGGGACTGGATGATAAAGTCCGCCGTTGAGACATTAGTGGCGACAGGAATATTCCATACGGTGGCCAGACGCAGTAGCGCTTTGACATCGGGGTCGTGCGGTACCGCGTTAAGCGGGTCCCAGAAGAAAATCAACACGTCGATTTTCCCTTCTGAAATGAGCGCGCCAACCTGCTGGTCGCCGCCCATCGGGCCGCTCAGCATCGCATTAACGTCCATACCGGTTGCGCGCTGGATCAGATTCCCCGTGGTGCCGGTTGCATAAAGAACGTGTTTTTCCAGCAACGGCTGATGGCGTTCCACCCAGTTCATTAACATCTGTTTGCAGTGGTCGTGAGCAACCAACGCGATATGTTTGCGCGTCGGCAAGGTGCGAGTCGTCAGTTCCATAATTCGATTCCGTAGTTAACCTGTCTACAGATTACTGGAAGCGCTTGATGCTGCAAGAGAAAGACAAAAAAATTGCGCGCTGGGACAACTCATATCAAGAGGGCGGCTGTTTTTCCGCCCATTGCAGAAAATGATGGCGTGTCTGCGGGTCGGCCAGTCGGAACCAATATTTCAGCCGCTGTTCTGTCAGAGTTTGTGATTGCGGCGGTACGGTATCAAGCTCTGAGACGTCGGAAAGTAATGTGCTGTCGTCTGCCATCATCGTGGCGAACTGAGGAAGCGAGGCGCGTTTCGCCGATTTATTATAACGCTCGGTCTCTATTTCATAATCGACCACTTTAGCCGTAGAAGTAATGGCCAGAATATCGAGTTTTACCGGAATGGGCATGGCGTCGCCGTCCAAAAGCGCCAGACGCGGCGCCGCGTTAAAATGCGAGGCTTCGCGCTCGTTTTCCAGCCGCGGGAGCTGAAAATTGACCTGACTTATCAGCTGGGTATCGAAACTTATCACCAGCGGCGGAGAAATATAAAGCCGCTCTTCATTACCGGGCAGGCGGATGGTTTTTTCCACCCGGAAAACGAGTTGATGCGGCCCGTTTTCCAGTTCGATGCTCTCTGCGCCGCGTAATAAAGAGCTGGACACCTTTTTACCGTCCAGCACCAGCAGATCAACCTCATTCGACAAACGGAGCGTTGTGGCAAAAACAGTCACCGGCAAACAGAGAGCAAGGAAGGTGGTTAGCGCGCCGGTTTTCATAAGGTTCTCCTGTCCAAAGGCCGTCTGGCTAATAATGTATCGAAATTTTTCTTAGATCATGTTTACTAACATATAGACATATTTTGGCGTTTTGCTCTCATACATCGGTATGGGATGAATGGTTGCTATGTCAGGTTTGTCGTACACTTTGCAAAACAGCCAGGAGAAAGATGATGAAAGAGACCGATATTGCTGATGTATTGACGTCCACTCGCACTATCGCGCTGGTAGGTGCGAGCGATAAACCCGATCGTCCAAGTTATCGGGTAATGAAATACCTGCTTGAGCAGGGTTACCATGTGATTCCGGTTGCGCCAAAAGTCGCGGGTAAGACATTGCTGGGGCAACAGGGGTATGCCACGCTGGCGGACATTCCAGAAAAAGTCGATATGGTGGATGTTTTTCGCAACTCTGAAGCTGCATGGGGCGTTGCGCAGGAAGCTATCGCTATCGGCGCAAAAACGCTGTGGCTACAGCTTGGCGTGATCAACGAGCAGGCGGCGGTACTGGCGCGGGATGCAGGCATGACCGTGGTGATGGATCGCTGCCCGGCGATTGAGATCCCTCGCCTGGGGCTGGCGAAATAAAAGTTTAAATGGCCGGATATCGCCCTCCGGCCTTTTAAATACAATCAGTTACGTAGTCGCGGCGCCTGAAGCTGTTTGCGAATGGTACGCGCCAGTTCATCCATCGATGGCTGTTCTGGATGCTCGTCCCGCATTTCGCTTCGCAACTGGGCCTCGGCCAGATAAGTATGCACTGGCTGACCATCATCATCTTCCATTACCACGTGGTACCACGGAGCGGCGCGAAGTTCGTCGTTAACCGCCAGTTCATCAGGCGACGGCTCATCAAGCGAATATTCCGGGTCGATATCGACGACCACTCCGAGGTAACCTAACAGGGAATGGCGGACCTGTTGGCCGATACCGAATTTGCTGGCTATCATAGTCACCTCCCGGGAAATAGATACCCTTTATATGAGGATACTATTCCACTTTTCAAGTTACATGACGCGACAGGCAAACCCTTTCAGATACAGCCCTTCCGGGTAGGTGGCGATCACCGGGTGATCGGCGGCCTGACGGAACTGCTCTATAAATTGTACATCACGACCGGCATCTATTGCGGCATCGGCAATGATTTTCTGAAATAAATCGCTGGTCATCAGTCCGGAGCAAGAGAATGTCAGCAGTATGCCGCCCGGATTGAGCAGTTGAATCGCTAGCATGTTAATGTCTTTATAGCCCCGGCAGGCACCCATTAACTGGCTTTTATTTTCGACGAATTTGGGCGGATCCATGATGATGACGTCGAATTTTTCGCCGTGTTCACGGTAAGCGCGCAGCAACTTAAACACGTCATCGCGCACGAATTCGGCTTTGCTCAAATCCAGTTGGTTCAGTTCAACGTTTTGCCTGGCGATATCCAGCGCATCCTGTGAGGTATCCACGCTGACAACCTGGCGACAACCGCCCATTAATGCCGACACGGCAAAACCGCCGGTATAAGAGAAGCAGTTCAGTACCCGCTGATTTTCCACGTAGCGGCGCGTCGCCAGACGACTGTCGCGCTGATCAAGATAATAACCGGTTTTGTGGCCGCCCTGGATATCGACCAGCAATTTCATACCGTGTTCTTCAATTGGCAGAAGCGCAGGCGGCAGTTCGCCAGTGACCGGGCCTTGCGTCAGCGCCATCCCTTCTTTTTTCCGCACGGCGACGTCGCTGCGATCGTAAATAGCGCAATCCGGATAGCATGTTTGCAGAGCGCTAATTAATGCGGCGCGTTGATATTCGGCCCCGGCGCTGAGCAGTTGCAGCACCAAAAAATGACCAAAACGATCGATAGTGACGCCAGGCAGGCCATCGGACTCACCGGCGATCAGACGATAGCTATCCAGGCCGTCTTTTTTCGCCAGCCAGTCGCGCCACTGCTGCGCCTGGCGCAGGCGGCGGGTGAAAAACGCAATATCAATGGATTCTGCTTTATCAAATGTCCAGACGCGCGCGCGGATCTGGGATGCTGGCGACCAGGCGCCGCGTGCTAACCACTTTCCCTGATGGTCGACGATATCGATAGTTTCACCGAGGTTGGCTTTGCCTTCCAGGCGGGATACGGCGCCGGAAAAGACCCATGGGTGGCGGCGGAGTAAAGATTTTTCTCGCCCTTTGCTGAGGACTAAACGGGGATATTGCGAAAATGTAGATTCAGTCATGCGGAGTAACCTCTCACAAACAGTAACGCGAGCCGGATGATAGCTCCAGCCAGGGACCGTGAAAACGAAATGGCGCGTAGGGTAGCACAGATAAGAGGGGCAATCATCAGCGTATGGTGGTGAGCGTTTCTGCACAAAATAGAATCGTAAAGGCACAGTTTCTTCAGCGGGCGCTTTTTATAGTGTTATTTCTTTATATGAAGAAGGAAATACAATGAAAACAGTCTTCTCTTTGACCGCAGCCGCAATGATGGCATTGAGTGGCAGCGTATCTGCCGCATCGGCGTTTAGCCTCAGTAGCGCGGATATTCCGGCGGATTTTCGTTTAACGCAACAGCACGTCTTTAAAGGATTTGGTTGTAGCGGAGAAAATATTTCGCCGCAGCTGAGCTGGCGCAATCCGCCTGCCGGAACCAAAAGCTACGCTATTACCGTCTTCGATCCTGATGCGCCCACCGGAAGCGGCTGGTGGCACTGGACGATGGTGAATATTCCTGCGCAGATTCACGACCTGCCGACGGGGGCTGATAAAAAAACGTTACCCGCTGGAGTGGTGCAGGGACGGAATGATTTCGGTTATGCTGGCTTTGGCGGCGCCTGTCCGCCGCCGGGCGATAAGCCTCATCGCTACCAGTTTACTGTGTGGGCGCTGAATACGGCAACACTGCCGCTCGACAGTGAGTCGAGTGGCGCGTTGGTAGGGTTTATGCTTAACGCGCATGTGATTGCGAAAGCAAAATTCACGGCCACATACGGAAGGTAAAACAGAGGACGGCACGGTGCAGGAGATGCATATTCGACATCAGGATCTTACGACGGCAGAGGTGCGTTCCAGTCATCTGCACCGTTTGCATCGTGTTACGCTTTTTTCCGCCGCTATCTGCCATATTACGCAGGGCAGTAAAGTCATCATTCAGGATGATAGCCGCCTTGTCGCCGGGCCGGGCGAGTTGATTATTATTCCGGCGAACACGCCGCTGGAGATTATTAATCAGCCTGCGCAGAACGGTTTTCGCTCCGACCTGTTGTTACTTTCACCGGAGATTATTGCTCGCTTTAAAACGATGTACGTTCAGGATTATCCACCGGCAAACCTGACATCGCTGTGTACGCCGATGAGCCGTAGCCTGACATTTATGTGGGAGAACGTGTTGGATGCTGTGCGCCAGGGTTTACCCGTTGGGCTACAGGAACATCAGGCGATGGGGTTACTGTTAGCGCTTTTGCATGATGGCGCGGCAGGACCGCTGCTTATTGAACGGCGTTACACCCTCACGGAGCAGGTGCGGCAACTGATTATGCTCTCGCCTGCTAAGCTATGGACAGCCCAGGAGATAGCCCGCCGTCTTGCTATGGGAACATCGACGCTGCGTCGACGTTTGCAGCGCGAATCGCAGAGTTATCGACAAATTGTTGAAGAGGTGCGCATGTCCTGCGCGCTTTCTCAACTGCAATCGACGACGCTGCCGATCGGCGAAATAGCGCTACGGTGCGGCTACCTGTCGGGGTCGAGATTTACGGCCAGATTCCGCCAACATTATGGGTGTCTGCCCAGTCAGGTACGTTAAGTATGTCCTGTATGAGCCTCCACCACTGATTATGAAAGGAGAACCATCATGTCGAACGTCTGCATTATCGCCTGGGTTTATGGTCGAGTTCAGGGAGTCGGGTTTCGCTATACCACGCAGCATGAGGCGCAGCGGCTGGGGTTAACCGGCTATGCGAAGAATATGGATGACGGAAGCGTAGAAGTAGTGGTCTGTGGCGACGCGGCGCAGGTGGAAAAACTCATCAAGTGGCTGAAAGAGGGCGGGCCGCGCTCTGCTCGTGTGGACAAAATCCTCACTGAACCGCACAGCCCTCGCGAGACGCTAACAGGCTTTAGTATTCGATATTAAATACATTTTACCGGCTTGGGCAGACCGGCGATTTTGGTCGCTTGCTTTGCCGGGCCTTTCGGGAACAGACGATACAGATAGCGGCTGTTGCCTTTTTCTTCGCCGAACTTATTCGCCATCGCTTTTACCAGCATTCGGATGGCGGGAGAGGTATTAAACTCCAGGTAAAATTCGCGCACGAAGCGCACGACTTCCCAGTGTTCCGCAGAGAGCTCAATGCCTTCATTGGCGGCGATAGCGACTGCCAGCGCTTCACTCCACTGCGTCGTCTCTTTCAGATAGCCTTCGCTATCAGTACTGATTTCTTTACCTTCAAAGATCAACATAACGTTTCACTGCGTAATCAACACGGACGGCAGTGTAGCAAAAAATAAAGCCCTGCATAAGCAGGGCTGGAAGAGGGGAATGTCGATTAGTCGCGGCTGGCGAAGCCCAGAATGCTGAGCAGGCTGACAAAGATGTTGTACAGCGAAACGTACAGACTGACGGTCGCACGAATATAGTTGGTTTCACCGCCGTGAATGATGTTACTGGTTTCATACAGGATAGCGCCCGAGGAAATCAGGATAAACACCGCGCTAATCGCCAGGTGCAATGCAGGCAGTTGCAGGAAAATATTCGCCACCATACCAATCAGCACGACGACGATCCCGGCCATTAACATACCGCCCAAGAAAGACATATCCTTACGGGTGGTCAGAACGTAAGCGGAGCAGCAGAAAAATACTAACGCGGTCCCACCCAGCGCCAGGCCAATGACATCGCCCATGCCTGCTGACAGATAGGCGTTAAGAATCGGGCCCAGGATATAGCCGAGGAAGCCGGTAAACGCAAAAGCAGACAGGATACCGACCGGCTTATTGGCGGTTTTATAGGTCAGGAACATCAGCCCATACATACCGACCAGCGTCAGAATCAGGCCGGGGGAGGGCAGCATCAGTACCGTACTGGCTGTCGCGGTAATTGCGGAGAAAGCCAGCGTCAGGCTCAACAGAAAATAGGTGTTGCGCAGTACTTTGTGCGTACTCAGTAGCGAGCTACGATCACGCGATGATGTAATGATACGATCCATTAGTCACTCTCTTATGACAGATGTAATTAATAAAGGAGAATAATAAAAACAGTCACTGTCACCCAGTGGTTTTACCCATCTTTACGCATTCGTTTACGTTTAGTTTCCTTAAGAGATTTCAGGTGATTACCGTCGTTAAAACGGTCTGCTCATGCCTGGCGCTACGCCATAAAACAGGCGGCAGCGCCAACTACGCGCTACCGATAAAAAATTGATAATCACAGAGGTAAAACAGTGGGGACGATCAACACGTATTAAGCCAGTTTTTGTGTTGAAGAAATGGTCAATGTGCCGCTATTTCAGGCAATTAACGAAATTTTGCCTGTTTTTCACGCAAACGAACACATTCGGTCTTTACATGACGCACCGGGATGTTTATAGTGCGCCTCATTCCGGAAGTGTGGCCGAGCGGTTGAAGGCACCGGTCTTGAAAACCGGCGACCCGAAAGGGTTCCAGAGTTCGAATCTCTGCGCTTCCGCCAGATTAAACAAGGGGTTACCGAAAGGTAACCCCTTTGTTTTTTGGCGCTTAGAATATAGTTAGAAAATACTGCTAGAACATTTCCCGAAAAAACGGACTACGCGGGTCTTTAGTTTCTTTTCGTTTCCTGATGTGTCTATTTATTGAAGATGTAGGCCATTCCAGGAGGTGAAGGATGCCCCATCTCTTTCAGAATAATGTTGGTATATTCGACAACAGGGTCTCCTGGATGATTTTTTTCTTTATCCTGAAGATGGCTCAGTGCATGTACAACTTCATGAATAAATGAACGTTTTATGTCAAAAAGTTGTGGTCCTTCGTTACTTTCATAATGTTCGGTATATGAATCATCAGAATCGTCCAGATTGAGACAAATAACGTTCCTGCCTTCTGAAAGTTTGAAGTGTTCCTGAGCCACGGT
This sequence comes from Salmonella sp. NW645, assembly GCF_051703725.1. Taxonomy (NCBI): domain Bacteria; kingdom Pseudomonadati; phylum Pseudomonadota; class Gammaproteobacteria; order Enterobacterales; family Enterobacteriaceae; genus Salmonella; species Salmonella sp. NW645. The sequence goes on along the minus strand of NZ_JAMMKR010000004.1, from coordinate 385,092 downwards.
AGTTTCAAAGGCTTCGCCTGCCCCCGATAGCCAGCGCTGCTCCACATCATGTAGTTCTTTTTCATATGCGTAATTCATCAGTCTGCGGAATGTTTCGCTTTGGGTGTACGCATTTTGAAGTACGGAGGATAGTTCATCGTAGCATTCGTCATAAATGTCGTCATCAATTTCTGTATCAGGGTCTATTCCACCCGCGCCTGAGATAAGGTACTCCACAGCCTGGATATTTTTAATCAAAGAGCTTATTCTGCTACGCTCTCATATCAACAATGTAAAAATACGCTGAAAATGTTATTTATAATGAAACTTAGGGGCGGGGTTTATTTAATAAAACAAGGGGGGCTTCTGTTTGAATACTTCTTGTTTATAAAATCCCTTTATCTCGACTAAAATATCGGATGGGGGAAGAGAGTTTCATCATTGTAATCCGGGAGTGGAGTAGGGGTATGTTGACTACCTGTCAGATCGGCTCCTGTTAATGCTTTCGCTAAAGTTAGAGCTATCTTATCTAATTTTGCACCATTTAGTTTGGTGCCAGTTAAGTCTGAGCCGAATAGAATTGCAGCGGTTAAGTTTACACCGGACATGTTAGCGCAAGTCAGGTCTACGTGAGTCAGGTTTGCTTTAGTCATGTTTGAACCCATTAGATTTACAGCGTGTAGATTTGCACAACACAAATTTGCACCGACTAAATTTACATTAGAAAGAGTTGTTTCCCGGAAATCTGCATTAGAAGCATCTATTTCTGACAAATCTTCCCCCTGGAAATCTTTATGAGCCAGGTTTACTCCGCGCAGGTTCAGAAAACCATCTTCGGTTATAAGTGAATCAGGCTGTTGTATATTATGTTTACTCATCAGCTTTAACATTCGACATACATTCCAAAATCTCTCACTATCAACGTTATCCGTTACAGTTTTTCCACTTTTGTTCACTTCAATAATGACCATGGGATCCGTATTTTCGGATGCTGCTCCACATGACAGACATATAGTACACCCGTTGACATCCTCCAGAAATATTTTATTACCATCGAAGAAAGCATCTTTATTTACATATAATAATGATGTGGTCAGTTTTCCAATTACCTCCTGAAAGCATCTTTCATTGCTTCTTCTTACTCCACCACAGGTAAAAAAATTGACAAACCATTCCAGTATACCGCGTGGTGAAGTTGCACTTTTCATTGCTTCTTTCGTACCGGTACCGGCCGCATGCAAATATCTTAATATATTTTCTGGGGACGCGTTAGTTATTGGCATTTTGATTCCTTCTTATGGAAGTGAGTCGATTCCTTATAGGTGTGAGTCAAGTCACATTTATACAAGGAATAATAAAAAAAGATATAAGGTGATTTTTGTATTTAGAGCTTTGGTTGAGTATGAGTAGGTGTCTGGCATCTGACAAGAGGCGATGATATCTGCCATAACGGTGAAGCAGAAGTAATATCACCCGTGAATAATAAGATTATCCTTACTATTGACTTCCTTCATTTCCAGCATAGCTTACGCTTCATCATCAATGAATAAACAATTAAGTTTGTTGAGCGAAAATTTACCTAAAGAAAAAATAATAAGCCTTAATATTTTTTTTGCAGTATTTCAACTTATAGCAGAATAAATGTGCGTAGATGGCGTAAAAACCTGACGAGCAGAAATACTTACACACTAAAAATGCTCCCGCAAACAGAGCAAAATGAGAAAGAGGAACGTTTGCCCCTTACATTTCCACCAAAGATTCTGGTTTTGTCTCTTGTAAAGGGCATACGTATCGCGTTTTATCTCATTAAGAAAGTATGTTGACGTATTAAATTAAGCATAATGCTCTTTCAATTGCTTCACGTTTGAAATGAATAATTCAAAACCAGTGAGCGCCTCTTCTTCGGTACTGGTTTGCGGCAAGCGATAAAGCGCCACTAAAGCAGTATTGTCTGCGTCAGCGCCGATAGTGACGGCGCTGGTGTAGTTCAGACGTAAAAAATGCTGCAAAGTCAGGATGTCGTCAGGCAATGGCATAAAGGGACAGCACATTTCCAGTGTATGATCGGATTCATTAAAATAAACCTGTATCCCATCATCAATGATAAGCAGTGGCTCATCTTCTGGCGCATCCAGGCCTAACGCGTCATATAAACGATTTAATAGACTTTCCATATAGTTACCTCAAGACTCAAGATGTGATTAATGAAGAAATGCCTTTTACTGACTGCCAAATATTTTCATCCCCAACTCGTTTTTGATAGGAAAGATTGAGCACCTCTGGCGATAAATTTTTCATTACTTTGTTTCCCGCCCCGCCCGTATTTTGTTTCTGAATCTCCAGGTTGCCGCTATTCAGTAATACTTTTTGGAAAATTTTCTGTCCACCGCTATCCGGAAGACTACCAGGCGCACTTAACATATGGGTCTGATGTAAAGAAATGTGCTCTCGCTTGATTTCTGAATCCATCATCCCTGTACGATCTTTGCCGCTTTTACAATTCCAGGCGGGCACCGCGTCAATTTCATGGGCTAACATGGCAAGGCGTTGTGCGAGTTTATAGGGTTCACCGCCATCTTTATGATGTAGGTTATTTTTCCAGATATCCTTAATCTGGCGCGCTAATGTATTGACGACCTCATAATTATCCGGGTATTGCGCCAGCCATTCGCCAACCCAGCCACCAGGTCTGGCTTCAGGGCGTAAATCATTGCCTAATAACTGATGTAGCGCTTCGGCATTATATCTATCCGATGCCTTAAGGCCAAAGCCGAGCTTGAGCGCCAGCTCATTAACACCCACATTAAATGCGGCGACGTCCGGTTTTATTTTTACCGTCTGTAGATCGCCATCTTTATTGCGGATTTTTAAATGAATCATTTTTCCCGGCTGGGTCAACGATTGCCATGCGCGCATTTGATCCTCGACCATCGTTCCCTCTTTGCCGAAAATATTCGACGCGGTGAGTAACCCGACGGATACCAGTTTCAGGCTTACCGCTTCGCCCTCTAAGGCTCTGTTAAGCAACTCAGGTTTACTAAAAAGTGCCGCAGTTAATACTTCTTTGGCTTTGTTTTCAGCGCCGACCTGACGCAGAAGCGGATCTTTTTCATGATAGGGGGAAAGCACGCCATGACGTATCCCGCAAAAGAGCGTTTTATCTTTACCGTCCTCATGCACACTCACCGTGGACATCCACAAATTATTGGCGTGATGAATATTCCTGGTATCCCAACTGCATACCCCCTTTCCCTGATAAGCACTGGGAAAGATATCTTTTGCGCCGATTTTCATCTCTGCGGCAGGGAGCTGCGTGTTGGTATAGTGATGCCCGTTATGCGTGAGTGTATTTTTTATGGTTTGCCAGGGCTGGTTATTAAGCTGCTTGACCTGAGCATCTCTAAACGCTACTGCCGCAAAGCGATGAGCTTCTTTTGCAGGTAGGCCATTTTGCTGCTGAGTGCGTGCTGCAATAAGTTCGATAAGATTTTTCTTCAATGCTTTTGCCGCGGCTTCTTCTTGTTTTGTTGCTGGCCGGTCCGCTTTAACTTTGGCTAACTCCATTTGGTTTGCCATTGACGTTAGAACCGGGTCTTGTTTACCCAGAACGGTTGCCGCGACGGTAAGAAGATCGCGCTGTAAGTTATAGAGGTTATGCAGCGAGTGGTTAGACGTCTTCTGATGCTGTAGATAATTCCCCCATGTCGCGCCAGGTTCTCGCAGGACAATAATTTCCGGGCGAACGTCGGGCGCTTTAGCCGGCGCTTTGCCCTGGCCTGAGAGAATCTGCATTCCGTTGTATAAGGTTTTTTGTAGGCTTTTAAAAGCCTCCTGGGTTTTTAGTGAAGCTGAGTGATAGAAGCTCTGTATTTGCATAGCGTTTTTAATATTCCTGAATAGGGGAGTGGGAACATTCAACAGGGTTAACAACCCTTTAAAAGAATGTGACTTTTATGCGCCAGGAACTTTAAAAAAATGTCCTTTTTAATGAGAAAGCGCTTCTGATCAGGCGGGGAGGTGTCCTGACGTGCATACGTAGTGGCGATCATGGGGGGAACGGCGCATCAAATGTTCATAAAATCTACAAACTTCACAATTTAGGGCACAACTTTTATTGAAAACCCACCTTCTTGACTCAGATCAAATTCACCGATTTACTCCTGCGTAAAGTAACGGCGTTACATCAAATGTTATACAGGTGTGTGTATGCCAGCAAAGCCCCGGACAAGTAAGACCGTGACGAAGAATATTCGTTTTTCCTATTCCATGCTTGAACAGATAGAATTCGCGTTGAAATCTGAAAAGACGCGGAATTTTTCAGCGTGGGTAAAAGAGGCCTGTCGGGAAAAGTTATGTAACACGGGACATAAGTTGTAGTTATCGTTTTATGCGAGAGGAGGCGGCCATTTTGAAAAGAACAACGTGCTTATATACCTCCTGGGTTTTTGCCGCTTTTGTCTCTCTGCTGATATTTGCCTGGAGTGTCATAAACTATCCTCTCTATGAATCCATAATAATTATTGTCTTTTATATCTGGCTAATTCTGGTGCCGCTTTATCTTATTGTGTATGAGTGGCTAATAGATTGTCATTAAATTTATGGTTGCGTACTTGAAAAGTGATATTTCATATCTGTGCGGTAAGTCATTGTCGTAATAATATTATTGGTCAGGCGACGGGCGAGCGTCTGCGCATTTTGCATCGTTTTATCTTCAAAATTTTGCAGTAAGCGTTGCGCTTCTTTCGGATGCGACGCATATAATCTCAGATAGCTCTGCTCCATCTTATACTGCTGCTTAGCTGTTTGCTGTTCAAATGTTTTCCAGGCGTGTTGCACATCTGGCGCAAACGCATTGTAGTCCTGCATAACCAGCGTTTGCAGCGTGCGGAATGTCCAGTAGGTAGAGTCGTTGCTCGCCCGATCGGTTCCTTTATCATCTCCGGGTTGATAATGACGCATTCCCTGATAATAGGGGAGATAGACGCTAAGAGATGGCATTCCATAGGCGATGTATTCTACGTTGCCGATAGCCTGCGGTAATTTCGGTCTGACCTGTAAAATATGTGACTCCTGGGTACGAAAAACGGATATAGGTCGCCATGGTTCTTGTGGATTATGACTGGCATAAGGGTCGTGCGACGTTCCCTGATAGTGATTGCGTAACGCGTTTTTTACTGCCGCCACGCTAATTTTCGTTATTGGCGTTAAAAAAACAGGAAATGTTTCTCCTTCGCTAACGGCCGTATCCAGATGCGGATTAAACTGATGTTGTAGCGTCCAGACGCGCGGATAATTATAGGTGGTATCGTTTTTGTTATCCTGCGAATAGGCTTGATGAAAGTCGAATTCGCCGCGGGCCGGATCATATAATCCCTGCTTTTTCGCAAAGCTTACTAACGTTGGTGACGCCATATAATTCGCGTTATCATTCGGATCGTAATGGCGTAAACGTCCCTGATTGGCGGAAACGAAATAGCTATCTGCCGGAAGTCGTACTGCCAGCCATTGATGACCGCTTCCCGTCTCCAGATACCATATCTCTTTGCTATCAATAAACGCGACGCCGAAACCTTCGCCAGCGCCTTTTTGTTCAATAATGTCTCCCAGTAATTTGGCGCCCTGACGCGCCGATTGCGCCACTGGCAGGATCACGGACTCAATGGCGTCTTCCGTGATTCCCGTTTTTGTCACGTAAGGATCGGCAGCCAGCGCCGCTCTGCCGTTATAAATGGTTTCCGTTGCGCTCATTCCGACGCCCGCCGAATTGAAACCGGCTTCACCCATGGCGTTATCGTTAGTATCAAAGTCATGAATCGCCGTATAGCGCATCGCTGTCTCCGGAAGCGGCCAGCTAAAATTGTTCCGATGTGCTTTATACTCGCCTTGTTGATGAAACGCGACGGGATGAATAACCTTATGCTTGGCGTTATTTGCCGAGCCATCCTCGTTGCGCGCGATAATAAAGGAGCCGTCAGCCGAAGCCTGATTGCCTACCAAAAGGGTAGTACAGGCGATGACTTTACCCATACCCAGCAGCGTAACGGCGAATGCAAGATACTTTTTCATAAAGGTTCCCACTGAATAACGCGTTATGGGATGAATTGACCCTGGATTGGAAACCGAGAAAGTGATCGAGCCAGCAATATTCTTTGCCGGCATCCTTTATTTTCTCTTTATTGAGGTTGTATTGATAACCACAGCCCTGTGGCAGGGAAGGGGAACAGAACCTGTACTGACCTTAGCTATCACCGCTATCAGGCAGACGAACCGAAAAGATATTATGTTCATCGGCATAGCGGTAAGATGCCGAACCACCGTGTAATAGAGCAATCGCGTTAACTAACGATAACCCCAGGCCGAAACCGGCAGTGTGGCGGGCATTATCTCCTCGCCAAAAACGCCGGAAAAGCTTATCCGCATCGGCGGGGTGGCTGCCCGGATTAGCGACCCGAATTTCTGCAACGTTATCATCATAAGCGCTTTCAATACGTATCACGGCGTTTTCATCAGAATAACGGATGGCATTCGTCAGCAGGTTTGAGAGCACTCTTTGTAATAATATTTCGTCAGCCCATACCGTTCCCTGACATTGATTTATAAAACAGATGCGCTTCTCCTCGGCAAGGGGGCTAAGATAATCCAGCATATTTTCGACCAGCGCATTGAGCGAAACAGGCTGTTTTTTTACCGCTATATTCTGGTGCTCCGCGCGTGCCAGAAAGAGAATATTTTCTGTCAGTCGCGACAGTCCCTCCAGCTCTTCAATATTATCGACAAGGGCTTGTTGATACTCTTCGGCGCTGCGTTCCTGACTCAGCATCACCTGATTCTTCCCCAGTAAAATATTAACAGGCGTGCGCAGCTCATGCGCCAGATCGTCGGCAAATTGGTTCAGGCGTTCAAAATCGTCGGAAAGCTTCTGGCGCATGGTATTTAGCGCTTGTCCAAGCGGCCTGAGCTCAACGGGTAACGCCTGTTCCGCCAACGGCTGGCGAAGTGTGCCGCTATCTGTCGCCGCGGTGAGTCGGCTGAGCGACGTAATGGCCCGCAGCCCGTTTCTGATGACTAATGGACTGAGCGCCGAACAGACGAGGATCGCGATAAGGCTAATCAGCAAACTGTTGCGGCGATATTGCGCCAGCATTTGCCGTCTTTCCGTCGCCAGCCTGGCAATAGTAAGGGTCAGCGGGTCATCGCCGCTTCTGGCGTTTACTCGTACCGCGGTCAGTTCCGTGCCTTGTACCGCCTGGCGAAATAAGGTTTCGCGGGTGATGTTTTTAGCCAGCGGAATCTCGTTAAAGCGTTGGTCGGGGATGCCGCTATGATTAATCGCAACATTGTGGCCTGTTGCTGAATGGATCAATAAGATATCCTGCTTCGTATCCACCATCCGATTGAAATAGAGCGGCAGATTTTCCGGCCTGGCGCCATCCAGTAACAGTTGCTGCATTTGCGCCGCCCGATTTATTAGCGTCATATCATCCCGATACGTTAATTCTTTGCTCAGCGCGTTATAGAGCGTCCAGCTAATGCCGGTACAGGCGAGGATAAGTATGGCGATAAAAGAAATTGTCAGGCGCAGCGTCATTGATAACTTAACCATTCTGCGACGTTTCCGCCTGTAATTGATAACCCATCCCCCGGACGGTCATAATGAGCTTCTTTTCAAATGGATCGTCTACTTTGGCGCGCAGCCGACGAATCGCGACATCAACGGTGTTGGTTTCACTATCAAAGTTAATTCCCCAAACTTCGCTGGCGATCGCGGTTCGGGGCACAATTTCTCCTGCCCGGGAGGCCAGTAACCAGAGGAGCAGGAATTCTTTGCGGGTCAGGGAAATCGGTTTGCCATTTCGTGACACCGATTGCTTTGTGGCATCCATGTCCAGACCATTGATCGTCAGTCGGGTAAAGACCGGGACGTGCTGTCTGAGTTGAGCTCTCACCCGGGCCAGCAGTTCGGCGAAGGAAAAAGGCTTAACAAGGTAATCATTAGCGCCCGCCTCAAGACCTTTGACGCGATCCTCAACCGAGTCGCGCGCCGTCAGGCAAATAACGGGGGACTGATGCGCAGTGCGTAACGCGCGTAAAACCTGCCATCCATCAAGCCCCGGCAGCATAATATCAAGAATAATCAATGAATAATGTTCCTGAAGGGCCAGGTGTAATCCGTCTCGTCCATCACAGGCATAATCAACCACATAGCCTGCCTCCGTGAGTCCCTGACGTACCCACTGAATGGTTTTCTGGTTATCTTCAATCAATAAAATCTTCATCAACGCAGTATGCCATAGGCTTGGTAGCGAATCCGTAAATCTCCAACAAGATGACATAATTGTCATGTCCGTGTAAGGTTAATCCTGGACGCGCCAGATATATTTTCCTGCATCAATACCGTAAAGGAGTGAAGCATGAAACGATATATACTGGCTACCGCGATAGCATCTCTTGTTGCAGCCCCTGCAATGGCGCTGGCCGCTGGCAACAATATTCTCAGCGTACATATTCTCGATCAGCAAACAGGCAAACCGGCGCCCGGCGTGGAGGTGGTACTGGAGCAGAAAAAGGATAACGGATGGACGCAATTAAATACCGGGCATACCGACCAGGACGGACGTATTAAAGCACTGTGGCCCGAAAAAGCTGCCGCGCCGGGGGATTATCGCGTTATTTTTAAAACCGGCCAGTATTTTGAAAGTAAAAAACTGGATACGTTTTTCCCGGAGATTCCCGTCGAGTTTCATATCAGCAAAACGAATGAGCACTATCATGTGCCGCTGTTATTAAGTCAGTATGGTTATTCAACCTATCGCGGGAGCTAATTTAGAGCCTATCCCATTAGGGCTATTTTACTTGCCATTTTGGACCTGGGCAGTGCTCGCCAAAACGCGTTAGCGTTTTGAACGCCGCTAGCGGCGGCCCGAAGGGCGAGCGTAGCGAGTCAAACCTCACGTACTACGTGTACGCTCCGGTTTTTGCGCGCTGTCCGTGTCCAAACTGGCTGCGCCAATAACGCCTGGTGGGATAGGCTCTTAGATTGTATTAATCGCCGCGATTTATGGCGATCAAACATCGCGGCGGGAATAAAAATCTTCAGCGTATCGACTCTTCTCCCACAAGCGGTGGTTATCCCGCTTGTGGGCATGAGTGACGGTTAAACAGGCGCTTCCATCTCAAGTCTGACCGGATGAAAACGGCGTTTGAAATAAATCAGGCCATGCCCATCCTGGCTAAGGATAATATTTTTGATCGCCACCAGATACACCAGATGCGTGCCAATGGTTTGTACCTCGCTGATCTCGCCTTCAAGACCGGCCAGCGCGCCGTTAAGTACCGGCTGGCCCAGCGGCCCGTTTTGCCAACATGGCTGGTGAAAACGCTCCTCCATCGCCATCCCCGTCATACCGGCAAAGTGGCGCGCCATCAGCTCCTGCTCATGGTTAAGTACATTAATGCACAGCCTGCCGTTGCCCTGAAAGACGGGGTTCATGGCGCTATTGGCATTAATACATACCATTACGGAGGGCGGCGTATCGGTGACGGAACAGACCGCTGTTGCGGTGATACCGCAGCGTCCGGCGTGACCCGCCGTGGTTACGATGTTGACCGCTGCCGCCAGACTTGCCATCGCATCGCGAAAACGCAGACGTTGTTCATCTACTTGCATGAGAACCTCCTGCCGCGTTATTTCAGCAGCTTATCCAGTTGATTGATGTCGTCGTTATTGTGCAAATGCGAAACCGTCCAGCCATTCTGATCGTATTCGGAGAGGCAGCGATCGACCATTGCCATCATCTTATCCATATTGCCGGAGCTCTGGGCCTGACGCAGGCACTGCAGACGAATTTCATCCTGGCTGCCCGAGTAGTTAATCTCGTACAGCTCATGGCGACCGCCAAACTCGCTGCCGATGGCATCCCACATCAATTTAAGAATTTTGATACGTTCAACATGGTCCATTCCGTTAGAGCCACGTACGTATTTCGCCAGGTACTGGTCGATTTGCGGATTATTCAGATCGCGGGCGCTGGAAGGCAGGTAAATCAGGCCGCTGGTAACGTTACGTTCAATAATATTTTTAATTTTCGCGTAGGCCATTGGGGCCATGACACGATAGGTTTGCAGCGCGGCGTGGTCCGGTAGCCAGGCGCCGTTTACCCACGGGGTTGCTTCAGAACACATAGAATCGCTCAATGCCCAGAACATATTACGCCAGGCCACGACTTCGCCGAGATCGGCCTGCACGCCCCGGAACTCTACGGTACCCGTACATTCGAGCGATTTTTTCAGCAGCGCGGTAATGAAATCAAGTTTAACCGCCAGACGAACACAGGCTTGCAGTGGATACATACGGGCAAAGCCGCCTTCCATCGTCCAGCGACGGCAACGATCGAAATCACGGTAAATTAATACGTTTTCCCACGGGATCAGCACCTTGTCCATCACCAGAATGGCATCGTTTTCATCAAAGCGGCTGGAGAGGGGATAATCAAACGGCGAGCCCGTCGCGCCCGCGACCATTTCATACGAGGCGCGCGAAATAAGTTTTACGCCTTCGGCATCCATTGGCGCGACAAACATCAGAGCAAAATCCGGGTTTTCGCCCATCACCTGGGCTGAGCCGAAACCAATCATGTTGTAGTGAGTCAGGGCGGAGTTAGTGGCGACAACTTTCGCTCCGCTGACAATAATCCCGGCGTCCGTCTCTTTCTCCAGCTTGATATAGACGTCTTTCACTTCGTCGGCAGGTTTGTGGCGGTCAATGGGCGGGTTGACGATAGCATGGTTAAAGTACAGGCCGGTCTCCTGAATACGGGTGTACCAGTTACGGGCGTTCTGCTCAAACTGGCCGTAGAAAGCTGGGTTAGCGCCCAGAGCGCAGCCAAAGGCGGCTTTGTAATCCGGTGTGCGTCCCATCCAGCCGTAACTCAGGCGTGACCACTCGGCGATAGCATCACGCTGTTGGCGCAGATCGTCTGCGCTTTTCGCCACGCGGAAAAATTTATGCGTATAACCGCCGCTGCCGGTATCGGTATTCCAGCACAGGGTATCTTGCATCGACGGTTTATGTAATGCGTCATACAGTTGTGCGACAGAGGCTGCGGCATTGCGGAATGCCGGATGTGTCGTAACATCTTTAACGCGTTCACCGTAAATATAAATTTCCCGCCCGTCCTGCAGGCTTTTTAAATACTCTTCGCCCGTTAACGGACGCTTGTTATCAGTACGAAAATCTTCAGGTTTCATTGCGGCCTCTTCCTCGTTAATCGGAATGTTTTGTTAATAATATGTTTCTTATTTGTTGTTTAATTGAATAGGCAGAAGCGTAAACTGTGAAGAGACTTTCAGGACAACGGCGGGTACTTTTCAGATGAACGTCGAAGAAGAAGAGTAAAATGCGATCGCCGTCAACGTTGTAAGCGGGAGGGGATTCCCGTGTCGGCGGCGAGGGAAGGTAAGAATACTATGCTTCCGCTTCGCTATCAGGATGCTGGCGTCCCAGGGCAATAAGATCGTCCAGCAGCAGCATCAATTGCTGTGTTTTTTCGGGCGTGAAATCGGCCTCAATTTTTCGATAAGCCTCTTCTACCTGGCTCCGGGCACGGGCGTACAACGTTTGTCCCTGCTCCGTCAACATGACATATAACTTACGCTGATCGTTAACCGGCTTGAGTCGCAACACCAGTCCGTCTCGCTCCATGCGCGTCAATATTCCGGTCAGACTTGGACGCAAAATGCAGGTACGAAAGGCCAGCTCGTGAAAATCCATAGAGGGGCTATCGGCCAGGATTCGCACAATGCGCCATTGCTGGTCGGTCAGATTGTGGCTTTTAACGATGGGGCGGAAATAGGTCATTGCTGCTTCGCGCGCCTGAAGCAATGCGATGGTTAATGAATCATGCATAAGCGTTTCTCTTTTGCAGAATTATTAATACCTGAATAATCGTGTTTACCGATGTGAGCTATGACATCTGTTTTATGTCCAAAGTTTAACAGAAACAAGGTGTTTTATTTAACTATTTGATATATATGTATTTAATTATTGTTTTGTGAAAATATTGTTAATCACATCACAAATACTTTACTTCAGCTTGCTAAATGTACAGCGAAAGCATAAATCTAATCATTAATATATTAATGAAATCACAGCCCGTTAAATCGGCCTGAGGAGTTTATGTATGAAGGGTACTGTTTTCGCCGTTGCGTTAAACCATCGCAGCCAGCTTGATGCCTGGCAAGAGGCTTTCTCTCAGCCTCCCTATAATGCGCCGCCTAAAACCGCAGTGTGGTTCATCAAGCCGCGTAATACGGTGATTCGTCACGGCGAACCCATTCCTTATCCGCAGGGAGAAAAGGTACTGAGCGGCGCGACAGTGGCGCTCATTGTGGGGAAAACCGCCAGCCGGATACGCCCTGAAGCGGCGGCGGACTATATCGCCGGGTATGCGTTGGCTAACGAGGTCAGCCTGCCGGAAGAGAGCTTTTATCGCCCGGCGATTAAAGCGAAATGTCGCGATGGCTTTTGCCCTCTGGGTGAAATGGCGCCGCTGAGTGATGTGGATAACCTCACCATTATCACTGAAATCAACGGACGAGAAGCGGACCACTGGAATACTGCCGATTTACAGCGTAGCGCCGCACAGCTGCTTAGCGCGTTAAGTGAGTTCGCTACGCTTAACCCTGGCGATGCGATCTTACTCGGTACGCCACAGAATCGCGTTGCGCTGCGTCCCGGCGATCGGGTGCGTATTCTGGCGAAAGGTTTACCCGCGCTGGAAAATCCGGTTGTCGCAGAAGATGAATTCGCCCGCCACCAGACGTTTACGTGGCCGTTGTCAGCAACGGGAACGCTATTTGCGCTGGGGTTGAACTACGCCGATCACGCCAGCGAGCTGGCATTTACGCCGCCGAAAGAGCCGCTGGTATTTATCAAAGCGCCAAACACCTTTACCGAACATCATCAAACGTTGGTGCGCCCGAACAACGTCGAATATATGCACTATGAAGCCGAACTGGTCGTGGTAATTGGCAAAACGGCGCGTAAGGTGAGCGAAGCCGAAGCCATGGAGTATGTGGCCGGTTACACCGTCTGTAACGACTACGCGATCCGCGACTATCTGGAAAACTACTACCGTCCAAATCTGCGGGTAAAAAGCCGCGACGGCCTGACGCCGATAGGCCCGTGGATTGTGGATAAAGAGGCGGTTTCTGATCCGCATAACCTGACGTTACGCACCTTTGTCAACGGTGAGCTGCGGCAGGAAGGGACGACCGCCGATCTGATCTTCAGCATCCCGTTCCTGATTTCTTATCTGAGCGAATTTATGACGTTGCAACCGGGCGACATGATTGCCACCGGTACGCCGAAAGGGTTGTCCGATGTGGTGCCGGGGGATGAAGTTGTCGTGGAAGTAGAAGGCGTGGGTCGCCTGGTTAACCGAATCGTCAGTGAGGAGAGCGCAAAATGAAGAAAATAAATCATTGGATTAACGGCAAAAATGTTGCAGGTAACGACTACTTCCAGACCACTAACCCGGCGACCGGTGACGTGCTGGCGGAAGTGGCCTCCGGCGGTGAAGCAGAGGTGAACCAGGCTGTCGCGGCGGCAAAAGAGGCGTTCCCGAAATGGGCCAACCTGCCGATGAAAGAGCGCGCGCGCCTGATGCGCCGCCTTGGCGACCTGATTGACCAGCATGTGCCGGAAATCGCGGCGATGGAAACCGCCGACACCGGCCTGCCTATTCACCAGACTAAAAACGTGCTGATTCCGCGCGCCTCGCATAACTTCGAATTCTTCGCTGAAGTGTGCCAGCAGATGAACGGCAAGACCTATCCGGTTGATGATAAAATGCTCAATTATACGCTGGTGCAGCCCGTCGGCGTCTGCGCACTGGTGTCGCCGTGGAACGTGCCGTTTATGACCGCGACCTGGAAAGTCGCGCCGTGCCTGGCGCTGGGTAACACTGCGGTGCTCAAAATGTCCGAGCTGTCGCCGTTGACTGCCGACAGGCTGGGCGAGCTGGCGCTGGAGGCAGGAATTCCGGCAGGCGTGCTGAACGTGGTGCAGGGCTATGGCGCGACGGCTGGCGATGCGCTGGTACGCCACCATGACGTGCGTGCGGTGTCGTTTACCGGCGGTACCGCCACCGGTCGCAATATCATGAAAAATGCCGGCCTGAAAAAATACTCGATGGAGCTGGGCGGCAAATCGCCGGTGCTGATTTTTGAAGATGCCGACATTGAGCGCGCGCTGGACGCCGCGCTGTTCACCATCTTCTCGATCAACGGCGAACGCTGCACCGCCGGGTCGCGCATCTTTATCCAGCAGAGCATTTACCCTGAGTTCGTGAAGCGCTTTGCCGAACGCGCGAATCGCCTGCGTGTCGGCGATCCGACCGACCCGAACACCCAGGTCGGCGCGCTGATTAGCCAACAGCACTGGGAGAAAGTCTCCGGTTATATCCGCCTCGGCATTGAAGAAGGTGCAACGCTGCTGGCGGGCGGCCCGGAAAAACCCACTGACCTGCCTGCGCATCTGAAAGGCGGTAACTTCCTGCGCCCAACCGTGCTGGCCGATGTCGACAACCGTATGCGCGTCGCGCAGGAAGAGATCTTTGGGCCGGTCGCCTGCCTGCTGCCATTCAAAGACGAAGCGGAAGGGTTACGTTTGGCGAACGACGTGGAATACGGTCTGGCCTCTTATATCTGGACCCAGGACGTGAGCAAAGTGTTGCGCTTGGCGCGTGGGATTGAAGCCGGCATGGTCTTCGTCAACACCCAGAACGTCCGCGACCTGCGCCAGCCGTTCGGCGGCGTGAAAGCCTCCGGTACCGGGCGCGAAGGCGGCGAATATAGCTTCGAAGTGTTTGCGGAAATGAAAAACGTCTGCATCTCAATGGGCGACCATCCTATCCCAAAATGGGGAGTTTGATATGGGCAAGTTAGCGTTAGCAGCAAAAATTACCCACGTGCCGTCGATGTATCTTTCTGAACTGCCGGGAAAAAATCACGGTTGTCGTCAGGCAGCCATTGATGGGCATATTGAAATTGGCAAGCGTTGCCGCGAAATGGGCGTTGACACCATTATCGTATTCGACACCCACTGGCTGGTGAATAGCGCTTACCACATTAATTGTGCCGACCATTTCCAGGGCGTCTATACCAGCAACGAATTGCCACACTTTATTCGCGACATGACCTATGACTATGACGGTAATCCGGAGCTCGGCCATCTGATCGCCGACGAGGCAGTCAAACTGGGCGTGCGCGCTAAAGCGCATAACATCCCGAGCCTGAAGCTGGAGTATGGCACGCTGGTACCGATGCGCTACATGAACAGCGACAAGCACTTCAAAGTGGTCTCCATCTCGGCGTTCTGCACTGTGCATGATTTTGCCGACAGCCGCAGACTGGGTGAAGCCATTCTCAAGGCGATTGAGAAATATGACGGTACCGTAGCGGTATTCGCCAGTGGTTCTCTGTCGCACCGTTTTATTGACGACCAACGGGCGGAAGAGGGGATGAACAGCTACACCCGCGAGTTCGATCATCAAATGGACGAGCGCGTGGTCAAGCTGTGGCGCGAAGGCAAATTCAAGGAGTTTTGCACCATGTTGCCGGAGTACGCCGACTACTGCTACGGCGAAGGCAACATGCACGACACGGTCATGCTGCTGGGAATGCTGGGTTGGGACAAATACGACGGCAAGGTGGAGTTCATCACCGACCTGTTCGCCAGCTCCGGTACCGGCCAGGTGAACGCTGTTTTCCCGCTGCCTGCGTAAGGGGTGTTTATGCCGCACTTTATTGCTGAATGTACTGAAAATATTCGCGAGCAGGCTGATTTACCCGGCCTGTTCAGCAAGGTAAACGAGGCGCTGGCCGCCAGCGGGATTTTCCCCATCGGCGGTATCCGCAGTCGCGCCCACTGGCTGGATACCTGGCAGATGGCTGACGGTAAGCATGATTACGCGTTTGTGCATATGACGCTGAAAATCGGCGCCGGGCGCAGCCTGGAGAGCCGTCAGGAAGTTGGCGAAATGCTGTTTGGGCTGATTAAAGCCCACTTCGCCGACCTGATGGAGAACCGCTATCTGGCGCTGTCGTTTGAGATTGCCGAGCTACATCCGACGCTCAATTACAAACAAAACAACGTACACGCGCTGTTTAAATAGCACACTCTTTCGCCCGGTGGCGCTGCGCTGACCGGGCCTACAAAAAAAACGATGCACGAAGCAATACCGAACCGTAGGCCGGGTAAGACGCACCCGCGTCGCCACCCGGCGCAGCAGCACCGAATGACGTAACAGGAAGCAACTATGCTCGATAAACAGACCCATACCCTGATCGCCCAGCGACTTAATCAGGCTGAAAAACAGCGTGAACAGATTCGCGCAGTGTCGCTGGATTATCCCAACATCACTATTGAAGATGCCTATGCCGTACAGCGTGAATGGGTCAATATCAAGATCGCCGAAGGGCGCACGCTCAAAGGCCACAAAATCGGCCTGACCTCAAAAGCGATGCAGGCCAGCTCGCAAATCAGCGAACCGGATTACGGCGCGCTGCTTGACGATATGTTCTTCCATGACGGCGGCGATATCCCCACCGACCGTTTTATCGTCCCGCGTATTGAAGTGGAGCTGGCGTTCGTGCTGGCGAAACCGCTGCGCGGCCCTCACTGCACGCTGTTCGACGTCTACAACGCCACGGATTATGTGATTCCGGCGCTGGAACTGATTGACGCCCGTAGCCACAACATCGACCCGGAAACCCAGCGCCCGCGCAAAGTGTTCGACACCATTTCCGACAACGCCGCCAACGCCGGGGTGATCCTCGGTGGTCGTCCCATCAAACCAGACGAGCTGGATCTGCGCTGGATCTCCGCGCTGCTCTATCGCAACGGCGTGATCGAAGAAACCGGCGTCGCCGCAGGCGTGCTGAATCATCCGGCCAACGGCGTGGCGTGGCTGGCGAACAAGCTTGCCCCCTACGATGTCCAGCTTGAAGCCGGGCAGATCATCCTCGGCGGCTCGTTCACCCGCCCGGTGCCGGCGCGCAAGGGCGATACTTTCCATGTCGATTACGGCAACATGGGCGCGATCAGTTGCCGGTTTGTGTAAGGAAAAAACGATGAAAAATGCTTTCAAAGACGCGTTAAAAGCGGGGCGCCCGCAAATCGGTTTGTGGCTGGGGCTTGCCAATAGTTACAGCGCTGAACTGTTAGCGGGCGTCGGCTTCGACTGGCTACTGATTGACGGTGAACACGCGCCAAACAACGTGCAGACGGTGTTGACCCAGTTGCAGGTGATTGCGCCTTATCCCAGCCAGCCGGTGGTGCGTCCGTCATGGAACGATCCGGTACAGATTAAGCAACTGCTCGACGTCGGCGCGCAAACGCTGCTGATACCGATGGTGCAGAATGCCGATGAAGCGCGAAACGCCGTGGCGGCTACGCGTTATCCGCCTGCCGGTATTCGCGGCGTGGGCAGCGCGCTGGCGCGGGCATCGCGCTGGAACCGCATTCCGGACTATCTCCACCAGGCCAACGACGCCATGTGTGTACTGGTGCAGATTGAAACGCGTGAGGCGATGAGCAATCTGGCGTCAATTCTCGACGTGGATGGCATTGACGGCGTGTTTATTGGTCCGGCGGATCTTAGCGCCGATATGGGCTTTGCCGGCAATCCGCAGCACCCGGAAGTGCAGGCGGCGATTGAGAACGCCATCGTGCAGATACGCGCGGCGGGGAAAGCGCCGGGGATTCTGATGGCCAATGAAGCACTGGCGAAACGTTATCTGGAACTGGGGGCGCTATTTGTCGCCGTCGGCGTTGACACCACGCTGCTGGCGCGCGGAGCGGAGGCGCTGGCGGCGCGCTTTGGCGCAGAAAAAAACCTGTCCGGTGCGTCCGGCGTCTATTAAGCCTGGCCCGGTAAGCGTAGCGCTACCGGGCAACCGTAGTACCCTACAAAAATTCCCATCAGAGGAAAAAAAATGAGCGACACATCATCTGCACTTCCGGAAAGCCCCGAGTCTGTCCGTTCGCACAACGCGCTCAGCACGGGTCAACAAACCGTCATAAATAAACTGTTCCGCCGACTGATCGTATTTTTATTCGTGTTGTTTATCTTCTCGTTTTTAGACCGTATCAACATCGGTTTTGCCGGGTTGACGATGGGGCAGGATCTGGGGTTAAGCGCCACCATGTTTGGCCTTGCCACGACGCTGTTTTACGCCACCTACGTCATTTTCGGCATTCCCAGCAACGTGATGTTGAGCATCGTCGGCGCCCGCCGCTGGATTGCGACCATTATGGTGCTATGGGGCATTGCATCTACCGCTACGATGTTCGCGGTGGGACCGAAAAGCCTGTATGTGCTGCGAATGCTGGTGGGCATTACCGAAGCGGGCTTTTTGCCAGGAATATTGCTCTATTTAACCTACTGGTTCCCGGCATTTTTCCGCGCCCGCGCCAACGCATTATTTATGATTGCCATGCCGGCCACTACCGCGTTGGGGTCGATTGTCTCCGGCTATATTTTATCGCTGGACGGCATATTCAATCTGCATGGATGGCAGTGGTTATTCCTGCTGGAGGGATTTCCGTCAGTTTTGTTAGGCATTATGGTCTGGTTTTACCTGGATGATACCCCGGCAAAAGCCAAATGGCTGACGGCAGAGGATAAAAAATGTTTGCAGGAGATGATGGATAATGACCGCCTGACGCTGGTTCAGCCGGAGGGGGCCATCAGCCATAACGCCATGCAGCAGCGTAGTCTGTGGCGCGAAGTATTCACGCCAATTGTACTGATGTATACGCTGGCCTATTTTTGCCTTACCAATACGCTTAGCGCCATTAGTATCTGGACGCCGCAAATCCTGAAAAGTTTTAATGAAGGCAGCAGCAATATCACCATCGGCCTGCTGGCGGCGATCCCGCAGATTTGTACTATTCTGGGCATGATTTACTGGAGCCGCCATTCGGACAAACATCAGGAGCGTAAACATCACACGGCGTTGCCGTTCCTGTTTGCCGCCGCGGGCTGGCTGCTGGCGTCGGCGACCGACCATAACCTGATCCAGCTCCTGGGGATCGTGATGGCATCCACGGGTTCCTTTAGCGCGATGGCGATCTTCTGGACCACGCCGGATCAGTCGATCAGTTTACGCGCCAGGGCAATAGGCATTGCGGTCATCAATGCCACCGGCAATATTGGCTCCGCACTCAGCCCATTTATGATTGGCTGGCTAAAAGATATCACCGGTAGCTTCAATAGCGGACTCTGGTTTGTCGCTTCTCTGTTAGTCGTCGGCGCCGCCATTATCTGGCTCATTCCCATGAAAGCATCGCGTCCGCGCGCCACCCCTTGAGGAGAAACTATGTGCCAACGTGCGATCGCCAATATTGATATCAGCAAAGAGTATGACGAAAGCATGGGCAGTAACGATGTGCATTATCAGTCGTTTGCTCGTATGGCGGATTTCTTTGGTCGTGATATGCAGGCGCATCGCCACGACCAGTTTTTTCAAATGCACTTTCTTGATACCGGGCAGATTGAGCTACAGCTCGACGATCATCGCTATTCGGTGCAGGCGCCGCTATTTGTGCTTACGCCGCCCTCGGTGCCGCATGCTTTTATTACCGAATCGGATAGCGATGGTCATGTTCTGACGGTACGCGAAGAGCTGGTTTGGCCGCTGCTGGAAGTGCTTTATCCCGGCACCAGAGAGGCCTTCGGCCTGCCGGGAATCTGTCTGTCGCTGGCGGATAAACCCAACGAGCTGGCGGCGCTCAAACATTACTGGCAGCTAATTGAGCGGGAGTCCACGGAACAACTGGCTGGCTGCGAACATACCCTGGTG
Source organism: Salmonella sp. NW645 (assembly GCF_051703725.1). Lineage (NCBI taxonomy): Bacteria > Pseudomonadati > Pseudomonadota > Gammaproteobacteria > Enterobacterales > Enterobacteriaceae > Salmonella > Salmonella sp. NW645. Next base: position 365,247 of record NZ_JAMMKR010000004.1, on the reverse strand, counting down.
CTACTGGCGCAGGCGGTATTTACCTTGCTGTTGCGTAATGCGAAGCTGGACGATCACGCCGCAACCGGGATGCGCGGTGAACTGAAACTTTTTCAGCGCTTTACCCTGTTAATTGACAACCACTTCCATCAGCACTGGACGGTGCCCGATTATGCCTGCGAGTTGCATATTACCGAATCTCGTTTGACCGATATTTGCCGACGTTTTGCTAATCGCCCGCCTAAACGCCTGATTTTTGATCGGCAATTACGCGAGGCGAAACGACTGCTGCTTTTTTCCGACAATGCTGTCAACGAGATCGCCTGGCAATTAGGTTTTAAAGATCCGGCTTATTTCGCCCGTTTCTTTAATCGCCTTGCTGGCTGTTCTCCTTCGCAGTTTCGCCAACGTGAAGTTCCCTCTTTTCTCAACTAAGAAGAGTAAAAACATGATGAAAAAAAGCGTCGCTATGCTGGCGGTTTGTATGCTGGCGCAAAGCCACCTTGCTATTGCTGCTGGTGCTCCTGCGCCTCAAGAGATCAACATTGTTTTACTGGGCACCAAAGGCGGGCCTTCTTTGCTCAATACAGCCAGACTACCGCAAGCGACGGCGCTCACTATCGGCGATAAAATATGGCTGATAGATGCCGGCTACGGCGCCAGTCTGCAACTGGTGAAAAACGGCATTCCACTGCGCAACATCAATACTATTTTGCTCACCCATCTGCACAGCGACCACATACTGGATTATCCTTCCTTGCTGATGAATGCCTGGGCAAGTGGTCTGAAAGACCATACCATACAGGTGTATGGCCCGCCGGGAACCCAGGCGATGACGAAGGCTAGCTGGAAGGTCTTTGACAGGGATATCACGCTACGCATGGAAGAAGAGGGGAAACCCGATCCGCGCAACCTGGTTAAGGCGACCGATATTGGTCAGGGCGTCATCTATAAAGATGAACTGGTCACAATAAGCGCGCTAAAAGTGCCTCATTCCCCTTTCCCGGACGGTGAAGCGTTTGCTTACCGTTTTGATACTCAGGGTAAGCGAATCGTCTTCTCTGGCGATACGTCCTGGTTTCCGCCGCTTGCAACGTTTGCCCAGGGGGCGGATATCCTGGTACATGAGGCGGTACATGTCCCTTCAGTAGCAAAACTGGCTAATAGTATTGGCAACGGAAAAACGCTGGCTGAAGCGATTGCGTCGCATCACACCACGATTGAAGATGTCGGTAAGATTGCTCGCGAGGCCCACGTGAAAAAACTGGTGTTAAGTCATCTGGTGCCTGCGACGGTTGCGGATGACGTCTGGCAACAGGAAGCCATGAAAAATTACCCGGGCCCTGTCATTGTCGGTCATGACAATATGACGATAAGCGTACCGTAAGTATCAGGGCAAGGGTAAACCCACGGGCTGACATGATGTCAGCCCGTTATGCTTTTGGCGATCAGCATGACGCGCAGAGCTTTTGTCTAAAACATTATTTTTTCTAAACACTACTTGCTGATTTTTATGCACAATAAAGGTAAGATGATTGCTCTGGTGAAATATTACTAAATAAGAATGTCACGGATGGAATTTATACAGTGTTAAAAGCAATGCGTTTCTTTGTCTGCCGGCCATCAGTAATATCCTCTGTACCGGCTCCTCGTTGCCAAAGTGAAGGTTAGATTAAACGAATCAAAAAATATCCGAACTGTACAATTTTTATATCAAACATATTTAACTGCAAAATACTGCAAACGTGCGCGAATATACTTAATCAGTAATATGGCTAATGCATACTTTATTTCCTAAACTTTCTTATTATCTATTTGAATATTTCTGGTTAAACCAAATGGACAAACGGATACCAGACACTCGAAAGGATAACTGCAGGCTTCTGGTTTAGGATTGCAGTTACCAGGACAGTGGCTATTTTCTTTAAGCGATTTCCATAGAACAGGATTAAACCTGGTAACGTTGTAAACAGTAACGGGATAAAGTTTATCGTTTATTAAGACCCCCTTATTAAAGGGGATGATAATGCTACCTGGAGGCATGTAAACATCTGCCTGATACCATAAGGTCAATCTAAGATTTTTTAGGCTATGTATGCATGAGAACGATACTCCGGTAGAGGGACTTATAACTGTATCAACGACCTTCCATTCCATTACAGAAACCTTTTAAGTGAAATAGTCAATGGTGTAAATTACATTTTCCGCAAGCCTATTCAGGATAGATGAAAATCTGAGAAACATAACTCGTTGAAAACGATCGTTTTTTATTGACCACTCTATTTATATTGATTTTTTAATAAGTTATTTATTTTATGCTCTTATTTTGTTTACATTCTATTACATTTTTGTATTTTATACGTGGTGTAAATATTGGGCGGCAGTGGATGTTATAACGCTCAATTATTAAACTGTAAGTGACTGTTGTATTTCTTATTTATAAATACTGCAACCTGTAAGCGCAGCGGTACATTTTACCCGGCATTGACAGGGAGAAGGTACGTATCAACCAGAGAGTACAAAACAGTGAAAGAATATATTCTTCAGGCAATAAATGATCGCTAACGTGTAAAAATAACCGACGTATCTAAAAAATGTGAACTTGTGGCTGGTCTTTATTTAAACGATGATCTTCGCAATGGCGCATTAATGGCTGACATTGGCGGTTCGTTGATCGGGTTGTGCGCGGTGAAAGGCTATATTTCTTCCGTTGGGGGAAGTATGTCAGAGGCATTCTGGTATTATACCGGGTGCATGTAAATCCGGGGCGGGCAGAAAGCCCACCCTCGGTTTATTGCCTTTATCGTGGATTAGGGATGCGAGATAAAGCGAGAAAGGCGTTGCAGCAGTAACCGGTTTTCTTCGCGCAGCCGTGAATTCTCTTCCAGCAGCGTTAACGCGACCGCGATCCCAGGCCAGTCGAGCGCCAGCTCCTCGCGTAAGCGTAGCGCGCGTTGTACCACGCTCGCTGCGCGATCGTCGAATTGCCAGTCGGCGTTATCGTCTTCGTAAGGCTCAATTACGCCAAGTCCGACGATTTCGTTTAGCTCCTCTTCCGTCACGCCGGTGTGCAAACAAAATTCGGTGATGGTAAAGGTGACAGTGATGTTAGCCATTATGCTTTCCCCCATTGCTGGCGTGGGTCAAAGGACGACTGCGCGTCCGCCAGTTGTTGCCACAGGGCAGCTGTTTTCTCGTCAGGTTTCGGCGGCATAACGATTTTGATGATGGCATAGAGATCGCCAGTGTGCTTTTTACTGGCTAATCCTTTTCCTTTGATACGCAGCCGCTGACCTGCCTGGCTGCCGGGGGGAATGGTCAGCAAAATACGCTCTTTAAGCGTTGGCACAGACACCTTCGCGCCGAGCGCCGCCTCCCATGGGGCAAGCGGAAGGACGACTTCCAGATCCTGATTGACGATATCAAAGAGCGGATGCGGGGCAATATGGATAACGAGCCATAAATCGCCATTGGGTCCGCCGTTTTCCCCCGGCGTGCCCTGGCCTTTCAGTCTGATTCGTTGCCCGTTGCTGACGCCAGCCGGGATTTTCACATTCAATGTTTTGGGAATTTCCCGCTCCACCAGACCGAACGCGTTATAAACGGGGACGGAATAGCTAATCGTACGCTGGTGCTCTTCCAGCGTTTCTTCCAGGAATACCGCCACTTCAATTTCGATATCATGACCGCGTGCGGCGTGGCGGTGGTGCGAATGGCGACCGTGCTGACCAAAAATAGACGAGAAAATATCATCAAAATCTTCGGCGTTATACGGTTGGCCTTCGTGTTGCTGGAACTGGCGATTAAATTGTGGATCGTTACGGTGTTGCCATAACTGGTCATACTCGGCGCGCCGTTGCTCATCACTCAGCACTTCCCATGCTTCAGCAACCTCTTTGAAACGGGCTTCGGCATCGGGTTCTTTGCTGACATCTGGATGGTACTTGCGGGCCAGTCGGCGATAGGCGGTCTTAATCGTCTTGAGATCGTCCGTCGGTTTCACGCCCATAATGGCGTAATAATCCTTAAGTTCCATAGCATCATCTCGCTAAATCAATACATACAGAAGGGACCCCAAAAAGGTTTCTCCACTAAGTGTAGGGTAAACCTGAAAAGTGCGTATGAAAACACCAGTTATATCATTAGTAAGAATAAATTACGTTGTTCGACTATCAGAAGGTTGCGCAGCGCGCCGACATAACTTTACAGGGGAAAGGTTGCCAAAACCGCGCCAGTGGCTAAGATAACTCGCGTTAAACAGTGAGGGCGCAATGGCGAAACAACAACGGATGGGCTGGTGGTTTCTTTGCCTTGCATGTGTCGTGGTAATGGTTTGTACCGCGCAACGCATGGCGGGCCTGCACGCCTTGCAGATGCAGGCGACGGCCTCTTCAGTGGTGGTGAGCGCTCCCTCTTCGACAGATGACGGCTCGCCGGTCACTCCCTGTGAATTAAGCGCCAAGTCGCTGCTGGCGGCGCCTCCGGTACTCTTTGAAGGCGCTATCCTTGCGCTTTGTCTACTGCTTTCCTTACTGGCGCCTGTCCGGATCATGCGCCTGCCGTTTTCGCCTCCACGGGCTATTTCGCCGCCCACATTACGGGTACATCTACGATTTTGTGTCTTCCGTGAATGACAGACCGGTTATTGCTAACGGTTAATTACTCATTCACGGAGAAAAAATATGATGATTTTGTTCAGGCGGATACTGTTCTGCCTGTTATGGCTTTGGCTGCCCGTCTCCTGGGCGGCGGAAAGCGGCTGGCTGCGTTCGCCCGATAACGACCATGCCAGCATACGGCTACGTGCCGATACGTCCGCTAACGGTGAGACCCGGCTGTTGCTGGATGTCAAACTGGAAAACGGCTGGAAAACCTACTGGCGCGCGCCGGGGGAAGGGGGCGTGGCACCCTCTATCGCCTGGAAAGGCGACATGCCTGAGGTAAGCTGGTTCTGGCCAACCCCCTCGCGCTTTGATGTGGCGAATATCACCACCCAGGGATATCACGACGAGGTGACCTTTCCGATGATCGTGCGCGGTACGCCGCCGGCGACCTTGAGCGGCGTGTTGACGTTATCAACCTGCAGCAATGTTTGTCTGTTGACCGATTACCCCTTTTCCGTGACGCCCACTGTGCAGAATGCCGATTTTGCCCATGACTATGCGCGGGCGATGGGTAAAGTTCCGCTCCGCAGTGGGCTAACGGACTCGCTTGAGGTCGGCTATCGCCCGGGAGAACTGGTGGTCACTGCTACGCGAGCGGCGGGCTGGTCATCGCCCGGGCTCTATCTTGACACCATAGATGACGTCGATTTTGCGAAGCCTCGCCTGCGCGTAGAGGGCGACAGGTTACAGGCGACGGTGCCGGTGACGGACAGTTGGGGCGAAAAGGCGCCCGATTTGCGCAACAAATCGCTGACCCTCGTGTTAGCCGATGGCGCTATCGCCCAGGAGAGCACGCAAACCATTGGCGCTGCGCCAGCGCAAACGCCGGACAATGCGGCGCTACCTTTCTGGCAAGTTGTAATGATGGCGCTGATCGGCGGACTGATTCTTAATTTAATGCCCTGCGTGCTGCCGGTTCTGGGCATGAAACTTGGCTCTATTTTATTGGTAGAGGAAAAAAGCCGCTCTCACATCAGGCGACAATTTTTGGCTTCGGTCGCCGGTATCATTGCGTCATTTATGGCGCTGGCGGCGTTTATGACCCTCCTTCGCCTGTCAAACCATGCGCTGGCCTGGGGGGTCCAGTTCCAGAATGCATGGTTTATTGGTTTTATGGCTCTGGTGATGTTGTTGTTTAGCGCCAGCCTGTTCGGGCTTTTTGAGTTCAGGCTTCCCTCATCTATGACCACGAAACTGGCCACTTACGGCGGTAACGGTATGTCGGGACATTTCTGGCAGGGGGCGTTCGCCACGCTGCTGGCGACGCCTTGTAGCGCGCCGTTTCTGGGTACGGCGGTGGCGGTGGCGCTCACGGCGTCGTTGCCGACGCTATGGGGGCTGTTCCTTGCGCTTGGCCTGGGAATGAGCGCGCCGTGGCTACTGGTCGCGATACGACCAGGGCTTGCGCTACGTTTACCGCGCCCCGGGCGTTGGATGAATGTCCTGCGCAGGATCCTCGGTCTGATGATGCTGGGGTCGGCTATCTGGCTGGCGACGTTACTCCTGCCGCATTTCGGCTTCACTGCGTCAAAGAGCGCGCAAGACACGGTTCAGTGGCAACCGTTGAGTGAACAGGCAATCCAGTCGGCGCTGGCGCAGCATAAGCGGGTATTTGTCGATGTTACTGCGGACTGGTGTATTACCTGTAAAGTGAATAAATACAACGTCCTGCAAAAAGAGGATGTGCAGGACGCCTTGCAACAGCCGGATGTTGTGGCGCTGCGGGGAGACTGGACGCTGCCGTCCGATGCCATTACAGATTTTCTGAAAACGCGTGGTCAGGTCGCCGTGCCGTTTAATCAGGTATATGGCCCCGGCTTGCCGGAAGGGGAGGCACTGCCCACTTTGCTGACCCGCGATGCGGTATTACAAACGTTGAAAAAAGCGAAAGGAATAACCCAATGAAATACATGATTGTTTTACTGCTGGCGCTGTTTTCGACGCTGAGCATCGCGCAAGAAACCGCCCCTTTTACGCCGGATCAGGAAAAGCAGATTGAAAATCTGATCCATGCGGCGTTGTTTAACGATCCTGCCAGCCCGCGGATAGGCACTAAACACCCTAAGCTGACGCTGGTGAACTTTACGGATTACAACTGCCCGTACTGCAAACAGCTCGATCCGATGCTGGAAAAGATTGTGCAGAAATATCCTGACGTTGCGGTCATTATTAAACCGCTGCCATTCAAAGGAGAGAGCTCCGTACTGGCGGCGCGTATTGCGCTGACCACCTGGCGCGAGCATCCGCAACAGTTCCTCGCGCTACATGAAAAACTCATGCAAAAGCGCGGTTACCATACGGATGACAGTATTAAACAGGCCCAGCAGAAAGCAGGGGCTACGCCAGTGACGCTGGATGAAAAAAGCATGGAAACGATACGCACTAATTTGCAGTTGGCAAGGCTGGTCGGCGTGCAAGGAACGCCAGCGACGATCATTGGCGACGAGCTGATTCCGGGCGCAGTGCCCTGGGATACGCTGGAAGCGGTGGTGAAAGAAAAACTGGCGGCTGCCAATGGCGGGTAAACTGCGGCGTTGGCTGCGTGAAGCCGCGGTTTTTCTGGCGCTCCTCATCGCGATAATGGTGGTCATGGACGTCTGGCGCGCGCCGCAGGCGCCTCCGGCGTTTGCCGCGACACCGTTACATACGCTGACGGGAGAGTCGACAACTCTGGCGACATTGAGCGAAGAACGCCCCGTACTGCTCTATTTTTGGGCCAGCTGGTGCGGGGTATGCCGCTTTACTACGCCTACGGTCGCTCGTCTGGCGGCGGAAGGGGAAAACGTCATGACCGTTGCGCTCCGCTCCGGCGATGACGCTGAGGTTGCCCGCTGGCTGGCGCGCAAGGGCGTTGACTTTCCGGTCGTCAATGATGCTAATGGCGCCTTATCTGCTGGCTGGGAAATCAGCGTGACGCCAACGCTGGTGGTGGTTTCACAAGGTCGGGTTGTGTTCACCACCAGCGGCTGGACCAGCTATTGGGGCATGAAGCTTCGGCTGTGGTGGGCAAAAACGTTCTGAATATGCGCCGGGGTTTCCCGGCGCTAACGCGTTTACTGTAAGAAAAACCCCCGTTTTGCGAAATCGTTCCCGGAAAAATGATCCATTTCTGTCACACTCAGAACGATTTGATAACAATAAGAGGTCATAGGGATGAAAAAATCATTACTCGCTGTTGCTGTGGCAGGGGCTGTTTTGTTGTCATCCGCCGTACAGGCGCAGACAACGCCGGAGGGTTATCAATTACAACAGGTGCTGATGATGAGCCGCCATAATCTGCGGGCACCGCTGGCGAATAATGGCAGCGTACTGGCGCAGTCGACGCCGAATGCCTGGCCGGCGTGGGACGTTCCCGGCGGGCAACTGACGACGAAAGGCGGCGTGCTGGAAGTCTATATGGGACACTACACACGTGAATGGCTGGTCGCGCAGGGGCTGATACCGTCGGGAGAATGTCCGGCACCCGACACGGTATATGCCTATGCGAATAGTTTGCAGCGCACCGTCGCCACCGCGCAATTTTTCATTACCGGCGCTTTCCCCGGCTGTGATATTCCTGTTCATCATCAGGAAAAAATGGGCACTATGGATCCTACCTTCAATCCGGTGATTACCGATGATTCCGCCGCGTTCCGGCAACAGGCCGTACAGGCGATGGAAAAGGCGCGTAGTCAGCTACATCTTGATGAGAGTTATAAACTGCTTGAGCAGATAACGCATTATCAGGACTCGCCGTCCTGCAAAGAGAAGCATCAGTGTTCGCTAATCGACGCGAAAGATACCTTCAGCGCGAACTATCAGCAAGAGCCTGGCGTGCAGGGGCCGCTGAAAGTAGGGAACTCGCTGGTGGATGCGTTTACCCTGCAATATTACGAAGGGTTTCCGATGGATCAGGTCGCCTGGGGCGGGATCCACACCGATCGGCAGTGGAAAGTGCTGTCAAAACTGAAAAACGGCTATCAGGACAGCCTGTTTACCTCACCCACGGTGGCGCGCAATGTCGCTGCGCCGCTGGTGAAATATATCGATAAGGTGCTGGTTGCCGATCGCGTTAGCGCGCCGAAGGTGACCGTGCTGGTGGGGCATGACTCCAATATCGCGTCGCTGCTGACGGCGCTGGATTTTAAACCCTATCAGCTCCATGACCAGTATGAGAGAACGCCGATTGGCGGCCAGCTTGTCTTCCAACGCTGGCATGACGGCAACGCTAACCGGGATTTGATGAAAATCGAGTATGTCTACCAGAGCGCCCGGCAGTTACGCAATGCGGAAGCGTTAACGCTCAAATCGCCCGCGCAAAGGGTAACCCTGGAACTGAAAGGATGTCCGGTGGATGCGAACGGCTTCTGTCCGCTGGATAAGTTCGATAACGTCATGAACACTGCCGCAAAATAGCCGTATGCCCCCGCGCAGGCGGGGGCGTTTGTGTTATACGTTCTTACGTTCGATGATTTGTTCGCCCCAGAAGAGCGAGTCTTTGTCCGTTTTCTCAAAGGCTTTGATCAGCACCTCATCGCTACCTTCTTCCCATATTTTTTCTGCCAGTTTCTCGTCATAGTGAGCGACTTCAAAAATGGCTTCGGCAATTTCCGGCGACGTATTACGCAGGCTTGCCCATTCGCCGACGCGGTGCGCTTTTGCTTCTTGAGTTGGCATTCGAATCCTCCTGTTGAAGATTAGCCGTTGAGTTTGACTGCCAGACCGGCGACGTATTCCCCCTGATAGCGAGCGATAGAGAGTTCCTCCTGGCTTGGTTGACGCGAACCGTCGCCTCCGGCGATAGTCGTTGCGCCGTAAGGCGTGCCGCCGCGAACCTGGGAGACGTCAAACAGTTCCTGTGCGGCATAGCCTATCGGGACAATCACCATCCCATGATGGGCAAGCGTAGTCCAGGTCGAGGTGATCGTCTGCTCCTGGCCGCCGCCCGTTCCGGTAGAACTGAACACGCTGCCGAGCTTGCCGTATAGCGCGCCGGATGCCCACAGTCCGCCGGTTTGGTCCAGGAAGGTACGCATCTGGCCTGACATATTGCCAAACCGGGTTGGCGTACCAAAAATAATGGCATCGTAATCCGCCAGCTCCTGTGGGGTGGCAACCGGTGCGTTTTGCGTTTTACCGCCAGCTTTTGCGAAGATTTCAGGCGGCATTGTTTCTGGCACACGCTTTATAATGACCTCTGCGCCGTCGACTTTCTTTGCCCCTTCCGCCACCGCGTGCGCCATGGTTTCAATGTGTCCGTACATGGAATAATAGAGCACCAGAATCTTTGCCATTTGTACTACTCCTCAGATTAATCAGGTGTGTAGCGATTCGCTACGTCTATTTAAAGATATGCTCTCCTGTGAAGAGTGCAAATTTCAGCGCCATTTCTTTGATTTATAACAATAATTAATTTGGCGACCTTTGTTGCAAAATGATACATTTTTAAGCGCTTTGATTTTTCTAAATATAAGAATAACTTATTTATTTCTTATGGTTATTATTCTGCATATTCGGCTTCTGATGTTGCAGAATATTTCGGTAAGCGGCCTACCACGGCGTTTTTCACTATGCTTAATGTTACGCGGCGTTACTGATGATATCGTTCATACGCTGCGCGAGGAGATACTCCTCATTACCTATGCAATATGATGTCTAATCTATGACGGAGGTCAGTAATGGCAAACCATCGTGGCGGTTCCGGTAATTTTGCGGAAGACCGCGAAAGAGCATCAGAAGCAGGTCGTAAAGGTGGTCAGCACAGCGGGGGCAATTTTAAGAATGACCCGCAGCGTGCATCCGAAGCAGGCAAAAAAGGGGGCAAAAGCAGTAACCGTAATAGCTAGCCTGCGTCACAACAGCAAGACGCTGAGCGTTTCGCGCTAAAAAGCGTCATGCGCCACCGCCGCCGGATTTCCGGCGGTTTTTTTGTTTATAAGCCGGATTTGGTATGCTTGCGTCCTGACAAAAAGGAGAGGGCGCATGTCGCAACGCACAGAGAAAAAAATCGGGAAACGCTCGCAGGCCACCGGTGCAAAACGGCAGCTTATCTTAACCGCCGCGCTTGCTGTTTTTTCCCAGTATGGCATTCATGGCGCGCGTCTTGAGCAGGTCGCCGAGCGGGCAGGCGTCTCCAAAACCAATCTGCTTTATTATTATCCCTCGAAAGAGGCGCTGTATGTCGCGGTAATGCGACAGATCCTGGATGTCTGGCTGGCGCCGCTCAAGGCGTTTCGCGCAGAATTTTCCCCTCTGGAGGCCATCAAAGAGTATATCCGTCTCAAGCTGGAAGTTTCGCGTGATTATCCGCAGGCGTCGCGGCTCTTCTGCATGGAGATGCTGGCGGGCGCGCCGCTCTTAATGGAGGAACTGACCGGCGATCTAAAAGCGTTGATAGATGAAAAATCCGCGCTGATTGCCGGATGGGTGCACAGCGGGAAACTGGCGCCCGTCTCCCCGCACCATTTGATCTTCATGATTTGGGCCGCCACGCAACATTACGCCGATTTTGCCCCTCAGGTTGAAGCGGTAACCGGCGCGACGCTTCGCGATGAAGCCTTTTTCAACCAAACGGTCGAAAGCGTTCAGCGCATTATTATTGAAGGGATTCGCGTGCGTTAACCGGCAGGCGGCAGTGGGCAGCTCAAATCCCCCTCTTCACATTGCAGCAGCGAGGCTAAAAACGCTTCGCGTTCGTTCGTTTTATCGGTCAGGCACTGGCTGGCGATCATGGGTTGCACGCTGCCGCCCTCCGTACCTGAACGAATCAGAGCGCAATCGGCGTCGCGCAGGGCAATCCATGCCACCTGCGCTTTTTGCAACAGCTCGCGCTGCGGCGGTTGCGCACGCTTAAGCGCGCTTTGATAGGTTTCGTTCAGCTTTTTATCTGCCGCCTGGTATTGCGCGGCGGCGCAGCGATTCATTTCCAGCTGCGTACTGGCGCTGGCGCACTCATCAGCCAACGCCTGACTGCTGAACAACAACGCAGCGCAGGTAAGGAAAATTCGTTTCATACGGTCCTCTGACGCGAGTAAAAAGGCTCCATTGACGGAGCCTTAATTAACCACAGTATTAGCCAATTGTCATCAGGCTGGCATTACCGCCAGCGGCGGCAGTGTTTACGCTCAGCGAACGTTCAATATAGAGCCGTTCCAGCAGCATATTGCTTTCGCCGCGGGCGAACCCCTGTACCGACACTATCGCGCCTTCGCGGGCGGCGACGGCTTCGCACACGGTTCGTAGCTTGTCGGAGTCGCCGTGGAAAATCACCGCGTCAAACGGCTGCGCCATCAGTGTTTCCGCTTTCGCAAACTGGACACGCGCCGCGACGGCGGCGGGGAGACGTTTCGCCAGATCGCGGTGGAAGGCGTCGTCTGACCATAGCGCCTGACTGCCGACGGCGAGAACGGCGGCAAGCTGTGTCAGCGCATCCTGTTCATCATCAGCCAGGCATAACACCCGTTCACGCGGCAATAGCGTCCAGGTATTACGCTCGCCGGTCGGTCCCGGTAGCAGGCGCTGCGTGCCGGCCTGCGCCAGATCGGCGAATTGTCGGCAGAGCGTCTGTAGCGCCGGGCGATCCGCCGCCCATTGCGTCAGGGCGGTCAACGGCGCGAGTAGCGTGGTTTTAAGCTGCGCATCCACCGGGTAGCGCGCATCCTGACGAGTCAGCGTCGTATTGAGAGCATTGGGCGGGCGGTGTGCCAGCAGGCGGTAGAGATAGAGCGGCCCCCCCGCTTTTGGCCCGGTACCGGACAGGCCTTCGCCGCCAAACGGCTGGACGCCGACAACCGCGCCCACCATATTACGGTTAACGTACAGGTTGCCGACATGGGCGGAACCGGTGACTTGCGCAATGGTTTCATCAATACGGGTATGTACGCCCAGCGTTAGCCCGTAGCCGGAAGCGTTAATCTGTTCGATAAGCTCCGCCAGTTGGTTACGGTTATAACGCACGACATGCAGCACGGGCCCGAAGACCTCTTTTTCCAGTTCTGCGAAGTTTTCCAACTCAATAAGCGTGGGCATAACAAACGTACCGGTCTGCCATTCCTGCGCGTCATCGTTGTTTTCACGCGCGGCCTGGAAAACCGGGCGGCCTTTGGCGCGCATCGTCTGGATATGACGCTCGATGTTGGCTTTGGCCTCGCTATCAATCACCGGCCCGATATCGGTCGTCAGACGGCCTGGATTCCCCATCCGACACTCCGCCATCGCGCCGCGTAACATTTTCAGCGTATGTTCGGCGATATCGTCCTGCAAACACAGCACGCGGAGCGCGGAACAGCGTTGTCCGGCGCTGTCGAAAGCGGAAGCCAGCACATCCACGACCACCTGCTCGGTGAGCGCGGAAGAGTCGACAATCATAGCGTTCATACCGCCAGTTTCCGCAATCAACGGAATAGGGCGGCCCTGGGCGTCAAGACGCGTGGCGATGTTGCGCTGCAACAACGTCGCGACCTCCGTGGAACCGGTAAACATCACGCCGCGTACACGCGCATCGGCGGTAAGCTGGGCGCCGACGGTTTCTCCCCGTCCCGGCAACAGTTGCACGACGCCCGGCGGTACGCCCGCTTCCAGCAAAATGGCAATGCCCTGGGCGGCAATCAGCGATGTCTGCTCTGCCGGTTTCGCCAGAACGCTGTTACCTGCCGCCAGCGCGGCGGCGATTTGGCCGGTGAAAATGGCCAGCGGGAAGTTCCACGGACTGATACAGACCACCGGCCCTAACGGGCGATGCGTTTCGTTATCGAAATCGTCACGCACTTGACCGGCATAATAATGGAGGAAGTCTACCGCTTCGCGCACTTCGGCAATGGCGTTGCTGAACGTTTTCCCCGCTTCGCGCACCAACAGGCCAATCAACTGCTGCATTTGGTCTTCCATCAATACCGCCGCCCGCTGCAAAATGGCGGCGCGTTCTTGCGGCGGCGTCGCAAACCAAACCGGCGCCTGATTGACCGCGTTTTGCAATGCCTGTTCAACCTCGCTTTCTGTCGCTTCGCGTCCCCAGCCGACAATATCTTTCGGTTCCGCCGGGTTGATAACCGGCGTCATCTCACCGTCGGCCACCGGTTGTTCCAGCACAGGTTTGGCCTGCCATTTCTGCATGGCGTTGCTTAACAGGGCAGAAGAAAGCGAGGCGAGGCGATGTTCATTCGCTAAATCAAGTCCGGCGGAGTTTATCCGACCTTCGCCGTACAGATCGCGCGGCAGCGGAATTTTCGGATGCGGTATGCCAGCCTGACCTTCCTGCTGCGCCAGTTTTTCCACGGCCTCGACCGGGTCGGCCACCAGTTCATCGAGCGGTAGGGTGGCATCGGCGATGCGGTTGACAAAAGAGGTGTTGGCGCCGTTTTCCAGCAGGCGTCGTACCAGATAGGCCAGCAGGGTTTCGTGCGTTCCCACCGGCGCGTAAATACGGCAGGGACGGTTAAGTTTTCCGTCCGCCACTTTACCGGTGACCTGTTCATACAGCGGTTCGCCCATGCCGTGCAGGCACTGGAATTCGTACTGACCCGGATAGTAATTTTGCCCGGCCAGATGATAAATCGCCGCCAGTGTGTGTGCGTTATGGGTCGCGAACTGCGGGTAGATCAGATTAGGGACGGCGAGCAATTTTTTCGCACAGGCCAGATAAGAGACATCGGTATACACTTTGCGGGTATAAACCGGATAGCCCTCCAGCCCTTCCATTTGCGCGCGTTTGATCTCGCTATCCCAGTAGGCGCCTTTCACCAGACGAATCATCAGCCGACGGCGGCTACGGGAGGCCAGATCGACTAAATAATCAATGACCAGCGGGCAGCGTTTCTGGTAAGCCTGGATCACAAAGCCAATGCCGTTCCAGCCCGCCAGTTCGGGTTCGAAGCAGAGTTTTTCCAGCAGATCGAGCGAGATCTCCAGACGATCCGCCTCTTCGGCGTCGATATTGAGACCGATATCATACTGGCGCGCCAGCAGCGTCAGGGATTTCAGGCGCGGATAAAGCTCCTCCATTACCCGATCGTATTGCGCGCGACTATAGCGTGGATGCAGGGCGGACAGCTTAATCGAGATGCCTGGCCCTTCGTAAATACCGCGACCGTTAGACGCTTTGCCGATGGCATGAATCGCTTGCTGGTAAGAAACCATATAGGCCTGCGCATCGGCGGCGGTTAACGCGGCTTCGCCCAGCATATCGTAAGAATAGCGGAACCCTTTCTCTTCCAGTTTTCGGGCATTCGCCAGCGCCTGAGCAATGGTTTCGCCAGTCACGAACTGCTCGCCCATTAAACGCATCGCCATGTCGACGCCTTTGCGGATTAACGGTTCGCCGCTCTTGCCGATAATGCGGTTCAGCGAGCGTGAAAGATTAGCTTCGTTATGCGTTGAGACCAGTCGGCCGGTAAAGAGCAGCCCCCAGGTGGCGGCGTTTACAAACAGCGACGGGCTACGGCCAATATGCGACTGCCAGTTGCCATTACTGATTTTGTCGCGAATTAACGCATCGCGCGTAGCTTTGTCGGGAATACGCAGCAGCGCTTCCGCCAGACACATCAGCGCAACACCTTCTTGCGAAGAGAGGGAAAACTCCTGCAACAGGCCTTGTACCATACCCGCGCGACCGCTGGCGGATTTTTGATTGCGCAATTTCTCCGCCAGTTGATACGCCAGTTTATGCGCCTGCTCAGCGACAGGCGGCGACAGGCGCGCCTGTTCCACTAGCATTGACACCGCATCGGTTTCCGGGCGGCGCCAGGCGGCAGTGATGGCGGCGCGAGAGACGGATTGGGGAAGAATCTGTTCGGCAAACTCCAGAAAGGGCTGATGCGGCTCATCCTGCGGCGCGACCGGCTCCTCGCTTTCATTTGCCGCGCCGGCAAACAGCGCAGGTAGCTCCGGTAGCGTATCGCTATTTTCCAGCTTGTCCAGATAGCTAAAGATTGCCTGTTTTATTAACCAGTGCGGCGTGCGATCGATACGCGAGGCGGCCATTTTGATCCGTTCGCGCGTGGCGTCGTCCAGCTTAACCCCCATCGTGGTGGTTCCCATACCCTCTACTCCTGTTATTCGCTCTATCTGCTAACCAATAGTTAGCGGAAAATATCCACTATGTTGCAACTTTGTGCAACCGCGTTAAATGTGACCTGCGTTGCAAGCTTAAAAATGAATAAATTGTTAAAAAAAGAAAGTGGGAGTCTGACGGGGAAAACCATCTGGATTTATTTTCTCTGCGGTAGTTAACACTTTTAAAAGGTGCAACCGCAAAAAATGTGAGAGAGTGCAACCTGGAGAAAAATAGTATCCCTCTGCAATCAAATTTGATGTAAATGGTGTGTTAAATCGATTGTGAATAACCACCGCTTCCGGCAGGATACGGTCGCCCTGGTAAACATAACACCCTTGCCACGTTCCGGCAGGGTACAAAACGGCACGCTACGGTAGTGCCAATAAATAAATTTGGAGAACCTTGATGGCTATTAGCACACCGATGTTGGTGACATTCTGTGTCTATATTTTTGGCATGATATTGATTGGGTTTATCGCCTGGCGCTCAACCAAAAACTTTGATGACTATATTCTTGGCGGTCGCAGCCTGGGGCCGTTTGTTACGGCTTTATCAGCCGGCGCGTCGGATATGAGCGGCTGGCTGTTAATGGGGCTGCCTGGCGCTATCTTTCTGTCGGGGATCTCTGAAAGCTGGATCGCCATTGGCCTGACGTTAGGCGCATGGATTAACTGGAAGCTGGTGGCCGGGCGCCTGCGCGTGCATACCGAATTTAACAATAACGCGCTCACGTTGCCGGACTATTTTACCGGTCGGTTTGAGGATAAGAGCCGAGTCCTGCGTATTATTTCCGCGCTGGTCATTCTGCTGTTTTTCACTATCTATTGCGCGTCAGGTATTGTCGCTGGAGCACGACTGTTCGAAAGCACCTTCGGTATGAGCTATGAAACCGCACTGTGGGCGGGGGCCGCGGCAACCATTATTTATACCTTTATCGGCGGGTTTCTTGCCGTTAGCTGGACGGATACCGTTCAGGCCAGCCTGATGATTTTTGCGTTAATCCTGACGCCGGTGATGGTTATTGTCGGCGTAGGCGGTTTTAGCGAGTCGCTGGAGGTGATCAAGCAAAAGAGCATCGAGAATGTCGACATGCTCAAGGGGCTGAATTTTGTCGCCATTATTTCCCTGATGGGCTGGGGACTGGGTTACTTCGGTCAGCCGCATATCCTGGCGCGCTTTATGGCGGCGGACTCCCATCACAGCATTGTTCATGCGCGTCGTATCAGTATGACCTGGATGATTCTGTGTCTGGCGGGCGCGGTGGCGGTGGGCTTCTTTGGCATTGCGTACTTTAACAATAACCCCGCGCTGGCCGGGGCGGTGAACCAAAACTCAGAGCGCGTATTTATTGAACTGGCGCAGATCCTGTTTAACCCGTGGATTGCCGGTGTTCTGCTGTCTGCTATCCTGGCGGCGGTGATGTCGACGTTGAGCTGTCAGTTGCTGGTATGCTCCAGCGCGATTACGGAAGATTTATATAAGGCTTTTCTGCGTAAAAGCGCCAGCCAGCAAGAGCTGGTATGGGTAGGGCGAGTGATGGTGCTGGTGGTAGCGCTGATCGCCATTGCGCTGGCGGCGAATCCCGATAACCGTGTGCTGGGGCTGGTGAGCTACGCCTGGGCTGGATTCGGCGCGGCATTTGGACCTGTTGTCCTGTTTTCTGTGATGTGGTCGCGTATGACACGTAACGGCGCGCTGGCGGGAATGATTATTGGCGCGGTGACGGTTATCGTCTGGAAACAATATGGCTGGCTGGATCTGTATGAGATCATCCCTGGCTTCATTTTCGGCAGCCTGGGGATCGTAATCTTTAGCCTGCTTGGCAAAGCGCCGACAGCAGCGATGCAGGAACGCTTTGCAAAAGCGGACGCGCATTATCATTCCGCGCCGCCGTCGAAGCTACAGGCGGAATAACCGACATGTCCGATAGCATTATTGCCATCGGACATATTTTACCAGGCGGCGTTATACGCCTGCCTGGTCCTCTGATAAGTCCCGGACCGATTGACTGAAGATGTTCAGGTAAATGAGGACGCTCTCTCAAACTATTTTTAGCCCTTGAGCGCCGTTAACGCGGGCGTAATACATCTCAAGTAATCACTAACTAGCCATATATGAAATCGCCTGTTAATGGTACCAATAGCCTTGACGCAATAGAGTAATGACAAAAATTAAAACGAGTCAGCGTTACTGGCGTAAGTATGCCGCACAAAATTTTGCATAAATAATGCCGTTTTAGCGATGGGAGAGAGGACACGTTAATTACTCCATTTTAACCTTTTATATGTTGACTATTCAATGGGTTATGGATGTTTTCAGCATTAATACCCGCAGTAGCTAATGATTATCTTTTTTAGTCTCCTGCCGATGAAATAATCGTGTAATCTTTCTGTAAGAGACTGACAATGACGCAATAATTTTTGGTTAATGCTTGGTGAATATATTGTTGCATTATTGATGTTTTGTGTTGTACTTAGTAGTAATAGCGGTAGTTCCCCGGCAGTGATGGTCACTCACTATGGAGATCGCGAATGGTAATGTCCGCACCAGGACACATTGTTTACAGTAGTTACAACACCCTGTACGGACATTCTCTCTCCGGTGGTGGTCTTGTCATCTTAAAAGCTCTCATCATTTCCCTTACTGACCATACCCATGACGTCATATGTGGTGCGCGTAGCCGTGTGTGGCGTCGTTTCAAAAAGCAAGCTAAGGCTTACAAGGAAGCCAACCCTCAGATGTGTGTGCGCATAATCGCGTTCAAGAGAACGCGGGTGATGTATACCTACAACTCAAGGTGCTATCCATGGGAAGACAAAAAGCAGTGATCAAAGCTCGTCGTGAAGCAAAGCGTGTGTTGAGACGAGATTCGCGTAGTCATAAGCAACGTGAAGAAGAATCGGTCACGTCACTGGTACAGATGGGCGGAGTAGAAGCCATTGGCATGGCGCGCGATAGTCGCGATACCTCTCCTGTTAAGGCGCGAAATGAAGCACAGGCGCATTATCTGAACGCTATCGACAGTAAACAGCTTATTTTTGCGACCGGCGAAGCCGGCTGCGGGAAAACATGGATCAGTGCGGCAAAGGCGGCAGAAGCATTGATTCATAAGGACGTCGAGAGGATCATTGTGACGCGTCCGGTATTGCAAGCTGATGAAGACCTTGGTTTTTTGCCCGGTGATATCGCTGAAAAATTCGCGCCTTATTTTCGGCCCGTCTACGATGTCCTGCTTAAACGGTTAGGCGCGTCCTTTATGCAATATTGCTTGCGCCCGGAAATCGGTAAGGTAGAAATTGCCCCGTTCGCCTATATGCGTGGGCGTACTTTTGAAAATGCGGTCGTGATCCTCGATGAGGCGCAAAATGTGACTGCGGCGCAAATGAAAATGTTTTTGACGCGATTAGGCGAAAATGTCACGGTCATTGTCAATGGCGATATTACGCAATGCGACCTGCCGCGCGGCGTGCGTTCCGGGTTGAGCGATGCGTTGGAACGCTTTGAAGAAGATGAAATGGTAGGGATTGTGCATTTCAACAAAGACGACTGCGTGCGCTCGGCGCTTTGTCAGCGAACGCTTCACGCATACAGCTAATATAGCATTGACTTTCAGAGCCCGGGAAACCGGGCTTTGTTATCTATAAAGCATCCAGCAGACTCATGGACAAAAAAGGAAAATGACGCCTGTACGGGAAAGGAATTATTTTGTCATGTCCAGGGCATTCATTGTCCGTAATTTGCTTTCTCGGGCCTGTTCCGGCGAGGACTGTACAAGAAGGGTATAGAGCAGGTCAAAGACGAAAAGCTGCGCGGCTTTCGTACCGATCGAGTCACCCTGCAACATTCCTTGCCGATTACCATTGATCAGGCAAAAATCGGCCTCTTCACATAATGGAGAACCCAGATTATGGGTAATGGCGACTGTGGTGGCACCAGCCTGTCGGGCCAATCGGAGTGAATGCACTGTTTCTGGCGATGTGCCCGAGTGACTGACACCCATCGCGACATCGCCTGCTTTTAATAGCGTAGCCTGCATGTACATAAAATGGTTATTGCTTACCGCATCGCCCCGTAAACCAATACGCATTAGCTTGTGTTTCATATCCAGCGCCGTGATCCCCGATGAGCCCACACCAAAGATATAAACTGAGTGACAGTGACGTAGGGCGTCCACGACACCGAGAACCTGTTGCATATCAAGCAGATTTAGCGTTTCAGATAATACATTACTAATGGTGTTCTGCAATTTTAAACCAATGGCGTGGGCATCGTCGGATTCGCTAACTTCGGCATCCAGTAGAGGACTACTGTCATCAGACTCGGTAGTGGCAAGTTCAATGGCCAGGTCCATTTTAAAATCCTGAAAACCTTTATAGCCCAGGGTGCGACAAAAGCGAATAACCGTGGCTTCTCCGGCCTGTGTTTCGCGTGACAAATCGGCAATAGATGACTGTGTCACCTGTCTGGGGAAGGCTAAAATATATTGCGCAATACGCTGGGAGGCACGTGTCAGGCTTTTTTGCATAGCACCCAGAGTGTCAAGGATTTTTCCGGGTTTAAGACGTGGGGGTTGAGGCTCCATATAGTTCCTGCTCTTGAGGGCTGATTGCGGCACAAAGCCTGCAATATCGAACAGAGCAGAGCCTATCAAGTCTGCGGCATGAAAAAAAGCGCGATGTAAGTAAAGGAGGGGGAATATTTACATCGCGTTGCCAACTTATGACAGAACATCACTGGAGAGTAATCTGTTTGCTCTTACGGTGTTTATAGCGCGCCATTTGACGGATGGTTTATACCTGGCCCGGTATTGTCGCCCCGGGCGTTGGCGTCACCGTGTGCTGTGTCGGTATAGCGTGGTATCATGAAATCATAATGTCACCTTTGGTTCAGGTTTTTCATCCAGCGTCAATGGCGGTGCCGGGGCAAATAACGGGGCGAAAATAACGCCGCTGATCACCACGCTTAGCGAGCCAATGACCCCATAAAAGAAGAAGTTAAGGTCAGTGGCATAGCGTGCGCCCAGCACGGTAATGACGCTGATAATAATTCCTAAAACCGCACTCCCGGCATTTGCTCGTTTAAAGAAAATGCCCAGCATGAACAGACCGGTCATTGGCCCTCCCATCAGACCTATCAGACTATTAAATGCATCCCAGATTTCTGATTCATCGGCCATGACCAGCCATACCGAGGCCGCGCTACTTATTAGGCCCGCGACCAGAATAACTAACTTAGCTATTTTCATACGGTTTTCAGGCGTTCTTTTTTTATGACTCAAACGCTGATAGATATCGGAATTAAAACAACTAGAAATGCTGTTTAAGCTGCTGGAGATACTGGACTGCGCAGCAGCGAAAATAGCGGCGATTATCAACCCTGCAATGCCGACTGGCATTTCGGTGACCACGAATAAGGGTAAAATGCCGCCAGTGTTGAATCCCGCCGGTAATAATTGTGGATGTTGCTGATAGTAGACAAACAATGCCGAGCCGATAGCAAAAAAGAAAACAGGGATCACAGCAACCAGTTTGGCATTTGTAAGTAATGTTTTCTTCGTTTCCTCTATGGAGTCAGTCACGATATAGCGTTGGACCACATCCTGACTGGCAGTAAATTGCTGAATATTGGCAAACAGAAAACCAATAATCAATACAGGTACTGTGCTTTCCGTCCAGCTCCAGTGGAACTGCGTAGCCGGAAAGAATTTATCCGCCTGCTGCGTCACCGTAAAAATTTCACCAATGCCGCCCTGGACTTTGAGACATATCACTATAAAAATCAGTATCGCGCTGCCAGAAAGTAAGAGGCCTTGAATAACATCAGTCCATATTACTCCTTCAATTCCACCCATCCAGGTATAAATGATACACATCACGCTAATCAACAGTACCAAAATCACCGGGTCTATAGCGATGAAGGGGCGCAAGGCCAGCACGGTGAGGAAAGTGATAATGGCGATACGTCCGATATGAAACAACATAAATGACATGCTGGCGAATAGACGGCAGCGCACATCGAACCGTGCTTCGAGATATTCATAGGCTGATGTGACTTTCAATTTCCGAAAAAACGGAATATAGAAATAAAAAACCAGCGGTAAAATTGCGATAGCCAGATACTGACCAATGATAAACGTCCAGTCGGAAGTAAACGCTTTGGCAGGAATTGACATAAATGTAATTGAGCTTAACGTAGTAGCAAATACACTGACCCCAGCCGCCCAACCAGGAACCCGGCCACCACCGCGAAAATAATCGTCTGCTGTTTTTTGCCGTCTGGAAAAATAGACACCGACTAACATCATGGCCAGGAGGTAGCCAAATAATACAAGATAATTAACGATGCCGAAAGAATGTGTAATCATAGTTCTTTCCTGCTTATGGTTTTGAGTAGAGTTGCGGTCATCGTCTGTGTATTTTTATCTTCCCATCATTCAGACGATACGATATTCAGATCAAGTAATAGTTTTTGTTAATCTCAATGACGGTAATCATGAGATGTAAAAGGCAGAACATTTATGCTCCACCAATGGTGATGCCCAGACGTATGTCCTGCCGGATACCTGAAATAGCAGCTATCCGATATTGCGTTCAAACAGGTTTCAGGCCTGGGTATCGTATTTGCCGATAGCATTATTAACGTCGGATCATTCTCTGAGACATAAATATCAATAGTAAGCGTGTTCATTTTCTTTTCCTGTTCAGCGTCTTACTGCATGACTGAACCACTGACAGATATGCTCGATACGGGTGATAGCGGAACCAACGGTAACTGCCCAGGCACCATGCTCAATAGCATTGGCCGCCAGTGCAGGCGTGTTATAGCGCCCCTCGGCAATAACACGACAACCTGCATGGCTCAGTTGCGTCACCATTGCCAAATCTGGCTCAACCGGCGTGATGGGGCCGGTATAGCCAGACAATGTTGTACCAATGAATTCGATTCCTTTCTGATGGCAACTTATGCCTTCATTCACGGTTGAACAGTCTGCCATCGCCAGTAATCCATGCAGGCGAATACGTGTCAGTAAACTATCAATATCAACCGGGCGAGAGCGGAATGAGGCATCAAAAGCGATAATATCGGCACCTGCCTGCGCCAGGGCGTCAACATCCTGTAAATAGGGAGTGATACGGACTGGCGACCCTGTAAGGTCACGTTTAATTATCCCAATAATTGGAACAGAAAGATGGGGACGAACAGTCCGCAGATTCTCAATGCCTTCAATGCGCACAGCGACCGCACCCGCCGAAGCCGCTGCCTGTGCCATTGCAGCCACAATTTCAGGTTTATCCATAGGGCTGCCTGGTACCGGTTGGCATGAGACAATCAGCCCACCGTTTTCGTGTACACTTTGTTCCAGCCTGGCTAATAGTGACATCCAGTTCCGCCTTATATATTTTGAAGTTTTGCTCTGTTTTATGTTATGTTGTGGAGTGTTGCTGCATCAAGCAAAAAGATAGAAAAATGTGAACACAGTCATAAGGTATGTTTGTTATTCAATTACTGCGCAAGCGGATTTGAGGCTATAACCTGAAGCTACAAGACAAATACAATTCATTCTGACGGCAGCATGCTGTATTTTATTAACTGCTTCCGGAATAAAGATAAAATGCTCAGAAGGAGCTTATACGCCACGGGATAGCCAGTATGAAATGCATCACATAATTCTTGTTGTATTTATTCAGAATGCTATCACTAATGAGTTTGGCCATAACAGGTCACCCATAATCACTTCTAACATCACCATGGGGTGCTTTTACCTCGCACATGATAACCCCATGTAATTATTTTTAGCGCTTGGTCACATTTTGTCATTATCATTGTTGAAATTATGCTCCATAAGATCACTAATGATGAAGCTTTACTCCAATTGTATTTCTTCGCATGGGGATGCAGATGAAAAACTTTAAGAAAATGATGACGCTAATGGCGCTATGTTTATCAGTCGCTATCACCACATCAGGATATGCAACGACGCTTCCTGATATACCAGAACCACTGAAAAATGGTACTGGCGCTATTGATAATAATGGCGTGATTTATGTCGGCTTAGGTACCGCAGGGACATCCTGGTATAAAATTGATCTTAAAAAGCAACATAAAGACTGGGAGCGTATAAAGTCGTTTCCTGGTGGAGCTCGTGAGCAATCCGTGTCGGTATTTTTAAATGATGAGCTTTATGTTTTTGGTGGCGTAGGGAAAAAAAACAGTGAATCACCGTTGCAGGTTTATAGCGATGTGTACAAATACTCACCGGTGAAAAATACATGGCAAAAAGTTGACACTATATCTCCAGTTGGATTAACAGGGCATACGGGAGTAAAATTAAACGAAACGATGGTACTTATTACCGGAGGGGTTAATGAGCATATCTTTGATAAGTATTTTATTGATATAGCGGCTGCGGCTGCGGATGAAAGTGAAAAAAACAAAGTCATCTATAATTATTTTAATAAACCTGCCAAAGATTATTTTTTTAATAAAATCGTATTTATCTACAATGCTAAAGAGAACACATGGAAGAATGCCGGTGAGCTGCCAGGCGCGGGGACGGCAGGATCGTCATCGGTAATGGAAAATAATTTCCTGATGCTGATTAATGGTGAGCTCAAACCGGGTTTACGTACCGATGTGATTTACCGCGCCATGTGGGATAACGATAAGCTAACATGGTTGAAGAACAGCCAGTTACCGCCATCGCCTGGAGAACAACAGCAGGAAGGGTTGGCCGGAGCATTTTCGGGCTATAGTCACGGTGTCCTGCTTGTCGGTGGTGGCGCGAATTTTCCGGGAGCAAAACAAAATTATACCAATGGAAAGTTTTATTCCCACGAAGGAATAAATAAAAAATGGCGAGATGAAGTCTATGGTTTGGTTAATGGCCATTGGCAATATATGGGTAAAATGAAACAACCTCTCGGCTATGGTGTATCAGTAAGTTATGGTGATGAAGTTTTCCTTATCGGTGGTGAAAATGCTAAAGGGAAACCTGTTTCGTCTGTAACCTCCTTTACCATGCGTGATGGTAATTTATTAATAAAATAATTTTTAAATACAAAAATAAAGTTAATTGATAAGCGGAGTATTTTATGAAAATCAACAGATATCTTCTGGGTATGGTTTCGTTTATAGCATTTTCATCATATCTACAAGCGGCAACCCTTGATTATCGGCATGAATATGCTGATAGAACCAGAATTAATAAAGACCGTATTGCTATAATTGAAAAACTTCCTAACGGCATTGGTTTTTATGTCGATGCCAGCGTTAAATCGGGAGGAGTAGATGGTGAGCAGGATAAGCATTTAAGCGATCTCGTCGCAAACGCTATAGAACTGGGCGTAAGTTATAATTATAAAGTTACGGACCATTTTGTTTTGCAGCCTGGATTTATATTTGAAAGCGGTCCAGACACTTCAATTTATAAGCCTTATTTAAGGGTGCAATATAATTTTGATTCTGGTATTTATATGGCTGGTCGTTACCGCTATGACTATGCAAGAAAGACAGCTAACTACAATGATGATGAGAAAACGAATAGATTTGATACTTATATAGGTTATGTTTTTGATGAGTTGAAATTAGAATATAACTTTACCTGGATGGATAGCGATCAAATTAAATTTGATAACAAAAAAACAAACTATGAGCATAATGTGGCTTTAGCCTGGAAACTGAATAAGTCATTTACACCATACGTTGAGGTCGGAAATGTAGCGGTGAGAAATAATACCGATGAGAGACAGACCCGTTATCGCGTTGGATTACAATACCACTTTTGAGAAAGGTTAAAGAGTTACTGTACTAATCTTTGCTTAGTATTCATATCGATAATCTTATAGCCCGTGGCTACGTTACAGAACGTTAGACTTTGTCTTGAGTATTCACGTCCTTAACGTAGCTACGAATAAGGATGATAAACAATGAATATACGCTTTACATAGCTACGATCTCAGGCGGTTGTCGGAAAGTGCCGGTTGATAGTGTCTTATTCGGCAATTGATATGACTTAAAAATTAATTCCGTAAGCATTTCAGACGGTAACAGCAAATAAGGGTTTTATTGTGATAGCAAAATTCTTCCCGTGGTATAGCGAGATAACTCGTCCACAAAAAAATGCTTTATTTTCAGCATGGCTGGGTTACGTTTTTGATGGCTTCGACTTTATGCTGATTTTCTACATTATGTATCTGATCAAGGCTGACTTAGGATTGACAGATATGGAGGGCGCATTCCTTGCCACAGCGGCCTTTATTGGGCGACCATTTGGCGGGGCGCTATTTGGTCTGCTGGCAGATAAATTTGGCCGTAAGCCGTTAATGATGTGGTCGATAGTTGCCTATTCTGTAGGTACAGGGTTAAGTGGCCTGGCTTCCGGTGTAATTATGCTGACGCTTAGTCGTTTCATTGTCGGTATGGGGATGGCGGGGGAGTATGCTTGCGCTTCTACTTATGCCGTGGAAAGTTGGCCAAAGCATTTAAAATCTAAAGCGAGCGCATTTCTGGTTTCAGGTTTCGGTATTGGTAACATCATAGCAGCCTACTTTATGCCGTCATTTGCCGAAGCGTATGGTTGGCGTGCTGCTTTTTTTGTCGGTTTGCTACCCGTTCTTTTAGTAATCTACATCCGGGCCAGGGCTCCTGAATCTAAAGAGTGGGAAGAAGCCAAACTCAGTGGTCTCGGAAAGCACTCACAAAGTGCCTGGTCAGTTTTCTCTTTGTCAATGAAAGGGCTATTTAATCGAGCTCAATTTCCACTGACATTATGTGTATTTATTGTTCTGTTCTCTATTTTCGGCGCAAACTGGCCGATCTTTGGTCTACTGCCTACATATTTGGCGGGAGAGGGCTTTGATACGGGCGTGGTCTCTAATTTAATGACGGCGGCGGCATTCGGCACTGTATTGGGAAATATCGTTTGGGGTCTGTGCGCAGATAGAATTGGTTTGAAGAAAACGTTCAGCATTGGTCTTCTCATGTCCTTTTTATTCATTTTCCCGTTATTCAGAATTCCGCAAGATAATTATTTACTGCTGGGCGCATGTTTATTCGGTTTAATGGCGACTAACGTAGGTGTTGGCGGGCTGGTTCCCAAATTTCTCTACGACTACTTTCCTCTTGAGGTTCGTGGTTTGGGTACCGGGCTGATTTACAATCTTGCTGCGACATCAGGCACATTCAATTCAATGGCGGCGACCTGGCTTGGAATAACAATGGGGCTAGGCGCTGCGCTAACGTTCATTGTTGCCTTCTGGACCGCAACAATTCTACTCATTATTGGCTTATCCATTCCGGATAGGCTAAAAGCACGTCGTGAAAGGTTTCAGTCAACAAAAGAATTTTAATAGAGGATAAATGATGACGAAATACGGTGTTGTAGGTACGGGTTATTTTGGCGCTGAACTGGCGCGATTTATGTCTAAGGTTGAAGGAGCGAAAATCACTGCGATTTACGATCCGGTAAATGCGGATCCGATAGCGAAAGAGCTGAACTGTGTCGCCACTGCAACAATGGAGGCGCTTTGTACCCATCCTGATGTGGATTGCGTAATTATTGCTTCACCAAATTACTTACATAAAGCGCCGGTCATTGCGGCGGCTAAAGCGGGTAAACACGTGTTTTGTGAAAAACCTATCGCCTTAAATTACCTGGATTGTAAGGATATGGTTGATGCCTGCAAAGAAGCTGGTGTTACCTTTATGGCGGGTCACGTTATGAACTTTTTTCACGGGGTTCGCCACGCTAAAGCGCTCATCAAAGCCGGTGAAATCGGTGAAGTTACACAAGTTCACACTAAACGTAATGGTTTTGAAGACGTGCAGGATGAGATCTCATGGAAGAAGATTCGCGCAAAGTCAGGCGGGCATCTGTACCATCACATTCACGAGCTAGATTGTACACTGTTCATCATGGATGAAACCCCATCCCTGGTTTCAATGGCGGCGGGGAATGTTGCGCACAAAGGTGAAAAATTTGGTGATGAAGATGATGTTGTCCTAATCACTCTTGAGTTCGAAAGCGGTCGTTTCGCGACACTTCAGTGGGGATCATCGTTCCACTACCCTGAGCACTATGTATTAATTGAGGGCACGACAGGTGCAATTCTCATTGATATGCAAAATACGGCTGGTTATCTAATAAAAGCGGGCAAAAAAACACACTTTCTTGTGCATGAAAGCCAGGCGGAGGATGACGATCGTCGCAACGGTAACATATCCAGCGAGATGGATGGCGCAATCGCTTATGGTAAACCCGGTAAACGTACGCCGATGTGGCTCTCATCAATTATGAAACTGGAGATGCAGTACTTGCATGATGTGATAAACGGTCTGGAGTCAGGCGAGGAGTTTGCTAAATTGCTAACGGGAGAAGCGGCGACAAATGCCATTGCTACCGCTGATGCTGCGACGCTTTCCTCAAACGAGGGGCGCAAAGTAAAACTCACTGAAATTCTTGGCTAAAATTGAAAGCCGGATGGTGGTGTTATTGCCCGGTGGCGCTGCGCTTATGTAGACCGGATAAGGCGCCCGTGAACTGTGCCGCCATCCGGCAATGGACGGGTCACATATAAGCAAAAAGCCCGTACTTCTGTACAGGCTCTCAACTTAAATATGGCGGTGAGGGGGGGATTGACTCGCTGCGCTCGCCCTTCGGGCAGTCTCCTCGCAAGCTCGTCGTCTGTCCAACTGGCTGCGCCGCTATTCAGCCCATCCCTGGGCCTCGCCCCTTCGGGGCCAGAGCAAGCTCTGTTCAAAAACGCTCCCGGCGTTTTTGTGTCGAACCCCGGTCGGGTGTTCTCATCCCCCCTTGGTTTGGGGGATACATATAAGCAAAAAGCCCGTACTTCTGTACAGGCTCTCAACTTAAATATGGCGGTGAGGGGGGGATTCGAACCCCCGATACGTTGCCGTATACACACTTTCCAGGCGTGCTCCTTCAGCCACTCGGACACCTCACCAAATTGTCGCTCCAGCATTACTGGAACGGGCGCTAATGTAGGGAAATATCTTTTCTACGTCAATCAACTTTTTTAAAAAAAAGCGCGTTTATACAAACTTCCACCAATCTGTGGCTTTAATAGGCGAAAACTGCTTTTTTTGCCCGCGCCGGGAAATTTGCTATGCTGCACATCCCGTTGAAAACGCTGATAACAGGCGCAATCACATTCCGCACCATACTGCTCAGGAGATAACATGGAGATAATTTTTTATCACCCGACATTTAACGCCGCCTGGTGGGTAAATGCGCTGGAGAAGGCTCTCCCACATGCGCGCGTTCGTGAATGGAAGGTCGGTGATAACAACCCCGCAGACTATGCGCTTGTATGGCAGCCCCCGGTTGAAATGCTGGCCGGAAGACGCTTAAAAGCCGTCTTTGCGCTGGGCGCGGGGGTGGATGCAATTCTGAGTAAATTAAATGCGCATCCGGAAATGCTGGACGCCTCCATTCCTCTATTCCGTCTGGAAGATACCGGAATGGGCCTGCAAATGCAGGAGTATGCCGTCAGCCAGGTATTACACTGGTTCCGTCGTTTCGATGATTATCAGGCGCTGAAGAATCAGGCGCTATGGAAACCGCTGCCGGAATATACCCGCGAAGAATTTAGCGTCGGTATCATGGGCGCAGGGGTGCTGGGCGCAAAAGTGGCAGAAAGTCTACAGGCGTGGGGGTTCCCGTTACGTTGCTGGAGTCGTAGCCGCAAATCCTGGCCTGGCGTGGAAAGTTATGTGGGGTGTGAAGAGCTGCGCGCTTTCCTGAACCAGACGCGGGTGCTGATTAATCTGCTGCCGAATACGGCCCAAACGGTAGGAATTATTAATAGCGAATTGTTGGATCAATTGCCGGATGGCGCCTACGTGCTGAATCTCGCGCGCGGCGTTCATGTTCAGGAGGCTGATCTGCTGGCTGCGCTTGATAGCGGTAAGCTAAAAGGCGCGATGTTGGATGTCTTTAGCCAGGAACCGTTACCGCAGGAAAGCCCATTATGGCGCCATCCGCGAGTCGCCATGACGCCGCACATTGCGGCAGTCACCCGTCCGGCGGAAGCCATCGATTATATTAGCCGCACAATTACCCAGCTGGAGAAGGGAGAGCCGGTGACGGGGCAGGTGGATCGGGCGAGAGGATATTGACATCAACCCGGCGCGGGCCGGGTTTCGCTAAAAAACGCTGGCGATACCTGCTATCCTTGTCGGAAATGACTACAGGAGAGAGCAATGTATCCCGTTGACCTGCATATGCATACCGTCGCCAGCACTCATGCCTACAGTACTCTGAGCGATTATATCGCGGAAGCCAAACGCAAAGGCATTAAACTTTTTGCGATTACCGACCATGGTCCGGACATGGAAGATGCGCCGCATCACTGGCATTTTATTAACATGCGCATCTGGCCGCGTCTGGTTGACGGCGTGGGGATACTGCGTGGCATTGAGGCGAATATCAAGAACATTAACGGTGAAATTGATTGCTCCGGAAAGATGTTCGACTCGCTGGATCTGATTATCGCAGGCTTTCATGAGCCCGTTTTTGCGCCGCATGATAAAGAAACCAATACTCAGGCGATGATCGCGACCATCGCCAGCGGCAAGGTGCATATAATTAGTCACCCCGGAAATCCAAAGTATCCAGTGGAGGTTAACGCCATCGCGCAGGCGGCGGCGAAACACCATGTAGCGCTGGAAATCAACAACTCTTCTTTTCTGCATTCGCGTAAAGGAAGCGAAGATAATTGCCGCGCGGTCGCTGCCGCCGTACGCGATGCGGGAGGCTGGGTAGCGTTAGGCTCTGATTCCCATACGGCCTTTACGCTTGGCGATTTCACCGAATGCCGGAAAATTCTGGATGCGGTGAATTTTCCGGAAGATCGAATCCTGAACGTCTCGCCGCAGCGCTTACTGGCCTTTCTCGAATCACGCGGTATGGCGCCTGTACCGGAATTTGCCGAACTTTAATCGTTATTTACGGGAAGATATCAATGAATGAGTTTTCAATCCTGTGCCGTGTGCTGGGATCGTTGTATTACCGCCAACCGCAAGATCCTTTACTGGTTCCGCTGTTTACGTTAATCCGTGAAGGTAAACTGGCGGCAAACTGGCCGCTGGAGCAGGATGATATGCTGGCGCGTTTACAGAAAAGCTGCGATATCACGCAGATTTCCACTGATTACAATGCGTTATTTGTTGGGGAAGAGTGCGCGGTAGCGCCATACCGCAGTGCGTGGGTCGAAGGCGCGGAAGAGTCTGAGGTGCGCGCTTTTTTAACGTCGCGAGGGATGCCGCTGGCCGATACGCCTGCCGATCACATTGGTACTTTATTGCTCGCGGCCTCCTGGCTGGAAGATCAGTCTGCCGAAGATGAAAGTGAAGCGCTGGAAACCTTATTTGCCGATTATCTGCTTCCCTGGTGCAATACCTTCCTCGGTAAAGTTGAAGCCCATGCCGTTACGCCATTCTGGCGCACTTTGGCGCCGCTAACGCGTGATGCGATAGGGGCCATGTGGGATGAACTTCAGGAAGAAGATGAAGAATAATGTGATGTAAATCACTTTTAACTGCAACTGGTTTTACATAATTGCATAAAATGTGTGCGTGATCTCATTAATGTGCCGCTTTTCTGTTATGATGCGCGCCATGAACATACTTCTTTCTATTGCTATCACGACGGGCATCCTTTCTGGAATATGGGGATGGGTGGCCGTCTCCCTGGGGTTACTAAGCTGGGCCGGTTTTTTAGGCTGTACGGCTTATTTCGCCTGTCCGCAGGGCGGCTTTAAGGGATTGTTGCTTTCCGCCTGTACGCTGTTAAGCGGTATGGTGTGGGCGCTGGTCATTATTCACGGTAGCGCGCTGGCGCCGCATCTGGAAATTGTCAGTTACGTGTTGACGGGGATCGTGGCATTCCTGATGTGTATCCAGGCAAAGCAGCTATTGCTTTCTTTTGTTCCGGGAACATTTATCGGCGCCTGCGCGACATTTGCAGGGCAGGGTGACTGGCGGTTGGTATTACCGTCGCTGGCGCTGGGGCTAATCTTTGGCTATGCCATGAAAAATAGTGGGCTATGGCTGGCATCACGCCGCGAGCAACATTCAGCGAATACGGCGGTCACAAAATAAAAAAAGCGTGGGGTCTTCCCCACGCTTTGTCGTATTCATCAGGATTCTGGCGGTACTGACAGCTCACGGTATTTCACCAGAATATCATTTTGCCTGTCCGCTTTATTCTGCAAATCCCACAGGCCGCGATCGATACCATCATTAATGAGGAAGATAACGCCGGTTTCAATGGCTGACATCAGACACAGCATCACCGGTTCGTTCGAGGTATAGCCGATTTCGCCTTCCAGTAAGCGCTGGTAATCAATAAAACGGAACACGCCTGCCTGTACTTCATAGGAAAGGATCGTTTTACTGGTGTTCACCGAAGAAAGGATCTCGCCCGTACTGACGTTAACCACGCGCAGGTTGACAGCAATCTGATCCAGCTGATACTGCGTATCGGCGCCAATACCGAAATATCTTGCGCCGACCCCGCCGGATTTGACATTACTTTCATAACCAATAATAGAACCTTCCACCATAATATTTGCCGCCGTCAGCGACTGAAGCGGGATACGGTTATTCATCGCCACGGTGCCGTTTTCCTGGGCTGCGCGAATAATTTTCCGTTCATTCAAAAGATTCTGTAAGCCTTGTCGTTCCAGTGGGATAAACCAGCGCGAATCTTTCAGCGCGGTGACCAACATAGCGGTGGCGCTCTGCGGCACAGCCGTGGAAAAGTTACTTGCCGGGTAAGGTTTAAATTGGCCCGTTTCATCCTGAATGTTATATACCGAAACAAAGATCTTACCGGTGGGAGCAGGTAAGTGCGTCAAATCTTTGTAACTTTGTGCGCGGGGCATTAATGTCGGTTTCGCAGCTTGTTTCGGCGGGGCAGTTAAGCATCCGCTCAACAATAAAACGGTAACCAAAATAAGTAAGCGCGGCATGATTTATATCCTTTAGTGACTGTAGCTTAAAAATCGGTTGACTGAGTTTGTAAACCTGACACTTCGATGGTCGAGGTTCTTCCCGTTTTTCTGTCCGTAACGTTGAGCTGGAGCTGTCCGTCGCGATTAGCGATATCGATAATAAAATCGTTGGTCACCATACGTCCTGGTTTCCCGGTATTAATATTGGTCAACAAGCCGCCCAGAATTTGCGATTGAATAGCCTGCGTAAAGTTATCCAACGCTGAGGGGGTTTCGATACCAAAATCGTTATCATAAGCGGGGTCTTTATATGAATTTTGCGCCTGGGCGCTATTCAATAAAAAGGAACCGTTATTGGGGTTTCCACCAAAGTTAGGATTACGGAACTGGAACGTCATATTTCCAGCCCAGGTTAATGGCGAAAAAAGCATGAGCAGCACTACTGCATGTTTAACACGCATGACAGCCTCCGGATAAAAATCATGTTTTAGAATTCATCACGCGCTAAATCACTCGTACTTAATAGCGTTTGATCTATTTGTCGGCGATTTAATGCTTCCTCTGTTTGCGCTAATGCGAAGACGACGGTTTTCTCGAAGTCTCTTTTCATTGGAAATAAAAAAGTCTGGAAAATAACGTCCTGATTTACCGTTATGGTGATCCAGCTTCCCCAACGCGCACTGGGTCTTTCATTAATGGTCAGATTGCCGGTGTAGTCGCTTTCCCATTTGTCGCTGAATGCACGATAGAATTCATGTCCTATCGAAGAGACGGTATGGTCGGTTAACAATCCGGGAACCTCGACTTCAACTTCATTGGCATGCAGGTTTCCGGTAGCGAACAGTAACTCTGCTGCTACAATCCAGGTCAGATAGCGTTTCATGGCCTTACCGCCTGAGATTATCGTTTGCCCATGAAACTGCCTGGGTGCGATTTTTGACAGCTATCTTTTTGAAAAGATTATAAAGATGTGTCTTAACCGTATTCTCGCTGATAAATAGCGACCTGGCGATTTCATTATTAGAGGCACCAATACGTAACTTATTGAGGATCTCTTTTTCGCGATGAGTGAGTAATGCGGACTCGGTGCTGTTGTAGCGGTAATTTCCTGAGTGTGTAATCAGGTAACTGGCTAATTTTTGTGAAAAATAGCATTCGCCCCGCAGAATACCCTGTAATCCGCTGACCACGTGTTCCTGGTCTTCAGTGGCGTAAAACACGCCGTTAATATGAGGCCAGTTTTCAATTTCACGGTAGGGATAATCGTCAGGGGTATTTAACAATAATGTTTTTATATTATTGTTTTTGCGGCTTAAATTATCCTGCCAATAGTGGATAAGCTTCTTATCCGCTTCCATCATATCCATTAAAACAATGCAACCGGCTGAGATATCTTCCAAAGAACGTTGAATATTATGCAGTTTTCCGGTTATGGCCAGCGATTGCTTTAAATGTTGCAATAATGCCGTAGCTTGCAGAGATGGCTTTGTGATCAACAATAGTGTGTGACCATGACTACTATGGACTTCATTAAACATGATGAAACTCCACTTTTTTTAATCGCACATCTGACAGCTGCCCCCATAAAATAAAGGCACCAGAAGTACTGACAGATGTTGCACTGCTGTGGGTTGAAATAGCCCATTATCCAGAAAGAGAAAAATATTTACGAAAATACTTTTAACTGTTTTCAATCTAGCCATTACAAATCTTAAAGCAAGTGTTAAACTTGTAACAAGATGTAAAAATATATATTAAAATGTTGTTTTTGGGTTTTTTTGAAGTTTAGATTTGATAGTAAAGTTGTACATTTAGCTGTTATTGCATAGATTTAAAAAATCATACAAATTATAATAATTCATTGATTTTTAATCATTTTAATTATTGTAAGTCATGTTTTGATTTTATTTTTTCTTAAAATTTGAGACGTGGCATTAACCTGGACAGCACAAAGACAAAAAAAACGAAGTGTGTCACGTCTTGTGCGTATTGCCCCCCATGGGAAGCATAAGAACATCCCCATGGTGGCATAACACACACCAACACTTCATTTTTTGGGTGCGCGATACACTCTCTTCTGTGGCCAAAAATCAATTATAAAAAATCACATGGCTATCGTTTTATTAGCACTTTGGTATGAGCTTAAATAACAAAATACCACGCGTGGGTGAGTTATTAAAAATGTTTCCACGGACATACTCTTCATCGTAACGACGCGTTAACAAAAAACGCATGTCGCTAACAAAGCAATAGATAGTTTTCGCTATGTACGACCAGGTCCAGGGTGACAGCATGAAAAACAAATTGTTATTTATGATGTTGACAATACTGGGTGCGCCTGGGATTGCAACCGCGACAAATTATGATCTGGCTCGTTCAGAATATAATTTTGCGGTAAATGAATTAAGCAAGTCTTCATTTAATCAGGCGGCCATTATTGGTCAAGTCGGCACGGATAATAGTGCCAGAGTACGCCAGGAAGGATCAAAACTATTGTCCGTTATTTCACAAGAAGGAGGAAATAATCGGGCGAAAGTCGACCAGGCAGGGAATTATAACTTTGCATATATTGAGCAAACGGGCAATGCCAACGATGCCAGTATATCGCAAAGCGCTTACGGTAATAGTGCGGCTATTATCCAGAAAGGCTCTGGAAATAAGGCCAATATTACCCAGTACGGTACGCAGAAAACAGCAGTTGTAGTGCAGAAACAGTCGCAGATGGCTATTCGCGTCACCCAACGCTAATACCGTTACGACTTTTAAATCAATCCGATGGGGGTTTTACCATGAAACTTTTAAAAGTGGCAGCATTCGCAGCAATCGTAGTTTCTGGCAGTGCTCTGGCAGGCGTCGTTCCACAATGGGGCGGCGGCGGTAATCATAACGGCGGCGGCAATAGTTCCGGCCCGGACTCAACGTTGAGCATTTATCAGTACGGTTCCGCTAACGCTGCGCTTGCTCTGCAAAGCGATGCCCGTAAATCTGAAACGACCATTACCCAGAGCGGTTATGGTAACGGCGCCGATGTAGGCCAGGGTGCGGATAATAGTACTATTGAACTGACTCAGAATGGTTTCAGAAACAATGCCACCATCGACCAGTGGAACGCTAAAAACTCCGATATTACTGTCGGCCAATACGGCGGTAATAACGCCGCGCTGGTTAATCAGACCGCATCTGATTCCAGCGTGATGGTGCGTCAGGTTGGTTTTGGCAACAACGCCACGGCTAACCAGTATTAATTTAGCGTCTGCGCTAATAAAAAAACAGGGCGTAAGCCCTGTTTTTTTTCGGGAGGAAATTATGCATAATTTATTGCTCCTTGCCGCACTTTCAAATCAGATTACGTTTACCACAACTCAGCAAGGCGATATTTACACGGTGATCCCTCAGGTAACATTAAACGAACCCTGCGTCTGTCAGGTGCAAATTCTCTCTGTGCGCGACGGTGTCGGGGGACAAAGCCATACACAGCAAAAACAAACGCTATCTTTACCTGCTAATCAACCGATTGAGTTGTCTCGTCTTAGTGTAAATATATCTTCAGAGGACTCGGTTAAAATTATTGTTACTGTTTCGGACGGACAATCACTGCATTTATCACAACAATGGCCGCCTTCTGCACAGTAGTTTTTGATGGTGGCGGAAATGGATTGGCTGACCTGGGTATAAAGAGGCGATAAAAGCGTCTCATCGTCTCGGCATGTCGCTAAAAGGTAACGCCGAACCCTCGAGGATGACTAATCATTGAGGAGTTAACATGTCCGTAATCAAGAAAAATATCCCTGCCATAGGCCTGTGTATCTGCGCTTTTTTTATCCATTCTGCGGTAGGGCAACAAACGGTACAGGGCGGCGTTATCCATTTTCGCGGCGCGATTGTTGAGCCACTGTGCGATATTTCTACTCACGCCGAAAATATTGATTTAACCTGCCTACGCGAAGGTAAAAAGCAAATGCACCGGATTGACCTTCGGCAGGCATCTGGATTACCGCAGGATATTCAGTCCATTGCGACGGTTCGGCTGCATTATCTCGATGCGCAAAAAAGCATGGCGGTGATGAATATTGAGTACCGTTAACGGCGGTGTCATAGATATAAAAAGAGCGACTCTGTTGAAAGCCCTGCTGTACACTTTGCAGATAAGGTGAGACAAAGGGGGGGTTATGACATCACGTCTTCAGGTCATACAGGGTGATATCACTCAACTTAGCGTCGATGCGATTGTGAATGCCGCTAACGCATCATTAATGGGCGGCGGCGGCGTAGACGGCGCGATTCATCGCGCGGCGGGGCCGGCATTGCTGGACGCCTGTAAACTCATCCGCCAGCAACAGGGCGAATGTCAGACGGGACATGCGGTTATTACGCCTGCTGGCAAGCTTTCGGCAAAGGCGGTTATTCACACAGTGGGGCCCGTCTGGCGAGGCGGCGAACACCAGGAAGCTGAGCTACTCGAAGAGGCATACCGGAATTGTTTGCTGCTTGCCGAGGCGAATCACTTTCGTTCCATCGCTTTTCCGGCAATCAGTACCGGCGTTTATGGCTATCCACGCGCCCAGGCCGCTGAGATCGCCGTCAGGACGGTTTCAGATTTTATTACCCGTTACGCTCTGCCTGAACAGGTATACTTTGTCTGTTATGATGAAGAAACTGCCCGGCTTTACGCAAGATTACTTACTCAGCAAGGCGACGACCCTGCCTGATAAAACACGCCTGGAGCGTGCCGTTGAACCGCTATGCGCGCGCCATCCCGGAGAGTGCGGCATTCTGGCGCTGGATAACAGTCTGGACGCTTTTGCCGCCCGCTACCGCCTGACCGAAATGGCGGCGCGGACGCTGGATGTGCAGTATTATATTTGGGAAGACGATATGTCCGGGCGGCTGCTCTTTTCGGTACTGCTGTCGGCGGCGAAGCGCGGCGTTCATGTTCGTCTGCTGCTGGATGATAACAATACGCCTGGTCTGGATGATACGTTGCGCTTGCTGGATAGCCATCCTAATATCGAAGTTCGTCTGTTTAATCCTTTCTCTTTTCGTACACTACGCGCGCTGGGATATTTGACGGATTTTGCGCGGCTGAATCGGCGGATGCACAATAAAAGTTACACTGCCGACGGCGTAGTGACGCTGGTCGGTGGGCGCAACATCGGCGATGCCTATTTCGGCGCTGGCGAGGAGCCGCTATTTTCCGATCTGGACGTGATGGCCATTGGCCCGGTGGTCAATGATGTCGCTAATGATTTTGAACGTTACTGGCGCTGTAGTTCAGTGTCGACATTGCAGCAAGTATTATCCCTTTCTGAGCAGGAACTGACGCAGCGTATCGAACTTCCCGAATCCTGGTATAACGATGAGATCACCCGCCGTTATCTGCATAAGCTGGAAACCAGCCAGTTTATGGCGGATCTCGATCGCGGAACGTTGCCGCTGATTTGGGCAAAAACACGCTTGCTTAGCGATGACCCTTCTAAAGGCGAGGGGAAGGCGCAGCGCCATTCGCTTCTTCCGCAGCGATTATTTGA
The DNA here is from genome assembly GCF_051703725.1 of Salmonella sp. NW645. Taxonomy (NCBI): domain Bacteria; kingdom Pseudomonadati; phylum Pseudomonadota; class Gammaproteobacteria; order Enterobacterales; family Enterobacteriaceae; genus Salmonella; species Salmonella sp. NW645. The sequence goes on along the minus strand of NZ_JAMMKR010000004.1, from coordinate 327,074 downwards.
CGTGATGGGGTCGCCGACGGAGCGTATCGACATTATTTCCGCTTACTTTGTCCCTACGCGCGCAGGCGTGGCGCAGTTGCTTAATCTGGTCAGGAAGGGCGTGAAGATCGCCATCTTAACTAACTCTCTGGCGGCCAACGATGTGGCGGTCGTTCACGCAGGGTACGCGCGCTGGCGAAAGAAATTACTGCGCTATGGCGTGGAGCTCTACGAACTGAAACCGACCCGCGAACATGAAACCGCCGTACATGATCGCGGACTCACCGGGAACTCAGGTTCCAGCTTACATGCTAAAACGTTCAGTATTGATGGTAGTAAGGTGTTTATCGGGTCGCTTAATTTTGATCCCCGTTCAACGCTTTTAAATACCGAAATGGGCTTTGTCATTGAAAGTGAGACGCTGGCGACGCTTATTCATAAGCGTTTTACGCAGAGCCAACGCGATGCGGCCTGGCAACTGCGGCTGGATCGCTGGGGACGAATTAACTGGATCGATCGTCAGCAAGAAGAGGAAAAGGTGTTAAAGAAAGAACCCGCTACGCGTTTCTGGCAGCGAGTTCTGGTACGGTTGGCGGCAATTTTACCTGTGGAATGGTTGCTGTGAACCCGCGCGCGGAAAACTACCCGATCGCGGCGCGGCTTTCTTGTTTTACCGGCGGTTTACCTGAAAAGAGAAATTTCAGGAGCGGGATGCGTAAATGAATTTCATACAGAATTAACGCAATACCCATAACAAATATCAGCCCGCACAAGAACCCGATCAGGTTGGAGGTGATATGCGGTGTAATATACGCGCCAAAGAAAAGCGTTAAGGGATGATGCACCAGATAGATAAACAGCGAAGCATTCACGAAATAGGTGACACGCGCGGACTGGAAGTTTAACAAGCGATGCCCCAGTGAGAATACCACGTTCACCATCCACAGTCCCATGACCATCGTAATCACGGATTCGGTTTCGTACATCCAGGCGTCGCCGCTCCCATAACGTTGATTCAGCAGATACGCGATAAAAGCAACGGCAGCGCCTAAAGTGCATCCGCGTGAGGGCGTGGTGAAGCGCGCTTTCAGATCGGGGTGAATGAAGGCCAACGCGCCGAGAATAAAAAATGGCACATAAAATAGCGTTTGCATCACAATAAAATTGAACATGCCGTCACTGAGGATTGCTGGATATACGATGAAAATAATGCGCCTGATAGCGGCGTAAGCGATCCCCAGCAGGAAAAAAATAAGCGAAAGTTTGGCCAGTGAAATAGCGGCGGGACGAGGCTTGCTTGTTTCCTGCCTTTTTTGGAACCAGGTAAAAATCCCGATGCTGACTGTGGTTAATATCACCAGCACCAGTAAAAACCACAGATGTGAAATGAGTTCCCACGCTAACGTATTATATTTTTCATAGGCAGAGAGTGTAGGCCAGTTCTCTGTTTTCTCTTTGACATATTGCAACAGGATAAATTGCGGCAAGGTAAGCAAAGGGATTGCGGTAAGCATGGGAATACCCACACGTTCTACCCGTACTTTCCACCAGCGTTTTAACGGATAACGTAAAAACAACATGTACGAAAAATAACCAGAAATAACAAAAAACACCTGCATACGAAAAGCGTGGATAAAATCGTTAAACAGGGTTAGCCACCACGATGGCGCGGCGCTATTGACATGCCAACTGTGAGTGGAATAGATCAACGAGATATGAAAGGGAATCCCTAACAACATCAGCCATGCGCGGATAGAGTCAAGAAAATATTCGCGCGGCGCGGGTACAGAGCTCATATAAGGTCACGTATTCTCAGATTTTTCACCTTATCCATAAGGCGAATTATAGTTACATTCGGTAGCAACCCTACACCAACTCCGACAACCTGTCTCCAGGATAAGCACGCAAAGTGAAAACAGGCGCGGGAGGTGCTTAATCCATGAGCCAGCGCGCTGAACAAAGCCTGGATTCAGTTGTCGTAATGCCTGATTATCCATTAAAATGGATCGGATCGATATAAGCACACAAAGGGGGAAGTGCTTACTTATTATGAAACATAAACGACAAATGATGAAAATGCGTTGGTTGGGCGCAGCTATTATGTTAACGCTCTACGCATCATCGAGCTGGGCGTTCAGTATTGATGACGTGGCAAAACAAGCTCAATCTTTAGCCGGGAAAGGCTATGAGGCGCCTAAAAGCAACTTGCCCTCCGTTTTCCGCGACATGAAATATGCGGATTATCAGCAGATCCAGTTTAACAGCGATAAAGCCTACTGGAACAACTTAAAGACCCCTTTTAAGCTCGAATTTTACCATCAGGGGATGTACTTCGATACGCCGGTCAAGATTAACGAAGTGACGGCGACGACGGTCAAAAGAATCAAATACAGCCCGGATTACTTCAATTTTGGCAATGTTCAGCACGATAAAGACACGGTAAAAGATTTAGGCTTCGCCGGGTTCAAAGTCCTGTACCCCATCAACAGTAAAGATAAGAACGACGAAATCGTCAGTATGCTTGGTGCCAGCTATTTCCGCGTGATCGGCGCAGGCCAGGTATATGGCTTATCTGCGCGCGGCCTGGCGATTGATACCGCCTTACCATCTGGTGAAGAGTTTCCCCGCTTTCGCGAGTTCTGGATTGAGCGTCCAAAACCCACCGATAAGCGTTTGACCGTCTATGCATTACTGGATTCTCCGCGCGCGACCGGCGCTTACCGTTTTGTGATCATTCCTGGCCGCGATACCGTGGTGGACGTGCAGTCAAAAGTCTATCTGCGCGATAAAGTGGGCAAGCTGGGCGTTGCGCCATTAACCAGTATGTTCCTGTTTGGGCCAAACCAGCCGTCGCCGACGACCAACTATCGTCCGGAATTGCATGACTCGAACGGCTTATCCATTCATGCGGGTAATGGCGAGTGGATTTGGCGTCCGCTGAACAATCCAAAACACCTCGCGGTGAGCAGCTATGCGATGGAAAACCCTCAGGGATTCGGCCTGTTGCAGCGCGGCCGCGAGTTCTCGCGCTTTGAAGATTTAGACGATCGCTACGACCTGCGTCCAAGCGCCTGGATTACCCCGAAAGGCGACTGGGGCAAAGGTAAGGTTGAACTGGTTGAAATTCCGACCAATGATGAAACCAACGATAACATTGTCGCTTACTGGACTCCGGATCAACTGCCGGAACCGGGTAAAGAGATGAACTTCAAGTACACTCTGACCTTCAGCCGCGATGAAGATAAACTTCATGCGCCGGATAATGCCTGGGTGCTGCAAACACGCCGCTCAACGGGCGACGTTAAACAGTCGAATCTGATTCGCCAGCCCGACGGCACTATTGCCTTTGTGGTGGATTTCGTTGGTGCCGACATGAAAAAACTGCCGCCGGATACGCCTGTCGCTGCGCAAACCAGCATTGGCGATAACGGTGAAATCGTTGACAGTAATGTACGCTATAACCCAGTCACTAAAGGCTGGCGTTTAATGCTGCGCGTGAAAGTCAAAGACGCGAAGAAAACCACGGAAATGCGTGCCGCATTGGTGAATGCCGATCAGACGCTAAGTGAAACCTGGAGCTACCAGTTACCTGCCAATGAATAAAACAACTGAGTATATTGACGCACTGCTGCTTTCTGAACGTGAGAAAGCGGCATTGCCGAAAACTGACATCCGCGCCGTGCATCAGGCGCTGGATGCCGAGCATCGGACTTACTCGCGAGAAGACGATTCACCGCAGGGTTCCGTAAAAGCCCGCCTTGAACACGCCTGGCCGGATTCATTGGCGAAGGGGCAGTTAATTAAAGATGATGAAGGGCGCGATCAGTTGCAGGCTATGCCAAAAGCGACGCGCTCTTCGATGTTTCCCGAACCCTGGCGAACCAACCCGGTTGGACGTTTCTGGGATCGCCTGCGTGGGCGGGATGTAACGCCGCGCTATGTTTCTCGTCTGACAAAAGAAGAGCAGGCGAGCGAGCAAAAATGGCGTACCGTCGGCACTATACGCCGCTATATTTTGTTAATTTTGACTCTGGCGCAAACCGTCGTCGCGACCTGGTATATGAAGACCATTCTGCCTTATCAGGGATGGGCGCTCATCAATCCTATGGATATGGTGGGGCAGGATATTTGGGTCTCCTTTATGCAGCTCCTGCCCTACATGCTGCAAACCGGTATCCTGATTTTGTTTGCCGTGCTGTTCTGCTGGGTGTCAGCCGGATTCTGGACGGCGCTGATGGGCTTCCTGCAACTGCTTATCGGGCGCGATAAGTACAGCATCTCCGCGTCTACGGTTGGCGATGAGCCCCTCAATCCGGAACACCGGACGGCGCTGATCATGCCTATCTGTAATGAAGACGTTAGCCGCGTTTTCGCCGGTCTGCGCGCGACCTGGGAGTCCGTTAAAGCCACAGGCAACGCCGCGCATTTCGACGTCTATATCCTTAGCGACAGTTATAACCCGGATATCTGCGTGGCGGAGCAAAAGGCGTGGATGGAGCTTATTGCGGAAGTGCAGGGCGAAGGCCAAATTTTTTACCGTCGCCGCCGCCGCCGTATGAAACGCAAAAGCGGCAATATTGACGATTTTTGCCGCCGCTGGGGCAATCAGTACAGCTATATGGTGGTGCTGGACGCGGACTCAGTGATGAGTGGCGAGTGTCTGAGCGGGCTGGTGCGCCTGATGGAAGCGAATCCAAACGCCGGGATTATCCAGTCTTCGCCGAAAGCGTCGGGGATGGATACTCTGTATGCCCGCTGCCAACAGTTCGCGACCCGTGTTTATGGGCCGCTGTTTACCGCCGGGCTGCACTTCTGGCAGTTGGGAGAGTCGCACTACTGGGGGCACAATGCCATTATCCGCGTGAAACCGTTTATCGAGCACTGCGCTCTGGCGCCGCTGCCGGGAGAAGGTTCGTTCGCCGGATCGATTCTTTCCCACGACTTTGTGGAGGCGGCGCTAATGCGTCGGGCAGGGTGGGGCGTCTGGATTGCCTACGATCTCCCCGGCTCCTATGAAGAGCTGCCGCCAAACCTGCTGGATGAGCTTAAACGCGACCGCCGCTGGTGTCACGGCAACCTGATGAACTTTCGTCTGTTCCTGGTGAAAGGAATGCACCCGGTGCATCGCGCCGTGTTCCTGACCGGGGTAATGTCATATCTGTCCGCGCCGTTATGGTTTATGTTCCTCGCGCTTTCTACCGCGCTGCAGGTCGTTCATGCGTTAACAGAGCCGCAATATTTCCTTCAGCCGCGCCAGCTTTTTCCGGTCTGGCCGCAGTGGCGTCCGGAACTGGCAATCGCGCTGTTTGCGTCAACGATGGTGCTGCTGTTCCTGCCGAAGCTGCTCAGTATTATGCTGATCTGGTGTAAAGGCACCAAAGAGTATGGCGGTTTCTGGCGCGTTACGCTGTCGCTGTTGCTGGAAGTGCTGTTCTCCGTGTTGCTGGCGCCGGTGCGTATGCTGTTTCATACCGTGTTTGTGGTCAGCGCGTTTCTCGGCTGGGAAGTGGTCTGGAACTCACCGCAACGCGACGATGATTCTACGCCGTGGGGAGAAGCCTTTATGCGTCACGGCTCTCAACTGCTGCTGGGGCTGGTCTGGGCGGTGGGTATGGCGTGGCTGGATTTACGCTTTCTGTTCTGGCTGGCGCCGATTGTCTTTTCGCTGATTCTGTCGCCATTTGTTTCGGTGATCTCCAGTCGTTCAACGGTAGGATTACGCACCAAACGCTGGAAGCTGTTCCTGATCCCGGAAGAGTATTCGCCGCCTCAGGTGTTGGTCGATACCGATAAATATCTGGAGATGAATCGCCGCCGTATTCTGGACGATGGCTTTATGCATGCGGTATTTAACCCGTCGCTGAATGCGCTGGCGACCGCGATGGCCACCGCGCGTCACCGCGCCAGTAAGGTGCTGGAAATAGCCCGCGATCGTCATGTGGAGCAGGCGCTAAACGAAACGCCGGAGAAACTGAATCGCGATCGGCGTCTGGTTTTGCTCAGCGATCCGGTGACGATGGCGCGTTTACACTATCGGGTCTGGAATGCGCCAGAGAGATACTCTTCCTGGGTAAACCATTATCAGTCTCTCGTCCTGAATCCGCAGGCGTTGCAGGGACGAGCATCGTCAGCGGGATAAGGTCTTCAGGTCTGGAGTGAGGTGAAAAATACCGGCGTGATGCCGGTATTTTTATAGTGAAATGAGGTATCAGGTGCGTATATTCGCGGTGAGCATAATGGTGATTACCCTGAGCGGCTGCGGCAGTATTATCAGCAGAACGATCCCCGGACAAGGACACGGCAACCAGTATTACCCTGGCGTGCAGTGGGATATGCGTGATTCCGCATGGCGCTATATCACTATCCTCGATCTGCCCTTCTCACTGATCTTCGATACACTGTTACTGCCGCTCGATATTCACCACGGGCCTTATGAGTAATTAACGCTCATCCCATTCGTCTGCCGCAGTACGGCCTTCCTCGGTATCGAGCGGGGGTTCAAGCTGGAATTCCCCCTCATCCCATTCATGCAAGGTATTCTCTTCCTGCCATTCCTGGCGGATCTCTATCTCATCATAATCGCCGTCAAACACGCTCTGCGCGGCTTCACCACTCAGCATCGGCAGACATTCGCCATCTTCACCTTCATCGGCGAAAAATTCGACCTGCCACATGATGTCCCCATCCTGCAGTACATATTTCTGAACGTTGAACTGCTGCACATTCGCTTCATCTTGTTCGAGGCCTGGATGGTCAGCCAGAAATTCTTCCCGGGCTGCATCGATAGCTTCTTCCAGCGTGGCATACATGGTCATCAGTGTCTCCCTTTGATTTGACGAGGTATTTAGGGAAAGAATAGCTGATTATGTGATATTGCAAGTATGAAAGCGCAAAAATCATTCTATTGCCAGTCTGCGCCGTCGTAAGCTGTTCCATGAATAGATAGCATTGAACAACACCACGCCTGCCGTGACGCAGAATACGGCGCGGAAGCCATAGCTCGCGGAAATTGCGGCGCCCATGAGAGGGCCGGTGACGTTGCCGATATCGCGGAAAGATTGGTTGTAACTGAATATGCGACCGGCTATCTGGTTGGTAGAGTTGTAAACCAGCAGAGTTTGAACGGCTGGCAGCAGCGCGCCATCCGCCGCGCCAAGCAGAAACCGCAATAGCGCGAGCTGCCACGGCGTTTGCACAAAAGACATTGGAATCAGCAGCAGTACGGAAATAATCAGCGCGACGATAAGGATCTTTTCCGGGCCAATTCTGTCGCCGAGCTTGCCTAGTCGGGGGGCGCTAAGTAATGCCGCCACGCCGGGAACGGACGCTATCATCCCGCTAATGAACGCAATATTACTGACATTTCCCGCGAGTTCGCGCACATAGAGCGTCAGGATGGGCGCAATAGACCCCGTCGCCACCTGAATAATCAGCGTGGTGACAAACAGACTTAACACCAGGCGGGGATTTTTTAACGAGGCGACCACTTCCCGAACGTGAAGCATCTCTTTTTTGCTCACCGGCAGGAAATTCTCGCGAATAAAAAAGAAGGTGAGCAGAAAACAGATAAACAACACGCTGGCGGTAATAAAAAAGACCGGGCGAAGGCCGTAATGGTCGGCGAGCAGACCGCCCGCAAGTGGGCCAAGCAGAGCGCCGCTGACGCCGCCAGTAGAGAGCGTCCCTAACGCCCAGCCGCTTTTATGGCGCGGCACCTGAGTGGCGATGAGCGCATTGGCGTTGGGAATAAATCCGCCCAGCAGGCCTAATAACGCGCGGAGGATCAGAAATTGCCAGATATTTTGCGCCATGCCCATTAACAGCATCACAATGGCCATGCCGAGAGCGGAACGCAACAGCATGATCTTACGCCCTTTACGATCCGCCAGGCCGCCCCAAAAAGGGGAAGCGATAGCTGAAAAGAGGAACGTAATACTAAAGACCAGCCCGGACCACATGTTGAGCGCGCTATGGCCTGTTACGCCGAGTTGCTCAACGTAGAGAGGGAGAAAAGGCATGACCAGGCTGAATGCCGCGCCGGTTAAAAAACAGCCCAGCCAGGTAACGGTTAGATTGCGTTTCCAGTTTATGGGGACATCAGAGGGTGACATAGCGTTCCACAGTATGATGCGCGGTTTGCGCTATCATCAATTTAATTATGAGCGTACTAATTATAATTATGCGCCGACCTTACCAGCCTCGCAATGTGGGGAGCTTTTAAAGCTAAAAGAGGGGAAAAATTGCAGCCTGACGGCTGCAATCCTGTCAATAGCGCGACGGTACGCCTTCAGGGCGAGTTTTAAAGCGGCGATGCAGCCACATATACTGCTCTGGCGCCATCATAATGCACTGCTCAACAATCTTATTCATCCATGCGGCAGTCGCTTCTGCGCTCTCCAGTGGAGGCGAATATTCCGCAGGAAGAATGATCAGTTCGTAGCCTTTCCCATCGGGTTTACGGCGAGGCACGAAGGGGATAATACAGGCTTTAGACATGCGCGCGAGCATCCAGGTACCGGAGGTCGTGGCAGCCTGGTCGACAGCGAATAATGGTACAAAAACGCTGGCGCGCGGGCCATAATCGTGATCCGGCGCATACCAGATCAATTCGCCGCTTTTCAATGCCTTAACCATGCCTTTCAGATCTTTGCGATCCAACATCGATTTATTGGAGCGTAAGCGTCCCCAGGTCTGTAACCAGTCGAGCAACGGATTATCATTCGGGCGATAAACCCCGATCCCCGGGTTATGCATACCAAACATGCGGGCGCCAAACTCAAGGGTAAGGAAATGTATTCCTACCAGAATGAACCCCAGTCCCTGCGCCTTAACTTCACGGATATGCTCCAGACCGCTCGCTTCCATCCAGCGGTTCACTCGCCGATCGGGCCAGAACCAGGCCATGCCGGTTTCCATCACGCCCATACCGACGGATTCAAAGTTTTTGACCACCATGGTGTGGCGTTCCTGCGCGCTCATTTCCGGAAAGCATAATTCAAGGTTGCGATAGGCGATTTTTGCGCGGCGTTTCATTACGCGTCGCGCCAGGTGGCCCAATGCGCAACCCAATTTATAGATGACCGGGTAGGGGAGTTGCACGACCAACCAAAGCGCGCCTATACCCAACCAGGTTAACCAATAGCGCGGGTGCAGTAAGGCCACGGAGAACTTAGGCAACTTCGTCATTTCTATCCTGTCTTTCAACGAACAATTCCCCGTATTCTCGCATCTTTTTGCGTTGAGCAAAAATATGTAGCAGGAGAGTGGCGATTAAATCGACAATTGTTGTTAATTATTTAGTGTAAAGCAGGAAATGTAGCGCAAAATGTGTGGATGTAAATTGGCGAGACTTGCCTTATCATGCCTGCCCACTTTATTTTTTGCTGATTGCAGGATACGTACACCATGCCAGTGTTACACAACCGCATCTCTAATGACGAGCTGAAAGCCAAAATGCTGGCGGAAAGCGAGCCGCGTACGACAATTTCTTTTTATAAATATTTCACAATCGCCTCGCCGCAACAGACGCGGGACGCGTTGTATCAGGTGTTTACGGCGTTGGACGTTTTTGGTCGCGTTTACCTGGCGCATGAAGGCATCAATGCGCAAATCAGCGTGCCGCAAAGCAAGCTCGAGACGTTTCGTCAACAGCTTTATACGTTCGACCCCGCGCTGGACGGGCTGCGTTTAAATATCGCTCTGGAGGATGACGGAAAGTCATTTTGGGTGCTGCGTATGAAAGTTCGCGACCGTATCGTTGCTGACGGTATTGACGATCCGACTTTTGACGCCAGTAATGTCGGCGATTATCTGAAGGCGGCAGATGTGAATGCGATGCTGGACGATCCTGACGCGGTCTTTATTGATATGCGCAACCACTATGAGTATGAAGTCGGCCATTTCGAAAATGCTCTGGAAATCCCGGCGGATACGTTTCGTGAACAGTTGCCAAAAGCGGTTGAAATGCTGCGGGAACATGCAGATAAAAAGATAGTGATGTACTGTACCGGCGGTATTCGTTGTGAGAAAGCCAGCGCCTGGATGAAACACAACGGTTTCAATAAAGTCTGGCATATTGAGGGTGGCATCATTGAGTACGCCCGTCGCGCGCGCGAGCAGGGGCTTCCCGTTCGCTTTATCGGCAAAAATTTTGTATTTGATGAGCGAATGGGCGAACGAATCTCGGATGAGGTTATCGCGCATTGCCATCAGTGCGGCGCGCCCTGCGATAGCCATACCAACTGCAAAAATGACGGTTGCCATCTGCTGTTTATCCAGTGTCCGCAGTGCGCCAGTAAATTTAACGGCTGCTGTAGTGAACAATGCTGTGAAGAGTTGGCCTTGCCGGAGGAAGAACAGCGCCGACGTCGTGCGGGTCGCGAGAACGGCAACAAAATTTTTAATAAATCGCGTGGTCGGCTTAATAGCAAACTGAGCATTCCCGATCCAGCTGAGTAATATTTTGCCGGATAGCCGCGTAAAGGCCGCTATCCAGCATTTCGCCAGGCGTTACTTCTGCTGAACGCCTTCTACTGAGATGATAAGCTCAACCTCTTGTGAGGCCGGGCCGAGATCGGTAGTTATATTGAAATCCTTCAGCTTAATTTTTCCTTCGGCCTCAAAGCCCGCGCGCTTACCGCCCCACGGATCGTCGCCCTGGCCCATCAGCTTCGCTTCCAGCGTCACCGGTTTAGTCACGCCATTGAGCGTCAGATTGCCGGTAATATCCAGTTCATCGCCCTCTTTTTTCACGCTGGTAGAGGTGAAGGTTGCCTGCGGGAATTTCGCAGCATTAAGAAATTCCGCGCTACGCAGGTGTTTGTCACGTTCGGCATGGTTAGTGTCGACGCTATTGGTGTTAATGGTCACGTTCACTTTGTCTGCCGACGGATTTTTTTCGTCAAAAGTAAACGTGCCGTCGAAATCTTTAAAGGTGCCGTATAGCCAGCTGTAGCCCAGATGCTGAATGCGGAAATTGACGAACGCATGTTGGCCTTCTTTATCAATTTTATACTCCGCCGCCACGGCGGAACCGGTCGTGAATAACAAGGATGCGAGGGTGAATCCCAGCAGGTTTTTTTTCATTTTTGAGCTCCATAGTCAGATGACGACATTCCTGTCATACGTTTCAGTGTGTCGTCTTTATCGATGAAATGGTGTTTTAGCGCCATAACCCCATGCGAGAGCGAGATAATGACCAGCGACCAGGCAAACCACAGATGCAGCGTTCCGGCGATGTCAGCCTGCGCGCCCGCGTCCGTAAGCGTGGCCGGAATCTCAAACCAGCCAAAGACGCTAATCGGTTTACCGTCGGCGGTGGAAATCAGGTAGCCGCTAATGATTATCGCAAAGAGCAGGAGATACAGGAGGAGATGACCTGCGGCGGCGCCAGCGCGCGTTAAACGGGAATAGCTGGTCAACGCAACGGGTGGTGGAGAATAAAGCCGCCAGATAATACGCACGATCAGCGCCATCATCAGTAATATGCCAATACTTTTATGTATTTCCGGTGCCTGGTGATACCAGCCGTCGTAATAACTGAGCGTGACCATCCATAAACCCAACGCAAACATGCCATAGACCACCAGGGCGGTCAGCCAGTGGAGCGCGGCGGAAACCACGCCATAACGCTGTGGAGTATTTTTAAATTGCATAAACACACCAATGAATATTTCACGAGAGAATGAAAATGGCGTGGAAAAGCGCCGAATGCAACTTATAAATAAGAATTTGAATGATATTTATTTTTATTTCAATAATTTTGATGTTGTTTGCGGTTCAGCTTCAGAAGTTTCGAGATATTTCCCCCTGATAACCGCGCAACGGCAGGAACTGGCATTATTGCCGTGCTTCAACGTTATGAAATAAAAAGTGAGGAACTTTCAGGAAGTGTCAGTTAACGTCAATGAAAAGCAATCAGAAGAAAAGGAGATAAACAATATCCATCACCGCCAGCAGCGACCAAAGAATAACGTAAAGCATGAAATGTTCGCGAATATTATTCATCAGAAAATGAAAGAGACGACGCATAGCTTACCTTAATAAACAGCCCCTTTACGGGGCCGACAAATTATTGGCTAAAACGGGAAAGCCGGAACGGCGTCAGATCAAAGGAGGGCGTTTTTCCCAACGCAAAATCCGCAGCGATTTCTCCTAACACGGGGGCGAATTTAAAACCATGTCCGCTGAGTCCAGTGATGACAAGCGTATTCTCATGACCAGGCAGCGTATCGATAATGAAATCCTCGTCCGGCGAATTATCGTAGGTACATGCCGCCCCATGTAAACAACCGCCGATACCCGGCAGTACGTTACGCAGGAAAGGAAATGCTTCCGCGCCATCGCTGGCAACGGCGGCAAAGGGCTTGCGCTCTTCCGGAGCCTGTATTCGCTGCCCGCCATTGTGTTTGCCGATTTTTAACTCGTCGTTCTCCGCCGGGAAGCCGTAATAGTGATCGCCGTTGGGCATTTCGCCGGTAAAAGCCGGAAAGCGGTTTTTAGTGCTGTAACGTCCATCCGCCTTAAACCAGGCAAAAACTTTACGTACGGGCTGAACGGGCAGCTCCGGTACCAGCGCTTTGACCCAGGTGCCCGCGCTAATCAGCGCCTTGCTGGCGTGGTAGCAGCCTTCACTCGTCTCTATCGTCATACCGTTATCATCATGGTGAATATGGCTTACCGGGCTGTTAAATAGCTGTGCGCAGCCTGCCTCTCGGGCCAGACGAAGCCATGTGGTAATGGCTAATTCGCTGCGCAGGAAACCGGAGTCAGTTTCAAACAGCCCGATATAATTATCGGGCACGCGAATTTCCGGCCAGCGCGTCATGAGGGCCGTCGCGTCCAGGCGCTCGACGTTTAATTGCCACTGTTGCGCGCTTCGTGCGACGTTGGCTAAGAAAGCGGAGTCGGCCGGGCCGAGGTTAACGACGCCGGAGCGGACAAAAATAGGCTCTTCATTGTGTGTGGAGAGTTCATCCCAAAGCGCCTGGGCGCGAAGCACCAGTGGGACATATTTTTCGCCTTCACCATAAGCATGGCGGATAAGACGGGTATCGCCGTGATGGCTGCCCTGTTGATGAGGCGGCATATGCGCATCGGTCATCAGGACCTTTAGCCCGGCGCGGGTGGCGTAATAACCAGCGGCGGCGCCAACCGAACCGCTGCCGATAATAATAAGGTCGTATTTCATCAGCTTCTCTCTGCTATCGCGATGATTTCAGGGTAAATAACTGCGCTGAGATATACAAGCCAGAAATAAGTGAGGCACCTTACGGTGCCTGAGAGAGGGGGAGCGCGTCACGCTAATGGCGACGATACTCGTTTTCCTGGTAATCACCTGATTCTATTTTGGCGATGCCGGCTTCTAATATTGAAATAAATTGCCTGGCTACATCTGTCGTTAACCAGAGCGTTTGACCAACTTCAGTCCCTTCCGGTTCCGGACGATTTGGGGTCTGGTAGTGCAAACGCAGCATCAGCGCATCATAGCTATCGACGGTGCTGATGTCCCATCCTACAAGCGGATGGGTCTGAATGACTTCATTATTCTTTTCCATCATGCCCCCCTGGTACGTGTTATAAGACAACGGTTCTCGAGGTTCAATGCGTGTTTTTCTTCTGAAGCAACTTCAGTATACCAATTAATAAGGCTATTCACTGCGTTTTTAAAGAGACCGGAGGATAAATTTCTCTTTTTAAGAATTATATGAACAATAAAGCGGCAGTTCATTCATATTTTTTTAGGATGTTGTGCAATTATTTTGAGGGTCAGGCGAAATATTCATCAGTTGCGCAAATAAAAAAGCCGGGGCGACCCGGCAAACATACATCACTGCATATCATTTTTTATTCATTGATGAACCAGTCATCAGCGCTCTCCCAGGTCTCCTGGAGAATCTCGCTAATGCGTTCTTTGTCCTCTTTTGATGCGCCAATGACGGACAAGTTGTTGGCGGTAGCGTAACGTACGGTGACGTTACCCAAGTTCTCAGGAAAATGATGGCTAATACGACGGGAGAGTTCGCCCGCCAGCGCATCAATCGCACCGGCAGGCAGAGGTGACGTTTTGGCTATAGTGACTTCAATACGCATAATGGCCCCCTGTTGAATATACTGGATATATATACAGTTAAATCCAATATATAGCAACAAGTAAGCGCATTTTTTATTTTTTTACTGACCAGCGTACTGTTTCACCCGCTAAAAAAGGCACCAGCGAATCATCAGCCAGCGCGATATTTTCCGGTATCTGTTGTTCATCGCGAACCAGTTCCACCCACCCCGTATTCACCGGCAGGCCATAGAATTGCGGGCCATTCAGTGAACAGAACGCTTCAAAGTGCGCTAGCGCGTTCATTTCCTCAAACACGGCGGCATAACTGCCAAGGGCGGAGGGGGCGTTGAAACAACCGGCGCAGCCGCAACTGGTCTCTTTACGATGACGTGAATGCGGCGCTGAATCCGTCCCCAGGAAGGCGCGCGTAAAACCACTGGCAACCAGTTCGCGTAACGCCTGCTGGTGAATATTGCGTTTCAGAATCGGCAGACAGTACAGGTGAGGACGAATGCCGCCAACCAGCATATCATTACGGTTAAACATTAAATGTTGAGGCGTAATGGTAGCCGCCAGGTAGTCGTTGCCGTCACGGACATACTGCGCGGCATCTTTGGTCGTGATGTGTTCAAAGACCACTTTAAGCGCGGTCAGACGCTGGCGTAGCGGTTCCATTACGGTGTCGATAAAACGCGCTTCGCGATCGAAGATATCAACATCCGCATGGGTCACCTCACCGTGGACCAGTAATGGCATTCCGAGTTTTTCCATCCGCTCCAGTACCGGCATGATAGCGTCGACTGACGTTACGCCATGACTGGAGTTAGTGGTGGCATTGGCCGGGTAAAGCTTAGCCGCAGTAAACACGCCTTCATGGAAACCACGCTCCAGTTCATCGGCATCGAGCGAATCCGTTAAATAGCAGGTCATTAACGGCGTGAAATCATGCCCGGCGGGCACCGCATCGAGAATATGCTGACGGTAGGCGATCGCTGCATCAACGGTCGTGATGGGGGACGCCAGGTTCGGCATCACGATAGCGCGACCATAAATTTCGCTGGTATAGGGTACGACCGTTTTTAACATGTCGCCATCGCGAAGGTGAACGTGCCAGTCGTCCGGGCGGCGGATCTTTAAAACCTGGGATGGTGCAGTCATTAATAAGCTCCGGCTGAGGAATAGTCTTTTTGCCGGAAACAAAGGATAAGCGGAAACGTTTTCGTTTGCACGTAAAAAAAGGGCGCGAGCGCGCCCTCGATATCAATTGGTGAAAGGAATAACGATTTCACCAGGTTTAACTTCAATACCTTTCGCGAGTTTCTTCGCTAACGCTTCGCCTTTACTGCTGTCCTCACGCAACACGTAAGCGGGCCGCTGGTTAAAGTAGCTACGTAAAGACTGATTTAAATAAGGCAGGAGCGTTTGTAGCACCGATTGCATTTTCTCCGGCGTCACGGTGGCGTCTACTACTTCCATCTCCTGAAGATAGATGGTGCCTTTTTCTTTATCAAAGACCGGCAGGGCTTTTAGCTTGAGTTTCATCGTCGCTTTTTGACTGCCAAACAGGGAATTCATATCCAGCCTGGCATCGCCAGTAAGGGTGACTTTATTAGGCTCTTCCCGACCAATCTGGCTGACAAGGTTAGTCAATACGATATGCGCGTCGGCAATGCCGGGCAGACCAATATCTTTTGAGAAATTATTCCGTTTTTCAAGCGCTTGATTGATTTCTTGTTCGCTAATGGTGTATTGCGTAAGTTGATTACAGCCCACTAACAGGCCGCTAACTACCAGCGCAGCGGCAAAAAAAAACTTTTTCATGGCGTTCCTTAGCATGTTGCCTATGCCCTAATCTTGACACAAAGCAGCATGTCGCGCCAGCGGACATGGCGCCACTAGAAAAAGCTGAAAAAGGCGGCAAGAAAGGGTTGCCGCCTGGCGGGCGTTAGATAGCCATTGAGGAGAGTAAATTAATTTGCGTCTGCTTTGCCATATTATCGCGATAGTCCGCGACTTTTGTCGGCCAGTGGATACCGGCGACCAGCGTCAGATTACGCAGAAGCGGAAACAGATGAATATCATCTTCCGATAATTCGCCGTTAACGGCGTTAGGCTGTACGATGAGTTTATCCAGCAAACGTAAATCATCGCCGATCTTTTTAATCAGTCCGGCAGAGTGCGCAAGATGGTTGTCAAAACTGCCAGATGAGGCCTCTTTTTTGCGGATAAAATACTGGCGCGCCGCAGGGGTAGAAAATTCATCGAAAGCGGATTTTGCAAATCGCGGCAGCAGTAGCTGATTAACGTAACCGTTAACTTTGCGCAACCACTCTTCAATGGCTGGATTGCGTTTCCCGGTTAACAGCGGTTTGCCGTCGAGGTTGTCGACATAATGTACAATATCCATACTCTCAGGAAGGTAGCGACTATCATCTTTTTGCAGGATGGGCACCATCTTTTGACCAATCATCCGGGTGGGCGTCGCCTCGTCGTCATTTTGTAACACGTTAAGTTCAACGGGGATGTTCTTCAGGCCGAAAATCATGCGGGCTTTAACGCAGAAAGGGCAATGATCGTAAATATAAAGCTTCACGTTTCTCCTCCATTTGACTGTCGGTTCCTGACCAGTATGGAGGAGATAGCGACAGGTATCAAATCAGGCACCGGGTTCCAGCATCCGGCGCGGCGTGCGTTTATGACTAAATTGCCAGCCTAAAGCCAAAAAGGTGATAAAGCCGATAATACCGAGCATCATCCACGGTAGTTCAGGCTGCGCAAGCGCTTTACCCATATCAAACAACCAGCCGCCGCCGATATAACCAATCGCGCCGCCAATGGCTAATCCCAGACGGCTAAAGCCCATATAGCTTCCCCGCGCTCTCGCGTCCGCGAGCGACGCGCTGAGCGTTTCGCGCGCCGGTTCGGCGATAACCGAGCCGATGTAGAAAGCGCAAATAAGCGTAAAAAGCTGCTGTAAATTGCCCACCATCCCGATGGGGAGCATGCTCAGCGACATGACGAGCAAACCGGCCATCAGCCGATGCTCCAGCCGAAAACGCTTTTCGCTCCAGCGGGCAATCGGGTAGAGCAACGTCAGCGAGAGACACGCCTCTATAGCGTACATCCATTTCACGGCAGCAGGCGAGCCGGCGATATCGTTTACCATAATTGGCAGCATTAACATGACCTGTACCGCCAGCATATAGTAGCCCGCCAGCGTCAGCACGTAGGTGACAAACCTTTTATCGCTCATGACGCGGCGCATTCCTTCACGCACCGGCGTTCTGACCGTTGATAGCTTCCAGGCCGGAAGCAGCCATGCATTGAAAAGGGCGCATAATATGAACAAAATAGCGCCTGTCGCGCAGACCAGACGAAAATCGTATTGCAGCAACCAGCTTCCCAGTAGCGCGCCAATCACCGCACCCGCGCTGTCCTGCATCATCAACAGAGAGAAGAAGCGGCCCCGTTGCTCCGGACGAATTAATTTGACCACCAGCGCTGAGCGCGGCGGGTCGAAAAGCGTACCGCCGAGACCGGAAAGAAAGCAGGAAAACCACAAGAGCCAGGGCTCATGCGCGATACCCATAGTGGCAAAGCCGGCGGCGCGCATCAGCATACCGGTGACAATCATCGGTTTCGCGCCAAAGCGATCGGCGATGGCGCCGCCAAAAATGCCCAGACCTTGTTGAATAAACTGGCGCAGGCCGAGCGCGATCCCTACCATTACGGCAGCCCACCCCATTTGATCGACAAAGCGAATAGAGATGAGCGGGAAGACGACGAAAAAACCCAGCACCACTAACATGTTATCGATGAGAAGAAAATATTTACCCAGGTTCCTCGCCTGCGAGACGCGCGACATTTCCCCTCCCGGGAAATAAAAGATGAGCGTCTTCTATTCTGCGGCGGCGTTTCGTTTTTTCCTACCGTTAGCGGGACAATATTTTTTTATCAAAAGTCCTTTTTAATCGAGAGTTTTCATCAAAATGTGGCAGCAATTCAAAAAATGACGATTTGCGCTTTTCACAGAGCCTGGTTGCGCAGGTATAGTAATGTTACTGGCGTGCTGAAGACGTTACAGGAAGGAGTAGGTATAGAATGTTTGGCTATCGTAGTAACGTGCCAAAAGTGCGCTTAACCACCGATCGTCTGGTGGTACGTTTAGTGCATGAGCGTGATGCCTGGCGTCTGGCCGATTATTACGCGGAAAATCGTCATTTTTTAAAACCCTGGGAACCGGTCCGTGATGAAAGTCATTGTTATCCTTCAGGATGGCAGGCGCGTCTGGGAATGATCGGTGAATTTCACAAACAGGGCTCCGCCTTCTATTTCGCGCTACTTGATCCGGAAGAAAAAGAAATTATCGGCGTGGCGAATTTTTCCAATGTGGTGCGCGGTTCTTTTCATGCCTGTTATCTGGGCTATTCCATTGCGCAGAAGTGGCAGGGGCAGGGGCTGATGTTTGAAGCCTTAACCGCTGCGATTCGCTATATGCAGCGCACTCAGCATATCCACCGTATCATGGCGAACTATATGCCGCACAACAAACGTAGCGGCGCGTTGCTGGCGCGGCTTGGCTTTGAGAAAGAAGGCTATGCGAAAGATTACCTGTTGATTGATGGACAATGGCGCGACCATGTCCTGACGGCGTTAACCACGCCGTTATGGACGCCGGGGCGTTGAGCGGCTTACGGAATGAGAGGCAAAGGGAGAAAACGATGAAATATGAATTAACCGCCACTGAAGCGCGAGTGATTGGCTGTCTGCTGGAAAAGCAGGTGACAACGCCGGAACAGTATCCGCTTTCCGTCAACGGGGTGGTGACAGCCTGTAATCAGAAAACCAACCGTGAACCGGTGATGAACCTGACGGAACAAGAGGTACAAGAACAGCTCGATAACCTGGTGAAACGCCACTTTTTGCGTACGGTCAGCGGGTTTGGCAACCGCGTCACCAAATATGAACAGCGTTTCTGTAATTCCGAATTTGGCGATCTGAAACTTAGCGCGGCGGAAGTGGCGCTTGTCACTACGCTGCTGCTGCGCGGCGCGCAAACGCCCGGCGAGTTGCGTAGTCGGGCGTCGCGGATGCATGAATTCAGCGATATGGCGGAAGTTGAATCCACGCTGGAACGGCTTGCCAGTCGTGAGGACGGCCCGTATGTCGTCCGTCTGGCGCGTGAACCGGGTAAGCGCGAAAGCCGTTATATGCACCTTTTTTGCGGCGACGTCGATGAACTGTCTCTCCAGACGTCTGCGCCGGAAAGTGCATCGGGCGATCTTCAGTCGCGCGTCGAAGCGCTGGAAAGCGAAGTGGCGGAGTTAAAGCAGCGGCTGGATTCTTTGTTAGCTCACCTGGGGGAGTAATGTGAGAACATTACGGATTGGCATTGTCGGATTAGGCGGTATTGCGCAGAAGGCCTGGCTGCCGGTATTAACCAACACCGCCGGATGGACGTTACAGGGCGCCTGGTCTCCTTCGCGGGATAAAGCCTTACGTATCTGCGAAAGCTGGCGCATACCGTATGTGGATTCGCTGGCGAATTTAGCGTCCGGCTGCGATGCGGTCTTCGTCCACTCCAGTACCGCAAGCCATTATGCCGTGGTCAGCGAACTTCTCAATGCCGGCGTCCATGTTTGCGTGGATAAACCGCTGGCGGAAAATCTACGTGATGCCGAACGGCTGGTGGCGCTGGCGGCGCAAAAAAAATTGACGCTGATGGTTGGCTTTAATCGCCGTTTCGCGCCGCTGTACCGCGAACTGAAGACGCGCCTCGGCACTGCGGCGTCACTGCGTATGGATAAACATCGTACCGATAGCGTCGGGCCGCACGACTTACGTTTTACTTTGCTCGATGACTATCTGCATGTCGTGGATACCGCTCTGTGGCTGGCGGGCGGCGAGGCGCGCCTTGCCAGCGGCACGTTGCTCACCAGCGAGTCCGGCGAAATGTGCTATGCGGAACATCATTTTTCCGCCGACAAACTACAAATTACCACCAGTATGCACCGGCGCGCCGGAAGTCAGCGTGAATCGGTCCAGGCCGTCACCGACGGCGGGCTGTATGACGTGACGGATATGCGTGAATGGCGCGAAGAGCGCGGGCAGGGTATTCTCATCAAACCCATTCCGGGTTGGCAAACGACGCTTGAACAGCGTGGTTTTGTCGGATGCGCGCGGCATTTCATTGACTGCGTACAAAATCAGACGGTTCCGGAAACGGCGGGGGAGCAGGCGATTTTGGCCCAGCGCGTCGTGGAGGCGCTGTGGCGGGACGCCATCAGCGAATAATCCTCTGTAACATCTGGCGGTAGTAATTCATCGTAATCCAGGTACTATACCCTCAATAATTCGAGTTGCAGAAAAGCCAACGCACATGCAGCTCGAAGTATGGCGGGTATATATGCCCACTCTACATAATACCTCTTTTCACAGTGAATAATGGCAAACCGTGGGGAGTCTGTAAGGCCTGATAAGACGTTTTAACGTCGTCGTCAGGCGCGGTGATACAGCCGGATACGGCAGAAGTTGCGTTATCCGGTCGATGGATCAGCCATGCAGGAGTTTTACGCCAGGGTCTGGAATACAAAAGAAATGAATTTATTGAAATCGCTGGCTGCCGTCAGCTCGATGACTATGTTTTCACGCGTGTTGGGTTTTGCCCGTGATGCGATTGTCGCCAGAATTTTTGGCGCAGGGATGGCGACCGACGCCTTTTTTGTGGCGTTTAAACTCCCTAATTTACTACGCCGGATCTTTGCCGAAGGCGCTTTTTCTCAGGCCTTTGTGCCTATCCTGGCGGAATATAAGAGCAAGCAGGGTGAAGAAGCGACGCGGATCTTTGTCGCTTACGTTTCCGGCCTGTTGACGCTGGCATTGGCCGTCGTGACGGTGGCCGGTATGCTGGCCGCCCCGTGGGTGATTATGGTAACCGCGCCGGGTTTTGCCGATACTGCGGATAAATTCGCGCTGACGACGCAACTGCTGCGGATTACGTTTCCCTATATTCTGCTGATCTCGCTGGCTTCACTGGTTGGCGCCATTCTCAACACCTGGAATCGCTTCTCCATTCCCGCTTTTGCGCCGACATTTCTTAATATCAGCATGATCGGTTTTGCATTATTCGCCGCGCCATACTTTAATCCGCCGGTGCTGGCGTTAGCCTGGGCAGTCACCGTCGGCGGCGTGCTGCAACTGGTGTATCAACTTCCGTATTTGAAAAAGATCGGTATGCTGGTGCTGCCGCGCATTAACTTTCGCGACACCGGGGCGATGCGGGTGGTCAAACAGATGGGGCCGGCGATTTTGGGCGTTTCCGTCAGTCAGATCTCCCTTATCATCAATACCATTTTCGCCTCGTTTCTGGCCTCCGGCTCGGTCTCATGGATGTACTATGCCGATCGGTTGATGGAGTTCCCGTCCGGCGTGCTGGGCGTGGCATTGGGGACCATCCTGTTGCCGTCATTGTCGAAAAGCTTTGCCAGCGGCAATCATGATGAGTACTGCCGCCTGATGGACTGGGGGCTGCGTTTGTGCTTTTTACTGGCGTTGCCGAGCGCGGTAGCGTTAGGCATTCTGGCGAAGCCGCTGACGGTCTCGCTGTTTCAGTACGGTAAATTCACCGCCTTTGATGCGGCGATGACGCAGCGGGCGTTAATCGCCTATTCGGTGGGGCTGATTGGCTTGATCGTCGTAAAAGTGCTGGCCCCGGGCTTCTATTCTCGCCAGGATATTAAAACGCCGGTGAAAATCGCCATCGTGACGTTAATCATGACGCAGTTAATGAACCTGGCGTTTATTGGACCGCTGAAACACGCCGGACTGTCGCTCTCTATTGGTCTGGCGGCATGTCTCAATGCGTCGCTGCTGTACTGGCAACTGCGCAAACAGAATATCTTTACGCCACAACCGGGCTGGATGTGGTTCCTGATGCGTCTGATCATTTCCGTACTGGTGATGGCCGCCGTATTGTTCGGCGTGTTGCATATTATGCCGGAGTGGTCGCAAGGGTCGATGCTATGGCGTTTGCTACGTTTGATGGCGGTAGTGATCGCGGGTATCGCGGCCTATTTCGCCGCGCTTGCCGTGCTGGGCTTTAAAGTGAAAGAGTTTGTTCGCCGGACGGCGTAAATTCAGTGCCTGATAGCGCTGTGCTATCAGGCCTACAAGGCATTCAGGCCGGAAAGGCGCAACGTCGCCATCCGGCAATGATTAGATAGAAATTTTTTTACCGCCGCGGTGAGAGACGGAAGTCTGACCGTCAGCCCCGTACAAGGTCGGCTCCTGGTGAGGTTTCAGCACCTCCAGCGCCTGTTGATTACGCTCGATTTGCCCTTCCAGCAGCCAGCCGTTGTGCTGGTTGAGGTCGCGAAGATGCTGCGTTTTTTCGGTAATCGCCTGCCAGCGCTCTGCAATGTCATCGTTTGCGCTACGCTGCGCGTTCTGTTCCAGACGGCGCTGTTGTTCCAGATAATCCAGCGTCGCCAGCAACGAGCTTTTTTCTTCTGTAATACGCTGTAGCTGGCTGCCGTTAATCTGGCCTACGGAAAGCTGTTGTTGCTCGGCGTCCATCACCGTCTTCAGGTCATTCAGGACGGTGGTCATCTGGTCAAGTATTTCTGACAAACGAGTCATACGCTTATTTACTCTGTAAGTAGCTCTGCGCCTCGCGAATGAGCGAGTCTGCTATTTTTCCCGTATCCATTTTTAACTCACCGTTACGGATAGCTGTTTTTAATGCTTCGACGCGTTCCATATTAATGTCGCTGACGCCTGGCTGCATGAGCTTCGCTTGCGCGTCGCTTAACGTTACGCTGGCGCTCGTCGCGGCGGACGTTTTTTCCTGACGCGTTTTTTGTACCGGCGTATCGCTGGTTTCGCGCGTCTGGACAGTGCTAACGGGTTTCAAAGGTGAGGTACGGTCAATGCTCATTTATTTATCCTCATCGAGGGTTACGTTGTAGCGGCCAGCTACCATCATGGTTGAATATCTCATCGGCAGCCGCGACAAAATCTTTACACAATTATAGGTTAATAAGAATATTCCCATCAGAATCGACGGTTCCACTCACGATTTGACCCGATGTCATGCGCACGCGCGCATTTTGCGCGACGGCGGCATTATTCATCGCCTGACCTTCCGCATTGACGCTAAACCCCTCGCCATTGGCGATAACCTGTACTCGTTGCCCCGCTTTGACGCGCCAGGCCTGACGTATCATCGTAAGCTGTACCGGCTGCCCGGGAGCGAGATCGCGCAAACTGACGGCATCCTGAATCTGACGGATATCCAGTACCGTCCGCGGCGGTAACTGATCCAGCCTGCCACGTTTTAGCGTGACGTTGGCCGGCGTCAATTTTCCGCCGCGCGCGACGGGCGCGGCAACGGCGACATAATTGCCGGTCGCTTGCACATTCACCTGCAAATAACGTTTTTCATTGGCGCAGCGCGCCACCACATTGACGTTGCCCCACAGCTTCGCGCTGCCCGTCATGCTGAAGGCTGGCTGCTCGCAGCTCGGCAGCAGATTAGGCGATGAACGGAGCGTGACAACCACCTCATCGCTGAAGCCAGCCAGACGCTGGGAAAACCACGTGGTCAATTGGGCGTTGATGTCCTGCGCCATTGTCAGGGGGCTGAACAGCAAAGCCGCCACGGCGAATCCTCGTTTTAACGTTTGCATGGTACTTCCCCCTGGTTGATGTCATGACAGGATTCTACCCGTGTGAAGCAAGCATCAACGCAATAAATAGCGACGCATTTTGCGTTTATTCCGTCGATAACGCGCGCGTGAAGGCATTTAAGCTGTCGGCTGAATTTTGCCATTTGCGGAGGAGATATGCTCGACAGGCTCGATGCCGCCTTACGATTTCAGCAGGAAGCGCTAAATCTGCGCGCGCAACGTCAGGAAATATTAGCGGCGAATATCGCCAATGCCGATACGCCGGGGTATCAGGCGCGCGATATTGATTTTGCCAGTGAGTTAAAAAAGGTGATGGTGCGTGGACGGGAAGAAACCGGCGGCGTCGCGTTAACGTTGACTTCCTCTCACCATATTCCCGCTCAGGCGGTCTCTTCTCCCGCAGTGGATCTGCTTTACCGCGTACCCGATCAGCCTTCTTTGGATGGTAACACCGTAGATATGGACAGGGAACGTACGCAGTTTGCGGATAACAGTCTCAAATATCAGATGGGGCTTACCGTTCTGGGTAGCCAACTCAAAGGCATGATGAATGTGCTACAGGGAGGAAACTAATTCGTGGCGCTGTTAAACATTTTTGATATTGCCGGATCGGCGCTTGCCGCGCAGTCCAAGCGGTTGAACGTTGCGGCCAGTAACCTGGCGAATGCGGATAGCGTCACCGGCCCGGACGGACAGCCTTATCGCGCCAAACAGGTGGTTTTTCAGGTGGACGCCGCGCCGGGTCAAGCCACTGGCGGGGTAAAGGTCGCCAGCGTGATTGAAAGTCAGGCACCGGAAAAGCTGGTTTATGAGCCAGGCAATCCGCTGGCGGACGCTAATGGTTACGTCAAAATGCCCAACGTCGATGTGGTCGGCGAAATGGTTAACACGATGTCAGCCTCGCGCAGCTATCAGGCAAATATCGAAGTCCTGAATACCGTAAAAAGCATGATGCTTAAAACGCTGACATTAGGCCAGTAAAGGAGGCGCGTATGTCTATTGCCGTAAATATGAATGACCCGACCAACACGGGCGTCAAAACGACGACCGGCAGCGGGTCGATGACCGGAAGCAACGCTGCCGATCTGCAAAGCAGTTTCCTGACCTTACTGGTCGCGCAATTGAAGAACCAGGACCCGACTAACCCATTACAAAATAATGAGTTAACGACACAGTTGGCGCAAATCAGTACCGTGAGCGGCATTGAAAAACTGAATACGACGCTGGGGGCTATTTCCGGGCAAATCGATAATAGTCAGTCCCTACAGGCGACCACGCTGATTGGGCATGGCGTTATGGTGCCTGGCACCACAATTCTGGCGGGTAAAGGCGCGGAAGAAGGGGCCGTGACGTCCACGACGCCGTTTGGCGTGGAATTGCAACAGCCTGCGGACAAAGTGACGGCAACCATTACCGATAAAGATGGCCGGGTGGTACGGACGCTGGAGATCGGTGAGTTGCGAGCCGGGGTACACACCTTTACCTGGGATGGTAAGCAAACGGACGGAACAACGGTACCGAATGGTTCTTACAACATTGCGATTACCGCCAGCAATGGCGGGACGCAACTGGTGGCGCAGCCGCTGCAATTCGCTCTGGTACAGGGCGTGACGAAGGGCAGTAACGGCAACCTGTTGGATCTGGGTACCTACGGCACCACCACACTCGACGAAGTTCGGCAAATAATCTAAGCCCTTACACTTATCAGGAGTCAGTCATGTCTTTTTCTCAAGCGGTTAGCGGCCTGAACGCTGCGGCCACCAACCTTGATGTTATCGGTAATAACATCGCCAACTCCGCCACCTATGGCTTTAAGTCCGGTACGGCATCATTTGCCGATATGTTTGCCGGTTCCAAAGTGGGGCTGGGCGTAAAAGTGGCGGGGATTACCCAGGATTTTACCGACGGTACGACAACGAACACCGGGCGCGGGCTGGATGTCGCGATTAGCCAGAACGGTTTTTTCCGCCTGGTAGACAGCAACGGCTCCGTGTTCTATAGCCGCAACGGCCAGTTCAAACTGGACGAGAACCGTAACCTGGTCAATATGCAGGGGATGCAGTTGACCGGCTATCCGGCCACCGGTACGCCGCCGACCATTCAGCAGGGGGCGAATCCTGCGCCGATCACCATTCCGAACACGCTGATGGCGGCGAAATCGACCACCACCGCGTCAATGCAGATCAACCTGAACTCGACGGACCCTGTGCCGTCTAAAACGCCCTTTAGCGTGAGTGATGCGGATTCGTATAACAAAAAAGGCACCGTCACCGTTTATGACAGCCAGGGTAATGCCCATGACATGAACGTCTATTTTGTGAAAACCAAAGATAATGAATGGGCCGTGTACACCCATGACAGCAGCGATCCTGCAGCCACAGCGCCAACAACGGCGTCCACTACGCTGAAATTCAATGAAAACGGGATTCTGGAGTCTGGCGGTACGGTGAACATCACCACCGGTACGATTAATGGCGCGACAGCGGCCACCTTCTCCCTCAGCTTCCTTAACTCCATGCAGCAGAACACCGGGGCTAACAACATCGTCGCCACCAATCAAAACGGCTATAAGCCTGGCGACCTGGTGAGCTACCAGATTAACAACGATGGCACCGTAGTTGGCAACTATTCCAACGAGCAGGAGCAGGTGCTGGGGCAGATTGTGCTGGCTAACTTCGCCAACAACGAAGGTCTGGCATCCCAGGGCGATAACGTCTGGGCGGCGACGCAGGCCTCCGGGGTAGCGCTGCTGGGGACTGCCGGTTCCGGCAACTTCGGTAAGCTGACGAACGGCGCGCTGGAAGCCTCTAACGTGGATTTGAGTAAAGAGCTGGTGAATATGATCGTCGCGCAGCGTAACTACCAGTCGAATGCGCAGACCATCAAAACCCAGGACCAGATCCTCAATACGCTGGTTAACCTGCGCTAAGCGCCTGACGGGATAGCTTAATGGATCACGCAATTTATACCGCTATGGGGGCGGCCAGCCAGACGCTTAACCAGCAGGCGGTAACGGCCAGCAACCTGGCTAATGCCTCAACGCCGGGCTTTCGCGCGCAGCTTAACGCGTTACGCGCGGTGCCCGTTGATGGCCTCTCTTTAGCAACGCGCACGCTGGTTACGGCGTCGACGCCGGGGGCGGATATGACCCCGGGTCAGTTGGACTACACCTCCCGTCCGCTGGATGTCGCGTTACAGCAGGACGGCTGGCTGGTAGTGCAAGCGGCGGATGGCGCTGAAGGATATACCCGTAACGGGAATATCCAGGTGGGTCCGACCGGGCAGTTAACCATTCAGGGACATCCGGTTATCGGCGAAGGCGGCCCGATTACCGTTCCTGAAGGGTCGGAAATCACCATTGCGGCAGACGGCACGATCTCCGCGCTCAATCCCGGCGACCCGCCAAACACGGTGGCGCCCGTTGGGCGACTGAAGCTGGTCAAAGCGGAAGGCAATGAGGTGCAGCGGAGCGATGACGGTTTATTCCGCCTTACCGCCGAGGCACAGGCTGAACGCGGGGCGGTACTGGCCGCCGACCCGTCAATTCGCATTATGTCGGGCGTGCTGGAGGGCAGTAACGTCAAGCCGGTTGAAGCCATGACCGACATGATCGCCAACGCACGTCGTTTTGAAATGCAGATGAAGGTTATCACCAGCGTAGATGAGAACGAAGGGCGAGCTAACCAACTGCTGTCGATGAGTTAATACAGGACATTTTATGATCAGTTCATTATGGATCGCCAAAACCGGTCTGGACGCGCAGCAAACCAATATGGATGTGATTGCCAATAACCTGGCAAACGTCAGCACCAATGGTTTTAAGCGTCAGCGCGCGGTATTTGAAGATCTGTTGTATCAGACCATCCGCCAGCCGGGCGCGCAGTCGTCCGAGCAGACGACGCTGCCTTCCGGGCTGCAAATCGGTACCGGCGTACGTCCGGTCGCCACGGAGCGCCTGCACAGTCAGGGGAACCTGTCGCAGACCAACAACAGTAAAGATGTGGCGATTAAAGGGCAGGGCTTTTTCCAGGTCATGCTGCCGGACGGTACGTCTGCCTATACCCGCGACGGCTCTTTCCAGGTGGATCAGAATGGTCAACTGGTGACGGCGGGCGGTTTTCAGGTGCAGCCGGCAATCACCATTCCGGCCAACGCGTTAAGCATCACGATTGGCCGCGACGGCGTGGTCAGCGTGACCCAGCAGGGGCAGGCCGCGCCGGTTCAGGTCGGGCAGCTTAACCTGACCACCTTTATGAACGACACCGGGCTGGAAAGCATCGGCGAGAACCTCTATATCGAAACGCAATCGTCCGGCGCGCCGAACGAAAGCACGCCGGGGCTCAACGGCGCGGGGTTGTTGTATCAAGGGTATGTCGAAACGTCGAACGTTAACGTGGCGGAAGAGCTGGTGAACATGATTCAGGTTCAACGCGCCTATGAAATTAACAGTAAAGCAGTATCGACGACCGATCAGATGCTGCAGAAACTGACGCAACTCTAAGGGGCCGCCGGTGGGGATACGCCACCGGCTCCCTGATTTTGAAGATGAAGGTAATGCAAAAATACGCGCTTCACGCTTACCCAGTTATGGCCCTGATGGTCGCGACGCTGACAGGATGCGCCTGGATACCCGCTAAACCGCTCGTGCAGGGGGCGACCACGGCGCAGCCGATACCTGGCCCGGTACCGGTGGCGAATGGCTCCATATTTCAGTCTGCGCAGCCGATTAATTATGGCTATCAGCCGCTTTTTGAAGATCGTCGACCGCGTAATATCGGCGATACGCTCACGATTGTGTTACAGGAAAACGTCAGCGCCAGTAAAAGCTCGTCGGCAAATGCCAGTCGCGACGGCAAAACCAGTTTTGGTTTTGATACGGTACCGCGTTATCTGCAGGGATTATTCGGTAATTCCCGCGCGGATATGGAGGCCTCCGGCGGCAACTCTTTTAACGGCAAAGGCGGCGCGAATGCCAGCAATACTTTTAGCGGCACGCTGACCGTGACCGTCGATCAGGTTCTGGCCAATGGCAATTTACACGTCGTGGGGGAAAAACAGATCGCGATTAATCAGGGAACGGAATTCATCCGCTTCTCCGGCGTGGTAAATCCACGCACCATCAGCGGCAGCAACTCCGTTCCCTCGACACAGGTGGCGGATGCGCGGATTGAATATGTCGGGAACGGCTATATTAACGAAGCGCAAAATATGGGCTGGCTGCAACGTTTCTTCCTTAATTTGTCGCCGATGTAAGCGAGGTGTATGTGTTTAAAGCTCTTGCAGGAATCGTTCTGGCACTGGTTGCCACTCTGGCGCACGCCGAGCGTATCCGGGATCTGACCAGTGTCCAGGGAGTACGGGAAAACTCGCTGATCGGTTACGGGCTGGTGGTCGGGCTGGACGGTACGGGCGACCAGACGACTCAGACGCCATTTACCACCCAGACGCTGAATAACATGCTGTCACAACTGGGGATTACGGTCCCCACCGGCACCAACATGCAGTTGAAAAACGTGGCGGCGGTGATGGTGACGGCGTCGTATCCGCCTTTTGCGCGACAGGGACAAACGATCGATGTCGTCGTTTCCTCAATGGGGAACGCTAAAAGTCTGCGTGGCGGGACGTTATTAATGACGCCGTTAAAAGGGGTGGACAGCCAGGTGTATGCTCTGGCGCAGGGCAATATTCTGGTCGGCGGCGCGGGCGCTTCCGCAGGCGGCAGTAGCGTGCAGGTTAACCAGCTTAATGGCGGGCGCATCACTAATGGCGCGATTATCGAACGTGAGTTGCCGACTCAGTTCGGCGCTGGCAACACCATTAATCTGCAATTGAACGACGAAGATTTTACGATGGCGCAGCAAATTACCGACGCCATCAACCGCGCCCGCGGTTACGGCAGCGCCACTGCGCTTGATGCGCGAACGGTACAGGTACGCGTGCCCAGCGGCAACAGCTCGCAGGTGCGTTTTCTGGCGGACATTCAAAATATGGAGGTCAACGTGACGCCGCAGGATGCAAAAGTTGTGATCAACTCGCGTACCGGTTCGGTGGTCATGAATCGGGAAGTCACGCTGGATAGCTGCGCTGTGGCGCAGGGCAATTTGTCAGTGACAGTCAATCGCCAGCTCAACGTCAACCAGCCGAATACGCCATTTGGCGGCGGGCAGACCGTGGTGACGCCACAGACTCAGATAGATTTGCGTCAGAGCGGCGGATCGCTACAGAGCGTGCGTTCCAGCGCCAATCTGAACAGCGTAGTGCGTGCGCTGAATGCGCTTGGCGCGACGCCGATGGACCTGATGTCGATTTTGCAGTCCATGCAGAGCGCGGGCTGTCTACGCGCCAAACTGGAAATCATCTGATGATCGGAGACGGTAAATTGCTGGCCAGCGCGGCCTGGGATGCGCAATCTCTGAACGAACTGAAAGCGAAAGCGGGCCAGGACCCGGCGGCGAATATCCGTCCTGTGGCCCGTCAGGTGGAAGGGATGTTTGTGCAGATGATGCTGAAAAGTATGCGTGAGGCTTTACCCAAAGATGGTTTATTCAGCAGCGATCAGACGCGTCTGTATACCAGCATGTATGACCAGCAGATCGCCCAGCAGATGACCGCCGGTAAGGGATTGGGGCTGGCGGATATGATGGTTAAACAGATGACGGGCGGGCAGACGATGCCTGCGGATGACGCGCCGCAAGTACCGCTTAAATTCTCCCTGGAGACGGTAAACAGCTATCAAAATCAGGCGCTGACCCAACTGGTGCGCAAAGCCATCCCGAAAACGCCGGACAGCAGCGATGTGCCGCTCTCCGGCGACAGTAAAGACTTTCTGGCCCGGCTTTCGCTCCCGGCGAGGCTGGCCAGCGAACAAAGCGGGGTGCCGCATCACCTGATTCTGGCGCAGGCGGCGCTGGAGTCGGGCTGGGGGCAACGGCAAATCCTGCGGGAGAATGGCGAACCCAGCTATAACGTATTTGGCGTGAAAGCGACCGCCAGTTGGAAAGGGCCGGTGACGGAAATCACCACCACTGAATACGAAAATGGCGAAGCGAAAAAAGTGAAAGCGAAATTCCGCGTCTATAGCTCGTATCTGGAGGCGTT
The DNA here is from genome assembly GCF_051703725.1 of Salmonella sp. NW645. NCBI lineage: Bacteria > Pseudomonadati > Pseudomonadota > Gammaproteobacteria > Enterobacterales > Enterobacteriaceae > Salmonella > Salmonella sp. NW645. The sequence continues at coordinate 296,258 of NZ_JAMMKR010000004.1, read as the reverse complement.
ATCGGATTATGTCGCGCTGTTAACGCGTAACCCACGCTACGCTGCCGTGACCACTGCCGCCACGGCAGAGCAGGGCGCAGTGGCTCTGCAAAACGCCGGATACGCCACTGACCCGAATTACGCGCGTAAATTGACCAGCATGATTCAGCAGTTGAAAGCGATGAGTGAAAAGGTCAGCAAAACCTACAGCGCGAATCTCGACAATCTCTTTTAAATTGCTCAAGTCCACGTAGTCGCTGCCGATAACAACGAGTATTGAAGGATTAAAAGGAACCATCATGTCCAGCTTGATTAATCACGCCATGAGCGGACTTAACGCCGCGCAGGCCGCGTTAAATACGGTCAGTAATAACATCAACAATTATAACGTTGCGGGTTATACCCGGCAGACAACTATTCTGGCGCAGGCAAACAGTACGTTAGGGGCTGGCGGCTGGATAGGTAATGGCGTTTACGTTTCAGGCGTACAGCGCGAATATGATGCGTTTATCACTAATCAGCTACGCGGCGCGCAAAATCAGAGCAGCGGCTTAACCACGCGCTATGAACAAATGTCGAAAATCGACAACCTGCTGGCCGATAAATCCAGCTCACTGTCTGGTTCGTTGCAGAGTTTTTTTACCAGCCTGCAAACGTTAGTCAGTAACGCGGAAGATCCTGCGGCGCGTCAGGCGCTGATTGGTAAAGCGGAAGGGCTGGTAAACCAGTTCAAAACCACCGATCAGTATCTGCGCGATCAGGATAAACAGGTCAATATCGCGATTGGCTCCAGCGTGGCGCAAATCAACAATTACGCGAAGCAGATAGCTAACCTGAACGATCAAATCTCCCGTATGACGGGCGTAGGCGCGGGCGCATCGCCGAACGACCTGCTCGATCAGCGTGATCAGTTGGTCAGCGAGCTTAACAAGATCGTTGGCGTCGAGGTGAGTGTACAGGACGGCGGCACCTATAACTTGACGATGGCCAATGGCTATACGCTGGTGCAGGGGTCGACGGCGCGTCAGTTGGCGGCGGTTCCCTCCAGCGCCGACCCGACGCGAACGACTGTCGCTTATGTCGATGAGGCCGCCGGTAACATCGAAATTCCGGAAAAGTTGCTGAACACCGGTTCGCTCGGCGGGCTACTGACGTTCCGTTCTCAGGATCTGGATCAGACTCGTAATACGCTGGGCCAGTTGGCGTTGGCGTTTGCCGATGCGTTTAACGCGCAGCATACCAAAGGTTATGACGCCGACGGCAATAAAGGGAAAGACTTCTTTAGCATTGGCTCGCCGGTGGTATATAGCAACAGTAATAATGCCGATAAAACGGTATCGCTAACCGCTAAGGTGGTCGACAGCACGAAGGTTCAGGCGACGGATTATAAGATTGTTTTTGACGGTACAGACTGGCAGGTTACTCGCACTGCGGATAACACTACCTTCACGGCGACAAAAGATGCTGACGGAAAACTGGAGATTGACGGTCTGAAAGTGACGGTAGGAACCGGCGCACAGAAAAACGACAGTTTTCTTCTCAAGCCGGTCAGCAATGCTATCGTCGACATGAACGTTAAAGTGACAAATGAAGCCGAGATTGCGATGGCGTCTGAGTCAAAACTCGATCCTGATGTGGATACCGGCGACAGCGATAACCGCAATGGTCAGGCATTGCTGGACTTACAAAACAGCAATGTAGTGGGCGGCAACAAAACCTTTAACGATGCTTACGCCACGTTGGTCAGCGATGTGGGTAACAAAACGTCAACGCTGAAAACCAGCAGCACCACGCAGGCGAATGTGGTTAAACAGCTTTATAAACAGCAACAGTCGGTTTCCGGCGTTAACCTCGACGAAGAGTACGGCAATTTGCAGCGTTATCAGCAGTATTATCTGGCGAATGCGCAAGTATTGCAGACCGCGAATGCGCTGTTTGATGCGTTACTGAATATTCGCTAAAGGAGAAGGATGACATGCGTATCAGTACCCAGATGATGTACGAACAAAATATGAGCGGCATCACTAATTCTCAGGCCGAATGGATGAAGCTGGGCGAGCAGATGTCTACCGGTAAGCGCGTTACCAACCCATCTGACGATCCGATCGCCGCGTCGCAGGCGGTAGTACTCTCTCAGGCGCAGGCGCAGAATAGCCAGTACGCCCTGGCGCGTACGTTTGCCACCCAAAAAGTGTCGCTGGAAGAAAGCGTACTCAGTCAGGTGACGACGGCGATTCAAACCGCGCAGGAAAAAATCGTCTATGCCGGAAACGGCACGTTAAGCGACGATGACCGCGCGTCGCTGGCGACGGATTTACAGGGGATCCGCGATCAGCTGATGAACCTGGCAAACAGCACTGACGGCAATGGTCGCTATATCTTTGCCGGGTATAAAACGGAAGCGGCGCCATTCGACCAGGCGACAGGTGGTTATCATGGCGGCGAGAAAAGTGTTACCCAGCAGGTGGATTCCGCACGCACGATGGTAATTGGTCATACGGGAGCGCAAATTTTTAATAGCATCACCAGCAATGCGGTGCCGGAACCGGATGGCTCGGACTCCGAAAAGAATCTGTTTGTCATGCTCGATACGGCAATTGCCGCGCTCAAGACCCCGGTGGAAGGCAATGACGTGGAAAAAGAAAAGGCCGCTGCCGCCATTGATAAAACCAATCGCGGCTTAAAAAATTCGCTCAATAACGTCCTGACCGTTCGTGCGGAACTGGGAACGCAACTGAGCGAACTCAGTACGCTGGATTCACTGGGAAGCGACCGTGCGCTGGGACAAAAGCTGCAGATGAGCAACCTGGTAGATGTGGACTGGAACTCGGTCATCTCCTCCTACGTAATGCAACAGGCGGCATTACAGGCGTCCTATAAAACGTTTACCGACATGCAGGGAATGTCGCTTTTCCAGTTGAACCGGTAACACCTCTTTTTGAAACATATCACGAAACTGGATATGTTTTGTCTGCCCGCGCCATCCACCCCGGCGCGGGCATTTTTTTAGTCGTCATTGAGTTAGTGGTCATATTGTCGCGCCCGTAGCGACGCCATCCGTACGTATTATCCCGCCCGATCTCATGACTAAAAGACGCCATGGGGTAAGGCATCGCCCTGTAAGGGGCATAAAAAAGCCGACCTGGCGGTCGGCTTTGTATCAGCATTTACATCATTCTACCGGTTGTGGGCGTGTCGCCGGGGCGCTGGCGACACGTGTGGCGCTGTGTCCGCCTGCTGCGCCTTTACCTTCAAAGTGGAAGGAAGGGCGTTGCCAGTCGCTATGGTGCGGGGTTTCCGGCACATATTCCGGCGCTGGCGCACGCGTCATCGGCGCGCTGGCGTGGTTATGATCGTCAACGCAGACAACGTCCTGCGGCTTTTCCACCACCTGGGCCGGTGCGATAACGGTTTCTTCTGCCGTGTGCTCCACAACAGCCGCTTCCGCTTTTGTCTCTTCTTCTGGCTCGACAACGACAACATCAGCTACGTTTTCAGCCACCGTAATGGACGCGTCGGCGGTTTCTGCTACCGGTTCGGCGTCAGCAATAACCTCTTGCGCTTCCGGCGTATCGCTTTCGGCAATCAGTTGCGGCTGTTCATCAACCGGCGCGGCAATCACTTCCGGATGCGTTGTCTCGACCTCGACGACTTCCGGCGCCTGTGGTTCGGCGACGGTCTGCGGCTCAACGGCAACGTTTTCTACTGCCTGTACCGACGCTTGTGGTTCTAACGCTACGGTCGCAGCGATAACCTGCGGTTCAGCGACAACCGGTTGTGGCAGCGCCAGATCTGCTTCACGCTGCTCTTCAACAACCTGCGTTTCCTGAGGACGGACAATCGGGTAGCGGATCCAGACTTTACCGGACGCCATTTCCGGCGACGCGCAGGCGACGGTTAACGGCATCGGCGATTGTGTCGGGTAGCGCTCGTCACGATAGCGACGACGACGCTGACCGCTAACGCGCAGGTGGCGCGGAGAACGGCGGGAGCGACGCGGCATACCAGTATTATCGCGAGGTTCTACGCTATCATCCTGCTCCGGCGCGATATCGGCAACGACAGGTAAATCAACTTTCGCCAATTCGGTACGCGGCGCTGGAACGGGCTGTTCAACGTTTTCAACCGGGCGCGGTTCGTCGACGACGACCGGCGTGTCAACCGTTTCAACCACTGCGCTGTTGGTAAAGCGGACTTTCTGATTAAGCTGACGCTGCTTGCGGCGCGGCTGAACCTGCTGAACGCGTTCTTCCTGCTCGGTCTCCTGGACAGGCAGTTCTTCGCGGTTAAGCGCTTTTACTTCCTGCTGCGCCTGGCGTTTGTCATCATTGCGGCGGCGGCTGCGTTCGCGACGCGGCGTCTGTTGCTGCTCATCGCCGGTTTTCACTTTTTCCGCCGTTTCCTGCTGGCGGGTATCGCGCGCTTCCGCATTTTGCTGCTGCGCCTGGCGACGGTTACGACGATTATCGTCGCGGCTCTCGCCGCCGTCACGTCCGGCACGGTTATCACGGGTGTCGCGGCGTTCGTTACGATCGCGACGGTTGTTCTGCCGTGGCTTGCGACGATCCTGCTGACGCTCCGCTTTTTCTTCCGCTTTCGGCGCGGCTGTTTCGACGGTTTTCGTTTCTTCACCGCTGAACAGTTGTTTCAGCGCGTTAAGGAAGCGGCTAAACAGACCCGGCTGGGCAGGCTGCGCGGCGGCAACATTATCCTTTTTCGCCGTGGCGACGCTAACCGCCGGTTCGACAGGCGTCGGCGCCGGAGGCACATCTGGCATAGCGAATGTCGCCAGCGCAGGCTGTTCCGGGCGTTTACGCTCGGCGTACTCTTCTTCAGAAGGCAGCGCCATCGCTTCTTCGTGCAGCTTCGGCAGCATGTAGCTCAGGGTCGGCGTTTCTTCCCCTTTGCGTACGCGCAGCACGGAATAGTGCGGCGTTTCCATCTGATCGTTCGGGACGATGACACAGCGGACGCCATCCTGACGCGTCTCAATAGCGTTAACTGCCGTCCGTTTTTCGTTAAGCAGATAAGAGGCGATCGGCACCGGAACAATGGCATGGACTTCCTGCGTATTCTCTTTCAGCGCTTCTTCTTCAATCAGGCGCAGAATGGACAGCGACAGAGATTCGTTATCGCGCACGGTGCCGGTACCGCTACAGCGCGGACACACGTGATGACTGGATTCGCCCAGCGACGGGCTCAGGCGCTGACGCGACATTTCGAGCAGGCCGAAGCGGGAAATATGGCTAATCTGAATACGCGCCCGGTCCTGACGCACCGCTTCACGCAGGCGGTTTTCTACCGCGCGCTGGTGACGTACCGGCGTCATATCGATAAAGTCGATAACGATCAGGCCGCCCAGGTCGCGCAGACGCAGCTGGCGGGCAATCTCGTCGGCCGCTTCGAGATTAGTGTTGAACGCGGTTTCTTCGATATCGCCGCCGCGAGTCGCGCGGGCGGAGTTGATATCGATGGCGGTTAACGCTTCGGTACTGTCAATGACAATGGAGCCGCCGGAGGGCAGGCGCACTTCACGCTGGAACGCTGACTCGATCTGCGATTCGATCTGGTAATGGCTGAACAACGGGATTTCACCGGTGTACAGCTTAATTTTGCTGCTAAAATCCGGGCGGCCCAACGCGGCGATATGCTGACGCGCCATTTCCATCACTTTTGGATTGTCGATCAGGATTTCACCGATATCCTGACGCAGATAGTCGCGAAACGCGCGTACGATGACGTTGCTTTCCTGATGGATCAGGAACGGCGCGGGACGGCTTTCAGCGGCTTTCTGAATGGCTTCCCAGTGTTTCAGGCGGAAGCTTAAATCCCACTGCAACGCTTCGGCGGATTTACCCACGCCCGCGGTACGCACGATAAGCCCCATCCCTTCAGGAAGTTCCAGGCTGGCCAACGCTTCTTTTAACTCGGTACGATCGTCGCCTTCAATGCGACGGGAAATACCACCCGCGCGCGGGTTATTCGGCATCAGCACCAGGTAGCTGCCCGCCAGACTGATAAAGGTGGTTAACGCCGCGCCTTTGTTGCCGCGCTCTTCTTTATCGATTTGAACAATGACTTCCTGGCCTTCGCGTAACACGTCTTTAATGTTCGGGCGACCATGAGCGCTGTAGTTAGCGGGGAAATATTCGCGGGCAATTTCTTTTAACGGGAGGAAACCGTGGCGTTCTGCGCCGTAATCAACAAAAGCCGCTTCCAGGCTCGGTTCAATACGGGTAATTTTGCCTTTATAGATGTTCGCTTTTTTCTGCTCGTGTCCGGGGCTTTCTATATCCAGATCGTACAGACGCTGCCCATCTACAAGGGCGACGCGCAACTCTTCCTGCTGAGTCGCGTTGATTAACATTCTTTTCATCGTAACTTACTCATTATTCTTACGTTGACGACTAAGCTGCGGGCATGGTGACGCCTTACCGGGCATGAACCGATGGCCTCGTGACTATTTCGCGTCGCCAACCTCACGGTTATCGTCAGCTCAAAGAGGCGCAGAGTGTCGGTTGCCTGTATTTCATACGGAAACACAGCGCAATTATCAGGGAAGCAGCCTGGGCATTACTCTCCAGAGAAGATCCTATCTACCGGTAAGGACTGCAACCCGCAGCCCGCTAACTGTCTGAAAAATCAATACGTCTTACGCCATTGCTGCGTTGATGATCGGTCAGACAAAATGGGTTATTCCGCTAAACTTTTTGTTTTAACAAGTTTCGGTGCGGAAACCGCATCATTATTCCACTGCTAACCTTGTTATAGCAAGATGACTTTTACCATTTATCACCCGCTTACTCACAGTTTTTTCACCAGCGTGAGCCAATTGCTTTAATAACCAGCAAAACCGCAGTGAAAAATGTTCATCCACTGGCGTAGGCGTCTCTATAAGCATAGAAAAATGTGTGGCGCGAATCTCACAGGCTATTTAGAATCGCCCCCCATGAAAACAGAAACGCCATCCGTAAAAATTGTTGCCATCGCCGCTGACGAAGCGGGGCAACGCATTGATAACTTTTTGCGCACCCAACTGAAAGGGGTACCAAAAAGTATGATTTATCGCATCTTGCGTAAAGGCGAGGTGCGGGTGAACAAAAAACGCATTAAACCGGAATACAAACTGGAAGCGGGCGATGAAGTCCGCATTCCGCCGGTTCGCGTTGCTGAACGCGAAGAAGAGGCCGTGTCGCCGCATTTGCAAAAAGTGGCGGCCTTGGCGGACGTCATTTTGTATGAAGACGACCATATTCTGGTGCTGAATAAGCCTTCCGGCACCGCCGTACACGGCGGGAGCGGGTTAAGTTTTGGCGTCATCGAAGGGCTGCGGGCGTTGCGTCCGGAAGCGCGATTCCTGGAACTGGTGCATCGTCTTGACCGCGATACCTCCGGCGTGCTATTGGTGGCGAAAAAACGCTCCGCGCTGCGTTCGCTGCATGAGCAACTGCGCGAAAAGGGAATGCAGAAAGATTATCTGGCGCTGGTGCGCGGCCAGTGGCAATCGCACGTTAAAACCGTACAGGCGCCATTATTAAAGAACATTCTGCAAAGCGGCGAACGCATTGTTCGCGTGAGCCAGGAAGGCAAACCGTCAGAAACGCGCTTCAAGGTGGAAGAGCGCTATGCCTTCGCCACGCTGGTGCGCTGTAGCCCGGTCACGGGCCGTACGCATCAGATTCGCGTACATACCCAATATGCCGGTCACCCTATTGCGTTCGACGATCGCTACGGCGACCGTGAGTTTGATAAGCAACTGGCGGATACGGGGTTGAACCGACTTTTCCTGCACGCAGCAGCGTTGAAATTTACCCATCCGGGAACGGGTGAAGTGATGCGTATTGAAGCGCCGATGGATAAGCAATTGAAGCGCTGCCTTGAGGTATTACGTAGTAAAGCCTGATGCGCGTTGCTTATCAGGCCTACAATCGTGTGATGCACCGTAGGCCTGATAAGACGCATCGCGTCGCCATCAGGCAGATTAATCAGGCATTCAGCGGGTTCATCTCTTCCCGCCGCAGCATTTGACACAACGCGATCAGCGGCAAACCGATCAAGGTATTTGGGTCACGACCTTCCAGGCGTTCAAATAATGCAATGCCTAAACCTTCGCTTTTAAAACTTCCCGCGCAATGCAGCGGATGCTCTTTACGGACATAGTCGTCTATTTCCGCTTCGCTTAAATGGCGAAAATGAACGTCAAAAGGCTCCACTTCGGTTTGTAAGTGCCCGGAGGCGGAGTTATACAGCGCCAGTCCGGTATAAAACGTCACAATATTTCCGCTGGCTTTGGCTAATTGCTGACGCGCTTTTTCTTCCGTCAGCGGTTTGCCGGTGATTTCGCCGTCCAGAACACAAATTTGGTCGGAGCCAATAATCAAATGATTCGGGAAACGCGCGGCGAGCGATTGCGCCTTCGCCTGCGCCAGCCGCAGCACCAACTGACGCGGCGCTTCGCCCGGCATGGGGGTTTCATCAACATCCGGCGCGGCGCATTCGAAAGGAATCGTCAGCTTTTCCAGCAGCGCGCGACGCCAGGGAGAGGTAGACGCAAGGATGAGACGGGGCATATTTTTTCCCTCAGATATAGCGTAATGATGAGAGCCATCTTAAACTATGCTCTTCGGTCTTCAAGCCTGTCATACTGACTCGTCTTGAGCGAAAATAAGTCTGTAACCCGCAATGTGTGCGAATTATTGGCAAAAGGCAACCGCAGGCTGCCTTTTTCTTTGACTATATGACGTTACGAAGTTAATATGCGCGCCCTATGCAAAAGGTAAAATTACCCCTGACTCTTGATCCGGTTCGTACCGCTCAAAAACGCCTTGATTACCAGGGTATCTATACCCCCGATCAGGTTGAGCGCGTTGCCGAGTCTGTAGTCAGTGTGGACAGTGATGTGGAATGCTCCATGTCGTTCGCTATCGATAACCAGCGTCTCGCCGTTTTAACCGGCGATGCGGTCGTTACGGTGTCGCTCGAATGCCAGCGTTGCGGGAAACCGTTTACCCATCAGGTTCACACAACGTATTGTTTTAGCCCTGTCCGTTCCGACGAGCAGGCTGAAGCACTGCCGGAAGCGTATGAGCCGATTGAGGTAAACGAATTCGGCGAAATCGATCTGCTGGCGACGGTTGAAGATGAAATCATCCTCGCCTTGCCGGTAGTTCCGGTGCATGATTCTGAACACTGTGAAGTGTCCGAGGCGGACATGGTCTTTGGCGAACTGCCTGATGAAGCGCAAAAGCCAAACCCATTTGCCGTATTAGCCAGCTTAAAGCGTAAGTAATAGGTCTTCCCCGCGGACGCAGGGATAAACCGTAATTGAGGAGTAAGGTCCATGGCCGTACAACAGAATAAACCAACCCGTTCCAAACGTGGCATGCGTCGTTCCCATGACGCTCTGACCGCAGTCACCAGCCTGTCTGTAGACAAAACTTCTGGTGAAAAACACCTGCGTCACCACATCACTGCCGACGGTTACTACCGCGGCCGTAAGGTCATCGCTAAGTAATCGCGCGATACTCGATGCCTTTTGCATCACAGGCGTGCCTGTGGTGTAAAAGCCGAAGAGTACAAGCGTGATAAAGCTTAGTGAGGATTTCTCCGCGTAAGCGGAGAACACCGAACCAGGCAGCGACGATACCTTGACACGTCTAACCCTGGCGTTAGATGTCATGGGGGGCGATTTTGGTCCTTCCGTGACGGTGCCTGCAGCATTGCAGGCACTGAACGCTAATTCGCAGCTCACTCTTCTTTTAGTCGGGAATCCCGATATTATCACGCCATTACTTGCCAAAGCTGACTTTGAACAACGTTCGCGTCTGCAGATTATCCCTGCACAGTCAGTTATTGCCAGTGATGCCCGGCCTTCGCAGGCGATCCGCGCCAGTCGCGGGACATCCATGCGTGTGGCCCTGGAGCTTGTGAAAGAAGGCCGAGCCGAAGCTTGCGTTAGCGCCGGTAATACCGGGGCGCTGATGGGGCTGGCGAAATTATTGCTCAAGCCTCTTGAGGGGATTGAGCGTCCGGCGTTGGTGACGGTATTACCGCACCAGCAAAAGGGCAAAACGGTAGTGCTTGATTTGGGGGCCAACGTCGACTGCGACAGTACCATGCTGGTGCAGTTTGCCGTGATGGGCGCCGTTTTGGCGGAAGAGGTCGTCGGGATCAAAAATCCCCGCGTGGCGCTACTCAATATCGGGGAAGAAGAAACCAAAGGCCTCGACAGTATTCGTGAAGCCTCTTTAATGTTAAAAACAGTTCCAACCATCAATTACATCGGCTACCTTGAGGCGAATGAGTTACTGACGGGAAAAACCGATGTACTGGTGTGTGACGGCTTTACAGGCAATGTCACACTTAAAACGATGGAGGGGGTTGTCAGAATGTTCCTTTCACTGCTGAAATCACAGGGCGAAGGGAAAAAACGGTCGTGGTGGCTGCTGTTATTAAAACGTTGGTTACAAAAAAGCCTGACGAGGCGATTCAGTCACCTCAACCCCGACCAGTATAATGGCGCCTGTCTGTTAGGATTGCGCGGCACGGTGATAAAAAGTCATGGTGCGGCCAATCAGCGAGCATTTGCAGTCGCGATTGAACAGGCAGTGCAGGCGGTGCAGCGACAAGTTCCTCAGCGAATTGCCGCTCGCCTGGAATCTGTATACCCAGCCGGATTTGAACCGCTGGACGATGGCAAAGGCGTAAACCTGCGGGCGCACAGATAATATCGCTGTCTCCCCGGCGCCGCCAGCGTGCCAGACGTTTACAGGTAACGGTATATAACCGAAAAGTGACTGAGCGTACATGTATACGAAGATTATTGGTACTGGCAGCTATCTGCCCGAACAAGTGCGGACTAACGCCGATCTGGAAAAAATGGTTGAGACCTCTGACGAGTGGATTGTCACTCGTACAGGTATTCGTGAACGCCATATCGCCGCGCCGAATGAAACTGTCGCGACGATGGGCTTTACCGCTGCGAATCGCGCGATTGAGATGGCGGGGATCGATAAAGACCAAATTGGCTTGATTGTGGTGGCTACCACATCAGCAACGCATGCATTTCCAAGCGCGGCATGTCAGATTCAAAGTATGCTCGGTATTAAAGGTTGCCCGGCGTTTGATGTCGCGGCAGCGTGCGCAGGTTTCACCTACGCGTTAAGCATCGCCGACCAGTACGTTAAATCCGGCGCGGTTAAACACGCGCTGGTGGTCGGTTCCGATGTATTAGCCCGCACTTGCGATCCTGGCGATCGCGGTACGATCATTATTTTCGGCGATGGCGCAGGCGCGGCCGTACTGAGCGCTTCTGAAGAACCGGGTATTATCTCCACTCATCTTCATGCCGATGGCCGTTACGGTGAATTACTGACCCTGCCGAATGCCGATCGCGTAAATCCGGATAACCCGATTTACCTGACGATGGCGGGTAATGAAGTCTTTAAAGTGGCGGTCACTGAACTGGCGCATATTGTCGATGAGACGCTGGCGGCTAATAACCTGGATCGCTCAGAACTCGATTGGCTGGTGCCGCATCAGGCTAACCTGCGTATCATTAGCGCGACAGCGAAAAAACTCGGCATGTCGATGGACAATGTCGTCGTCACGCTGGACAGGCACGGCAATACCTCCGCGGCTTCTGTGCCGTGCGCGCTGGATGAAGCCGTGCGTGACGGGCGAATTAAAGCCGGTCAGCTGGTATTGCTTGAAGCCTTCGGGGGTGGATTCACCTGGGGCTCCGCGCTGATTCGTTTCTAGTATAAGGATTTAAACATGACGCAATTTGCATTTGTGTTCCCCGGTCAGGGTTCTCAGAGCGTTGGGATGTTGGCCGAGATGGCGGCAAATTACCCTATCGTAGAAGAAACGTTTGCTGAAGCTTCTGCGGCTCTGGGATATGATCTGTGGGCGCTCACCCAGCAAGGTCCAGCGGAAGAACTGAATAAAACCTGGCAGACGCAGCCGGCGTTATTAACCGCTTCCGTCGCGCTTTGGCGCGTTTGGCAGCAGCAGGGCGGTAAAATGCCTGCGTTAATGGCAGGTCACAGCCTGGGCGAATATTCCGCGCTGGTTTGCGCTGGCGTCATCAACTTTGCTGATGCCGTTCGTCTGGTGGAAATGCGCGGTAAATTCATGCAGGAAGCGGTTCCGGAAGGTACTGGCGGCATGTCTGCGATCATCGGTCTGGATGATGCCTCTATTGCTAAAGCCTGTGAAGAATCTGCCGAAGGGCAGGTTGTTTCGCCGGTTAACTTTAACTCGCCGGGACAGGTGGTTATCGCCGGGCATAAAGAGGCAGTAGAACGCGCGGGCGCAGCCTGTAAAGCCGCTGGCGCGAAACGCGCGCTGCCGCTGCCGGTGAGCGTACCGTCGCACTGCGCGCTGATGAAACCAGCGGCAGATAAGCTGGCGGTTGAATTAGCCAAAATTACCTTTAGCGCGCCAACGGTGCCGGTAGTAAACAACGTTGACGTGAAATGTGAAACCGATGCCGCCGCTATCCGCGATGCGCTGGTTCGCCAGTTGTACAATCCGGTACAGTGGACGAAGAGCGTGGAATTTATCGCGGCGCAGGGCGTTGAACATCTTTATGAAGTGGGTCCAGGTAAAGTCCTCACTGGTCTGACGAAACGTATTGTCGACACCCTGACAGCGTCGGCGCTGAACGAGCCGGCGGCGCTGTCTGCGGCACTTACGCAATAAAAGAGGAAAACCATGAGCTTTGAAGGAAAGATTGCGCTGGTGACTGGTGCAAGCCGTGGCATAGGCCGCGCAATTGCAGAGACTCTCGTTGCCCGCAGCGCGAAAGTTATCGGGACTGCGACCAGTGAAAATGGTGCGAAGAACATTAGCGACTATTTAGGTGCTAACGGGAAAGGTTTGATGTTGAATGTGACCGATCCTGCATCTATTGAATCTGTTCTGGAAAATATTCGCGCAGAATTTGGTGAAGTGGATATCCTGGTTAATAATGCCGGTATCACTCGTGATAATCTGTTGATGCGAATGAAAGATGATGAGTGGAACGATATTATCGAAACCAATTTATCATCCGTTTTCCGCCTGTCAAAAGCGGTAATGCGCGCTATGATGAAAAAGCGTTGTGGTCGCATTATCACTATTGGTTCTGTGGTTGGTACCATGGGAAATGCAGGTCAGGCAAACTACGCTGCGGCGAAAGCGGGCCTGATCGGTTTCAGTAAATCACTGGCGCGTGAAGTTGCGTCCCGTGGTATTACTGTCAATGTTGTGGCTCCGGGTTTTATTGAAACGGACATGACGCGTGCGCTGTCTGACGATCAGCGTGCGGGTATCCTGGCGCAGGTGCCTGCGGGTCGCCTCGGCGGCGCTCAGGAAATCGCCAGTGCGGTTGCATTTTTAGCCTCTGACGAAGCGAGTTACATCACTGGTGAGACTCTGCACGTCAACGGCGGAATGTACATGGTTTAATCACGATTGAAAAATATTTGCGTTATTAGGGCGAAAGGCCGCAAAATAACGTAAAATCGTGGTAAGACCTGCCGGGATTTAGTTGCAAATTTTTCAACATTTTATACACTACGAAAACCATCGCGAAAGCGAGTTTTGATAGGAAATTTAAGAGTATGAGCACTATCGAAGAACGCGTTAAGAAAATTATCGGCGAACAGCTGGGCGTTAAGCAGGAAGAAGTAACCAACAATGCTTCTTTCGTTGAAGACCTGGGCGCAGATTCTCTTGACACCGTTGAGCTGGTAATGGCTCTGGAAGAAGAGTTTGATACTGAGATTCCGGACGAAGAAGCTGAGAAAATCACCACCGTTCAGGCTGCCATTGATTACATCAACGGCCACCAGGCGTAAGTGAACATCTCCAGGCGGTCATTCGACCGCCTGAGTTTTATCTTTTTGTCCCACTAGAATCATTTTCCCTCCCTGGAGGACAACCGTGTCTAAGCGTCGTGTAGTTGTGACCGGACTGGGCATGTTGTCTCCTGTCGGCAATACCGTAGAGTCTACCTGGAAAGCTCTCCTTGCCGGTCAGAGTGGCATCAGCCTGATCGACCATTTCGATACTAGCGCCTATGCAACGAAATTTGCTGGCTTAGTAAAGGATTTTAACTGTGATGACATTATCTCGCGCAAAGAACAGCGCAAGATGGATGCCTTCATTCAATATGGAATTGTCGCTGGCGTACAGGCCATGCAGGATTCTGGCCTTGAAGTGACGGAAGAGAACGCAAGCCGTATTGGCGCCGCTATCGGCTCCGGTATCGGTGGTCTCGGTCTGATCGAAGAAAACCACAGTTCGCTGGTAAAAGGCGGACCGCGTAAGATTAGCCCGTTCTTTGTCCCGTCGACGATTGTTAACATGGTAGCAGGCCATCTGACTATCATGTATGGCCTGCGTGGGCCAAGCATCTCTATTGCGACTGCCTGTACTTCAGGCGTGCATAACATCGGCCATGCCGCGCGTATCATCGCCTATGGCGATGCGGACGCGATGGTGGCAGGTGGCGCAGAAAAAGCCAGTACGCCGCTGGGCGTAGGTGGTTTTGGCGCAGCGCGCGCGCTGTCGACCCGCAACGATAACCCACAGGCGGCGAGCCGTCCGTGGGATAAAGAACGCGATGGTTTTGTACTGGGCGACGGTGCCGGTATGTTGGTGCTTGAAGAGTACGAACATGCAAAAGCGCGTGGTGCGAAAATCTATGCTGAAATCGTCGGCTTTGGTATGAGCAGCGATGCTTACCATATGACGTCGCCGCCGGAAAATGGCGCAGGCGCTGCGCTGGCGATGGTTAACGCGTTGCGTGATGCCGCGATTGAGCCTGCTCAGATTGGCTACGTCAACGCGCACGGCACGTCGACGCCTGCCGGCGACAAAGCTGAGACGCAGGCGGTTAAGTCAGTCTTTGGCGATGCCGCAAGCCGAGTGATGGTGAGCTCGACCAAATCGATGACCGGCCATCTGTTGGGCGCCGCAGGCGCAGTAGAGTCTATTTTCTCTATTCTGGCGCTGCGCGATCAGGCCATTCCGCCAACCATTAATCTGGATAACCCGGATGAAGGTTGCGATCTGGACTTCGTGCCGCATGAAGCGCGCCAGGTCAGCGATCTGGAGTACGCTCTGTGTAACTCCTTTGGCTTTGGCGGTACTAACGGTTCCTTGATTTTTAAAAAGATTTAAGTTAAGCCAGAGACAAACATTAATAAAAAGGTCCGCTTGTCGGGCCTTTTTTATCAGGCATATCACCTCTTGTTCTGCGTTATTCATCCTGCCACACTAGCAGGCGACGGATAAGGAGCCACTATGTTTTTAATTAATGGCCATGCGCAGGATCAACTTGCTGTAAGCGACCGGGCGACGCAGTTCGGCGATGGCAGTTTTACGACCGCACGTATTGTTGATGGCAACATTTGCCATCTGGAAGCGCATCTTCAGCGCTTGCAGGTTGCCTGTGAAAAATTACAGATCGCTTTTAGCCATTGGGCGACCCTTCGGCAAGAGATGACAATGTTGGCCACAGGGCATGATTCAGGCGTGTTGAAAGTGATCATTAGCCGTGGCAGCGGCGGCCGGGGATACAGCGCCATGAATTGTCAGGCAGCTACCCGAATCCTCTCCGTTTCTGCTTATCCCGCTTATTATTCTCAGTGGCGTAAGCAAGGCATCACTCTTACCCTTAGTCCCATACCGCTTGGGCGCAATCCTTATCTTGCCGGATTAAAACATCTGAACCGCCTCGAACAGGTGTTGATTCGCTCTCATCTTGAGCAGACGGACGCCGATGAGGCGCTGGTTCTTGACAGCGAGGGATGGGTTACGGAATGCTGTGCGGCTAATTTGTTCTGGCGTACAGGCGACATTGTTTTTACGCCGCGTCTGGATCAGGCCGGGGTGAACGGCATTATGCGACAATTTTGTTTACGCCAACTGGCGCAATCTCCTTTCCAGGTCCTTGAAGTTCAGGCGAGAGAGGAGGCGGTCAGGCAGGCGGATGAGGTTATCATCTGCAATGCGCTAATGCCGATTATTCCCATACGCGCCTATCACGGGACGTCGTATTCTTCGCGAACACTGTTTCAATTTTTAGCCCCATTTTGTGAGCATCCGAATTAGTTATGAAAAAATTGTCAGGCGTTTTCCTTCTGCTGTTGGTTGTGCTGGGTATTGCCGCGGGCGTGGGGATGTGGAAAGTTCGCCATCTGGCGAACAGCACGTTACTTATTAAAGACGAGACTATCTTTACGCTCAAGGCGGGAACGGGGCGGCTGGCGCTTGGCGACCAGCTTTATGATGAAAAAATCATTAATCGCCCCCGGGTATTTCAGTGGCTGCTGCGCGTGGAGCCTGAGTTATCGCACTTTAAAGCGGGAACTTACCGTTTTACGCCGGGGATGACCGTACGGGAGATGCTTGAGTTGTTGGAGAGCGGCAAAGAAGCGCAATTCCCGTTGCGGTTTGTGGAAGGGATGCGCCTTAGCGATTACCTGAAACAGCTACGAGAGGCGCCGTATATTCGCCATACATTGCCGGATGATGACTACGCCACTGTCGCTCAGGCATTAAAGCTTGCGCACCCGGAATGGGTAGAAGGGTGGTTCTGGCCCGATACCTGGATGTATACCGCCAACACCAGCGATGTCGCTATTCTCAAGCGAGCGCACCAAAAGATGGTGAAAGCTGTCGATACTGTCTGGAAAGGCCGGGCCGAGGGGCTGCCTTATAAAGATCAGAACCAACTGGTGACAATGGCCTCGATTATTGAAAAAGAGACGGCTGTCGCCAGCGAACGCGATCAGGTGGCTTCAGTCTTTATTAATCGCCTGAGAATCGGTATGCGCCTTCAGACCGATCCCACCGTGATTTACGGGATGGGGACGAGTTATAATGGTAACTTGTCGCGTGCGGATCTGGAAAAGCCGACGGCTTATAACACGTATACCATAACCGGGCTGCCGCCAGGACCGATTGCATCGCCCAGCGAAGCGTCATTGCAGGCGGCGGCGCATCCGGCGAAAACGCCGTATCTCTATTTTGTGGCCGACGGTAAAGGCGGTCACACATTTAACACCAATCTTGCCAGCCATAATCGGTCAGTGCAGGAGTACCTGAAAGTGCTTAAGGAAAAAAATGGGCAGTAATTATATCGTCATCGAGGGCCTGGAAGGCGCCGGAAAAACCACTGCGCGCGACGTGGTGGTGAAGACCCTTGAGCAACTGGGTATTCGTAACATGATTTTTACCCGTGAGCCGGGCGGTACGCAGCTTGCCGAAAAACTGAGAAGTCTGGTGCTGGATATTCGATCGGTAGGCGACGAAGTGATTACCGATAAAGCGGAAGTGCTGATGTTTTATGCCGCTCGCGTACAGCTCGTCGAAACGGTAATCAAACCCGCGCTGGCGCAAGGCGTATGGGTGATCGGCGATCGACACGATCTCTCGACCCAGGCGTATCAGGGGGGAGGGCGCGGCATTGATCAAACCATGCTGGCGACACTACGCGATGCCGTGCTGGGCGATTTTCGCCCTGACCTGACGCTGTATCTGGATGTCACGCCGGAAGTCGGGCTAAAACGCGCCAGAGCGCGCGGCGATTTGGATCGCATTGAGCAGGAATCTTTTGATTTCTTTAACCGGACTCGCGCGCGCTATCTGGAACTGGCGGCGCAAGACTCGCGTATCCGCACCATTGACGCGACCCAGCCGCTGGATGCCGTCATGCGCGACATTCGCGCCACGGTGACGAAGTGGGTGCAGGAGCAAGCGGCATGAAATGGTATCCATGGTTACGGCCCGCCTATGAAAAACTGGTAGAAAGTTACCAGGCGGGACGTGGGCACCATGCGCTACTGATTCAGGCCTTACCTGGCATGGGCGACGAGGCGCTGTGCTATGCGCTGAGCCGTTATCTGTTATGCCAGCAGCCTGAGGGCCACAAAAGCTGTGGGCATTGCCGTGGCTGTCAGCTTATGCAGGCTGGCACGCATCCGGACTATTACACGCTGACGCCGGATAAAGGCAAAAGCAGCCTCGGCGTAGATGCGGTACGCGAGGTCAGCGAGAAATTGTACGAGCACTCCCGTCTGGGCGGCGCGAAGGTGGTGTGGATTGCGGATGCGGCGCTATTAACCGACGCCGCCGCCAATGCGTTGCTCAAAACGCTGGAAGAGCCGCCGGAGCAAACCTGGTTTTTCCTTGCCAGCCCGGAGCCTGCTCGTCTGTTGGCGACATTACGCAGCCGCTGCCGGCTGCATCATCTGGCGCCGCCGTCCGAATCGTATGCGATGTCATGGCTGTCGCGAGAAGTGACGGCGTCACAAGAAGCATTGCTCACGGCGCTACGCCTGAATGCGGGGTCGCCCGGCGCCGCGCTGGCGCTGTTGCAGTCTGAACGCTGGGCGCAGCGTGAGGCGCTGTGTCAGGCGTTAATGGACAGTTTACATACGGGCGACTGGTATGCGTTATTAACGGCGCTCAATCATGAGCAAGCCCCGGCGCGCCTGCACTGGCTGGCGACGCTGCTGGTTGATGCTCTTAAACGTCAGCACGGCGCGTCGTACCTGACAAACGTTGATGCGGACGCGGTTGTTGCCGCGCTGGCGGGGCCGCTATCCCCGGCGCGTATTCAGGCAATCCTGAACGATGTTTGCCATTGTCGTGATCAATTACTTCATGTGACCGGATTAAACCGCGAACTGGTATTAACCGATCTCATTCTCCGCATCGAGCATTACCTGCAACCAGGCACCTTGTTGCCTGTTCCTCATCTTTGAGAGAGACATTATGTTTTTAGTCGACTCACACTGCCATCTTGATGGTCTGGATTATCAATCTTTGCATAAGGACGTGGACGATGTGCTGGCGAAAGCCGCCGCGCGCGATGTGAAGTTCTGTTTAGCGGTGGCGACGACGCTGCCGGGGTATCGCCATATGCGCGAGCTGGTGGGCAAGCGCGATAATGTGGTCTTTTCCTGCGGCGTGCATCCGTTAAATCAGGATGAAGCGTATGACGTAGAAGAACTGCGCCTCCTTGCTGCAGAAGACGATGTGGTGGCGATGGGCGAGACCGGGCTTGATTATTTTTACACGCCTGAGACCAAAATCCGCCAGCAGGCGTCTTTTATTCATCATATCCAGATTGGCCGCGAATTGCATAAACCGGTGATTGTCCATACTCGCGACGCGCGTGCCGATACGCTGGCTATCCTGCGTGAAGAAAAAGTGACGGATTGCGGCGGCGTACTACACTGTTTTACAGAAGACAGAGAAACGGCCGGCAAATTGTTGGATCTGGGGTTTTATATCTCTTTTTCCGGCATCGTAACGTTCCGTAACGCTGAACAGTTGCGTGATGCGGCGCGCTATGTGCCGCTGGATCGGTTATTAGTCGAGACCGATTCTCCTTATCTGGCGCCGGTGCCGCATCGCGGTAAAGAGAACCAGCCTGCGATGGTACGCGACGTCGCAGAATATATGGCGGTATTGAAAGGGGTTGCCGTTGAAGAACTGGCGCAGATCACCACCGATAACTTTGCTCGCCTGTTCCATATTGACGCGTCTCGTCTGTCATCAATCCGTTAAACGAGTTTTTTTAAAGCTCGTAATTAATAAGCAAAACGCGTAAAGTTCACCGCCACAAAAGGGGCGGTGAGCGAGCTTATAGAAACATTCGGAAACCCATTTTGGCAGAATGTGATACTTTTTAGGCTATCTGGCGCTGAAACGTGATAGCCGTCAAACAAAATCAGACGTATTTATTTTACTCTGTGTAATAAATAAAAGGGCACTTAGATGTCCTGTCCACGGCGGGGTTCTCCCCCCTCGCCAATGCGTGAGAACGTAGAAAAGCACAAATACTCAGGAGCACTCTCAATTATGTTTAAGAATGCATTTGCTAACCTGCAAAAGGTCGGTAAATCGCTGATGCTGCCGGTATCCGTACTCCCTATCGCAGGTATCCTGCTGGGTGTCGGTTCCGCTAACTTCAGCTGGCTGCCAGCCGTTGTATCGCACGTTATGGCAGAAGCGGGCGGATCTGTTTTTGCCAATATGCCGCTGATTTTCGCTATCGGCGTGGCGTTGGGCTTTACCAACAACGACGGCGTTTCGGCTCTGGCGGCGGTAGTAGCGTATGGCATCATGGTGAAAACCATGGCTGTGGTTGCGCCGCTGGTTCTGCATTTACCTGCTGAAGAGATCGCCGCTAAACACCTTGCTGATACGGGTGTTCTCGGGGGGATTATCTCCGGTGCGATCGCAGCGTATATGTTTAACCGCTTCTACCGTATCAAACTGCCTGAGTATCTGGGCTTCTTTGCGGGCAAACGCTTCGTGCCGATCATTTCGGGTCTGGCCGCTATTTTTACCGGTGTGGTGCTGTCTTTCGTATGGCCGCCAATCGGTACGGCTATCCAGGCGTTCTCGCAGTGGGCGGCTTATCAGAATCCGGTTGTCGCGTTTGGTATTTACGGTTTTATCGAGCGTTGCCTGGTGCCGTTTGGTCTGCATCATATCTGGAACGTTCCTTTCCAGATGCAGATCGGCGAATACACCAACGCAGCGGGTCAGGTATTCCACGGCGACATTCCGCGCTATATGGCGGGCGACCCGACGGCGGGTATGTTGTCTGGCGGCTTCCTGTTCAAAATGTACGGTCTGCCGGCTGCGGCCATTGCTATCTGGCACTCTGCTAAACCGGAAAACCGCGCAAAAGTGGGCGGTATAATGATTTCCGCCGCGCTGACCTCGTTTTTGACGGGTATTACCGAGCCTATCGAGTTCTCCTTCATGTTCGTGGCGCCGATCCTGTACATTATTCACGCGATTCTGGCAGGTCTGGCATTCCCGATCTGTATCCTGCTGGGGATGCGTGACGGTACGTCGTTCTCCCACGGTCTGATCGACTTTATCGTGCTGTCCGGTAACAGCAGCAAATTGTGGCTGTTCCCGATTGTTGGTGCCGGTTATGCGATTGTGTACTACACCGTGTTCCGCGTGCTGATCAAAGCGCTGGATCTGAAAACGCCGGGTCGTGAAGACACTACTGATGACGCAAAAGCGGGCGCGACCAGCGAAATGGCGCCGGCTTTGGTTGCGGCGTTTGGCGGTAAAGAGAACATCACTAACCTGGATGCCTGTATCACGCGTCTGCGCGTGAGCGTAGCCGATGTAGCGAAAGTGGATCAGGCTGGCCTGAAGAAACTGGGCGCGGCAGGCGTTGTCGTCGCGGGTTCCGGCGTTCAGGCTATTTTCGGTACGAAATCCGATAACCTGAAAACGGAAATGGATGAGTACATCCGTAACAGCTAAGCAGTAATGATGTTGGGGAGAATTAAGGCAGCCATTCGGCTGCCTTTTTTAATGGCGCTTTATATGCCGCTCTCCGACAGTCTGTCAGAACTGATAATTGGCGGTGAGGCTGACGTTACGCGGCGCGCCGTAAACAATGGAACCATCAATATTGGTGTCGTAGGTTTTATCGAACAGGTTGTTGATGTTTCCCTGTACGGAGAAATTTTTCGTCACCTGATAGCGGGTAAACAGATCGACCAGCGCATAGCTGCCCTGTTCGGCGCGGAAAGTGCCGTACGGCGTCGTGGTATCTTTGTAAACCCGATTCTGCCAGTTCACGCCGCCGCCGACCGTCAGCTCCGGCATCGCCGGCAGACGATAGCGGGTGAATAACTTCACGCTGGTGCGCGGGAGATTAGGGTTCACGGCGTTACCTTCATTGTCCTCGGCAACATACCGGGTAGCCCCGAAAGTCATCTGCCAGTTATCGGTAATTGCGCCGTTCACTTCAAATTCGACGCCTTTGCTCACCGTTCCGTCAGTAGACTTCCAGGCAAACTCCCCATTACTGCCAGGGATGGGAATAGTGGTTGCCTGAGCGACGTTATTCTGCTCAATGCGGAACACGGACAACGTGGTGGTGAGGCGGCTGTTCATCCAGTCGGACTTCAGGCCCGCTTCATAGTTATTACCGGTAATCGGAGCCAGATATTGACCTGCTTTGTCACGTTTATTCTGCGGCTGAAAGATAGAGGTATAACTGGCATAAGCGGACCAGTTGTCGTTGATATCATAAATCAGCCCGGCATACGGCGTGGTATGGTTTTTCTCCATGCTGTAGGTCAGTGTATCAACACGCCAGTTGGTATAACGAGCGCCAAGAATCAGATGCAGCGGATCAGCCAGCGAAATGCGCGTAGCGGCATACAGCGATTTCATATGCGTGGTATCGTCCTGCGCCAGATTTTGTGGCGCCCAGTGGGTTTGGGGGAAATTACCGTTAAAGGCGCTGAAGTTGCCAATGTCGTCCGGAAAGACGTTCGCCCAGGCGCTAAAATAGCGGTTATTCTGCTTACTATAACTGCCGCCAAACATCATATTGTGCTGACGGCCAAACAGCTCATAAGCGCCATCGGCAAAGAGATCTATGGCATCTACTTTGCGCTTGCCGCTGTTCCAGCCCGTACCGCCGACCACGGGGTAGCTTGCGCCATAAGGACTCACCAGCGTACCTGTCTCTTTATCGACTAACGCATCGATATACATCATTTTACTGTCGAATTTGACCTCAGTATGGGTCGCATTCAGGGTCGCCTGCCAGCTTTCGGCAAAACGCTGCTTAAGCGTGACGAAGAATTTATTTATCTCTTTGTTGTTATAAGCCCAGTCCGGGGCGGTACTACGCGCGCGGTCATAGCTATTTTTGCTGCCATCGGTGTTCCAGCGCGGCAGACCGCCCCAGGTCGGGCTATTGACATCAATTTTTTGATATTCATAACCGGCTGAAAGGCCAGTGGTTGCACCCAGATCGGCATCGACAATTCCGGAAAAGAACGCTTTCTCACTGTTATAGCGGTCCAGCCAGGAATCATTATTCTGATAACCCGCCACGATGCGCCCACGGACATTGCCGTCTGCGGTGAGCGGACTTTGCAGATCCATGACGTAACGCTGCTTATTCCAGCTACCGTATTCTGTGGAGACGTTACCTTTGAACTCCCGACTGGTGGCGTGTTTACGAATCATATTTATTGAGGCAGAAGGATTACCGGTTCCGGTCATCAGCCCATTCGCGCCGCGAACCACCTCCACGCGCTCATACAGCGCGGTATCCGTTAGCGCATCGCCCAGATTCCAGCGGGACTCAAAATACGTTGGAATACCGTCAACCATATAGTTGTCAATTTCAAACCCGCGCGAGTAATAGCTGATGCGATCGGAGTCAGCCTGGCTTCCGCTGATCCCCAGCGTATTGGTCATCACCTCGCCCAAGGTTTGCAACTGCTGGTCTTCCATACGCTGTTGGCTGACAATACTGACCGACTGCGGGATATCGCGCTGAGTCATCGTCATTTTGGTGCCCGCAGCGGTCGTTTTCACGCTGTAATCCTGTTCTTCGCGGTTTACGGCGTCAGCGGTCGTCGCGCCCTCGACAATAACGGTATCCTCAGCCGCGAAGGCGGCAGGCATAAATGCCATCGCCATACCCATAGCTAACAGCGACGGTGCGGCGGTGGACTGAAGGTGTTTGTCCCGGCGGTATTGAATGAAAGACATCTGAAAATCCTTGCTTGTTATTGGGGTAAGTTCAGGACGTATGACGTTGAACCTTTTCATTCTTTGCTAGTTAATGCGCATAAAAATACAAATGAGAAATATACGCATTTGTATTAAATGTGTAAAACGGTATAAACAGGCAAACTAAAAATATTTTTTAAGCGTACAAAGGCGTCATGGCAGGGGGATATGGCGGTAAGCCCAGCATGTAGTCATTTTTCGCTTAATAAATCGTGGGTTAAAGTTGAAAGAGCGTCGGTAACTCGCTCATACTCTATACTCGCAGTATGGCTCGGCGTAGCATGTGCGCTGCAAGGGCTATTATGAAAAAGGAAAACGTCGTGGCAGAAGAAACTATATTCAGCAAAATTATTCGTCGTGAAATCCCTTCGGATATCGTTTATCAGGATGAGCTGGTCACCGCCTTTCGTGATATTTCACCGCAGGCGCCGACGCATATCTTGATTATTCCCAATATCCTGATCCCAACCGTCAATGACGTGACGGCGGAACATGAACAGGCGTTAGGTCGGATGATCACCGTGGCGGCGAAAATCGCCGAACAGGAAGGCATTGCCGAAGATGGGTATCGTTTAATCATGAATACCAACCGTCATGGGGGCCAGGAAGTTTATCATATCCATATGCACCTACTGGGCGGCCGCCCGCTAGGCCCGATGCTGGCGCATAAAGGCTTGTAAATATGATCAAAGGATGCATCGCGGTTTCTCTGGGCTTGCTGCTGCTTACCGGCTGCCGGTCACACCCTGAAATTCCGGTAAGCGACGCGCAGTCGCTGGTGATGGAGTCCACGGTTCTGGCGGCGGGGGTCACCGCAGAGCCGCCTGAACTGACGGCGTCTGATATCCAGCCATCAGCTTCTTCCCGCGTCTATAACGAAAGGCAAGAGCCCATAACCGTTCATTATCGGTTTTACTGGTATGACGCGCGGGGGCTGGAGATGCATCCGCTGGAGGCGCCGCGTAGCGTAACCATACCCGCGCGTTCGTCGGTAACGCTATTTGGCAGCGCCAATTATCTGGGGGCGCATAAGGTCAGGCTTTATCTTTATTTGTGAGGAGTGAATTTTGATGACAAAAATGCATCGCTACGCTGCCATTGCTGCGCTGGCGATATTTCTCTCCGGGTGTATGGCGCAACGTCAACCTGCGCCAGTTGAAGAGGTAAAACCAGCGCCAGAACAACCCGCGCAGCCACCACAGCCTCCTGTTGTGCCGTCTGTGCCAACCATTCCACAGCAACCGGGGCCGATCGAACATGAAGATCAAACGGGCCAGCCAGCGCCTAAGGTGCGCCACTATGACTGGAACGGCGCGATGCAACCGCTGGTCAGCAAAATGTTGCAGGCTGATGGCGTGACGGCCGGAAGCGTATTGCTTGTCGACAGCGTGAATAACCGGACGAATGGGTCGTTAAATGCGAACGAGGCAACGGAAACGTTACGTAATGCGCTGGCGAACAACGGTAAATTTACGCTGGTCTCCGTACAGCAACTCTCGATGGCAAAACAGCAGTTAGGGTTGTCTCCGCAGGATAGTCTGGGAACGCGCAGTAAAGCTATTGGCATTGCGCGCAATGTCGGGGCGCAATATGTACTTTACTCCAGCGCATCCGGTAACGTTAACGCGCCTGCATTACAGATGCAGTTAATGCTGGTGCAAACGGGCGAGATAATCTGGTCAGGTAAAGGTGCGGTCCAACAACAATAATCCCTTAACGCGCGACGAGATCCTGTCGCGCTATTTTCCCCAGTATCGTCCCGCCGTCGCCGCATCGCAGGGGCTAAGCGGCGGGAGCTGTATTATTGCCCACGATACTCACCGTGTCGTGCTGCGTCGTCATCACGACCCCGACGCTCCACCAGCCCATTTTTTACGTCATTACCGCGCCTTATCCCAATTGCCGGCCAGTCTTGCGCCGCGAGCGCTTTTTTATACGCCAGGCTGGATGGCGGTAGAATATCTGCATGGTGTGGTAAATTCCGCTCTGCCAGATGCCGACGAACTGGCGGCCTTACTGTATCATTTGCATCAACAGCCGCGTTTTGGCTGGCGTATCGCGCTATCGCCACTATTGGCGCAGTACTGGTCGTGTTGCGATCCGGCAAGGCGTACGCCGTTTTGGTTGCGGCGGCTCAAACAGTTGCAAAAAAACGGAGAACCTCGCCCGCTGCGGCTCGCGCCTTTGCATATGGATGTCCATGGCGACAATATAGTATTAACGCCCGCCGGGTTGAGACTGATTGACTGGGAGTATGCCGGAGACGGCGATATTGCGTTGGAGCTGGCGGCAGTATGGGTTGAGGATGAACGCCAGCACCGACAACTGGCAGACGCTTATGCCGCGCGCGCGCGAATCGACGCCCGGCAACTATGGCGACAGATACGATTATGGCACCCCTGGGTCATTATGCTAAAAGCAGGGTGGTTCGAATACCGCTGGCGACAAACCGGCGAGCAACAATTTATCAGGCTGGCCGATGAAACCTGGCGCCAGCTACGTATGAAAGGATAAGGAGAGCAGTGTGGGCCCAGTAATGTTGAATGTCGAAGGATGTGAGCTGGATGCGGAGGAGCGCGAGATACTGGCGCATCCGCTGGTTGGCGGGCTTATTCTGTTCACGCGTAATTACCATGACCCGGAACAGCTGCGCGAATTAGTGCGCCAGATTCGGGCGGCATCGCGTAACCATCTGGTGGTGGCCGTCGATCAGGAAGGCGGGCGCGTACAGCGTTTCCGTGAAGGGTTTACCCGCCTGCCCGCGGCGCAATCTTTTTTTGCGCTGCATGGGCTGGAAGAGGGGGGACGACTGGCGCAGGAGGCAGGGTGGCTGATGGCCAGCGAAATGATCGCGATGGATATTGATATCAGTTTTGCGCCAGTGCTGGACGTCGGGCATATCAGCGCGGCAATTGGCGAGCGCTCCTATCATGCCGATCCCGCAAAAGCGTTGGCAATGGCAACGCGCTTTATTGACGGCATGCATGACGCCGGGATGAAAACGACCGGTAAGCATTTCCCCGGCCACGGCGCGGTCACGGCGGACTCCCACAAAGAGACGCCGTGCGATCCACGTCCTGAAACGGATATCCGTGGCAAAGATATGTCGGTGTTCCGCACGCTGATTAGCGAGAATAAACTGGATGCGATTATGCCTGCCCACGTGATCTACCGCGCTATCGATCCACGCCCGGCAAGCGGTTCGCCGTACTGGCTGAAAACGGTGCTGCGTCAGGAGTTAGGCTTTGACGGCGTCATTTTCTCCGACGATCTGTCGATGGAGGGCGCGGCGATTATGGGCAGCTATGCTGAGCGCGCTCAGGCGTCGCTGGATGCGGGTTGCGATATGATTCTGGTCTGCAATAATCGTAAAGGCGCAGTCAGCGTGTTGGATAATCTGTCGCCGATCAAAGCAGAACGTGTTACACGTTTGTATCATAAAGGTTCATTTTCACGCCGGGAGCTCATGGACTCAGCACGCTGGAAAACAGCCAGCGCCCAGCTCAACCAGTTACATGAACGCTGGCAGGAAGAAAAAGCAGGTCATTAACTCGAGTTTTCGTGAGGGTGCCAGATGATTATTTATTTACACGGTTTTGATTCAAATAGTCCGGGCAACCATGAAAAAGTGTTGCAATTACAGTTTATCGACCCGGATGTTCGGCTGGTAAGCTACAGTACGCGGCATCCTAAGCACGATATGCAGCATCTGCTGAAAGAAGTGGACAAAATGTTGCAGTTGAATGTGGACGAGCGCCCTTTAATCTGTGGCGTGGGGCTGGGCGGTTACTGGGCGGAGCGGATTGGCTTTTTGTGCGATATCCGTCAGGTGGTTTTTAACCCGAACCTGTTCCCCTATGAAAACATGGAGGGGAAAATCGATCGCCCGGAAGAATATGCGGACATCGCCACAAAGTGCGTGACCAACTTTCGCGAAAAAAATCGCGATCGTTGTCTGGTGATCCTCTCGCGTCATGACGAAGCGCTGGACAGCCAACGCTCAGCGCAAGCGCTTCACCCGTATTATGAAATTGTGTGGGATGAGGAACAGACTCACAAATTCAAAAATATTTCGCCGCATTTGCAACGTATCAAAGCGTTTAAAACGCTGGGATAACGCCATCCGGCAATATGGCGTTATCAGTGACCGGATAACCAGCCTTGCGGCTGGTTTTTTTATGCTCAATTCTCGCAAACTGTCTATCTTTTCAGCATGAAAACTTGATGCACATCAATTTTGGTATGACCAATGCACCGTTCATGCTATTCTCATATCAGAAGCTTATTCTCATTAACGTAACTTGTTGTTAATTAAAGGCTATGCTAATAACTTTTAATTAACAATTGGTTAATAAATTTAAGGGGGTCACGTTGACTACACCATTAAAAAAGATCGTGATTGTCGGCGGCGGCGCTGGCGGGCTGGAAATGGCGACGCAGTTAGGCCATAAACTGGGGCGCAAGAAAAAAGCGAAAATCACGCTGGTAGACAGAAATCACAGCCATCTGTGGAAACCATTGCTGCACGAAGTGGCGACTGGCTCTCTGGACGAAGGCGTGGATGCGCTGAGCTATCTGGCTCATGCGCGTAATCATGGTTTCCAGTTCCAACTGGGGTCGGTGATGGATATCGATCGCGAAGCGAAAACCATCACCATTGCCGAGCTGCGTGATGAAAAGGGCGAACTGCTGGTGCCGGAGCGCAAAATCGCGTATGACACGCTGGTGATGGCGCTGGGCAGCACCTCTAATGATTTCAACACGCCGGGCGTGAAAGAGCACTGTATCTTCCTCGATAACCCGCATCAGGCGCGCCGTTTTCACCAGGAGATGCTGAACCTGTTCCTCAAGTATTCGGCTAATCTGGGCGCGAACGGTAAGGTCAATATCGCCATCGTTGGCGGCGGTGCGACGGGGGTTGAGCTGTCGGCTGAACTGCATAATGCGGTAAAACAGCTGCATAGCTATGGTTATAAGGGGCTCACCAACGACGCGCTGAACGTGACGTTGGTTGAGGCTGGCGAGCGTATTCTGCCTGCGTTGCCGCCGCGTATCTCCAGCGCCGCGCATAATGAACTGACCAAACTGGGCGTTCGCGTGCTGACGCAAACTATGGTCACCAGCGCCGACGAAGGCGGTCTGCATACGAAAGAAGGTGAATATATTCAGGCCGATCTGATGGTGTGGGCGGCGGGTATCAAAGCGCCAGATTTTATGAAAGAGATTGGTGGTCTGGAAACGAACCGCATTAACCAACTGGTGGTGGAACCGACGCTGCAAACCACGCGCGATCCTGATATTTATGCGATTGGCGACTGCGCTTCCTGCGCACGCCCGGAGGGAGGTTTTGTGCCGCCTCGCGCTCAGGCGGCGCATCAGATGGCTACCTGCGCGATGAATAACATTCTGGCGCAGATGAATGGCAAACCGCTGAAAGCTTACCAGTATAAAGATCATGGTTCGCTGGTCTCTCTGTCCAACTTCTCTACCGTGGGTAGTCTGATGGGGAACCTGACACGCGGTTCAATGATGATTGAAGGACGTATCGCCCGCTTCGTGTATATCTCACTATACCGTATGCACCAGATAGCGCTGCATGGATACTTTAAAACTGGCCTGATGATGCTGGTGGGCAGTATCAACCGCGTCATTCGTCCGCGCCTGAAACTGCATTAATTTCTCTGCGCCTCACCGGCTGCTCGCGCCGGTGAGCGCTTCTCCATCACTCGCTTCGGAGTTGTCCGAATCCTTCAGCTTTACCGCCTCATCCCGCATTTTTCATCCTCATTCCGATTGGCTTTGTTCGCATACTGGTTGCAAAATTGTTACCAATAGCAACGAAGGAGGAACTCCCGTGAATAAATCAATGTTGGCGGGTATAGGGATTGGCGTAGCGGCTGCGCTGGGTGTGGCGGCAGTGGCCAGTCTCAACGTATTTGATCGTGGTCCGCAATATGCGCAGGTGATATCGGCTAAACCGATTAAAGAGACGGTAAAAACGCCGCGTCAGGAGTGCCGTAATGTCACGGTCACGCATCGCAGACCGGTTCAGGACGAAAACCGTATTGCCGGCTCGGTGCTTGGCGCAGTAGCAGGCGGCGTGATTGGACATCAATTTGGCGGCGGTCGTGGTAAAGATGTGGCGACGGTCGTCGGGGCGCTGGGCGGCGGTTATGCTGGCAATCAAATCCAGGGATCAATGCAGGAAAGTGATACTTATACTACCACGCAGCAACGCTGTAAGACGGTGTATGACAAATCTGAAAAGATGCTTGGCTACGACGTGACCTATAAAATTGGCGATCAGCAGGGCAAAATCCGCATGGATAAAGACCCCGGAACGCAAATTCCCCTCGACGGCAATGGTCAACTGGTTCTGAATAACAAAGCATAAAAAAGCTGTACTCTGCAAGTTAGCCCCTCATTCGCTCAGGCTGAGGGGCTTTTTTTATCCGAAGCCGCGTCGTTCAGGACTTGAGCAGTTCAGGCCAGATGCGCAGGGTCGTACGCGTAATTTGCATCAGTTGTTCGAAGGTGGCTCCCTCGCGGGCGCTGATCGACATTCCCTGTAAAATACAGTTTATATATTCCGCGAGCGCCTGCGGGTTACAGTGCGCCGGAATTTCACCGCGCTCCTGACGTTGGCGCAAAAACTGGATGAGCGTCTGTTCCTGCATGGCGTGGCGTGATTTTACCGTGCGAGCGATATCGCGCGAGGAGGCGGCGAGGGTGGCGGACGTATTAATCATAAAGCAGCCAGCCGGCGTGTCCGTACTGGTAAAGCAGGCGGCAATTTCTGTGAAGTAATCTTCCAGCGCCGATTCCACGCTTTTCTCTTCACAAAAGAGCTGGGCTTCGTGCTTTGAGGCAAAGCGAGTGATGTAGCGATCCAGGACAGCGCGAAATAATCCTTCTTTGTTAGTGAATTCCGCATAGAGAGTAGGCGCTTTCGCCCCGGTAGCCTCTACGAGATCGGCAAGCGAAGTTGCTTCATAGCCGTGCTGCCAGAAGAGAGTCATGGCCTTATCAAGCGCAGCTTCCCTGTCGAACACTTTTGGTCGGCCACGGCTTTTCTTCGCGCAACTCGTGGTATCCGTTGTCATGATGCCGTTGTACCTGTTTAAAGAGCGGTCTCTCTATTATAAAAACAAACCACTTCTGGCTCCAGAGTATTCATTAGAAAAATAAATCAATTCTATTCACATGAAAAATAACATCTTTATAAATTATATAACGATCATTATAAAAAGAAGTTGACGTGTGATGTAGATCACATCTATGATTAACTTATCGATCGTTAAGTTAATACTTACGACACCCATTCATCTGCTAAAGGTCATCACTATGAAAAACGTAAAAACCCTCATCGCTGCTGTGGTACTGAGTTCGCTCTCATTCGCCAGCTTCGCCGCCGTTGAAGTTCAGGCAACGCCAGAAGGTCAACAGAAGTTTGGCACCATTTCCGCGAATGGCGGCACGAATCTGGGCTCGCTGGAAGATCAGCTGGCGCAAAAAGCGCAGGAGATGGGGGCGAAGTCTTTCCGTATTACCTCTGTTACCGGCCCGAATACCCTTCACGGTACGGCGGTAATCTATAAGTAAGCATTAACCCTCATTAATGCCGCTGCGATTGCCACAATAAAAAGAGAAAGCCTCGCGATGCATCGCGAGGCTTTTTTGTCGGTCAGCTATTCACGCTTACAGCGACTGCGGTTTCGCCTCTGATTGACGGGTTACATCCACCGGCATTCCGGAGCGCACTTCCATAACATGTTCCATCACCGCGGCGTCGGTCTGCGGCGCGTCCTTAAAGGTCTGCATCGGGCCATTCAGCACAATCGGCAGCACCTGCGGATCGTCGCCTATATTTTTAGACAGCGGCTGATGAACTTCCACCAGTCGCACGCCGCCTGGCTCCACCGAGGCTTTAATCGGCGTATTGATAATATTCACTTTGGTTCCCGGCGTGACCTGACGGAACAATGTCTCTATATCACCGTCGCGCAGACGGATACAGCCGGAACTGACGCGCATACCAATGCCAAAATCGGCATTCGTGCCATGTAACAGATAGACGCCGCCGTAGGCCGCTAAACGAATCGCGTGATGCCCCATTGGGTTATCGGGACCGGCAGGCACCACGGCGGGGAGATCGATGCCTTGCGCTTTATAACGGGCGCGAATATTGGCGGTCGGCGTCCAGGTTGGATTGGCGCGTTTATCCGAAATGGTCGTCACCATCGTTGGCGTCAGGGTATCGCCGCCCAGTTGGCCAATCCCGATAGGGTAGACCGTGACCGTATTTTTCCCCGGTTGATAATAGTAAAGCCGTAATTCCGCGAGGTTAATGACGATACCTTCACGTGGCGCGTCCGGTAGCAGCGTTTGCAGCGGAATCGTCAGCACGCTGCCTGCGCGTGGCACGTAAGGATCAATGCCGGGGTTGGCCTGTAACAGGGCTAAAAAGCCCACGTTATATTTTTTGGCGATCGCCTCCAGCGAGCCGCCGTCGTCTTCAACGACATGGAATTTATTTTCTCCCACCAGTCGACTGCCGGGGGGCGGAAGAGGCCACGTATTTGCCTGCGCGGGAAGGGCAAGCATGATGGTCGCGGTAAGCGCAAACAACGCCCACCAGCGAGAGAGTCGCGTATTGTTGAACATTATAATAAACCCATGATTATTATGTGGTTATTTTTATAAAAGAGGAAATAAGAATTATGGCGGCTGGCTGTGTCTGGAACTGCAGGGAAGTGCAAAGAATTTGTAAAGATTAGGCCGGACGCAGGGTAATGACGCCCGGCCTGACGCTTATGCAATAGCGTTTTCTTCCAGTTGCTGCATGAACTGGCGTACCCAGTCTATACGCGTTTTACGTTCGCTTAAATCCTGAATAAACTTGAGGCGCGTCGGGCCATCCAGACGGAAATGCTGCGGTTGTTTTTGCAGCAACCCGATAAGCCAGGCAGGGTCAACGTGGTTTTTCTCGGCGAACTCAATCGTTCCGCCTTTCTCGTTACCCTCCAGTTTTCGGATGCCGAGCTTTTGCGCCTGTTGGCGCAGGCGGGCGATATCCAGCAGATTACGCGCTGGATCGGGCAGCAGGCCGAAGCGATCGATCAATTCCACTTTGATCTCTTCCAGCTCGTTTTCGTTCTTCGCGCTGGCAATGCGTTTATAGAATGACAGTCGGGTATTAACATCCGGAATAAAATCATCCGGCAGTAACGACGGCATTCGCAGCTCGACTTCCGTTTGCTGACTGGTGAGATCTTCCAGCGAGGGTTCGCGGCCTGCTTTCAGCGCATCGACGGCGTTTTCCAGCAGTTCCATGTAGAGTGAGAAGCCGATGGTTTCCATTGAGCCGCTTTGCTCTTCGCCAAGCAGTTCGCCTGCGCCGCGGATCTCCAGATCGTGGGTCGCCAGCGCAAACCCGGCGCCTAAATCCTCCAGCGACGCAATCGCCTCCAGCCGTTTTTGCGCATCGGTGGTCATGGCCTTAGGATGTGGCGTCAACAGCCAGGCGTAGGCCTGGTGGTGCGAGCGCCCTACGCGGCCACGCAACTGGTGCAACTGCGCGAGGCCGAAATGATCCGCGCGTTCAATGATGATCGTGTTAGCGGTGGGGATGTCGATCCCCGTTTCGATAATGGTAGTACACACCAGCACGTTAAAACGTTGATGGTGGAAATCGTTCATGACCCGTTCCAGCTCACGTTCGCGCATCTGCCCGTGGCCTATAGCGATTCGCGCTTCCGGCACCAGTTCCGCCAGCCGCTCTGCGGCTTTCTGAATATTTTCGACGTCATTGTACAAATAGTAAACCTGACCGCCGCGCAGGATTTCACGCAGAATCGCTTCCCTTACTACCAGGCTATCATACTCGCGGACAAAGGTTTTTACCGCCAGACGACGGGCAGGGGGGGTGGCGATAATGGAGAGATCGCGCATACCGCTCATCGCCATATTCAGCGTCCGCGGGATCGGCGTCGCCGTGAGCGTCAGAATATCGACATCGGCGCGCATCGCCTTAATTCGCTCTTTGTGGCGCACGCCGAAACGGTGCTCTTCATCGACAATCAGCAGGCCGAGGTCGCGCAGCTTCACATCGCTTTGTAGCAGTTTATGCGTACCGATCAGAATATCGATCTTACCCTCGGCGGCTTCCGACAGGATTTGCGTCTGCTCTTTGGCGCTGCGAAAGCGGGACAGCATCTCAATGCGTACCGGCCAGTTGGCGAAACGGTCGCGGAAGTTGTCATAGTGTTGCTGCGCCAGCAGCGTGGTCGGCACCAGTACCGCTACCTGTTTATGGTTTTCCACCGCCAGGAACGCGGCGCGCATCGCCACTTCGGTTTTGCCGAAGCCGACGTCGCCGCACACCAGCCTGTCCATCGCCAGCGGTTGGCACATATCGCTCAATACGGCGTTAATCGCCTGTGCCTGATCGGGCGTCGTTTCAAACGGGAAGCTGTCGCAGAATAACTGATATTGCTCACGATCATGCTTAAAGGCAAAACCCTCTTTTGCCGCCCGTTGCGCATAAATATCCAACAGTTCCGCTGCGACATCGCGCACTTTTTCCGCCGCTTTCTGCCGGGCGCGCGACCAGGCGTCGCCGCCCAGTTTATGCAGCGGCGCACTTTCTTCCGCGCCGCCGGCATAGCGGCTAATCAGATGCAACGAGGAGACCGGCACATACAGTTTGGCGTCATTGGCGTAGGTGAGCATCAGATACTCACCCTTGATGCCGCCAGCCTCCAGAGTGGTCATGCCGGCATAGCGCCCGACGCCGTGCTCCAGATGCACTACCGGTTGACCGACGTGGAGCTCCGCCAGGTTACGAATCAACGTATCCGGGTTGATCGTGCGGCGGGAATCCAGGCGGCGACGTGCAACCCGCTCACCCAGGAGATCGCTTTCACAAATCAGAGCCAGATTGCGTTGGGTGTCGATAAAACCATGTTCTGCGGCGCCAATCATCAGATAGCGTCCCGCATCCTGCGCCTCGTCCAGGCGTAATATCCGCTTCGGCGCGATTTTTATGCGAGCCAGGAGCTCTCCCAGCGCTTCGCGGCGTCCTTCGCTTTCCACCGAAAAAATCACCGGGCCGCTGAAAGATTCGAGGAACTTACGCAGCGCGTCCAGCGGCGCTTTCTGCTGCGCCTGGATAGCCAAATCCGGTAATTTCTGGAAACCGAGATTGGTATTGGCGGCTTTTTCCGGCAGATGGTCGGTTTTAAGCTGGAGGCGAGGCCAGCGTTTAAGCTCGGAAAAGAGCTCATCTACCCGTAGCCAGAGGGCTTCCGGCGGCAAAAGCGGGCGCATAGGATCGACGCCGCGATTTTCAAAACGCGCCAGCGTATCGGCCTGAAAGCGTTCGGCGCTGGTTTCCAGCGAGCCGGTATTCACCACCAGAGTATTGGCGGGGAAGTAGCTAAATAATGGCGGTAACGGTTCGCTGAAAAAGAGCGGCTGCCAGTATTCGATCCCGGCGGGCAGGGTGCCTTTGCTGACCTGCTGATAGATGTGCTCGGCGTCGCGTTTTACCTCAAAGGTATCGCGCCACTGGCTACGGAAAAGCTCAATAGCGGCTTTGTCGGTAGGAAATTCGTGCGCGGGCAACAAATTGATGGCCTCGACCTCCTCCAGCGTACGCTGGGTATCCGCGTCAAACAGACGCAGGCTGTCGATTTCATCATCAAAAAAGTCGAGGCGATAAGGCTGTTCGCTGCCCATCGGAAAGAGATCCAACAGCGCGCCGCGCGTCGCGTATTCGCCATGCTCCATCACCTGATCGACATGCCGATAACCGGCGCTGTCAAGCTGCGCGCGCAGAGCGTCGCGGGACAGCCGCTGGCCTTTTTTCATCACCAGCGCATGACCATGCAGATAGCTATGCGGACAAACGCGCTGCATCAGGGTGTTTACCGGTACAATCAAGACGCCGCGCTGCATTGACGGCAACTGGTAGAGCGTGGACAGGCGCGAAGAGATAATTTCCTGATGCGGGGAGAAGCTGTCATACGGTAGCGTTTCCCAGTCCGCCAGGTTCATGACCATCTGATCGGTAAACTGGCGGATTTCATCATGCAATCGCAGAGCATTTTGCATGTCAGGCGCTATGAGTACCACCGGACCGGCATGGCGTTCGGCTATCTCCGCCACCAGCGTAGCGCAGGCGGCGCCGGTAAGTTCGCCCAACTGGCGCTGATCGCCCGCTTTTGTCGGCAGCGTGTAACGTTGTTTTTCAGGCATAACGGTTGTCAGTATCTCTTTTTGTTTTACGCCGCACTCTACGCGTCACCCTTCAGGCTGCTTCATGGTTGGCTGTGCGCCAGGACAGCATGAAGGACTCAGGTATTCAGGGGCATATGACTGATAAGCAATGTTCTTTATTATCCGCGATCGTTGTTTATTAGCAAATTGAATCCGCCGGATAACGCGCCGAACAGGTAAAGTATGAACATGTAAGTGACTTGATTTGTCGGCCTTTTTCAGAATAACGCTGACGAACTCTTACGGTTCAGACATTTACGCATTCCGCTTTCGCTTATATACTCGGGACTTTGCTAACAGCAACCAGACGGATTACATGTATCAACCTGTCGCTCTATTCATTGGCCTGCGTTACATGCGCGGGCGTGCAGCAGATCGCTTCGGTCGCTTCGTTTCCTGGCTTTCCACTATCGGCATTACCCTGGGGGTGATGGCGCTGGTCACGGTATTGTCGGTGATGAACGGTTTTGAGCGCGAACTGCAAAATAACATTCTTGGTTTGATGCCTCAGGCCATCCTCTCTGCTGAACATGGTTCTCTTAACCCGAATCAGATGCCGGAAAAAGCGGTGAATCTGCAAGGCGTTAACCGTATTGCGCCGCTGACGACGGGCGATGTCGTACTGCAAAGCGCGCGTAGCGTTGCGGTTGGCGTGATGTTGGGTATCGATCCGGCGCAAAAAGATCCATTAACGCCGTATCTGGTCAATGTGAAGCAAAGCGAATTACAGCCGGGTAAGTATAATGTCATCCTCGGCGAGCAGCTCGCCGGACAGTTAGGGGTCAACCGCGGCGATCAGATTCGGCTAATGGTGCCATCTGCCAGCCAGTTTACGCCAATGGGACGCCTGCCCAGCCAGCGTCTGTTTACGGTGATTGGCACATTTGCCGCCAATAGCGAGGTCGATGGCTATGAAATGCTGGTCAATATTCAGGACGCGTCGCGTTTAATGCGCTATCCGGCAGGCAATATTACCGGCTGGCGTCTGTGGCTGGATGAACCGCTGCAAGTCGATACCCTCAGCCAACAGACGCTGCCGCAAGGCACGAAGTGGCAGGATTGGCGCGAACGTAAAGGCGAGTTGTTCCAGGCTGTGCGCATGGAAAAGAACATGATGGGATTGTTGCTGAGCCTCATCGTGGCGGTCGCGGCTTTTAACATTATTACTTCGTTGGGTCTGATGGTCATGGAGAAGCAGGGCGAAGTGGCGATTTTACAAACTCAAGGGCTGACGCCGCGACAAATTATGATGGTCTTTATGGTGCAGGGTGCCAGCGCCGGGATTATCGGCGCGCTGTTGGGCGCCGCGCTGGGCGCATTGCTTGCCAGCCAACTGAATAACCTGATGCCGATCATCGGCGCGTTTCTGGATGGCGCTGCGTTGCCCGTGGCGATAGAGCCGTTACAGGTGATCGTTATCGCTCTGGTGGCAATGGCCATCGCGCTGCTTTCTACGCTTTATCCTTCCTGGCGCGCTGCCGCCACTCAACCCGCTGAGGCTTTACGTTATGAATAAGATCCTGTTGCAATGCGACAACCTGTGCAAACGCTATCAGGAAGGCACCGTACAAACCGACGTGTTGCACGATGTCAGCTTCAGTATCGGCGAAGGCGAAATGATGGCGATCGTCGGCAGTTCCGGTTCGGGTAAAAGTACGTTGCTGCATCTGTTAGGCGGGCTGGATACGCCTACCTCTGGCGATGTGATTTTTAGCGGCCAGCCGATGAGCAAACTCTCTTCTGCGGCAAAAGCGGAATTACGTAACCAGAAACTGGGGTTTATCTATCAGTTTCATCATCTCCTGCCGGATTTTACGGCGCTGGAAAACGTGGCGATGCCATTATTAATTGGCAAAAAGAAACCGGCGGAGATTGACGCTCGGGCGCGAGAAATGCTGCACGCCGTAGGGCTGGAGCATCGCGCAACCCATCGACCTTCGGAACTTTCCGGCGGTGAGCGCCAGCGTGTCGCGATAGCGCGCGCGTTGGTGAATAACCCGCGTCTGGTACTGGCGGATGAGCCGACCGGTAATCTGGATGCGCGTAATGCCGACAGTATTTTTGAGCTTCTGGGCGAGTTAAATCGTCTGCAGGGAACCGCGTTTCTGGTGGTGACTCACGATTTGCAACTGGCGAAACGTATGAGCCGCCAGCTTGAGATGCGCGATGGTCGCCTGACGGCGGAACTGAGCCTGATGGGGGCTGAGTAATGGCGTCGCCTTTATCATTATTAATTGGGTTGCGCTTCAGCCGTGGGCGGCGGCGCGGCGGTATGGTTTCGCTCATTTCCGTCATTTCTACCATCGGTATCGCGCTGGGCGTGGCGGTATTGATTGTCGGTTTAAGCGCGATGAACGGTTTCGAACGCGAGTTGAACAACCGTATTCTGGCGGTGGTTCCACACGGGGAGATTGAAGCGGTCAATCAGCCGTGGACCAACTGGCGTGAAGCGCTGGCAAAAGTGCAGAAGGTGCCGGGCATTGCCGCCGCCGCGCCGTATATCAATTTTACCGGCCTGGTAGAGAGCGGGGCGAATTTGCGCGCCATTCAGGTTAAAGGCGTCGACCCTAAGCAAGAGCAGCAGCTTAGCGCGTTACCGTCATTTGTGCAAAATCACGCCTGGGATCATTTCAAAGCGGGCGAACAGCAGATCATTATCGGCAAAGGTGTCGCCGATGCGCTGAACGTGAAACAGGGCGACTGGGTGTCCATCATGATCCCCAATGCGAATACCGACCATAAGCTGCTCCAGCCCAAACGCGTGCGTTTGCATGTCATCGGGATTCTGCAACTGAGCGGCCAGCTCGATCACAGCTTCGCCATGATCCCGCTTGAGGATGCGCAGCAGTATCTGGATATGGGGGCCAGCGTTTCCGGTATCGCGCTTAAAGTCCATGACGTGTTTAATGCGAACAAACTGGTGCGTGACGCGGGTGAGGTGACTAACAGCTATGTCTACATTAAGAGCTGGATCGGCACCTACGGCTATATGTATCGCGATATCCAGATGATTCGCGCCATTATGTATCTGGCGATGATTCTGGTGATCGGCGTGGCCTGTTTTAATATCGTTTCCACCTTAGTGATGGCGGTAAAAGACAAAAGCGGCGACATTGCGGTATTAAGAACGCTGGGGGCGAAAGATGGTTTGATTCGTGCCATTTTCGTCTGGTACGGACTACTGGCGGGCTT
Organism: Salmonella sp. NW645; assembly: GCF_051703725.1. Lineage (NCBI taxonomy): Bacteria > Pseudomonadati > Pseudomonadota > Gammaproteobacteria > Enterobacterales > Enterobacteriaceae > Salmonella > Salmonella sp. NW645. Next base: position 257,231 of record NZ_JAMMKR010000004.1, on the reverse strand, counting down.
GCTGGGCAGCTTGATTGGCGTGGCGATCGGCGTTGTCGTTTCGCTTCAGCTTACCGCCATTATTAATGGGATTGAAAAGGCGATCGGGCATCAGTTTTTGTCCGGCGATATCTATTTTATCGACTTCCTGCCATCCGAATTACATTGGCTGGACGTTGTTTACGTACTGGTCACGGCGTTGTTGTTAAGCTTACTGGCGAGCTGGTATCCGGCGCGGCGGGCGAGCAACATTGACCCTGCGCGAGTATTGAGCGGCCAGTAATCGCGGAATATAAAAACAAGGAGCGGTGATGTATTACGGGTTTGACATTGGCGGAACAAAGATTGCGTTAGGCGTATTTGACTCAACGCGGCGGCTACAGTGGGAAAAACGGGTTCCCACGCCCCATACCAGCTATAGCGCCTTTTTAGGCGCCGTGTGCGAACTGGTCGCGGAAGCCGACCAGCGATTTGGCGTAAAAGGGTCGGTAGGGATTGGCATACCCGGTATGCCGGAAACCGAAGACGGCACGCTGTACGCCGCGAATGTCCCGGCAGCCAGCGGTAAGCCGTTGCGCGCCGATCTCAGCGCCCGACTGGATCGCGATGTGCGTCTGGACAATGACGCTAACTGTTTTGCCTTGTCCGAAGCCTGGGATGATGAATTCACGCAATATCCTTTGGTTATGGGGCTTATCCTCGGCACCGGCGTCGGCGGCGGCCTGGTGCTAAACGGGAAGCCGATTACCGGTCAGAGCTATATCACCGGCGAGTTTGGTCATATGCGTTTACCGGTTGACGCGCTAACGTTGATGGGGTTTGATTTTCCTCTCCGCCGTTGTGGATGCGGTCAGATGGGCTGCATTGAGAATTATCTGTCCGGGCGCGGGTTTGCGTGGCTATATCAGCATTATTATGATCAATCGCTGCAGGCGCCGGAGATTATCGCGTTGTGGGAGCAGGGCGATGAGCAGGCGCACGCGCATGTTGAGCGCTATCTGGATTTACTGGCGGTTTGTCTGGGGAATATACTGACGATTGTCGATCCCGATTTATTAGTGATCGGCGGCGGACTATCGAACTTTACGGCAATAACAACGCAACTGGCGGAAAGACTGCCGCGCCATCTCCTCCCTGTTGCCCGCGCGCCGCGCATTGAGCGTGCGCGGCATGGGGATGCAGGTGGGATGCGCGGTGCTGCTTTTTTACATCTTACCGACTAATCAAAAAAAGAGGTTGTTATGCAGTCGCGTCGGTTTCATCGATTAAGCCGCTTTCGTAAAAATAAACGTCTGTTGCGTGAACGTCTGCGCCAGCGGATCTTTTTCAGAGACAGAGTGGTGCCGGAAATGATGGAAAACCCAAGAGTATTAGTCCTTACAGGTGCAGGAATTTCTGCAGAGTCTGGTATTCGTACGTTTCGCGCGGCGGATGGCCTTTGGGAAGAGCATCGGGTTGAAGATGTGGCCACGCCGGAAGGATTCGCCCGTAATCCGGGGCTGGTGCAGACATTTTATAATGCCCGCCGTCAGCAGCTTCAACAGCCGGAAATACAACCCAATGCGGCGCATCTGGCGTTAGCGAAGCTTGAAGAAGCGCTTGGCGATCGCTTTTTGCTGGTGACGCAAAACATCGACAATTTGCATGAACGCGCGGGCAATCGCAACATCATTCATATGCATGGCGAGCTGTTGAAGGTGCGTTGTTCGCAAAGTGGCCAGATTCTGGAATGGAACGGTGATGTGATGCCGGAAGATAAATGTCACTGCTGTCAGTTCCCGGCGCCGCTACGTCCGCACGTGGTGTGGTTTGGCGAGATGCCGCTTGGCATGGATGAAATTTATATGGCGCTGTCGATGGCGGATATTTTTATCGCCATTGGCACATCCGGTCATGTCTATCCGGCTGCGGGTTTTGTGCATGAAGCAAAACTGCACGGCGCACATACGGTGGAACTGAATCTTGAGCCAAGCCAGGTCGGCAGCGAGTTTGAAGAGAAGCACTACGGCCCGGCAAGCCAGGTTGTGCCGGAATTTGTTGATAAATTCCTGAAAGGGCTGTAGTGCTGTTTGCCCGGTAACGCCTTATCCGGCCTACATTTCACGTTACGTTCATCTGTAGGCCCGACAGGCGCTTTGGCTGAATTAGCGTCCTGCTTTTAGCTTTTGATAATACTCTTCATAAATGGCGCTGGCGTCGCCGACATCGTTTTGCCACTCGCCTTTGCTGATGGTTTGCGCATCCGGATAGAGCGACTTATCATTGGCGACCTCCGGGCTTAACAGCTTACGCGCCGCCAGGTTGGGGGTAGGGTAGCCGATGGTTTCTGCCACCTCTTTCGCGACGTCAGGACGCAGCAGGAAGTTGATTAGCTTCAGCGCGCCCTCTTTATTTTTCGCGTTCGCCGGAATAGCCAGGCTGTCCATCCAGAAAATACCGCCTTCCTTCGGCCAGACGACCTCCAGCGGCGTGCCAGCCTGACGAGCAACGAAGGCCGAACCGTTCCACACCATCCCCAGGTTGACTTCCCCTTCCATATACGGATTCGCCGGATTATCGGAGTTGAAGGCCGCTACGTTCGGCATCAGTTTTTTCAACTCTTCATATGCCGCTTCGATCTCTTTCGGATCGGTAGTGTTACCGGAATAACCTAGCTTGCGCAGCGCCATCTGGAAGACTTCTCGCGCATCGTCGGTTAAAAGCAGGCTGTTTTTATATTCCGGTTTCCACAAGTCAGCCCAGCTGGTAATGGTTTTTGGATCGATAGCATCGCTGTTCACGCCAATTGCCGTTGCGCCCCAGATATATGGAACGGAATAATCGTTGTTGGGGTCAAACGGTTTGTTGAGCATTTCCGGATCGAGGTTGTGGAAATTGGTTAATTTCGACTTATCGATCTTCTGGATCATGCCTTCTTTGCGCATTTTGTCGACATAGTATGTAGAAGGAACAACCAGGTCATACGCGCCATCTTTATAGGTTTTGAGTTTGGCATACATGGTTTCGTTCGACTCGTAGGTCGAATAAATCACCTTAATGCCAGTCTCTTTAGTGAACTGTTCCAGCAGGCCCGGCGGCACATACTCAGTCCAGTTATAGAAATAGAGCGTGTCGTTGTCGGAGGCATGAGCGGCACTCATACCCAGCGCCAGGGCGCCCGCCGCGAGCAGGTGGCGTGACCATTTTTTCATTTAACGTCCCCTGAATTACGGGCCTTATCGGCCCTTGGTTTTATCACGAGCAATAAGCTGGCTGGCAATGACCATTACCAGAGACAGCACCAATAAAACGGTCGCCAGCGCGTTCACTTCTGGTGAAACGCCGACTTTTACCATGGAATAAATCTTTAAGGGTAAAATTTCATAGCCCGGCCCGGTGACAAACGACGAGACCACGACATCGTCCATCGACAACGTAAAGCTCAGCAACCAGCCCGCCGCCACCGCCGGCATCGCCAGCGGCAGAATGATTTTGCGTAAAATCGTTACCTCACTGGCCCCCAGGTCTTTTGCGGCTTCCAGCATTCTGACATCAAAGCCTTTCAGGCGCGAATAGACCGTGACGACCACAAACGGCAGGCTAAAGGTGATGTGCGAGAACAGCAACGACCAAAAGCCCAGTTGAATGCCGAGTAACATAAACAGCACCAGCAGGGAGATCGCCATCACGATATCCGGCGACATCATTACTACAAACAGCATCCCGCTGACGAATGGCTTCCCGCGAAAGCGGTAGCGATAAAGCGCCACCGCGGTTAACGAGCCAATCAACGTGGCGAAGGTCGCTGAAAAAATCGCCATCGTCAGTGAATGTTGAGCGGCCTGCAACAGACTGTCGTTATTGATCAGTAGTTCGTACCATTTAGTGGTAAAGCCCTGCCAGTTAATGCCGAACCGCGAACTGTTGAAGGAGTTCACGATCAGAATAATGATGGGAATATACAGATACGCATAGATGGCAGTCATGAAACCGCCACGGAGCAGCCGACCGATCATTCAAGTTCCACCTTCTTATTCAGAGGATGGGGTGCTTTTAGAGTATTGAAAATGATCAATTTTTTCTCTTCTCCAAAATCTCTCCAAAACGTCTCGCGGTTATCAGCAGCCAGGAAGAAGCAAGCTGCCGCTTGAAGCCGCGAATTTTACAACAAATTGCCAGACGAGCGGGAAAAAAAGGCCATTTAAATGACTATTCTCATCCGATCCGGTCATATGCGGCATTATTGCGCCAGGCAAGAGGTTACTCTGTAGGCAAACATGGAGTACGTGAGTAAACCCTGAACGTGACGTTTGAGAAAGCGTCGTCTGATTTTATAAAAAACAACATAAACAGCCGCTTTGTTGTTCTGAGCGAACGTGTAGCGTGGTTAACTGTTCTTCCGCCATTTTTTGTATAGCCTGGGGGTCTATTCTAAAAATGGCGTGAAAAACCTGATCAGAGAGGGTTTCGATTATCTCAGCTAACATGCTTAGGCTGGCGCTGGGATCCGTTACAAGGAACGCCTGAAACGTCTTATCCGCCAGTAAAACCTCTTCTACCATTTTTTCAATAGGTATGTGGGTATGCGGTGGTGGTATTTCAATCTGTTTTAAGCCACACATCGTCATTGTTTCTAAAAATGCGTTTTGCTGAGTACTTTCGGATATATTCGCATGCTGTAAAATGCGCGTTGTCTTTTCAATCCCAGACTGAATTTTCGCTGCCAGGTAGGTTACCTTTTCTTGCGTTTTCCACTCATCTAAATTTCCTTTTCTCCATTCAGAATATAAATACCCCTTTATGTTGTCTAATGGAACCGATAATGTCGGCGCGCCAGCAGGATTGAGACATAATGTCGAAGGGAGGGGGTAATCTACGATTTCGCTATATCTTCTATTAATCATGGCCGTCATTTGTGGATGCGGTTTTAAAATATCGGGGCGATCTTTTATTAAAAAATAAGCATTCCCCATGACTTCACAGGTAAAGGCATCGGTATTTTGAGTGATACGTAACAATTCGTTCTCTTCGTTTTGATCCATGATGCGAAGAATAATAGTGTCATCATTTTCATTAGGATTATAAACCTGAAATCTATCTCTTTGTGATGCGCAGGCTAACTCTTTTAACTCAAAAAAAATCTCTGTAAGCCGCTCTCGTGTGGGGGTGCGATCGGCAAACAACATCTCATGTAGACAACTGTCCGCTTTTGCTTTGCCAGTAGAAAAAAAGAAGTCTTTAATTTTTTCCCATAAAACTTTCCACCATGCTTCTTTCGTATTCCTTGGGGAGTTGGTAAGGATTTCACTTTTTAAAAAACCATTCCCTATAGTAATCGGCATATTAATCTCACTTATACTGGAGTAAAAATGACTACATAATTGATTAAATCGGCCCTTTCTATCTCTACTGCGGGCGCATCGGATGTAATATAATTTTTAAAAGAGACTGGCAATCAGTATAAAACCTGAGAGCTTCGCGTATAAACGCATTACTGTCTGTGATAGCGTCGCTACAGGTAAAAATAAAAGAAGGCCTGGCGCGGATGATGCTGTAGATTTGCAATACTGGCGGCAACTGCTTTCATGCGTTTTTTATGCCGGAGGCATGAAGTTTACCCTTGAATAAACTTCATGCCTGAATGCGTATGGATTTGTTAGCGTTGCGCAATTAATCGCTTATATCACTCACCTTCTTATTCAATAAGCGGGAAGCCCGCCAGTAAATCAACAGCATGAGTCCCATCACAATGGTCAGCGTAATGCTGGTAGCCGCGCCAAACGGCCAGTCGCGAATATTCAGGAACTGTACCTTAATGACGTTACCAATCAGCAGGTTTTTCGCGCCACCCATTAAATCGGAGACGTAGAACAGGCCCATTGCCGGTAGCATCACGAGCAGGCAACCGGCGACAATGCCCGGCATGGTTAATGGAATAATGATGCGGATGAACGTTTGCATTTTACTGGCGCCGAGATCGCGTGCGGCCTCCAGTAGTGGTTTGTCGAGCTTCTCAATGCTGGAGTAGAGCGGCATGACCATAAACGGCAGCAAAATGTAAACCAGGCCGATAATAACGGCGCTCGGGGTGAACATGATGCGAATCGGCGTATCAATCACGCCCAGCCACAGCAGGAATTCATTGAGATAACCTTTAGTGCTCAGGAATATTTTCAACCCATAGATGCGGATCAGTGAGTTGGTCCAGAAAGGAACGATCAGCAAAAACAGCAATAACGGACGTATCTTTTCCGGTAACTTCGCCAGAAACCAGGCAAAAGGATAGCCTAGCACCAGGCAGGAGAGGGTGGCGATCAGCGCCATATTCAGAGAGTGCAGGAGCACTTCAAAATAGAGCGGATCGAGCAGGCGTGCGTAGTTATCCAGCGTAAAGACCATCTTAACGAAACTGGCGTCGTCACGGGTCAGAAAGCTGGTGCCAATGATCATCAGGTTGGGCAGAAAAACAAACAACACAAGCCAACCGACGATAGTGACAATCACTACATTCTGGAATTTACTTGTGTTCTTCATCAGCCAGTACGACCTCCCAGCTTTCTACCCAACTAATGGCCATTTTTTGGTCAAGTGAATGGTCGAAGTCAGGATCGTCTTCGTTGAAGAATTCGCTGACCATCACCATTTTGCCATTTTCCAGTTCAACCACCGACTCCAGCGTCATACCTTTATAATTGCGCTCGCGCACGTAGCCGATAAGCCCTTCGATGTGGTTATCATCGTTGATCTCTTCGACGCGTAGATCTTCCGGTCGCAGCAGGACGTTCAGTTTTTGGCCTGGTTCGACAGCGAAATTGACGTATATATTGCACTCCCGACCTTCTACGCTGGCGCGGACGCGCTGTTCATCAAGCCGTTCAATGACGGTTGCGTCAAAGCGGTTAATTTCGCCGATAAAACCGGCGACAAACAGGTTTTTTGGCTCTTCATAGATTTCACGCGGCGTGCCGTCTTGCTCAATCACGCCATTACGCATTACCACGATACGATCGGACATGGTGAGCGCTTCTTCCTGATCGTGAGTGACAAAAACAAACGTGATACCGAGTTTACGCTGTAATGCTTTAAGCTCGTTCTGCATTTGTTTGCGCAATTTATAGTCCAGCGCGGAGAGCGATTCATCCAGTAATAACAGGCGAGGTTTATTCACCACCGCGCGGGCGATAGCTACACGCTGCTGCTGTCCGCCGGAAAGCTGGTGCGGTTTACGTTGTGCAAACTCTTCAAGCTGCACCATACGCAGCGCATCGGTCACGCGGGGCGCAATCTCGGTGGCTGGCGTTTTTTGCATCCGTAAGCCAAACGCGACATTTTCAAACACCGTCATATGCGGAAATAAAGCGTAGCTTTGAAATACGGTGTTCACATAACGATTTTCGGCGGGAACGTGGGTGATATCCTGGTTATCCAACATGATATGCCCGGCATCAACGGTTTCCAGGCCGGCAATCAGGCGAAGAACGGTTGTTTTACCGCAGCCGGAAGGGCCAAGCAGCGTGAGGAATTCGCCATTGTTAATGGTCAAATCCAGTTGTGAAATGACCTCTTTGCCATCGAAACTTTTGCTAATTCCCGACAAAAGCACCAGCGGTGAAAGCGAACGCGGTTGTTTATTCAATTTCTTACTCTGTCCCATGTAAACGCAACGGATGGCTGACCGCTGCGGGGTTTGTGGTTAACCACCTTAATCACTCTTAATGAGGGCGGTCATTCTACGGCAAACCACTGTGATCGCCAATCCTTGTTGCGAATTACTGACTTAGCTTTATAGTCAGAAAGCGTGTCAAAGTGAAATATTCTTGTTTGCAGGGATAAAAGTGACCTGACGCAATATTTGTCTTTTCTTGCTTATTAATAATGTTGTCACGAAAAGTGAGGGTGACTGCATGGATAAACTACTTGAGCGTTTTTTACACTACGTATCGCTGGATACCCAATCAAAGTCGGGTGTTCGGCAGGTTCCCAGCACTGAGGGGCAGTGGAAGTTACTACGTTTGCTCAAACAGCAGCTCGAAGAGATGGGGCTGGTTAACATTACATTAAGTGAAAAAGGGACGTTGATGGCGACGCTCCCGGCCAATGTTGAGGGGGATATTCCCGCCATTGGTTTTATCTCCCATGTGGATACCTCTCCGGATTTCAGCGGTAAAAACGTTAACCCGCAGATTGTCGAGAATTATCGCGGCGGCGATATAGCATTAGGGATTGGCGATGAGGTGTTGTCACCCGTGATGTTCCCGGTACTGCATCAATTACTGGGACAGACGCTGATTACTACCGATGGTAAGACATTGCTGGGCGCGGACGATAAAGCCGGCGTTGCGGAGATCATGACCGCGCTGGCGGTGCTGAAAGGTAATCCTATTCCCCACGGCGACATTAAAGTGGCGTTTACGCCTGACGAAGAGGTAGGGAAAGGCGCGAAGCACTTCGATGTTGAGGAGTTTGGCGCGCAGTGGGCCTATACGGTCGACGGCGGCGGCGTGGGCGAACTGGAGTTTGAAAACTTCAATGCCGCCTCGGTGAATATCAAAATCGTCGGCAATAACGTGCATCCCGGTACGGCGAAAGGCGTGATGGTCAATGCGCTGTCATTGGCGGCGAGGATTCACGCGGAAGTGCCGGCGGATGAAGCGCCTGAAACCACCGAAGGTTACGAAGGGTTTTATCATCTGGCCAGCATGAAAGGCACCGTTGATCGGGCCGAAATGCACTACATCATTCGCGATTTCGACCGTAAGCAGTTTGAAGCGCGTAAACGCAAAATGATGGAGATTGCCAAAAAAGTCGGTAAGGGACTGCATCCGGACTGCTATATCGAGCTGGTGATAGAAGACAGTTATTACAATATGCGCGAAAAAGTGGTTGAACATTCGCATATTCTCGATATCGCCCAACAGGCGATGCGCGACTGTCATATTACGCCGGAGATGAAACCGATTCGCGGCGGTACAGACGGGGCGCAACTGTCGTTTATGGGCCTGCCGTGTCCTAATCTCTTTACCGGCGGATATAACTATCATGGTAAACATGAGTTTGTGACGCTGGAGGGGATGGAAAAAGCGGTACAGGTGATTGTACGTATCGCGGAGCTGACGGCGAAGCGCGGCCAGTAGCGAATGTTACGCATTGTGGCGAAGCGTTTTATTATTTATGGCGGGATATTTTCCGCCATAAATTTTTCTGCCTGGAGCGCCGAATATCCGCCTTCCTGGTCCCAGCGCCAGCAACAATCTGCAGCATGTTTTATGACCGGCGATGAAACCTGCATAACGTTTATTGATGATGCGGTGAGGCTGGCCTCGCAGCAATATGGCAAACGCTCAATACAGCTTGTTCGTAGCCTGCTATTACAAAGCGATATTTATCAATGGCTGGGTAAACCGGAGTTAACGCCGCAAATGCTGTTGCGGGCGCGGGCAATAATGAAAACATTTCCGGCGGGCACTTATCCGGGCGATCCGCAATATAACGATTTCGCCAAACCTGGCGGCGATCGTTGTGGATAGTTTGCGTCAGCCCGGCGGTCGCCGGGCATTGCGATGTTCTTATCCTTCGAAGAACCAGTACCCGCTATTCACCAGCGCCGCCAGCATCGCGAGGAAGGACGGGTCTTCCAGCGCATCGCCGAAGTTTTCAGCGGTTAGTGCAATATGATTGGCGAGCGCCTCCAGAGCGGGGCGATGCGGAGAGTCTATTTTTTCGCCATTCGCATAGACCTCATCGCCGATACGCAATACGCGAAGCCCTCCGAGACGTACTAATACCTCGCCTTGCTTTAAAGCATCGTAAATCTCATCAGGCTGATACGGCGGCTCCGGCGGCGCAATATCCAGTTCGTGGCGTGACTGAGAGAGAAACTCGCCAAGCCACTGTTGGAAATGCGCGGGTTCATTGATCAAATCGAGCATCATATTACGCAGTTTATCCATCTCCTGCGGCAGGATATCCGCCGGATGCTTGCGGGACGGCATATCCGGATCGCTGTAGTATGTATTGCCCAACTCCCGTTGCAGGACGTAATCGGCAAAACCGCTGATCAGCTCACGGCTATTGGGCGCGCGAAAACCAACCGAATAGTTCATGGCGTTTTCCAGCGCATAGCCTTCATGCGGGAATCCTGGCGGAATATACAGAATGTCGCCCGGCTCCAGCTCTTCATCAATAATGGCCTCGAACGGATCGACTTGTAACAGGTCGGGATGCGGGCAGTGCTGACGCATTTGCAGCTTTTCGCCCACGCGCCAGCGACGGCGACCAGTTCCCTGGATAATAAACACATCATACTGATCCAGATGCGGGCCAACGCCGCCGCCGGGAACGGAAAAGGAGATCATCAAATCGTCGATACGCCAGTCCGGCAGAGCGCGGAACGGGCGCATCAAGGCGGCGGTTGGTTCATGCCAGTGGTTTACCGCCTGTACCAGCAGCGACCAGTTGCTCTCACCCAGATGATCGTAGCTTTCGAAAGGGCCATGGCTGACCTGCCATTTGCCATCCTGATGGCTAACGAGACGACTGTCGATTTCGCTTTCCATCGCCAGCCCCGCCAGCTCATCCGGCGAGAGCGGATCGATAAAGTTGCTAAACCCACGTTTTAACACCACCGGGCGTTTTTGCCAGTGGCGTTCAAGAAAGTCGGGCCAGTTAAGAGTTAATTGGTATTCCATGTTAAGTATCCGCAGGCTGGTATCTGACACCGATTATAACGGATGCTTAACGAGATGCGTGGAAGAACGCACAGAAATGTTTATTCCTCTTTCTGTGTGGGGTGCTGTCGGCCAAAAACGACCTCCATACGGGCGCCGCCGAGCAGACTGTCGCTGGCAATGATCTGCCCGGCGTATTGTTCCGTAATCTCGCGCGCGACAGCCAGCCCCACGCCTTGTCCTGGTCGTAGGGTATCGGCGCGCTGACCGCGATCAAACACCAGGGATCGTTTGCTGTGGGGAATGCCTGGGCCATCATCTTCGACGAAAATATGCAAATGATCGTCGGTCTGGCGAGCCGAAATCTCGACAAACTCCAGACAATATTTACAAGCGTTGTCCAGTACGTTGCCCATTACTTCGACAAAGTCGTTTTGCTCGCCGACAAAACTGATCTCTGGTGAAATATCCATACTGATATTCACCCCTTTACGCTGATAAACTTTATTTAGCGCGGAGATCAGGTTATCTAACAACGGCGCGACGGGATGCAGTTCGCGGCTTAACAATACGCCGCTACCGCGCATACTGGCGCGATGCAGATAATAGCCGATCTGCTGGGAAATCCGGCTGATCTGTTCCAGCATCACCGGTTCAGCTTTGCTGACGCTCATCTTTTCGTTGCGTAAAGAGCGTAACGTACTCTGCAAAACCGCGAGCGGCGTTTTTAAACTGTGCGTCAGGTCGGTCAGGGTCGTGCGGTATTTGTTATAACGTTCACGCTCGCTTTTGAGCAGTTGATTAAGGTTGCGCACAAGGCTGGTCAGCTCACGCGTCGTCTCCGGATTGAGCATTTCGCGGTGATGATCTTCAAGCTCGCGGACTTCCCGCGCCAGCGCCTCGATAGGGCGTAAGCTCCACCAGGCGGCGATCCACAGTAAAGGAATGACTAACAGTAAATTGGCGGCCAGCACGTATACGAACCAGCTCCACACCATATAGGAGCGTTTTAGTTCTATCGGAATGGTATCGACCACCACGATGGTTAACTGCGGCATCCGCGCCGTGGCAGGATAAATATTTACCGCTACCGAGTGGGTCATCTCGGCATCATCGTCATCTTCACGTACTTCTTTGAGTTTTTCCTGCGCGGAATGGTCCTCGCTCAACAGCGTGCTGGTAGCGTCTACGTTGGTTTCAATTTCATGGAAGCCGTTCGTTTTTAACCATTCTGGTTGAATGCTTTTAATCAGCCAGGGGATGTTGCGCTGCGTCCATAATAATTTGCCCGTTTCATCGTAAATCAGCGTCATGGTCGGGCTTTGCATGTCCAGATTTTCAGGCAGCTCAACGCTGATTTTATTATTTTCCCATTTGGCGAGGGTATAAAACAGGTTGCTTTCGCCGCGCAGTAGACGAAAGGTGGTTTTATCAAAACTTACGCTATAGCCGACCAGCGCCACTATGCCATATGCCAGAGAAAGCACCAGCACGACGCCGGCTGTCGCCAGCAAAAAACGAACCCGCAGCGACAGCGGCAGAAAATGGCGAGCAAATTTATTCATTAGCGCAATTCAAAAAGATATCCTTGTCCGCGTACGGTGGTAATGACATCGTGCGGATACTGGGCCTGTATTTTTTTCCGCAGACGCCCCATGAGAACATCAATGGTATGACTTTCCCGCAGTTCCGCATCCGGATACAGCTGAAGCATCAGCGAATCTTTGCTGACCACTTTACCGTTGTTACGGATAAGCGTTTCCATAATGGTGTATTCGAACGCCGTGAGTTTGATGACCTCTTCATTGACGGATAATTCCCGGCGTGAGAGATCCACCTGGAAAGGCGGGATGTTGATCACCTGGGAGGCCAGACCGCTATTACGGCGCATTAACGCCTGCATACGCGCCATTACCTCTTCGATGTGGAATGGCTTCGTCACGTAGTCATCGGCCCCGGAGCTGAGAACCTCGACTTTATCCTGCCAACCTTCGCGCGCGGTTAACACCAGAACCGGCAGTGAAACATCACTGCTGCGCCAGCGGCGTATTAAGGAAAGGCCGTCTTCATCCGGCAGACCTAAATCGACAATAGCGATATCCGGAAGGTGTTCATTAAGGTAATAATCAGCTTCCCTGGCATCTTCTGCGGCATCGACCTGGTGACCTGAATCCTGGAGCTGAACCTTCAGGTGGTGGCGTAATAATGCATTATCCTCTACAACCAGTACGCGCATCATCTCTTCTCCCTTGTGTTAACAATAAGAACAGTCTAGCGTTGATTATGGTGCTTTGGGGATAAACAGTTAATAAACCAGACAAATAGTCACCCTCTTTCTGAAGAAAAGAGGGTGAGGCACGCATTATTTAAGTTCGTCGACCAGAGTCACAGCGCGACCGATATAATTTGCCGGCGTCATGGCTTTAAGGCGCGTTTTTTCTGCTTCCGGCAGGGCCAGACTATCAATAAACTGTTTCATTCCTTCGGCATCAACACGCTTGCCACGGGTCAACTCTTTCAGTTTTTCATATGGTTTTTCAATACCATAGCGGCGCATGACGGTCTGGATCGGTTCGGCTAATACTTCCCAGTTGTGATCCAGTTCGTCAAGCAGATGATCGCGGTTTACTTCCAGCTTGCTGACGCCCTTCAGGGTGGACTGATAAGCGATAAGCGCATAGCCGATGCCGACACCCAGGTTACGCAGAACGGTTGAGTCGGTCAGATCGCGCTGCCAGCGGGAAACCGGCAGTTTGTTTGCCAGATGGTGCAACACTGCATTAGACAGACCGAGGTTGCCTTCTGAGTTTTCAAAGTCAATGGGGTTAACTTTGTGCGGCATGGTAGAAGAACCGATCTCCCCGGCGATGGTTTTCTGTTTGAAATGGTTCAACGCAATATAGCCCCAGACATCGCGATCGAAATCGATCAGGATGGTGTTAAAGCGCGCGATACAGTCAAACAGTTCCGCAATATAATCATGCGGTTCAATCTGGGTGGTGTAAGGGTTCCACTGGATGCCCAGTGAGGTGACGAACTCTTCGCTGAACTGATGCCAGTCAACTTCCGGATAGGCGGCGATATGCGCGTTATAGTTGCCTACGGCGCCGTTGATTTTACCGAGGATCTCCACCTGGTTGAGCTGGCGGAACTGACGCTCCATACGATACGCCACGTTCGCCATCTCTTTACCCAGAGTGGAAGGCGTTGCCGGCTGGCCGTGGGTGCGGGAGAGCAGAGGAATGTCGCGATACTGCGTGGCGAGATCTTTAACCGCGTTAATCACCTGACGCCAGTAAGGCAGGATCACTTCATCGCGCGCGGTTTTGAGCATTAACGCGTGCGACAGGTTGTTAATGTCCTCAGAAGTGCAGGCAAAGTGGATAAACTCGGAAACGTCATGTAGCGCCGGGATCGCGGCGACTTTTTCTTTCAGAAAATACTCAACCGCTTTCACATCGTGATTCGTGGTGCGCTCAATGGTTTTAATGCGCGCGGCATCTTCTTCATTGAAGTTTGCAACAAGCGTATCCAGGTAACCGTTTGCGTCGGCAGCAAAAGCAGGAACTTCCTTGATCGCTGCGTGCGCGGCTAATTTCTGCAGCCAACGTACTTCGACTTGTACACGAAATTTCAGCAAACCGTATTCGCTAAAAATTCCGCGCAGCGCGCTGACTTTATCGCCGTAGCGTCCATCGACAGGGGAAACGGCGGTCAGTGAGGATAATTCCATAGATCATAACTCCGGGGTTAAATGAGCAAGAATTTGTTTTGCCTGAGTCGTCAGGCGATGACGAGAAAACATAAGCTGTAGGCGACCACCGCCTACCTGATGCCAGAGCACGGCTGCACGGATGCCTGCCAGTAGCGAAGCGCGGACTTTGGCCTGAACCTGCGGACTTTGCAGAACGGCCGGGGAGCCCGTCACCTGAATGCGTGGGCCCAATGGGCTAATCACATCCACGTAGATGCCCGCCATGGCGCTCATTAACGTGTCTGACTGTAAATCAAAATGGTCAAGCTGGCGCTGCAGGCCGTTAATGCGATCGCCTAACGTATTCAACGCGCCTTTGGTGGATGACAGCTTGCGCTCCAGCACCATCAGGCTAAGCGTATAACGCGTCAGTTCGGCGTTAAGTCCTTGTCGGCTGCTGGCATTCAGCACGCCGAGCAGTGTTTCCAAACCAAGACGCAGGTTAGCTTCGCTGCCGCCGAACACGCCCAGAGTAGAACTGGGATTCATATCAATGACACTGTTGAGTGAAACGTGCAACGCGTCGGCATCACAGTGCCCCTGGTGCGCCAGTTGTTGCACCAGGCGTGCCGACTGGCAAATGCCAGACAGCGCGAGGGTGATGTCATAATAATTCTTTGCCACAATCACTGCTTCCTTGTATCAAATAAAATACACTTCATCTTTTAAGCCGCTTTGAGGCGACTTGAATGATGTTGTGTATTGAATAATCAGACCGTCAGCGGCAGTCGCTGCTCGATAATGCCGCCGCCCAGGCAGACTTCGCCGCTGTAAAAGACAGCGGACTGGCCCGGCGTAACGGCGGCAACCGGCTCGTCAAAAATGACCTCGATACGATCGTCATCCAGCGCGTTAATCGTGCACGGAATATCGGTCTGGCGGTAGCGGGTTTTTACCGTACAGCGCAGGGTGCCGGTGAACGGTTCGCGATCGACCCAATGTAGCTGCTGGGCGATGAGGCCTACCGACATCAGGCGTGGGTGCTCATGCCCCTGGGCGACAATTAACACATTGTTTTCAACGTCTTTATCCACCACATACCAGGGGTCTTCGCTACCGTCTTTGGTGCCGCCGATTCCCAGCCCTTTACGCTGACCGAGCGTATGATACATCAGACCCTGATGCTCGCCGATTTCATCGCCGTCAACGGTAATGATTTTCCCCGGCTGCGCAGGCAGATAGCGCCCTAAAAAGTCGCGGAACTTGCGCTCGCCGATAAAGCAGATACCGGTAGAATCTTTTTTCTTGGCGGTTACCAGCCCCAGATCTTCGGCGATTTTACGCACCTGCGGTTTTTCCAGCTCGCCAACCGGGAACAGACTTTGCGCAATCTGCTCATGGCCAAGCGTATAGAGGAAGTAGCTCTGATCTTTGTTGCCATCGAGCCCGCGCAACAACCGGCTTTTGCCGTTTACATCCGCGCGGCGAACGTAGTGACCGGTGGCGATATAGTCGGCGCCTAAATCTTCTGCGGCAAATTCAAGGAAGGCTTTAAATTTGATCTCTTTATTGCACAGAATATCCGGGTTCGGCGTACGGCCCGCTTTGTACTCTTCAAGGAACAGTTCAAAGACGTTATCCCAATATTCTGCGGCAAAATTGACGGTATGCAGTTCAATGCCAAGCTTGTCGCACACGGCCTGCGCGTCAGCCAGATCGGCTGCCGCGGTACAGTATTCCTCACCATCGTCCTCTTCCCAGTTCTTCATGAACAGGCCTTCTACCTGATAACCCTGTTGTTGCAACAGCCAGGCGGAAACGGAGGAATCGACACCGCCGGACATGCCGACGATCACTTTTTTTGGGCTTTCTGACATTGGAATACTCGCGACATTGAACTTCAAGGCGGCGTATTCTATCACGCAGCCCTTTACTTGACACCCTCTGTAAACGGCCAGTTAAATTCGCCCACTATGGATAAGGGGTAACGTTGTCCCGTTTGATAACTGCGAATGCTTTCAGCCACCAGCGGAGAACGTAAATTCGGCGCGTTCAGAATCTCGTCGGCACTCACCCAACGGCAGCAATCGATGTCATTGTCATGGGGGGCGGTCGCGCAAATATGATCAAGCTTGATGGCGAATAAAAAGCGCAGGAACGGGGTTTTATCCGGCGCAATCCACTGATGCATACGGATAAAATACTGTGGTTGCGCCGTGATGCCAGTCTCTTCCCACAGTTCACGCGCGGCGGCCTGCGCCAGCGTTTCATCTGCCTCCAGGTGTCCGGCAGGTTGATTCCATAACGATTTACCGTTGATGGTCTCTTCCACCACCAGAAATTTATCTTCGGCATGTACGATGCAGGCAACGGTCACGTGCGGCTTGAACATAGGCATCCTTATTACAGCGGTTTATCAATGTGGTCATAGATCGCGTCAAGCTGTTTCAGACGCTCGTTATAAGCTTTTGTCAGGCAGGTGACGTCGGCCTTGCACTGCTGACGCTGTTTAAGCCAGCTCTGCTGGGCGTCCTGCAGCGCGCCGCGACTGCCCATCGCGAACAACCCTTTCAGAAACTGATATTTGGTGTGCATTTCCACGTCTTTATCATTCAGCGTCAGGTGCGCGCAGATAGCCTTTTCATCCGCAGCCTGCGCTTTCTGGCAGTCGAAGCTGGCCGCATTGACGGATAACGGTGTTAATAAAGCAAAAGCAATGAGAAGCCGTTTCATCTGTCTTTCTCCTGTGCGATCTCGCGCCACTGTCCATTATCGAGGCCGCTGAGCGTGTAGTCGCCCATGCTGTAACGAATTAATCGTAGAGTGGGATGACCGACATGCGCTGTCATGCGTCTTACCTGGCGGTTGCGGCCTTCATATAAGGTGACTTTTAGCCAACTGGTGGGAATATTCTTCCGCTCGCGAATCGGCGGGGTGCGCGGCCACAGCCAGTCAGGCTCCGCGACAATCTCAATACCGGCGGGCAGGGTAGGGCCATCGTTGAGCGTGACGCCAGTACGAAGCGCCTGTAGCGCTTCATTATCCGGGATGCCTTCTACCTGAACATAGTAAATCTTGCCGGTGCGCTTGCCCGGTTGCGTGAGGCGCGCCTGCAGCGCGCCGTCATTAGTCAGCACCAAAAGCCCTTCGCTGTCGCGGTCCAGGCGGCCTGCGGCATAAACGCCTTGCACAGGAATAAAATCTTTTAACGTGCGGCGACCTGCTTCATCCGTGAACTGCGGCAACACATCGTAAGGTTTATTGAACAAAACCACGCGTTTTGGCTGGTTTTCTTTCCGTGATTTAGATGCTTGTCGTGAGCTGAATCGCTTAACGTAGTGATTTCTAAAAGAAGTTTTTTGCATGGTGTTTTCAGAACTTATTAATTGCCGCATTATAGCGCAATAATGAGTGTCTTTCATGGCGGCAAACAATAGGGTAGTATTGACATGCTCATTACAAAACATTAACAAAAAATTGCTCTAACGCAGTCGTGCAGCAGGACGCCATTGCACATGCAGCGCGATGACAGACGAGCAAACCAGAAGCGCTCGAAGGAGAGGTGAATGGAAAGCAAAGTAGTTGTTCCGGTGGAAGGTAAGAAGATCACCCTGCAAAACGGCAAACTCAACGTTCCTGAGAATCCGATTATCCCGTTTATTGAAGGCGATGGTATCGGTGTTGATGTCACTCCAGCCATGCTTAAAGTGGTCGATGCCGCCGTCGAGAAAGCCTATAAAGGCGAGCGTAAAATTTCCTGGATGGAAATTTACACCGGAGAAAAATCCACACAGGTTTACGGCCAGGATGTCTGGCTTCCCGCTGAAACCCTTGATTTAATTCGTGATTACCGCGTAGCGATTAAAGGTCCGTTGACCACGCCGGTTGGCGGCGGTATCCGCTCTCTGAACGTTGCCCTGCGTCAGGAGCTTGACCTGTACGTTTGTCTGCGTCCCGTTCGTTACTATCAGGGCACGCCAAGTCCGGTGAAACATCCGGAGCTGACCGATATGGTCATCTTCCGTGAAAACTCTGAAGATATCTACGCCGGAATTGAATGGAAAGCTGACTCTGCAGACGCTGAGAAAGTGATCAAGTTCCTGCGCGAAGAGATGGGCGTGAAGAAAATTCGCTTCCCGGAGCACTGTGGTATCGGTATCAAACCGTGTTCTGAAGAAGGCACTAAACGTCTGGTTCGCGCGGCGATTGAATACGCTATTACTAACGATCGCGATTCCGTTACGCTGGTACATAAAGGCAATATCATGAAGTTCACCGAAGGCGCGTTTAAAGACTGGGGCTACCAGTTGGCGCGCGACGAGTTCGGCGGTGAGCTTATTGACGGCGGTCCGTGGCTGAAAATTAAGAACCCGAACACGGGTAAAGAGATCGTGGTTAAAGACGTTATCGCCGATGCGTTCCTGCAACAGATCCTGTTGCGTCCGGCGGAATACGATGTTATCGCCTGTATGAACCTGAACGGTGACTATATTTCCGATGCCCTGGCGGCTCAGGTTGGCGGTATCGGTATTGCACCGGGTGCGAATATCGGCGACGAATGCGCGTTGTTTGAAGCCACTCACGGGACTGCGCCGAAATATGCGGGCCAGGATAAAGTCAACCCAGGCTCCATTATTCTGTCTGCGGAGATGATGCTGCGCCACATGCAGTGGTTCGAAGCCGCAGACCTGATTGTTAAAGGTATGGAAGGCGCGATTGCCGCGAAGACCGTGACCTATGACTTTGAACGCCTGATGGAAGGCGCTAAACTGCTGAAATGTAGTGAGTTTGGCGACGCGATTATCGCAAATATGTAATATCGATAATTGTTAAAAACAAAAACGGGGACTTAACGTTCCCGTTTTTATTATTAGCATTCGAACGGTTATCAAAATAATTTATCAAAACTCCCTCAATTCAGACCGCAATAGTAATCTATCCTTTACCCCGATCGTCGTGGTAACCTGAGCCCCCCTGAAAGTTGATAGTTACCGGTTTTGATTGTAGTGGTTTTCTTTATGATGTGTGGTTTGGCTATTTTTTGAAAGTGCCTTATCAGATTTGTTGTTATTATCAGGATAATATTTCAATAAAAGGTGATAATTTATAGACTGCAATAGTGGGTAGATTAAGTATTTTATGAAATTATTAGTATGCTTTATTTGCACTTCTACAAGGCGGCTAAGAAGTGTTGAAATATCAGCCTGATAAAGAATACATCAGCGAAAGTGAATACTATTAGTCGTAAAAATTCAGGAGACATATGCTCAAACCTATCTGCTATAGTGGAAGTGTAAAGGTTCCGGAATATCTGGAAACAGATAAGGAAAAAAATGTCGGACATACTCCTCTGTCTTCAGACATTCAGCAAGTTAAAAATGTTGTTGAAGATGTTCCGCCATTTCCAGAAAGCAGAGCGGCGAGAGGTTCTGTAAGCGCAGCGTACAGGCTTTCTTTTGACGAAGTGTTTTGCGGTATCAGCAATGAAGAGCGTAAAAAGGCGTATGGTCGCCTTTTTGGAAAACAAGTACTTGCGCATATTCATTCCAGGTGTCAGCGCGACGCTGACATAATAAGAGAAAAAGCGCTCAGGCGGATAAGCCGTGAGTGTGGTGCCGAAATAGATTGCACTCTTTTGCTAAATAAGATGGTGGATGTTTTACAAAATGCCCGGTTGACAATAAATTTTAATGCAGCAAAAATTGACTTTGTCTCTCTCTTAAAAAATAAAGAATATCTGAACTCTTATGCATTAGGTTGCAGACCAGGCGATTTACCTGCTTATAATGTCGGACGTGATTCAGTTGAAACTAAAGCATTTGAACTGGAGAAGCTTGCAGATTCACCTTATGCCCCATATGGTCAGACAGGCGGTTTTTCCGTAGCATATACTCCCAATAGTAGAACCTTTAGCCCTACAAGCAGACCAATTTATGCTGCACTGGACTTTCTGAACGGTAAAAATGGAGGTGCCAGCGCCTATGGGAAATCATTTTTTGAATTAAATGATAATGTAAAAACAAATTGTACATTCTCACCTTTTGATACCTACGGCCACAGATTTGGTCTGGATACGAGTAAATTATCTACATTTTGGCATATGGAGAACCTGATTGCATCCTGTCAAAATGATTTTTTTGGTTATAATTGCTTTAAGAGTTTGGTTAAAATGGCTAAGGGCGAAAAGTTTTTAGCTCACTCTAATTATGGTACAGGCTATGAAGGGAATTATATAGAGGCTCATATCCATGGTGATGTATGCTTATTTAGAGATATAAAACACGTTTATTTGTCTTTGCAAGAAAATTCTTACTCGAAAAGTCAACTATATGATTATGCAAAACAAATAAACCAGGCGCTTGATAGAGACTGCATAATATTATATTGACAAGCTTAGTATCAGGCTCTTTAAAAGAGCTTTAAATGATCATGAGCGCATACTCCTTGAGGTAGGCAGTAGCTGCTATCTTTTCATATTTATTAGCTTAGGATCAATCTGGCAGATACCTGTGTGGCACTTCAGTATGGCCTGGCAAAATAGAGGAATATGGACCAGCAGAAGCGCCTGCTGGCTACTTTTCACTTAAATCGCTGGACTTCACCGGCGCTTCAGATGAAGCGACCTTCACAGTCATCAGGTGTCCTGCATTACCACAGGAGTGATTTACTGGCTATCGATGTTCCTGCTCATCAGGTTTTTACGCCATCTACGCACATTTATTCTGGTATAGTTGAAATACTGTAAAAATATTAAGGCTTATTATTTTTTCTTTAGGTAAATTTTCGCGCAACAAACTTGGATGCGTGAATGTTTGAAATATCATTGCTTTATACTAGATCTCAGCGACCTACAGCTCACAATTTTATTAGATCATCTTCCTGAACATATTACTTTTCTGGCGGTTATCAACAATAGGCTGACTAAATTGTCTGACACTTTACCTGGAGGGTACAGACTGATTACGCGGGTAGGATCACTACACTGGAAAAAGATTGCCAGTTAATAAGATGTCGTCCATGATTCAGTTGGATGATAATGATTTATTCCCCACTCTTTGATCCTACAATAGTGATCTGATAGTTATCCAGAACGTTCTTGCAAAGAGCGGACTTGTTAAATTATCGTCAATTTCTTAATGAGTTATGTCCTGCTTTGCTGAAAATGAAAACCAGTAGACAGACGACGGCGATCAATATGAGCCGGAAGTACCTGTGTTATTACCGTGGCAGGAATTCTGTAACTGATAAAACAGGTGTGCTTATTATCAGTGATGAAATTTTTTATATATGTATTAATTGCTATTCACAAGTAATTTGAGTGTTTGTTGTGGTTGGTAACATTGTGTTGAAGTAAATCATGATAGACTGGATTTAGATGTGATGAGATATAATAAATTTGTGCTTTGTTAATTATTTTAAATGTACAGGAGAGTAGTATGTATATAAATAAGTTTGTGCCTGTTTATACATTATTAATTCTCATTTATTCTTTTAATGCCAGCGCTGAGTGGACAGGAGATAAAACGAACGCCTATTACTCAGACGAAGTTATCAGTGAATTACATGTTGGTCAGATAGATACTAGTCCTTATTTTTGTATAAAAACGGTTAAAGCTAACGGTAGTGGTACACCAGTTGTTGCATGTGCGGTATCAAAGCAGAGCATATGGGCACCCTCCTTTAAAGAACTTCTTGACCAGGCAAGATATTTTTATAGTACAGGGCAATCCGTAAGGATTCATGTTCAAAAAAATATCTGGACCTATCCGCTTTTTGTAAATACCTTTTCAGCAAATGCTCTTGTGGGACTATCATCGTGCAGTGCGACACAATGCTTTGGACCCAAGTAAGAGGGGGGAAGAAATAATGAAAAAGTTAATACTCTTAACCTTATCTATAGTTAGCTTTAATAACTATGCAGTAGATTTTGTGTATCGTGTGGACTCAACCCCGCCGGACGTTATTTTTCGCGATGGGTTTTCACTACTTGGATATAACCGTAACTTTCAGCAATTTATCAGTGGAAGGTCATGTAGTGGTGGAAGTAGTGACAGTCGCTATATTGCAACAACCTCAAGTGTTAATCAAACATATGCTATAGCCAGGGCGTACTATTCTCGCTCAACATTCAAAGGTAATTTATACAGATATCAGATTCGTGCAGATAATAATTTCTACAGCTTGCTCCCATCCATCACCTATCTGGAAACGCAAGGTGGTCACTTTAATGCTTATGAAAAAACGATGATGCGATTGCAAAGAGAGTATGTTTCCACATTATCTATTTTACCCGAGAATATTCAAAAGGCCGTGGCGCTTGTTTATGATAGCGCAACAGGTCTGGTAAAGGATGGTGTAAGCACAATGAATTCCAGTTATTTAGGTTTAAGCACTACGTCTAATCCTGGCGTGATACCTTTTCTTCCGGAACCGCAGACGTATACCCAACAACGAATTGATGCATTCGGCCCATTAATAAGTTCATGCTTTTCAATAGGTAGCGTATGTCAATCACATCGAGGGCAAAGAGCTGACGTATACAACATGTCTTTTTATGATGCAAGACCTGTAATAGAACTTATACTTTCTAAATAAATGAAACTTACCTATGTTGCCTATTAAATTAAACAGACCGTTTATTAGTGGTCTGGTTAATATTGTTTATTAAGTTGGCTATCCACTTAAGTTTATATACTTCAATAAGTTTTTTATCAGATTCATTGCATTATCAATCATAGCATTCAGGTACGTATTTTATTAATATTAGAAGGAGTCATTATGACTAAAGATGAAATCTTTGCATCTATCCTTAGTAGAGAAGGCGGTTACGTTGATCACCCTGACGACAGGGGGGGACCAACGCATTGGGGTATAACCCTGACGACGGCCCGGGCTAATGGCTATATGGGGGATATGCGGAATCTTACCCGTAATCAAGCATTAAAAATCCTTGAGGCAGATTATTGGTATGGTCCACGACTTGATCAGGTTGCCATTATCTCTCACTCTATCGCAGCTGAGCTTTGTGATACTGGTGTGAACATGGGACCCTCAATCCCGATTAAGTACTTCCAGCGTTGGCTTAATGTTTTTAATGATCAGCAAAAAATTTATCCGGATTTGATAGCAGATGGTCAGATTGGGCCACGGACGCTTTCGGCACTAACATTTTTTCTCTCTCACCGGAGAGATGAGGGCGAAATGATACTTATCCGGGCATTGAATTGTAGTCAGGGACAACGCTATCTGGAGTTAGCTGAAAAGCGCCAGGCGAATGAGTCATTTGTTTATGGATGGATAAAGGAACGGGTAAGGTTGTAATCCCCTTACTTACCACTATGGCGGTTTGTGATGATAGCATATAATGATATATTCACACAGAGAACTGGTGAAAGCCACTAAGTCTCATTATTACTATATTAAGGCGTCAGGTTTTTCTATAGTTCTTTGTGTGTTAAAAACGAGAAATTAATTATGTTGTATGGTATGAGAATGATAGTATTTCCAGCCAAATATTCTTACGGCTAAATACATTATTATCCTTTTCCATTTTGGCACGCCCAGAACTTTCATTCCATCCAGGAATATGAGATCGGACTCTTTTCTGTTACGTAATGGATAATGATACAGGTAGTCATGAATGATTGCCGCTTTGGCATATTCACCATCCGGTGGCAATAATGACCAGAAAATACGCGGAACAGTGGCAAGGTCGGTAACGAATCCTACCGGTACTTCAATGACATCATTTTTATCTTCACTGAGATAAAACCTGAATGGCTCATAAACACGCCATTTATAATGACCTAACATTTCCATAATTGCTGGACTGGTAAAACAACTCATAATTTTACCTTACAATAAATATATATTCTGCACCTTACGCTCAAAGTACATGTCGTCAACGCTATTTACTCATTAACAGCTTCGTGCCAAAAAGGCTACGGGATAATGATCAGAAGCGAGTTGTGGATTACGTAATGCTTCAACCCTTTGTGAATAAGGTGCTCGATCGACAATGACCCCATAATCTAAAATACCACCGCCAATTTGCGTGGGTTCTGTAGGTGCGAGTACGGCTACAACTCGTTCCAGATGCTCAGTCATCAGGTCATTTTCAAGTCTGTCTGGGCTGCGATTAAAATCCCCGGCAAGAAACCAGGATAAATGCCGCATCTGAGGTTGTCTAAAAAAATTAATGGTAACCCTGACAATAGCTGCAGCATCCGGACCTCCACTAGCCAGTGCGTGCGCTGTCAGAAAAACATCATTACCCAGTCCGATGCCAATGACGGGGCGAGATGCGACAGTTGTCGGACGCAAGACATAAACATTATCCGCTCTTTGTCTGGAAACTATTGCCAGATTAACACGGCGCGCTCCAACATCAATAGCCGAGTGGTAGATATATCTTATATCCTGACGGCTGGTGGTTCCGAGATTCCAGGTGTATTCATCAATGGGAATACCCACTCCAAAAGGCTGAATATGTCGTCCGGTAGGAACCGCTGAGGTGGGAACAGCACCGGCCTCCTGTACCATAAGAATATCCACACCGGCAGTACCACTTAAAAGCTGTCTGACATTGACATTCCATTTACTTTCTGTAGATGCTGAAGAGCCCTGAAGATTCCAGGTCATAACTTTGTAGTCACTGATATTAGCGCAGGCAAAAGAAATATAGCTGCAGATGATCATGGTCAGAAGGAAAAAAACAGGTTTTTTCATGATATCTACTCTCCCGATTATTACTTCTTTATCTGAATGATATATGTGTTCATAACCCATTGTTTCATGACGTTGATTTTATTCTGGCAATGCCTGACTTGTTTCTGGTTCTATGTCTTGTGCAGATAGTAAGATACATAGTCTAACGTCAATAAAACTAAAATAGATGTCTATTACAGAGGTAAAATGATAGTTTATTCAGTACAATCAATTAATTATTGTTAATACCAAAGAGACAACTATAGATAAACAACTAACTGAATTTAAAACTACATTCACTTATCTCATTGTAACTGTATTGGGTTGATTTATATGCGGAAATAGAGATTCGATATCATTAGTAATTTATAAGTAAACATAAATTTTTAATTACCAGGATTATTATATCCCTGTGTGGAAGGTAACATTTCATCTATTCTCATTCTTGTAGTGACACAGTAAATTTGGTCACCTGATTAAAGGTGATATTCTCACCTCAACACAAAACAGGTGACTTAATGAACAAGAAAACCGGACAAATTAATGGATACATCTTGAACGACTACAATAGCGTCACACCTCACCATTATAACGGTGCACTGACGCCGGAAAAACCTGAGAACAGGTACCGTTTTATTGTAAAACCGTGACCAATATTATCGATGCGCAGCAAAACGTATAATCCGTTGATAGGGCGTACAGGTGTGGCACTGGGCAAAACGTTCAGTGGCAAGGACTGGAGCTGGCGGCATTTGGCAAATAGAATGTTGACCACGCTATAAACGCCACTTCCGCTACATGTTCTGAGTGGTGGCGTTTGCGTTATATCGTCACAGACAGCGCCTCAGGGCGCTGTTTTCGATCGGATATGTCGCTTTCGCAGGAGGGGACGTTATTCGGCGACCAGCCACATATCAGCCTCTTCAAACATCTCTTCCAGCATACGGTGCAGCCGTTCTTTCTCGGTTTTTGTACAGTCACTGTTTAATGCGTTCGCCTGCATTGGCTTAACTTTCACTTGCGCATCGGGAAAAAGTTGATGTACACGTTTTGTGAGTTCATTGAGGATGATTTCGCGTGCGCCTGGCAAACCTTCAACATTTCGCTTGTCATAAACGAGTTCGACGAACATCGCCATTTCCTTTTTACTGGTTGGATGACCAGTATTTAAGCTGGGTATATAACCTGTGTCAAGGTTTAGCCGCCGTTTTGTCATCCTGACGTCGCGGACGTAAAGTAAATTGGCCACACGTGGAAGTAAAGGTCGCTAACCTGTTGTCGTGTCATGAGGTTAGCGGCTCTCTCTTCACAGCGGTGTCCTGCTACCTGATGGTAAATTCCAGGGCACGACTAAAATCGCAATCGGCCAATACAACAGGGTCGCCTTTTCTGACAATAATGCTATTTGTGCCCAGGCATTTTCGGCTCTGTTTCCCCTTAATTTTGTTATCATCAGTGAGCCAGCGCTGGTTATCATTACCCGTGCATGAATAAAGAATGATTGGCGTGCCTTCTTTCGTACCCTGTCCTGCAGCATCCAGACATTTCTCACCCTGCATGATTCTGTCTCGGTGAAATGAGAAAAGCTGAGATTGCACATGCTTACACTCCCGCAGCGTCAAACGATTCTGTTGATCTGGGCCTGTATCAAGGCACAGACCATCAGTTGTCCGAATTTGTTCCGCGTCATTTATGTAATAACCACCGGAATTAATTTGGTTTTGTGTAATGACCGGGAACGACAAATTAATACTATAAGGTGCGGGTAAGCCGTTCGTCGTACATCCAGATAAAATAGAGGAGAGGCAGAGAACCAGTGTAGTTTTTCCTGAAAGCAAAGTCATTCAATTATTACCCTAAAAATAAATAGCGTTACAACTATATTGGCGATTTATACCCACTGAATATGACGTAGCATTGAGCGGCAATAGAGATAATTCCGATAGAATCACATAAATACTTCGGTTAAATGCGCGCAGCCAGCCACTCCTGTGACGATGGGTATATAGCGTTAAATACTTTTGCAATATTAGATGCTATCACAGTGAAAAACGGCTGTACATTTCTTCACGTTAAACAAAGTGAGAAGGGGGCTGACACCCGATATATGATAAGAGAGGTTACGGGAGTCATCAGCAAAATAAATCCTTTAGATTTTCGCCACTGAAAACATTCTGCAGCCTTTCAGGCAAAGCCTCATAGCACAGACTGCGGAGGTATACGGGCTCGCTAAATTTTTCTGAAAAAATGCCGAGTGACGAATTATGAAAGATAAACGTTGGCGGCGGTAGGTCCGCGGAGGCCATTAATACGACAAAACTCAACGCGTATACCGGGGATAAGCGCTTCTGTTTCGTGTTGGCAACATGCTGAAATGTGGACCTGAACATCTTTGCGTCCATCGGAGGGGGTGATGAGACCTTTACCGCTCTTACAATCAAAGGTTTTGACAATTCCTGTCATTTTACGAGACAAACAAATTCCTTAATGGGGATAACGAGGCGCACTATACACGTCAGGAAAAATAATGCCAGCTATATTTGATGGCAATCAAGATTTCCGGACGGCTAAAAGTAGTCGTTCGGCACCATTGTAGATAAAGAACATTATGTTCTGGAGAAAGTATTCCCTTTCCTGGCGTCATTGACTGGTGCGGACATCATGGGTTTTGCCGTCGGGCAGGATGGTGAACTAATCTGCCTGGCTTGCTTTTTATCGGTACTTGCAGGCGGCTGCGGGGTTTTACTACCAAAATCGTAGATAAAAATTTCCCATGATGCCTGTTGTAAACCAGGATAATGGCCTGAACTGGCCAAAACATGGAATGAAAAAATAAGTAATGACCAAAGTATAAAAGCATGATGTTTCATAACGCCTCCTGTTATACGCAATGACTTGTGAAGTTCATCTCCAGAATTATGGAGCGTCATTGGCATTTTTTATTCAACGAAGAGTTAACTATTCTTAATAATAATGGGTTTTATAGAGAAATAGACTTTTTTATCGGGTTTTCAATATTTGCGTCCGTTATTATTTTTCTGGAATGTAAATTCTCTCTCAACACAGGTGATATTTATATTGTAATTGTGGTGTTGATTCTATTCTTATAACAAGAAATGTTGTAACTGATAGATATATTAAAAAGGTTAAATCGGAGCGGGAATAAAGCGTGTTGAGCATCATAGTGAATATGGTTACGGCACCAGCGATGGCATATAACATTATTTCGGCTGGAGCATCAAGTGAGGACTGTGAAGCACAATGAGATATGTTCTGGTTATATGGCGAGTTTGCTTACTGATATGTTTTTAGTCGCGCGGCGTCAGTTCTCTTAGCATGGTTGTGGGGTTTTTCTTTAAATATCAAAATGTTGTGTGGCGAATTTATTGTTCCATAGTGGCTAAATACTTTATAGTTTCTGTTAAATATATATGCGTGAGAAAAATTAGCATTCAAATCTATAAAAGTTAGATGACATTGTAGAACCGGTTACCTTAAGGAGCGATAGAGAACTTCGGTAGTAAAAATATCTTTCAGGAAGTAAACGTATCAGGAGCGATAGTGGTGAATTATTCGTGGTTTTGTCGATTCGGCATAGTGGCGATAACTGAATGCCGGATCGGTACCGCAGGTGTTTAAACACACCGTAAATAATAAGTAGTATTAAGGAGTTGTTATGAAAAATATTATTTTATCCACTTTAGTTATTACTACAGGCGTTTTGGTTGTAAATGTTGCACAGGCCGATACTAACGCCTTTTCCGTGGGGTATGCACAAAGTAAAGTTCAGGATTTCAAAAATATCCGAGGGGTAAATGTGAAATACCGTTATGAGGATGACTCTCCGGTAAGTTTTATTTCCTCGCTAAGTTACTTATATGGAGACAGCCAGGCTTCCGGGTCTATTGAGCCTGAAGGTATCCATTACCATGACAAGTTTGAGGTGAAGTACGGCTCTTTTATGGTTGGGCCAGCCTATCGATTGTCTGACAATTTTTCGTTATACGCGCTGGCAGGTGTCGGCACGGTAAAGGCGACGTTTAAAGAACATTCCACTCAGGATGGCGATTCTTTTTCTAACAAAATTTCCTCAAGGAAAACGGGATTTGCCTGGGGCGCGGGTGTACAGATGAATCCGCTGGAGAATATCGTCGTCGATGTTGGGTATGAAGGAAGCAACATCTCCTCTACAAAAATAAACGGCTTCAACGTCGGGGTTGGATACCGTTTCTAAAAAGCATAAGCTATGCGGAAGGTTCGCCTTCCGCACCGCCAGTCAATAAAACAGGGCTTCTTTACCAGTGCACGTACCTGCCTGACTTTTCTCTCTTCGT
Organism: Salmonella sp. NW645; assembly: GCF_051703725.1. Taxonomy (NCBI): domain Bacteria; kingdom Pseudomonadati; phylum Pseudomonadota; class Gammaproteobacteria; order Enterobacterales; family Enterobacteriaceae; genus Salmonella; species Salmonella sp. NW645. Next base: position 227,871 of record NZ_JAMMKR010000004.1, on the reverse strand, counting down.
TATAGTGATGCTGTACATAACATCTTACCAGCATAAGCACAGATAAGGGATTGTGGTAAGCAATCAAGGTTGCTCAGGTAGGTGATAAGCAGGAAGGACAATCTGGTATAAATAACGCCAGATCTCACAATATTCACTCTGAAAAATTTTCCTGGAATTAATCACAATGTCATCAAGATTTTGTGACCGCCTTCGCATATTGTACCTGCCGTTGAACGACTACTGAAAAGTAGCAAGGTATGTATCTTATCCAGGAGAGCACCTTTTTTGCGCCTGGCAGAAGTCCCCAGCCGCCACTAGCTCAGCTGGATAGAGCATCAACCTCCTAAGTTGATGGTGCGAGGTTCGAGGCCTCGGTGGCGGTCCAATGTGGTTATCGTATAATGTTATTACCTCAGTGCCAGGCTGATGATGTGGGTTCGACTCCCACTGACCACTTCAGTTTTGAATAAGTATTGTCTTGCAACCCTGTTACAGAATAATTTCATTTATTACGTGACAAGATAGTCATTTATAAAAAATGCACAAAAATGTTATTGTCTTTTATTACTTGTGAGTTGTAGATTTTTCTTATGCGGTGAATCCCCCTTTGCGGCGGGGCGTCCAGTCAAATAGTTAATGTTCCTCGCGAGCCATATTGACTGTGGTATGGTTCACCGGGAGGCACCCGGCACCGCAATTTTTTATAAAATGAAATTCACACCCTATGGTTCAGAGCGGTGTTTTTCTACATCAGGTGGGCAAGCATAATGCAGGTTAACGTGAAAGATATGAGCAATAGCAGAAACCTGTGATTTCGTTTATGGCCTGGGGATTTAACCGCGCCAGAGCGTATGCAAGACCCTGGCGCGGTTGGCTGGTAATCGTTCAATAGTGCGAATATGAATGGTTACCAGCCGCTGTGAATTCTACCTGGGCCACTTAATAAAGCAAAACATTTAAACACTAAACAACGACAATTAAGACAGTTCGAACTTTTCTTTAAAAATAGGATTAGCCATGTTTAAAAGTGGTTACTAATTAGCCATTATTTTATTGTAGTGATTCACATATTTTTTAACGTTACGTTACAGGAAGGTTGAAGTGGAAATGCCTGATGAGCCTTCAGGCATTTCTGAAGGTTAGTTAGCTAAGGAACAGTTACTGAGAACAGGTTTATCATCACCTTCCACCAGTTCAGCCGTTTTGCCTTTGGTATAAAGTTTATAAGTATAATTTTTGTCTATGGCTTCGTAATTTGCTCCGGAGGCCATTTTCATTAACCGCATCGGGATCATCTCGTTTACCTGGCTGATAATCGCATAGGCGTTTCCAGCCTCAGTGTTGACGTAAATCACCTCCATAACCTGGTTATCATTACAGGTGTATATAGATTTAGAAATCTCCTGCGAAGCTGCTATAGAGGTGGTACTGGCGCTAAGCGCAGCGAGAAAGAGGGCAAATGGGATCAATTTACGTTTCATCATTAGTATCCTTTGTGCATAAAATTGTCGTTAATTCCCTGAAGAACGGGAGATAAAGCGGCATCAATACGATGAATGCTGTAGTATTCCTGTTTACTGACGAAAAGTGCGCCAGAAAAGCGTATTATAATTTATCCATCACTGACATAGGTGATGAGTAGACAAATCTTAAAATCATAAACTATAGGCTGCAAATCATTATGGCGCGATAGAAAATGATTGTCACCACTGCTCAATACTATGGCATAAAAAGCGAAGAAAACGGTACTGTTCACTGTCTCGTTTCATACGGTATCTGTCAGTGAAACTATTTCTTCAAATGATGGTCTTTTTATTATCGATCAGATAATGACATCAACAGGGGTTATTCAGGAGTATATGTGAAAAAGTGGCTTATAGGAGGGATATTGATCGCAAGTTTTCTGACCGGTTGTCTGATGTGGCACAACATTGATAAATGGTTTAATAAAGATATCGAATTTTTCTACGCCGGAGACGATGACTAAAATTCCTGTCAGCTGGCAACGGGTGTCATATCTTCAGGTATGGCGCCCGGAGTAGCCGGGCGCAAATTGTAGATGTATAAATGTCATTTCAAATGTCATTTCAAATGTCATTTCATTAAAATTTTAGCGACAACATGGACAGCCACTATCGCGTGCTAACGACCCTCTGAAGTCACAAGATGAATAAGCCAGTTTTTTGTTTCAGCGGTGACTGAAACATATTTTGTTCCTGGTGGGCTTACCGCCAGTTGCTGAAAAAGACAACGATGATGTAACTGTTGCAGAGACTGATGAATACGACGACCGTGAATTTTATTTTTGGCGACCATATTTCCTCCCAAAAGGCCGCCCGAAGGCGGCGCTGGGTTTGATAATGGAGAAGGGCGTTGGTCACTGCCATAACCAACCTGTATACATTAATGCAATTGATAATCATTATCAATTGAGCTGGTGAAGAAAAATTGTAAAGATGAAGGGACAGCGGAAATGGCAATGAACGGGATGAGATTTTTCGTTAACCACTTAAATTTGTGACTAAAAAAAGGCTTTTATAGGCTTGAAAATGTTTTTTCCGTCCCTATGTAGTCAGTGGACAAGCAATGCTTGCCTTGATGTTGAACTTTTGAATAGTGATTCAGGAGGTTAATGATGGCACTCAGAACCTTGTCAGCACTTCCCGTGTTTGCTGATTCTCTTTTCTCTGACCGTTTCAACCGTATTGATAGACTTTTCAGTCAATTAACAGGAGATACGCCAGTCGCTGCGACGCCAGCTTACGATCTGCAAAAGCGCGATGCGAATAACTATCTGCTTACCGTGAGCGTTCCTGGCTGGAAAGAGGAAGAGCTTGAAATTGAAACGGTTGGCGGCAACCTGAATATTACGGGTAAACACACTGAAGATACGGTAGAGGATCAGACGCACTGGATTTATCGGGGTATTCGTAAGGCGGATTTCCAGTTGAGTTTTTCTTTGCCTGAACATGCTAAGGTGAATAATGCGAAACTGGAACAGGGCCTCTTGTTGGTCGAGATTTACCAGGAGATCCCTGAAAGCGAGAAACCGAAAAAAATTGCCATAGAAAGTAAACCAAAGGCGATTGAACACAAATCATAATCGCGTTAATGGAGGCCCGTTTAGACGGGCCTTCATTGTCTGTAGCGAAAAGTATCCCGTCATGCTTGTAGGCACAGATCGCTAAATATTATAACCCTGACCTCTATATTATCCCGTGCCACTGACCTCGTCGCCATTGGACGGCGGTAAGTTGGAATTATCCGCGAGGTCAGTCCAATTTTTGTCCACTCTCGACATTCTGCCTGTTATGGGCGCGATATCTGAACATAAATTCGTATAGCGGTTCATCGTTTTCACCGCGTTGATGCTATTTCTGCTAACACTACTTTCATACGTAAAAAAGCTGATGCTTTTTACCTTATTTAATAGAGGCAGGTATGAAATTAGCGCTCGTCAATCGGCAGGTCATTTTACCGGAAAGCGGAACCGAGCCCTTCCAGTGCCATGCCTCTACGCTTGTTCGCTTACCGTGCGGTACGCTCGTGGCCGCATGGTTCGCGGGGCTGCGCGAAGGAAGCGAAGATACAGCCATCTGGCTATCTCGCTATGAACATAATATCTGGACAACACCGCAGCGAGTGGCGGCACGCGAGGGGGAAGCGCACTGGAATCCGGTGTTATTTTACCCGTCGGATAAATTGTGGTTATTTTATAAAGTAGGCAGCGACGTACACGTGTGGAAAACCTGGTTTATCATCTCCAGCGATCGAGGATTTACCTGGAGTACGCCAGCTCCGTTGGTTAACGATGATATTTTGCCGCGCGGTCCCGTAAAAAATAAACTCCTGCTGGCATCAAATGGCGCCTGGATTGCGCCAGGGTCGATTGAAAGTCCTGAACGGTGGAGGGCATTTGTGGATCGATCCTCTGACGAAGGAAAACACTGGAATATCTCTTTTGTTCCGCTGGAGCCTGATAACGCTATTTCCGGGACAAACGTAGCGTTGTGGGATGGTGTAAAAAAGGGGATGTTGTGGGAATGTTGTCTGGAAAACCTCCTGCGCTGGGATGGCGTTATTCAGCCTACGCTGTGGGAGTCTTCTCCGGGGCATATCCATATGTTGTTACGAAGCACACGCGGGGCAATTTTTCGCAGTGATTCAATCGACTATGGCGCTACCTGGTCTGTTGCCCGCGCGACATCTTTACCGAATAATAATAGTGGTATCGATCTGGTTAGTATGCAGGACGGTACGCTGATTCTTGCGTTAAATCCGGTCAACGGCAACTGGGGAAAGCGCTATCCGCTTTCACTGATTGCTTCCCAGGATAATGGCGAATCATGGCTACCGCTACTGGACCTGGAAAGTGACCACGGTGAGTATTCTTATCCCGCTATTATTAGCGAGGGCGGCGTCGTACATATCACCTACACGTGGAACCGGAAAAATATCGTATATTGTCGATTACAAACGGTGTAAGGCGCTATAAGTCGAAATCGATAGCGCTGGAATAATAATGCCTTGCCCGGCGTGCTCAGTCACGCCGGGATGGCCGAAATAGTCATGATTTACCGGGTAACATCCTTGAAAATGTATCGTCTTTTTGTATGTAATGGTGAAACAACGCCGCTGCTGCATGCATAGCAATCAGGAAATAGCCGATATTGGCCAGCATTTCATGAATACGCTTTATATCCGATTTTAGGGTGCTATCTGGCGTCAAAAATACCGGTACAGTAAAACCAAAAAAGCTCCAGCTTTTTCCGCCTGACGCCATCATCGCGACGCCCAGCAGCGGTAAGGCGAGAAAAGTGAGATAAAGCGCGATATGCATTAATTTAGCGGCTACGTGCTGCCAGTGAGGAGGGGGAGGCGTAATGACCGGATCCGGGTATTTGTGTTTAAGATATAACCGTAAAAACATCAGCGCCCAGACCAGAACGCCCATGTCATAGTGCATGTCTTTCATAAACAGGTAAACGCTGGAGCCTTTTGGCACCCACCCCCGTAACTCAATAGCCGCATATGCGATGCCTGTCAGGAGCAGTGTTAACCAGTGAAGCGTTATTTGCAGTCTTGAGAAATGTGCCATTATTATTATCCTTTATTAACAACTGCTTGTAGGGTATGCGTAAAATCTTAACAGAACCTTAAAGCGGGGGCTGAGTCGCAAGGAACAGACAGAGATAGCGGCACGTAAAATGGGATAAAAAGCCGGCGGCATCGCCGGCTTACTGTTGTTATTGTCCTCTTACGACAACACAGGTTTTACCATAAAACGGATATGAGCCCGTAGTTTCATAATCAACACTCGACACTAAAGAAATATCGCCCGCTTTTTTCGCTGAATCAATAGATGCGTCGCCGGTATTTACAATACCCAATACCGTTTGCGCACACGCTTTACCGGTTTTGGTTGCCGGGAGACTCGTGGCAGTAATTGGCCCTTTAACATCCGTATATAAGCCAATCCCTGTCGGTGATGGTCCTGTAGCACACCCCGTTAAAAGAGAACCAATAAAGATAATTGAAAAAATGTGTTTTTTATTTGTCATGGGATTAGTCCATTATAAATTAATAGAAAATTTACCGTCCGAAAATGTCCGGACAGTCATTTAAAAAGTGGTGTATATTAAATATGCGATATTACTCTTTGCACCCTCCTGTTGATGTCGTACCTGATGGACAAATATCCGTTGAAGCCGGATATATTCCCCACGCCGTGTTTTTATAACTTGCGCATCCTGTCAGCAATGAGAACAGTACGGCTAAAAAAATCATCACGAGCCCTGGCGGCGTTAACATTTTTCGGTTGGACTCCATAGCATGTCATTTCATCGGGTTGCCATATGACTGGCGTTCTGCTGGTAAGTTTCATTAACGCCCGGTTCGTTTAATATTGGTTTAGGTTTAAAGCCAGGAGGCGCTAATTACGATACCTTCTTACGTTTCAGCACTGACTAATAACGTTGAGAAAATGAACAGCGTCGGATGGGAAGACGTAATACAGAATAGAAAGGCAATAAGAGAATAAGATGGCGTTAATTAACCCGCTATTCCTGGCATCATTTCTCTTGCGTTTTATCCCCATCAAAAGCGGCCTTTAGCCCACGTTGGCGCTCCCGGCGTTTGTGCGTATGATGTTTTTAAAAGATCGTCATACTTTCTGTTCTGCATCAATTTTTTCATTACAAATGCTCGCCATAATGCCGTCCTCAGGAGGCCTCCCGACGTTTATGCTGCGCCGGGAGGAACAAAAACAACGTATAATCTGGGGTAAACTGATGATTAAAGGCAAACTGGCGCTCATAACGTGCGCGATGGCTCTGGCATTCACCTCGCCGCTTTTCGCCGCGTCGGACACGGCAGATGGCCATACCTTAAAGCTGGCCATTGGCCCTGAGCCAACGGAAGGCTTTGATCCTATGCTGGGCTGGAGCCACGGCAGTTACTTATTGCTTCATGCGCCGTTGCTCAAGCAAAACGCCGATATGAGTTGGGGTAATTTACTGACGGAAAAAGTGGACACCAGCCCCGATGGTAAAACCTGGATACTGACCTTAAAACCCGATCTGAAATTCTCCGATGGCTCGCCATTAACTGCCGAAGATGTCGTTTTTACATATAACAAAGCGGCGAAGAGCGGCGGTAAAATTGACATGGGCAACTTTAGTCATGCGCGAGCGCTGGATGCGCGCCGAATTGAGATGACGCTGAGCCATCCGCAGAGTACCTTTGTGAATGTACTCGGGTCGTTAGGGATTGTTCCGGCCAGCCGTTATGATGAAAAAACGTTTGCCCGCGAACCGATAGGCGCCGGTCCGTACCGACTGGTCAGTTTCCAGCCTGGTCAGCAACTGATTGTTGAAGCCAACCCCTGGTATGCAGGTAAAAAGAATGACTTTAACCGGCTGGTTTTTGTCTTCCTGGATGAAGATAATGCTTATGCCGCCGCGCGCAGCGGACAGTTGGGACTGGTGCGCATTGCCCCTTCTATGGCGGTGGCCCCGCAGCAGGATAATCTTAAACTCTGGGTACGCGATAGCGTTGAAAACCGGGGCATAGTCTTCCCGATGGTGCCAGCCGGTAAAAAGGATGCTAACGGTTATCCTGTCGGCAACGATGTGACCGCTGATGTCGCTATCAGACGCGCAATTAACTATGCCATTAATCGTAAGCAACTAGCGGAACAGGTGATGGAAGGCCATGCGATACCCGCCTATAGCGCGGTGCAGGGATTGCCGTGGCAAAATCCTTCAGTGGTATTCAGCGATGGCGATATTGCAAAAGCGCGCGCCATCCTGGAAGAGGCTGGCTGGAAGATAAACAGTGCGGGCGTGCGTGAAAAAGCAGGTAAAGAAGCGCGTCTGACCTTATGGTATGCCAGTGGCGACAGCACCCGGCGGGATCTGGCCGAGGCGGTGCGCGCCATGTTGCAGCCTTTAGGCATTGTCGTCTCGTTGCAATCGGGAAGCTGGGAAACCGTAGAGCGCCATATGCACGCTAACCCTACGCTGTTTGGCTGGGGAAGTCTGGACCCGATGGAACTCTTCCATCACTACAGCGGAAAAGCCGCTGGTGTGGAATATTATAACCCGGGCTATTACAGCAACCCTGCGGTAGAAGCACATCTGAAACAGGCTATAGATGCGCCTGACTGGCAAAAGGCGATTCCTTTCTGGCAGCAGGTTGAGTGGGATGGAAAGCAGGGCGCGGGCGTCCAGGGCGATGCGGCATGGGCATGGCTGCTTAATATTCAGCATACCTATTTGGCCAACCCTTGTATTGATCTGGGAAAAGGCGCGCCAGAAATCCACGGTAGCTGGTCGGTGTTAAACAATCTTGATGACTGGACCTGGACCTGTCGGTGATGAAATTGTTCTTCAGTCATTTTTTGCGGCTGATTATTCTGTTGGTGCTGGTGGCTGCCGGCACCTTCATTTTGCTTAGCTTTTCGCCCGTTGATCCTATCCGCGCTTATATTGGCAACGATCTGCTCCATGTTCCGCCAGAACAATATGCGCGGATTGCGGCGCGCTGGGGGCTTGACCAGCCGCTGTGGGAGCGTTTCGGTCACTGGTTTTGGCGTCTGCTCCAGGGTGACATGGGGTATTCCATGCTGTTTAACATGCCTGTCGCCAGCGTGATCCGGGAACGTTTTGCGACGTCATTCGCGCTGCTGGCAGGCGCCTGGCTATTGTCTGGTGTGTTGGGCGTGACATTGGGTTTTCTGGCCGGACGTTTTCTCCACCGTTGGCCGGATAAGATGATTTGCCGTATCAGCTACTTATTGTCATCGTTGCCCACTTTCTGGATAGCAATGCTGCTGCTGGCGCTGTTTGCCGTCCGCTGGCCGGTATTACCTGTTTGTTGCGCCTGGGACCCCGGAAATAATGCAGGAACAGCTCTTTTATCGGAACGTTTACGCCATCTTGTGTTGCCGGTATGTGCGTTAAGTCTGTTGGGCATGGGGCAAATTGCGCTGCATACGCGAGAAAAAATAGCCAGCGTAATGAAGAGCGAATTTATTCGTTTTGCGCGCGCTCAGGGGGATAAAGGATGGTCGCTGTTACGTCACCAGGTGTTACGTCATGCGATTACCCCAGCACTCTGTTTACAGTTTGCTTCTCTGGGCGAACTGATGGGGGGGGCGTTACTGGCAGAAAAAGTCTTTGCGTATCCGGGGCTGGGACAGGCCACTATCGATGCCGGCCTGCGTGGCGATGTCCCGCTACTCATGGGGATCGTTTTATTCTGTACGCTATTAGTGTTTGCCGGAAATACGATTTCAGCCTGGCTTGTGGTGGTGCTTAATCGATCGCTGGAGCGTCCCGATGCTCTATAATCCTGCCCCGACATTGCTTCGTCTGATCCTCTCCGTTACCTGCCTGCTGTTTATTGCCGGATACGGTTATGCCACGTTGAGCCAGCCGCCAGAGGTTAATCTGCTTGCCCGGCATCTGTCGCCTGATATCCAGCACTGGTTTGGCACCGATAATCTGGGGCGCGATGTATGGCTTCGTTGCTTTCAGGGGGCCTTCACCAGTTTACAAATTGGCGTTGGCGCCGCGTTGTGCAGCGGCGTTATTGCGCTAGTGATGGCGGCAGCGGCGCGTATTCATCCCCGGCTGGACCTCCTGATGCGGCTGATAACCGATGCCATGCTCGCCATGCCGCATTTACTTTTGCTGATCCTTATCTGTTTTACGCTCGGCGGCGGTAAAAGCGGCGTCATTGCGGCCGTGGCGTTAACGCACTGGCCCCGTCTGGCGCTGATTCTGCGCGCCGACGCGGAGCGGGTAGCGCAGAGTGACTACCTGACATTGACCTATCGTCTGGGGCATGGACACCTTTATTGCTGGCGATATCACTATTTTCCGGCGCTATTGCCGCAATGGTTGACGGGAACGTTATTGATGTTTCCTCATGCGGTATTGCACAGCGCGGCGTTAAGTTTTCTGGGGTTTGGGCTGGCGCCGCATGAGCCTTCGCTGGGACTGTTGCTGGCGGATGCGTTACGGTTTATTAGCCATGGAAACTGGTGGCTGGTGCTGTTTCCCGGCCTAATGTTATTCACGCTGGTGATGCTCTTCGATCAGTTTGCGCGCGCCATTCAGCGGCTGTGGCTAAGGAGTGACGTATGCTGAGTTTACAACAGGTTACGCTGGAAAGCGCGCGTTATCGCTGGTATGGCGCGAGACGCTGGTCGCCGTTATTACAGAATGTCTCTTTTGATATCGCGCCCGGAGAAATGGTGGCATTGGTTGGCGGCAGCGGGGAAGGCAAAAGTCTGCTGCTGCAATGCCTGCTCGATCTGCTGCCGGAAAATTTACGCTTTCGGGGGGAAATTACGCTTGATGGCAACCGGCTGGACAGACATACCATCAGGCAGCTTAGGGGCAATACGTTTAGCTACGTGCCGCAGGGGGTACAGGCGCTTAATCCTATGCTGAATATCAGAAAACATTTGAACAGAGCATGTCATCTGACCGGACGCGTCTGGGATGAGACGCAGATGGTACAGCTATTGCAGCAAAGCGATCTCGAACCGACAGTCCTGGAACGCTTTCCTCGCCAGCTCTCCGGCGGGATGGCTAAACGAATTCTGGCGTGCCACGCCTCGCTCAGCCAGGCACGTTATATCCTCGCGGATGAGATCACCGCCTGGCTTGATACCGCACTGGCAAACCAGTTGCTTGAGCACTTGCGAGGTCTCTGCGAGCGGGGATGCGGCGTGCTGTGGGTGACTCATGACCTGCTGCTGGCGGCGCGGTATGCCGATCGCATTGTGGCGCTGCATCAGGGTTATATCACGGACAATATTCGCCGTGAACGATTACAGCCGGAAGAGATGAGTGAGCCGTTAAAACGGCAATGGCAAGCATTGCCTGAACTAAACCCGTTATTTATGCCGACCGGAGAGGGAATAGAATGCTAAGCTGCCGCGACCTCGTTATTCGTCAGGGTGGGAAAGTCTTATGGCATAACCTGACGTTTACGATTTCTGCCGGTGAACGGGTAGGAATTCATGCGCCAAGCGGAACGGGGAAAACAACGTTGGGGCGCGTCCTGGCCGGATGGCAAAAACCGACGGCGGGCGACGTTCTGCTGGACGGTAGCCCGTTACCCCTGCATCAGTATTGTCCGGTACAGCTGGTCCCCCAGCATCCTGAACTGACGTTTAATCCCTGGCGAAGCGCCGGAGACGCTATGCGTGATGCCTGGCAGCCTGACCCGGAAACGATGAGGCATTTGCATGTGCAGCCCGAGTGGCTGACGCGTCGGCCAATGCAGCTCTCAGGCGGTGAGTTGGCGCGTATTGCGATACTGCGCGCGCTTGACCCGCGAACGCGTTTTCTGATTGCCGACGAAATGACGGCGCAACTCGATCCGTCTATTCAAAAAGCGATATGGGTATACGTGCTTGAGGTGTGCCGCAGCCGTTCATTAGGGATGTTGGTGATTAGTCATCAGTCTGCGCTGCTTGATCAAGTCTGTACCCGCCATTTACAGGTGGAATAGCCGCAAGTCGTTTCCCCGCATTGCCGTGTCGCCGTTAACGCACCGGGAACCCATGGGTTCCCGGTATTGTCGGCAGAGATTTTACTGCATGACGCGTTTATCTGCGTTTTTTGCATCAGCGGTATTACTGTAGTCCCTGGTCTCTTCAACCTGTACAGGGGCTCTGACGACCAGACTAGGCAGCGCCAGTTCGATATCATTCTCAATGAGTTTTTCAATAATACGGATATTTATCTCTTGCTGAATATCCATGTATTTATTGTAATCCGCGGTATTGACGATATGCACCACCTCATAGGTCAGCCGATCCTGACCAAAGGCCAGTAGATGGGCGCGGTCGAATTGTGTTTCGCCGACATCGGTAATAATCTTTTTCACCATATCGCCGATGAGGCGTAACTTTTCCGGCGGTGTCGCAGTGGCGACGCCAAAAGTAAACACGATACGACGCGTTTGCATCCGCTTATAGTTGTGTATGGTTTGCTGCAACAACTGCGCGTTTGCACAAACGATCTGTTCGCCGCTGAGGCTACGGATGCGGGTGGTTTTCAAACCGATATGTTCAATCGTACCGGCTACATCATTAAAGACGACGAAATCGCCGATCTCGAAGGGCTTATCGAAACCAATCGACAGCGAAGCGAAGACATCGCTCAGAACGGTTTGTACCGCCAGGGCAATAGCAATACCGCCCACGCCGAGGCTTGCTACCAGTGCAGTAATATCCACGCCGACGTTCGCCAGGATGGAGAGCAGCATCATAGACCAGACGAGCACGCGCAAAATCATACCAAGAATGACTAACGTCACCGGGTTTTTATTGGAGCCTGGGGCATACAGTAAATGACGCATCCATGACTGTACGCCCTGATCAAGCCAAATCGCCATTTGAATCGCAACCACTAAAAACCAGGCGTGAGAGAGGGTAGAGAATAACCGGTCGGGCAGGGCGACAAAGCGCAGACTAAAGAGAAATGCGGCAAAAAAGATTAGCATTTTACTGGTCTTTTTCAGCATCTCGAAAACAATAGGCCGCAGCCGCCCATGAGCATCATCCTTTTTATCAGGGCGTTGTAGCGCTTTATAGACCACATTAAGTAGCCAGTTGATGAGCCAGTAAGTAATGAGGGTGACGAAAAAAACGACCGCCAGATTGATCCAGAACGTCGTTGACATCAGCATCGCAACGATATTTAGTCGTGCTAAATACTCCATTTTACCTCCGATGAAAAGCAGATGAACATTACAGTATAGACGTCACATCACCGAGGCCGATTTCCGGCTTTACTATTGCTGTTTTATTCAGCACTTTTGTTCAAAAAGTATGAAAAAGAGGGGTAGCCGTTTGGCTATCCCGGCGTTTCTGTGCAGACTTATCTACTCCTCTTAATAAAATAAGGAGTCATTTATGCAACAAGAACATCGTGAGTGTATTGAGCAGTGTTATGAATGCGCGGCGGCGTGTGATATCTGCGCCTCTTCTTGTCTGCGTGAAGATAACGTCGAAATGATGAAGCACTGCATCCAGTTAGATATGCAATGTGCGGCCATTTGTCGCCTGGCGGCGCAATTTATGGCGTTGGAAAGCGAGTACTCACAAAAATTATGCCGCCTGTGCGCGGATATCTGCAAAGCCTGCGCCGAAGAGTGTGCAAGGCACGATCACGACCATTGCCAGAATTGCGCGCGGGCATGCAGCCAATGCGCAGACGCCTGCCTTAAAATGGCCGCGTAATTTTTCTTCCGCCATTAGCTCAACCGGATAGAGCATAGAGCTTCTACCTCTAAGGTTCGGGGTTCAATTCCTCGATGGCGGACCAGTTGATATCAAAAAAGGCCACCTGCGCGGTGGCCGCTGAGTTTTTGTTGAAATAATTGTAATGTTATAATATAACAATCATCTTTCTAAGAAAGATGAGGGTAACGTTTTGGTGATTCATTTAAAAAAACTGACAATGCTTCTGGGAATGCTGTTGGTAAATAGTCCTGCCTTCGCGCATGGTCATCATGCTCATGGCGCGCCGATGACGGAGGTTGAGCAAAAAGCGGCAGCGGGCGTGTTTGATGACGCTAATGTACGCGATCGCGCGCTCACCGACTGGGATGGTATGTGGCAATCCGTCTATCCTTATCTGGTCAGCGGCGAGCTGGACCCTGTCTTCAGACAAAAGGCGAAGAAAGACCCGGAGAAAACGTTTGAGGATATTAAAGCGTATTATCGCAAAGGATACGCGACGAATGTTGAGACTATCGGCATTGAAAATGGCGTTATAGAATTCCATCGCGACAATAACGTTGCATCCTGTAAATACAATTATGCCGGCTATAAAATTCTGACTTACGCATCGGGTAAAAAAGGGGTGCGCTATCTGTTCGAATGTAAAGATGCGAATAGCAAAGCGCCTAAATATGTTCAGTTTAGCGATCATATCATTGCCCCGCGCAAATCGGCGCATTTTCATATCTTTATGGGAAATACCTCGCAGCAGGCATTGTTGCAAGAGATGGAAAACTGGCCTACCTATTATCCTTATCAGTTAAAGGCGAATGAGGTCGTTGACGAAATGCTACATCATTAAGTCTGATTGCAATGTTAAAAGCTCGCTATGAATAGCGAGCTTTTTTTCTGCCGTTATGCCATATTTCTGGCAATCAATATAAAAAATACCTGCGCCCCCGGAGCGATGATGACGCTGTCCATACCGCCCTCGATTCAATGCCAAACGGAAGCGGCATGTCGCCTGATTACTCGTGTCACAGGCGATACGTTGCGTGCTATTCATTTATATGGTTCCGCTGTCGCGGGCGGTCTGAAGCCAAACAGCGACATTGATCTGCTGGTGACAATATGTCAGCCGCTGACGGAGGCCCTACGCGCAATGCTGATGCAGGAATTGCTGGCGCTTTCATCGCCGCCGGGGGCGTCGGCAGAAAAACGCGCTCTGGAGGTCACTGTCGTGCTTTATTCGCAGCTGGTTCCCTGGTGTTTTCCACCTTCCAGGGAAATGCAATTTGGCGAGTGGCTAAGAGAGGACATTTGTCAGGGGATTTATGAACCAGCGCAGCAGGACTGGGACATTGTGTTACTGATAACCCAAATTCTGGAAACCAGTATACCGCTAAAGGGCGAACGCGCGGAACGGCTGTTCACGCCAGCCCCTGCGGCGCAGTTGCTGAAGGCCTTGCGTTATCCCCTCGACCTTTGGCAATCCACGGCAGATGTGCAGGGAGATGAGTATCATATCGTTTTAACCCTGGCGCGTATCTGGTACACCCTTTCTACCGGGAGATTTACCTCTAAGGATGCGGCGGCTGACTGGCTGTTACCTCAGTTGCCAGAAGATTATGCTGCTACGTTGCGTGCGGCGCAGCGTGAATATTTAGGTCTGGAGCAGCAGGACTGGCATATTTTGCTGCCTGCGGTCGTACGCTTTGTGGATTTTGCGAAAACGCACATCCCCACGCAGTTCACATAAGATGCCCCAGGACGTCTGTCAGGTTGCGCAAACGGCGTTCCTCAACTACTACTTAATAGGTTCTCATCGCTGAAGTAAGCAGATGATCTTATGCGGGCCATCGAATGGATATTTCCACATGGCTCTCGTTTTGTTGAGGTGGATATGACTGGTTCCGCATCATCTGTTTTAAAGACAGATACAAGACTATTGAGCGAAAACCTGTTTCTTAATTATGGTCTGGAGTCCTTATTTAAGGACGTCGCAATAATAGCTGGTAACGTAAATTATATTATTTTTGATATCGACGATTACTACACCGTACAGCAGTCTATTACTTCCACATTTAAAACGGTACTCATTGGAATTGTTACCAATAATGAATATAACTTTATTGATGAACATAATGCCATATATCGAATAAAGGTCGATGCCTCTATTGCTGAGTGGCGCGAATTACTGATTTTGGCCGCTGCTGGTCAATTTTTTCCCAGGTCAGAGAAAGTCAGATTAACGGCGAATGAAAGAAATGTTTTGGCGATGCTTGTTAAAGGAATGGATATCCGACAAATAAGCTGTGAGCTGAATGTACATTTAAAAACTATTTACTCAGTACGCTACCATGTTCTGACTAAATTAGGTTGTAGAACAGTTCTGGATTATCAAATACTGTCCGTCTCTAAAGCCTTTACGCACTGGCTGACAATAAATAATGTCGATAATGTAATTTCACGTGTAAATAGTAAGGTCATTGCTTAATAATGATTTGCTTCTGATGGCGTTTAGGTTCACTATGCTTTCTTACATCATCATGAGGCCAGACAGGCATGGCTACTTTTAGTATTAGCGCAATGGCGGCGCAGTGTGGTGTCACAACAGCAAATATCAGGTCCTGGGAACGCTATGGCCTGCTTCAACCTACCAAAGATGAAGTTGGCAATCGTTTTTATTGCATAGAAGATGCTATCAGAATACAGCATATTATCGACGCGTTAAGCAAAGGCTTCTCATTAAAAGAGATTAAACCTGCCCTCTATGGTGAAGAAACGCATTGCCGCTCGGGATGGTTATTCTACCAGGAAGAGATTTTAGCGCAGTGTAGAAAATTCGAACCCGCCAAATTGCGAAAATTACTCTGGCGTTATGGTCGGGAAATTCCGCCGTGTATCGTAATTGAGTCAATACTGCGTCCTTTACGGCTGTGGTTGTCCGCAGGCGATGATGATACACGCCGATTTGAAAAGGCATTACTGGATACTGCGATTATTGAATACGCCACGTTCCAGCTAAGTAGCGTACGAAAGGCGCCAGCAGGCACAATGCTTATTGCTGCGTTTTCGCTGAACGACCCCATTGAGCTATGGCTGGAAACGATTAAATATTGTAGTGAAGGTATGCGAGTTGAAGTCATCCCCTGGCAGGCGCCGATGCCCGATCTTTTATCAACGTCTTTCGAGCATATTGTTCTGTGGCATGATGAGACATTAACTCCCGCCCAGGAAAATCTTATTCAGGCGTTAAAAGAATCGGGTAAATTTAGTCTTCATGTGAAAAATGGCTCAGGCTTAACATTACTGCCAGCCGTATACCGGCAGCATGAGATGCCAGAAAGCATGCAGCATGTTGCACCGCAAATCCATGCAAACGGCTACGAAAAATCAGGTACCGCACGTTGAGGCATCTGCATTATTAACGAACAGGGGAGGAGTAACCCCCTCCCTTGTTTATACCCTTCATACTTCAAGTTGCTTATGTGTTGGCTACGGATTACTCGGCCCATCCATGGGCCTCGCCCTGACGGGCCGTCGCACGCGACGTTCAAATCTGCTCCCGGCAGATTTGTCGTTCACCCCAGTCACATAGTTATCTATGCTCCTGGGGACTCACTCCCTTGCCGCCTTTAAGCAACTCGAATTATTTTGGGTATATATTAGATGTCGTCAGGTGTCTGAAACAAAACGGCTTCTAAGGCATTACGGTAAATATCAAGCTGCACTACGTCTTTTTCTGTTTCCAGTTTTTCAATAAGTTTGGCGATGATATCCTTATTTGAGACATGCTGCTGCGATTGCAATAGTTCGTAAGTAATTTCCTGAATAGCTCGCTGTTCACATAACATATGTGCAGAAAAAGGATTGCCAGTACTATTTTGTTCGTTGACTAGTGTAATGGTAGTCATATTTCACCATATTCGATGTAAATTGAAGCCGATCTCCCTGAGCGGGGGAGAGAAATTAGTGACCTATTAAAGTTAGACCTATATCATAAAACTGTAATAAAAAAACATAAAAACGTGACGCGCATCACATTTGTGTGATTTGTTGTATATTTTATACACTTTAAATGAAGGTGAAGATTCCGCAGAATCAACGGCCTGTTCTTTTTATCACTCCAGTTTAAACGAATAAGCATTAATACCCATTTGTAATAATTACTTAATGTTATCTTAATAAAGGTAAATTACTGTCAGGCCTCCGTAAAAGGAGGTTGATTAATGATTCGTCATATCGCCATTTTTCTTTGTTCTTTATTGATGTGCAGCACCACTTTTGCCGATTCGGTAACGTCGGTATCGCTTGGCGCACTCTTAACCGCGCTCAATGAACGCATGTTATTAATGAAAGATGTGGCTGCTTATAAAATGAAGCACCATCTGCCGATAGAGGATTTCACGCGTGAACAAAATGTTTTTGCCGAGGCTGAAGAAGAAGCGAAAAATAACGGTCTGGACCCGCATTCGATAACCCCTTTTATTCGTTCGCTAATGGATGCCAGTAAAGCGATACAGTACCGCTATTTAGCGCAGTGGCGAACCGGCCCAGAACCCTCCTTTCCTATACAAACCTTGTCGGTCACCCGGCAACGTATTCGACAACTTGATAATCAAATGTTGATCATTATCAGCCAGCGCCTGATGGTCGGCGCTTTCAGCCATGAGGATATGGTGTGGCTGAGAACGCACTTTAATGCGCCGAATCTGAATGAGAGCGATATCAGTGATGTGTTGGCATCTCTGTCTTTGGTGCGACGCGCGCGTTAATTCCCCATGAGGAAACGTGGGCCAATACCTGGTGATTGCCTGCGGGGGGCGCGATACAAGAACGTTTTTGGGTGATGTGGATATAAGCGTGGCGGAATAGCGGCTGGAGAGACGTGGTTTCGCTTCCCATCTTCCGGTGCATTCGTTAGCATACTGTTTCGCAGCTAAGCGTAAATGTTTTCAGGAAGAGGTTAATGTGTTCGCGGAGTATGGTGTTCTGAATTATTGGACGTACCTGGTTGGGGCGATTTTTATCGTTCTGGTACCGGGGCCGAATACGCTTTTTGTGCTTAAAAACAGCGTGGGACGCGGGGTTAAAGGAGGATATCTTGCCGCATGCGGCGTGTTTATCGGCGATGCGATATTAATGTTTCTGGCGTATGCGGGCGTGGCGACGCTGATCAAAACAACGCCGGTTCTGTTTAATATTGTTCGCTATCTCGGCGCGTTTTATCTGCTCTACCTTGGCGCAAAAATCCTTTACGCCACGCTGACCTCAAAGGGGCGTGCGGCGACGGAAACGGTAGTTCCTTTTGGCGCTATTTTTAAGCGTGCTTTAATTCTTAGCCTGACGAATCCTAAAGCCATACTTTTTTATGTTTCCTTTTTTGTGCAATTTATTGACGTTACTGCGCCGCATACTGGGGTGTCATTTTTTATTTTGGCTACCACCCTTGAAATCGTCAGTTTTTGCTATCTGAGCTTTTTAATTCTTTCTGGCGCTTTTGTAACCCACTATATTGGTACCAAAAAGAAACTGGCAAAAGTGGGCAATTCGTTGATTGGCCTTCTTTTCGTCGGATTTGCCGCCCGGCTGGCAACGCTCCAGTCTTAACCCCCTGGACCCGTCGACAACGGCGGGTCATTGCTCTCCTTTCGGTTTTATTGCGTGGAAAACAGCAAAATAGTAACCAATAAATGGTATTTAAAATGCTGTTTTTGGAGCGTAACCTTTTTACGACAGCGATGAGATTATCGCTGAGTAACTTGCGGGAAGAGGGAAGCAAATGCGGCAAATTCCACAAAATCATATCCATACACGTTCCACGCCATTCTGGAACAAAGAGACGGCGCCTGCCGGAATTTTCGAACGCCACCTTGATAAGGGAACGCGACCCGGCGTTTATCCTCGCCTCTCGGTGATGCAGGGGGCGGTCAAATATCTCGGATACGCTGATGAACATTGCTCTGAGCCGGAAGAGATCATGGTGATCAATGCCGGCGAGTTTGGCGTGTTTCCTCCGGAAAAGTGGCATAATATTGAGGTCATGACGGATGATACCTATTTTAACATCGACTTTTTTGTCGCGCCGGAAGTACTGATGGAAGGGGCGACCTCACGAAAAATCATTCATGCCGGGAGAGAATAATAATGGGAAAAGCTACTTATACTGTCACGGTCACGAATAATAGCAACGGCGTCTCTGTGGACTATGAAACGGAAGCACCGATGACGTTGCTGGTACCTGAAGTTGCGGCAGAAGTTGTGAAGGATTTGGTCAATACCGTGCGTTCCTACGATACCGAAAACGAACACGACGTTTGCGGCTGGTAAGGATCTTGTAGTATCTATTTGATATAAAGTGATTTTTTAAATCAGAAGCCGCATCGCGCGTCGCCAGCGTGATGCGGTTTTTGCGTATTGAAAAGCGCTGTTTATTTACATCAGACATGGGTTGAAAAGAAACATTAAGAAAACATTAAGAATAGCGCATTGTTTGCTAATGAGAGCGTATTCATAAAACTTATGATTGGGTATTAAAAACCAGAAGAGTCTTATGATCATGAAACTCGATACCCGATTAACTTCGTCAGCACTTACTCTTGCGCTTGCCGCTGTGGTCATCCCGTTTACGGCGGACTGGCAATTGCCTTTGCTTAACGGCGTGGTGGTCCGATGGATTGAAAACGGACAAGCGTTATGGTTACTGTTTGGGGCGCTATTTACCGCCTGGTATATACGGCCACTTTCCCGTCCCGAAGGGGCAAAGCAGTTTTGGCTATGGGCTGTTGTCTGGTGGCTGGTACTGCTGGGTAGAAGCACCAGTTGGGGGCGTGACTATTTCCCTGACGAGCCGCGTATACTGTTCAGAATGATTTCAGTGCTATTAATTGCTGCGTTAGTCTTGCCAGTCCTGTTTTCTGCCGGGCTACGTAAGGAGATTGTTCGTCGTCTGCGGGACGTTTCTCTGCCATTGTGGCTGTTTGCCGTGACGGCATGTTCATATCTGATTTCCGACACTGTCGAGCATCATCGGTGGTTGTCGCCGATATTCCTGCATAACGCGCGTTACACAGATTTGATTGAAGAGCTTTATGAAGTGCCATTTATGATCGGTTTGTTTATGGTGACCATGGGGTTTATGCAGCAGGACAAGCAGGATGAATGTACGGCGCTGGAGATGACCCCGTATCACGCAAAATAGCGCGGCTGAAAAAGACCATGAATTCGACATGGGATAGATAGCGGTTAGCAAAAAAAGCCCGCGCTCGGTGAGGCGGGCAAATAATACTGGAAGCAATGTGAGCAATGTCGTACCGAACAGGTGGGTTATAAACTCAACCACTCGGTGTTGATAAAGATAATCGTTATCATTAATGATTGCAACCCTGATATTTATGCGCTTTTATCCACGACGCTAAAAGGTGATGGATATCACAAACTTCACTTTCCTGACGATGTGCTATTCTTTTTAACGGCAAATAAACCGCTAACGTTAAGACATAAGTGAGGAAAAAATGGGCATTCTTTCATGGATTATTTTTGGACTTATTGCGGGTATTTTGGCTAAGTGGATCATGCCAGGTAAAGATGGTGGCGGATTCTTTATGACGATCATTCTGGGGATCGTTGGTGCGGTAGTCGGAGGATGGATCAGTACGTTCTTTGGCTTTGGCAAAGTGGATGGTTTCAACTTCGGCAGCTTTGCAGTCGCGGTGATCGGCGCGATTGTCGTGCTGTTAATCTACAGAAAAATCAAAAGCTAAACGCAGAACTTTCAGAGATAATAAAGGCTACGACAGGTAGCCTTTATTATTCAAAATGAATTTACCACCAGCCCAGTTCGGTACCCGCCGCCGCAATTAGCGCGATGCCCATCAACACCATCGTTGTTTTCCTCATGGTTATGCTCCCGGCGCGGCGTAACCGCCAATAAAAAACCATGCCAAAAATAATATTGCCGTAATGAAAATGACGACAGGGAAGAGGATACCCACTCTCATGCTATTACCTTCACTGTTCAGGGGGTGCCAGAATAGCAGGGTTTTCTCAGCGACAAAAGGTCGGTTGCTTTGTGACAGGGCGTGGTTATTACTGACTTAACCCGGGATAAACACCCACTAAAGCGCTGACAGAAAGTATGGAAATAGCGTACCCGCCAGGTTATCCTGGACAAAATATCGCTTTAAGGAGTCGTTATGAAATTTACGTGGATTGCGTTGCCAGGCGTATTGCTGCTGAGCGCTTGTTCATCGTCGCAACCCAACGCCCCCAGGCCGCCGCGCATTGGGATGCCTAATCCGGCAGCCGTCTACTGTGAGCAACAGGGCGGTACGCTGATGCCGGTGCAGACCCCACAAGGCGTGCGTTCCGATTGCAAATTGCCCAATGGCGAAATCATTGATGAGTGGACATTATGGCGCAGAGAGCACCCTGATACGAAAAAGTGACAACCTGCGGTCCGACGGGATATGATTAAGAACAATCTGATAATGAGTTTCATGCGGCGCAAGAAAATATGTTTCAGTTAAAGCCGGGCGCGTTGGCAATAGTTATTGGCGCTAAAACACCCGCCGGACGGCGGAATATTGGTAAGTCGGTTGAGCTATTTTGCCTGTGCCAACCTGGGGATGAATTCATTAACCCGGTAAATGGACACGTCACCTTACTGCCGAAAGAAGCGCCTCGGGCGCTGTGGCTGGTTACGGGCGATGTAGCCTCCGTCGATGGTCAGCACGGTTTTGCCTGGGTGCGGGCAGAACATTTGATGCCGTTGTCCCCGGACAGACAACCAGGCCAGGCGGCGGCACGACAATCACAGCTCTCGTAGCCACTCCGCCAGTACAATGGCATGGTTCTGGCGAGTATCTTTAGCGGCGTATAGCAACGTTAGCGGTTGGTGTCGGGCAATATCCGCCAGCCGTTTGCCTTCTTGATGCTGTTGCGCAAGTTCTGCCCGGTATTGCTGCGCGAAGTGGTTAAAATCAATCACTTCGCTATGAAAGGCTTTGCGCAATTCGGTTGAGGGCGTAATGGCCTTATTCCATTCATCATAGACCAGCGCGGATTTTTTAATGCCTCGCGGCCATAGCCTGTCAACCAATACCCGATAACCATCGTCTTTTTCCGCCGGGAAATAGACGCGCTTACACTGGATTCGCATTTTTCCCTCCTGTGATGGTGTCGCTTACGGTACTTTTGTCGGATAGCGGTAATGATTTTAATGGATCAGGCCTGATAAACGAAGCGTCATCAGGCATTCAAGTGGGTATCAGGTTTATTTATGACGCTATCTCTCGATCGCGTCCGGCGTAGAGGCCGAAAATCGCCATGATGATAGCCAGAACCGTCACGCCTGATAGCGGCAGATACCAGCTACCACTGGCATCATGAAGTTTTCCCATGACGGGCGGCCCACATGCCGCCAGTAAATACCCGACCGACTGCGCCATGCCGGAAAGCGCCGCCGCCTGATGCGCCGAACTGGCGCGCAGGCCGATAAACGTCAGGCCGAGGATCATCGTCGCGCCTGAACCGAAGCCGAACAGTAGCGTCCAGATGATCGCCTGGCCCGGCACAAACCAAAGCCCCGTCGCGCCCACCGCGCACAATAGTGAGACCAGCGCGGCAATCCAGCGTTGATCGTTAAAGCGAGGCAAAATAAGCGGAATGGCTAACCCAGGCGCCGCGGTCGCCAGTTGTAGCAGGCCATGTAGCGATCCTGCCTGTGCTTCGCTGTAACCGTGGCTGATGAGTATTGTCGGTAACCAGCCGATAATCACATAATAAATCAGTGAGTTAAGTCCCAGAAACAACGTAACTTGCCAGGCTAAAGGCGAACGCCAGATACCGCGTTCATGTAATGCCCGGGAGCTACTCAGGTTAGCTGAGCGGGTAGTGCGCCACTGCGGCAACCAGATAAGAAACGCCAACAGCGGAAACAGCATTAGCATTAACAGCGCGCCGCGCCAGCCAAAACCGTGCAACGCCAGCGGAACCACCAGCGCAGACCCCAACGCGGCGGCGGCGCCCATCGTCAATGAGTACGCGCCCGTCAGCCTGGCGACATGTTGTGAAAAATCGCGCTTAATCAATCCTGGTAGCAGCACATTACCCAGCGCTATCCCGCACCCAATAATGGCAGTTCCGGCAAACAACAATGCAGCGGAGGGTAGGGAGCGGAGGGCAATACCCGCGCAAATCAGCAGCATTGCGGCAAACAGACTGCGTTCCATCCCAAACCGGCGGGCAATACCGGCCGCCAGCGGCGAAACCAGTGCAAACGCCAGAAGCGGCAAGGTTGTTAGCAGGCCCGTCTGGGCGGTGGAAAGACCGTAATCCGAACGGATTGTCTCCAGCAACGGCGCAGCGCCGGTAAATGTTACGCGCAGCGTAGTGGCTATCATCAAAATACCGGCAATCAGTAAAGCGCCCTGTTTGCCGCGTGGTGAAAGGGCTGTCGTCATCGTTTTCTCATCTCGTCAGGCGAGGCGATACCTTAACAGTTTTTACTGTTTGGATGAATCAAGCTAAAATGACAATTTATCGCTAAAATCGGACAATATAATGATTGGCCTGAGACTGGACGGTTACGATCCCGACCTTCACCACGATGCCGCTGTGGCCTTTTGTATTCGCGCCAGGGATGATGAACTGTTTAGCCCTCGCCATCAGCATCGCAAGGGACAGTTGATTCTCGCTCTGCACGGCGCGATCACCTGTGAGGTGGAAAATGCGATGTGGATGGTTCCGCCCCAGTATGCCGTCTGGCTCCCCGGCTCGCTGCCGCACAGTAATCATGTGACCGCAGGGGCGGAACTGTGCTTTTTATTTATTGAACCTGCGGCGGTCGTCATGCCGGAGCGTTGCTGCACGCTGAAAATTTCGCCGTTATGCCGGGAGTTGATTTTGTCGCTGGCGCGCAGAACCGATTCCGAAAGAGCGCAAATGCCGACGCAGCGCCTTATTCAGGTGTTGTTTGATGAACTGCCGCAGCAGCCGCAGGAACAATTGCAATTACCGGTATCGGGGCATCCGAAAATTCGCCAAATGGTTGAGACAATGGCGCAGGAGCCCGCGCGATGGAATACGTTAGGGCAGTGGGCCAGCGTATTCGCGATGAGCGAGCGTAACCTTGCCCGGCTGGTCGTCAAAGAGACGGGGCTAAGCTTTCGTCGCTGGCGTCATCAGTTGCAATTAATTCTGGCGCTACAAGCGCTAATCGCGGGACGTAATGTACAGCAGACGGCGCAAATGCTGGGTTATGATTCCACCACGGCATTCATTACGATGTTTAAAAAAGGCCTGGGGCAGACCCCAGGCCAGTATCTGACGGGCGAGTTACTGCTTCCCCACAATTAAAGAGACCAGCCCCGCCGCAATCAGTGGGCCGACCGGCACGCCGCGAAACAGCGCGACGCCAAGTACCGTACCGACCAGCAGCCCGGCGACGAGCTGCGGTTGGTTTCCCATCAGCGTAATGCCGCGACCGCCCAGCCAGGAGACGAAAACGCCGACGGCAATCGCGACCAGCGATTTCCAGTTCACAAAAGAGTGGATCAATGTGGAGGGCGGTAGGGTTCCGCTGGCGATGGGGGCCATCACGCCGATGGTCAGAATGATAATCCCGACGGTGAGTCCCTGTTTTTCAATCCAGGGAAAAAAGGTATTCAACGGGGTTACGCGGACAATAATCAGCACCAGAATTGAGACGGCGACAGTGGTGTTGTGGCTGATAAATCCCAGAGCTGCCAGTCCGAGCAGGATCAGCAGAGTGACATCAAACATTATGGTTTCCTTGCCAAAAAGTAAGCCTGACTACTTTACGCCCAAACGGGAAAGCGCACAGGCCTTTTTAACGATTGATGCGGATTTCAGGCAACTGCCTGAAAGACAATCTTTACATGAAAAACGGCGTTGTCATTAAATTGCCATCAACGCCGCGTATTGCTAACAGGTGAACCGTCATTGTTGTCTTCCTGAGGATACAATTATGTACGATCCACCATTTCTTGAAGCGCTGATGATAACGGCGTCGTTTTTCGCCATTATTATCATTATCGTTGTGTCTGTATTGCTCCTTGAAGGGGATAGACTCTAAGCCGTTGGCGATGACTGTAAGCGGCGGAAGACTGCCAGTTCTGGTCGGGCGATGCGCAGATAGTCCTGTGTATTCATAATGACTGATTTTTCCAGCAGGCCGGCATTAAAAGCAATTTCATCGAAACGCTCAAACAGGAGCGGATCGGCGACCAGTTTCAGATTGGGGTGAAAACTGAAAGGCGGGATCGCGCCAAAAACGCAGCCGGTCAGCATATCGACTTCCGCCGGGCTGGCAAGGGAAGCGCGTAAGCCGCCCAGATGTGAAGCAAGCTGAGAGAGGTCGGCTTGCTGATCGGCCGCCAGAATAGCAAGAACGTGCTGGTTGACGCCGTTGCCTTTGACTTTACAGACCAGCGCTTTTGCGCCCTGGCCCAGCGCAGTACCGCGTATTTCAGATACCGCTTCGCATTTCCCTACCGCTTCATGGCTAACCACACGATAGCGCGCGTTCTCCTGCGTTAATAAAGCCACTAAACGTTGGTGTGTAGCGACACCCTTCGCGACTTCAATCATTTCGGCCATTTCTTACTCCTGGTGCAATATGAACATTTACTGCGAAGCACTATGATGAACGATGTTGTTTTTGTTGTTTGTTCAGATAGAGCTGCGCATCGGAAGCCTGGTAGGCATCATTAATCGTATCATTGGGCTGCATATTATAAATCCCGGCGGAAAAATGGACTGTCTTATCCGGTGCGATAATTTGCAGGTTACGAATAATACGCTCCGGCAGATGGATAGCCAAATCCGCCGCGTAATCAACAAGAATAATACAGAACTCATCGCCGCCGAGGCGGATGGCGTAATCGCTTTTACGAATCGATGTTTTAATCGCTTTCGCCAACAGGGTAATAATTCGGTCGCCTTCCTGGTGCCCCTGGGTATCGTTGATCAGTTTTAACCTATCGCAATCAATAGCGACAAATGTCACCGGCGTCCCGGTATTGACCAGGCGTTGCAGTCGCTGTTCCAGCACTGGTGTTAATATTTTACGGTTGTAAAGCCCGGTCATGGCATCGCTAATATTTTCGCGTGTGACGTTGCGATAAAGCCGAAAGTGCATCCGTACCATATTAAGCAGGAGCGCCGTTGCCAGTAAGTAAAAGGCCAGCGCTTTCCAGGACGAGACAAGGAAATAGGTTAAATCAAGGGACAACGAAACGCGCAGCCCACCAGGGATATCATGGCTATAATTCACATATTGAAACAGATTATTTTTGCTTTGATTAATAATAATTTCTTTTCCGGAGTCCATATCCTTTAGTGTTACGTTAAGATAACGCCAAACCAGCGGACGGTCCTGGGTATAAAAAATATTTTTTAAATTATCCTGGTTAACATCTACCATCACGATACCTTTTAACGTTCCCGCCAGATAGACTGGCGTTAAAAAGCTCATGACGTTTTCCTGGGTAATATCATCCATGTAAATACTTGAAATAACTGTACGACCGGTAAAAAGTTTATCTATATCTTTTCTGTTAATACCCATTGTGCCTTTTTGTAAAAAAGTCCAACGATGCATGGCGAAGCGCCGTGAGTTGATTAAATCATAGAAATAGACATAATGTTTATTTAAATCAACGTAATAACGGAATTTAAGCTCCAGTGTGCCCAGCCCGTGACTGTGGTCGTCCTGCGAACGGTTGATGCTTACCGCCTGATCAAATGCAGGCAGTAAAAGGGCGTCATCAAGATTATCGGTACACTGTGTAGCGGCGGTTTGCAGGGTACCATGTAGCGCCGGGTAATTATGCCGGGTCAGGTTGACGCCGTGCGTACCGTTAATAGCCTCAAAGGCGTCGCAAAACGCGCGGCGTTTTTCTGCGGTGACGGGGTCTCCCGGCGCTTCAAAAGTTCGCATCAAATGTGCGGCGATGCTCTGATTCTGGTACTTATCGTACAAAAACGACGAATCGGCTCTCTCCATGATATAACGCATATAGGCATTCATTGCCCTGTCGCTGGCAATAAGTTCGTAAATCAGGAAGGACGATGTCAAAACGATGACGCTTGCCGAGATAAAGTGCCTGAGCGCTTTATGATGCAAATTCATGATGAACTACAGCCCTGAAAGTCGGATGCGTTAGTTTACCATAGCGATGAGAATTCCTCTAATAGACTGTTTAAAAATAAAACGTGTTGATGTTATGGAATAAAAATCATTCTCGGTTTAATAAACCAATTAATACGCTGTGTTTATATTTTCGTGTGTGACTATTGTGATAAAAACTAAATTTTTAACCAACAATACTGATCTATTTGTGACAAAAAGAAAATAACCTTTATTATGATGATGAAAGGAGTGTGAAGTGGTAAGGATAATAATGTACTTCCGTTCGGAGGCACTATGAAACGATTTAACGAGATGGCTGTGATTTTATTTTTTGCATTACTGGCAGCAGGTTTTACGTCGTCGGCGATGGCGGATGATCCTTTTTCACATGTTCTTGATCATGTTTTTGATAAAGTCCCTGCCTGTCACATTCTTCCTCCTGGAGTGGGGCAACCAGAACATCTTGGATATCAGCCTTGGCCTTGGTGTTGGTGATATTAACATGATGGAATTCTATTAATGGGTTAAATTACCCGATATGCCGGAATACCTTCATTCAGACTATTCGCGGGTAATTGCTTCAGTCATAAAAACCGAACACCAGGTTTATTAAAATCCGCCCGACATATGAACGGGCGGGTTTATTTATACGTTTTGATTGGCGCTCTGTTTCTGAAACAATTCGCGGAATACCGGATAAATATCCTCCTGATCGCGAATATGCTGCATGGCGAAGTTATCGAACGTCGCCTGCAGATGTTCATACTCGCGCCATAAGGTCTGGTGGGCGCGGCGGGTAATCTCGATATAGCTGTAATAGCGCACTACCGGCAGCAGCTTTTTCGCCAGAATCTCATGACACAGCGGTGAATCGTCGGCCCAGTTATCACCGTCTGACGCTTGCGCCGCATAGATGTTCCATTGACCGGGGTCGTAGCGCTCTTTAACTACTTCATCCATGAGTTTAAGCGCGCTGGAGACAATCGTCCCGCCGGTCTCTTGCGAATAAAAGAACTCATGTTCGTCCACTTCCTTCGCCTGGGTATGGTGGCGGATATAAACCACCTCTACGTTCTTATACGTTCGGCTCAAAAACAGATAGAGCAGAATGTAAAAACGCTTGGCCATATCTTTGGTTGCCTGGTCCATCGAACCCGAGACGTCCATCAGACAGAACATTACCGCCTGGCTGGAGGGTTCAGGCCGTTTTTCATAATTTTTATAGCGTAAATCAAAGGTGTCGATAAACGGCACCCGCTCGATTTTAGCCCGCAGTTCGGCAATCTCCCGACGTAACCGCTCCTCTTCAAGCAGTTGCGCTGGTTCGCTATGGCTGATGGTCTCCAGTTCCGTTTCCAGCGCGTGCAGTTCGCGGCGTTTTCCTGCCGTCATTGCTGTACGTCGCGCCAGAGAGTTTTGTAGCGAACGTACCACGCTGATATTGGCCGGCACGCCGTTTGAGGTGAAACCGGCGCGGTGAGTTTTATACTCGTTAAGCTGGCGATGCTGGTTTTTTTTCAGATTAGGCAGCGCTAAATCTTCAAAGAGCAGATCCAGATACTCATCTTTTGAAATCTGAAAAACAAACTCATCCTGGCCTTCGCCGTCCTGGCTGGCCTGACCTTGACCGCTGCCGGAACCGCCGCCGCCACCGCCTTGCGGACGCTCAATGCGATCATTCTGGATAAAGTGATCGTTACCCGGATGGACGCGATGGCGCAGACCGCCGCGCCCCTGATGAAACATCGGTTCGCTAATATCATCGGTTGGAATAGAGACGGACTCTCCGCTGTCGACATCGGTCACAGAGCGTTTATTAATCGCTTCGGAAATCGACTGCTTAATTTGTGCTTTATAACGACGCAAAAAGCGCTGGCGATTCACCGTGCTTTTATTTTTGCCGTTAAGACGTCGGTCTATGAACCAGGTCATATGCCCCCCGTACTGCCAACTGAGCGCCTGTTCTGTCAGTGCCGGATAGCGCTAACGCTTAGCCAGTCTACAGAACATTACTTTGTAGGCCCGGTAAGCGCAAGCGCCACCGGGCATTAACATCACGACGATTTACGCACGCGCAGGTACCACTCGCACAACAAACGAACCTGCTTACGGGTATACCCTTTCTCCATCATCCGATCGACAAAGTCGTCATGCTTTTTCTGCTCGTCAGTCGACGTTTTGGCGTTAAAAGAAATGACCGGCAACAGCTCTTCAGTATTAGAGAACATTTTTTTCTCAATCACCGTGCGCAGCTTCTCGTAACTGGTCCAGTTTGGATTACGGCCGCTATTGTTGGCTCTGGCGCGCAGGACAAAGTTTACTATCTCATTACGGAAATCTTTCGGGTTACTGATACCCGCTGGTTTTTCAATTTTTTCCAGTTCGGCGTTCAGCGACTCGCGATCGAACAGTTGACCGGTATCCGGGTCGCGATACTCCTGATCCTGAATCCAGAAATCCGCATAAGTCACGTAACGATCAAAAATGTTCTGCCCGTACTCAGAGTAAGATTCGAGATAGGCCGTCTGGATCTCCTTGCCGATAAATTCGGCGTATTTCGGGATCAGATAGCCTTTCAGGAACTCCAGATAACGTTCAGCCTGCTCCTGCGGGAACTGCTCACGCTCGATTTGTTGTTCCAGAACGTAGAACAGATGTACCGGGTTTGCCGCCACTTCCGCATGGTCGAAGTTGAATACGCGGGAGAGGATCTTAAAGGCGAATCGGGTGGAGAGACCGTTCATCCCTTCGTCCACGCCCGCATAGTCGCGATACTCCTGGTACGATTTGGCTTTGGGGTCGGTATCTTTCAGGCTTTCACCGTCATAAACGCGCATTTTCGAGTAAATACTGGAATTTTCCGGCTCTTTCAGGCGAGAAAGAATTGAGAAACGCGAAAGCGTTTCCAACGTGCCCGGCGCGCAGGGCGCATGAGCCAGCTCGCTATGATTAAGTAGTTTCTCGTAGATTTTGATCTCTTCGGAGATTCGCAGGCAATAAGGCACCTTCACAATATAGACACGGTCAAGGAACGCTTCGTTATTTTTATTGTTACGGAAAGTCACCCATTCAGATTCGTTTGAGTGGGCAAGTATGATGCCATTAAAGGGCAGGGCGGAAATACCTTCCGTACCATTGTAGTTACCTTCCTGAGTTGCGGTCAGCAAGGGGTGCAGCACCTTAATAGGCGCTTTAAACATCTCGACGAACTCCATGATCCCCTGGTTAGCGCGGCACAGCGCGCCAGAGTAACCATACGCATCCGGATCGTTCTGGGCGTGGTGTTCGAGTTTACGAATATCCACCTTGCCGACCAGCGCCGAAATATCCTGGTTGTTTTCATCGCCGGGTTCCGTTTTGGCGATGGCAATCTGCTCCAGAATGGAGGGCCAGACTTTCACCACGCGGAATTTAGTAATATCGCCGCCAAACTCATGCAGGCGTTTGGCCGCCCACGGGGACATAATCGTACCGAGATAGCGGCGCGGAATACCGTACTCTTTTTCCAGAATCTGCGCATCTTCCTGCGGATTAAACAGGCATAACGGATGATCGTTGACCGGGCTACGCTCGCCGTTGGCGCTTAAAACATAAATTGGCACGCGCTGCATTAGCGATTTCAGCCGTTCGGCGAGCGATGATTTGCCACCCCCCACAGGTCCCAGCAAATAGAGAATTTGCTTCTTCTCTTCCAGCCCTTGCGCCGCATGTTTCAGATAAGAGACAATCTGTTCAATCGCGTCTTCCATGCCGTAAAACTCTTCAAACGCAGGATAGCGAGCAATAACCCGGTTGGAGAAGAGTCGGGAAAGTCGGGGTTCCTGGGCAGTGTCGACCATATTAGGCTCGCCGATAGCCATTAATAGCCGCTCTGCCGCGTTGGCATAAGCACTGCGATCTTGCCGACAAATGGTAAGAAAATCCTGCAGTGTGAACTCTTCGTCCTTGGCAGCTTCGTAACGCTGGCGATAGTGATCGAATATATTCATGATATGCCATCCTTTCGTTTTTTCGCACATGTTAAGAGCCGTTCATATGAATAGTAGAGGCTCCCGGAAGAGGTAGACTGAACGCCGTCTCTGCTAAGGAAAAAAAAGCAACTCTCATGCCATTTTATTGGCCAGAAGATCAACGTGTCCGGTGATACACCTTCTTAACATTAAGCGTAGATGGCATTTGCAAAACTTGCCTGTACGCGTCAGTGGATTTCGATGACATATCAATAACTCATCAGGTAGAAAAGGCTGGTGGATATCAGAAAAAGCGTTCCCGGTCACATAACGATCATCAACCGATCATCTGAAAATAATCGGTGATGGTGATATTAAACGGTTACATTGTGTAAAATAGTTGGGCTTACAGGTATTGGCGGTTACACTTTTGCCGCAGAACATTTAAATAAGGAATTATGGATTGTGACCAAACTTAAACTTCTGGCTCTTGGCGTGTTTATTGCAACATCCGCCAGCGTCGCGCACGCTGAAAGCAACCTGACGTTGGGCGCAGGCGTTGGTGTGGTTGAACACCCTTATAAAGATTACGATAGCGATGTTTATCCGATACCGGTCATCGCTTATGAAAGCGAAAACTTCTGGTTCCGTGGTCTGGGCGGCGGCTACTACTTGTGGAATGACAATGCCGATAAGTTGTCAATCATGGCATACTGGTCCCCGATGTACTTCAAACCGGGCGACAGCGATGACCATCAGTTGCGTCGTCTGGACAGGCGTAAAAGTACTATGATGGCGGGCGTTTCTTACGCGCATCACACCCAGTATGGATTCCTGCGTACCTCACTGGCAGGGGATACGTTGGATAACAGTAACGGTATTGTCTGGGATCTGGCCTGGCTTTATCGGTATACCAATGGCGGGCTGACCTTAACGCCAGGTATCGGGGTTGAATGGAATAGCGAGAACCAGAACGATTACTATTACGGCGTATCACGTAAAGAATCTTCGCGTAGCGGCCTGCGCGGCTATAACCCGAACGATAGCTGGAACCCGTATCTTGAACTGAGCGCTAACTATAATTTCGCCGGTAACTGGAGCGTATATGGTACTGCGCGCTACACCCGTCTGTCGGATGAAATTACCGATAGCCCGATGGTGGATAAATCCTGGACCGGTATCCTTTCTACTGGCGTGACCTATAGATTCTGATTGATTGAATTTGCCAGAAAAACCATGACAAAGCCTGCGTTATGCAGGCTTTGTGCTGTCTGAAACGCGAACATGGCGGCTTGCATAAATGCGCTGTTGACCGGGTATGGCGCAGCCTTATGTGATTTATACTTTGTTACATCAATTTAAAAAACTAGCCTTTTATATGAAAAATCCAGGTGATTACAACTGCGCTAACAATTAGCGTAATAATTGTTGCAATGCTGGCTGATATCGCCCTGTCACGTCCCGCTTATGCTATACCCATTCTTCACAGCGAGTAAGACGAATGAGCATAGTATTCAATACCGTAGCCAAGCCCAGCGGCAGTCTGTGTAACTTATCGTGCAAGTACTGTTTCTATCTTGATAAACCCCGGGGCCAGCGCGTCATGTCTGACGATGTGCTGGAGACGTATATCCGCCGGGTAATTGATGATACGCCATCCTCAGAGGTCTCGTTTTGTTGGCAGGGGGGAGAGCCGACGCTATGCGGTCTTTCTTTTTACCAAAAAGTGGTGCGCTTGCAGCAACGCTATGCCAACGGCAAAACTATTTACAACAGTCTGCAAACCAATGGCGTATTAATCAATGAAGAATGGGCGGCTTTCTTTGCGCAGCACCAGTTCCTGATTGGTATATCGATTGATGGGCCGCAAGTCGTTCATGATAATTACCGGAAAACGCCGTCAGGGCGGGCGTCTTTTTCCCGTGTCGTTAATGCTATCCGCCTTCTGCAGGCAAATGATGTCGAGT
The DNA here is from genome assembly GCF_051703725.1 of Salmonella sp. NW645. NCBI lineage: Bacteria > Pseudomonadati > Pseudomonadota > Gammaproteobacteria > Enterobacterales > Enterobacteriaceae > Salmonella > Salmonella sp. NW645. Next base: position 195,069 of record NZ_JAMMKR010000004.1, on the reverse strand, counting down.
TCAACACGCTCACTGTCGTGAATGATGTGTCATGCCGTCATGGCAACGCTATTTATCATTTTTTGACGCAGGAATTGGAAAGTAAACACCTGCAATTTATTCCCATTGTTGAGCCGCTCGCGCAAAAAACGCAGCGTTCTTTGACGTTATCTGACAATGAGGATTCGCCTTCGCTGATGCCCTTTTCCGTCACGCCTGAAGGGTGGGGCGCCTTTATGTGCGATGTTTTTGATCAATGGATACGTCACGATGTCGGACGCATATTCGTACAGCTTTTTGACAACTTACTTGGCGTCTGGATGGGGGAGCCCGCCACGCTTTGTACGATGCAGTCGACCTGCGGGCAAAGTTTGCTGGTGGAGCAGAATGGCGACGTGTTTAGCTGTGACCATTTTGTTTTTCCCGCCTATAAACTGGGCAATCTGCAGCAACACTCTTTAGAAGAAATGGCGGCTTCTTCTTTTCAGCAGCAGTTTGGCGCGGCTAAAGCAAACCTTTCCTCACGCTGCCAGAACTGTACGTGGCGCTTTGCCTGTCACGGCGGTTGTCCGAAACATCGAATTTGCATGGACGGCGGCGAACGGCAAAATTATCTCTGTAAAGGATATCTGGAGTTCTTTCAACATGTGACGCCCTATATGAATGTGATGCGTCAATTATTACTGAATCAGCGACCCGCCGCGCATATTACCCGCATCGTCGACATGATTGCGGATGACGTTCGTCAGTGACAAGAAAATCGCCCCCTTGCGCGGTATGATGCCGGACATTACCGTAGGGTCTAAGAGTCCTGTATTGTTTTACCGTCGAGTGACATTGAAAAGGAAATGAAATCAGTGAAAAACGTAACGTTTTGCGGGCAGGTGACGCTTCCTGCCATCGGACAGGGAACATGGTATATGGGCGAGCGCGCGGATCAACGTCAGCGCGAGGTTTCGGCGCTGCGCGCGGGGCTGGATTTGGGGTTACGCCTTATTGATACGGCGGAAATGTATGCCGACGGCGGGGCGGAAAAGGTCGTGGGCGAGGCGTTAGCAGGGCGACGCGATGAGGCATTTCTGGTGTCAAAAGTGTACCCGTGGAACGCTGGCGGCCAGAAGATAGTTGCCGCCTGTGAAGAAAGCCTGCGTCGTCTGAAAACAGATTATCTCGATCTCTATCTATTGCACTGGGCCGGAAGCTTTTCATTCGAAGAGACCGTTGAAGGTATGGAGCGGCTAATCGCGCAGGGAAAAATTCGCCGTTGGGGAGTCTCTAATCTTGATTATGACGATATGCAGGCGCTGTGGCGCATCCCCGGGGGACAGCAATGCGCGACAAATCAGGTGCTCTATCATCTGGCGTCACGCGGTATTGAGTATGATTTATTGCCGTGGTGTCAACAACAGCGAATGCCAGTGATGGCCTATAGCCCGCTGGCGCAGGCTGGCCGGTTACGTAGCGGTTTACTGAATCATCCGGTGGTGAATGAAATTGCGCAAGCGCATAACGCTACGGCGGCGCAAATCTTACTGACGTGGGTGATTGCGCATCCGGGCGTGATGGCGATCCCGAAAGCCGGAAGTACAGAACACGTGAAGCAAAATGCGGCGGCGCTTGAGATTACCTTGTCAGCAAACGAACTTGCCTTACTGGACAACGCCTGGCCTGCGCCAAAAGGGAAAACCGCGTTGGATATGGTGTGACGCCGGATAAAATGTGTAAGTGCCGCCATCCGGCAGGTCATGCCTGATGGCGGCTGACGCCTTCCAGAGCCTATAGCAACGCCGTTATCCATTCACTTTTAGCGTTTTGCGACGCAGATAGTCTGCGCCAGACGAGAGGGTTTTTCTTCTGTGGCTTGTTGCGGCGCAGTAGCATAAGCCGTTTCAACGCAGACAAACGTTTTATAGCCGTCATCCGGCATGTCGCCCATGCTGACGGACAACGCCGGGCCAGGGTTCCAGCCTACGACGTTAAGATGATGGTGGTGGACCACATCAATCGTGCGGTTTAATGTCGCATCGTGGATCACGCTACATGCTTCAGGATTGAGGTAAACGCGATCGGTACGGTCCGGAAAGGTTTGTATACCGTCGGCCAGGACATCTTCTTTAGCGTCGTTAACTTTATCAATAAACCGATCGCCGAGTCCGCTGACCTTAACGTTGGCGATGTCGCCAACGTTAAAATAGCTGTGGAGCGCGGATGTGGTTGCAAACTCGCCATGCGCTTCCAGTTCAATTTCACAGGTTTTGCCCACTTTAAAACGTGCCAGCAGCGTGAAATCGTGCGGCCAGTATTTCCGGGTGGCCTCACTGCTTTGCAGCTCAAATGTCAGCATTACGCCATTATTATCTTCATTATGCGCTTTTAGCGCCCACGGTAGATTACGCGCAAAGCCGTGTGACGGCAGACCCTGTTGAGCCGCAGGTCCAAACCAGGGCCAGCAGATCGGTACGCCGCCGCGTAGCGCCACGCCGGTTTTGAAAGGCGTATTATTACTGAGCCACAATACCTCTTCCTCGCCAACGGGTTTCCAGGAGAGAAGGTGCGCGCCCTGTAATGCAAAAGAGGCTTTAACCTGCGGATGGTCAACGACGATCAGATCCAGGTCATCAAGCTGACGACGGGAAAGGACAGGGGTAAGCTGTTCGATAACCGGGAGGGCAAAAATTTTATTAATCATTACGCAATCCTCTTAACCCTAAATAATTCGAGTTGCATGACAAGGCGCTTGTGCCTTGACCAGTGCTTGCGCTGGCCCGTAGAGGCGGGGCCGCAGGCCGAGTAACGCGGCAAGTGAACGACAAATTCATCGGGAACGAATTTGAACAACCGTAGGTAACCTACGGCCAGGGACATCCCTGATTCATCCCGATAAGTTCGACTTCCGTCAGTGATTCGGGTGAGAAAGCATAGCCAACACACCTGCAACTTGAAGTATGACGGGTATATCTTTAAGCAAAAAAAAGAGCGACCTAAGTCGCTCTTACCAATGACTGTGTCATCTCAACTTATTTGGAGATGTGAGCAATCAGGTCCAGTACTTTGTTGGAGTAACCGGTTTCGTTATCGTACCAGGAGACCAGTTTCACGAAGTTGTCGTTCAGCGCGATGCCTGCTTTAGCATCGAACACGGAAGTGCATACTTCGCCGTTGAAATCGGTAGATACAACGTCGTCTTCGGTGTAACCCAGAACGCCTTTCATTTCGCCTTCGGCAGCAGCTTTAACAGCAGCTTTGATCTGCTCGTAGGTAGCCGCTTTTTCCAGACGAACGGTCAGGTCAACAACGGATACGTTCGGAGTCGGAACGCGGAACGCCATACCGGTCAGTTTGCCATTCAGTTCCGGCAGTACTTTACCTACTGCTTTAGCAGCGCCAGTAGAGGACGGGATGATGTTCTGAGATGCGCCGCGGCCGCCGCGCCAGTCTTTGTGAGACGGGCCGTCAACGGTTTTCTGGGTTGCGGTAGTCGCGTGAACAGTAGTCATCAGACCTTCGATGATACCGAAGTTGTCGTTGATAACTTTAGCCAGCGGCGCCAGGCAGTTGGTGGTGCAGGAAGCGTTGGAAACGATGTCCTGGCCTTCGTATTTGTCAAAGTTAGCGCCTTTAACAAACATTGGGGTGTTGTCTTTAGACGGACCCGTCAGAACCACTTTTTTCGCGCCAGCGGTGATGTGTTTACGCGCGGTTTCGTCAGTCAGGAAGATACCGGTAGCTTCAGCCACTACGTCAACACCAACTTCGTCCCATTTCAGGTTAGCCGGATCGCGTTCAGCGGTAACACGGATTTTTTTACCGTTAACGATCAGATGACCGTCTTTCACTTCAACAGTACCGTCGAAACGGCCGTGAGTGGAGTCATATTTCAGCATGTATGCCATGTACTCTGCGTCTAACAGGTCGTTGATTGCAACGATCTCGATGTCAGAACGTTTCTGAGCAGCACGGAAAACAATGCGACCGATACGGCCAAAACCGTTGATACCTACTTTGATAGTCATATATTCCACCAGCTATTTGTTAGTGAATAAAAGGTTGCCTGTAAAATTACAAAAACCTTACGCAGCGTCAAGCGGAATCGTGTCAATCATTGCGACAAATCAATCCTCTGCACAACCTTTGCGCGGCTGATTCGCCTCACTCTTCCTTTCGGCTTGAAACCACATGGGGGCGCCGCCCCGAATTTTAAAGGGCAACCGAGATAATAATGTGACATCAGTCACGATTCGTGAGCCGCCATTTCGCAATGATCAAGTTTAGAACAAAAGTTGGTACTGAGGTGTTAATGTTTTGTTAGAATCGGTCAGGCAATGTGAGCACGTTTAAAGTGAGATGTGAGCAAATGGCTAACCAACCTTCAGCAGAAGAACTCAAGAAAAAATTGTCCGAAATGCAATTCTACGTGACGCAGGATCGTGGCACAGAACCGCCATTTACCGGACGCCTGCTACATAATAAACGCGATGGGGTTTATCACTGCCTGGTCTGTGATACGCCGCTTTTTCACTCCCACACCAAATACGATTCAGGCTGCGGCTGGCCTAGCTTTTACCAGCCTGTCAGCGAAGAGGCGATTCGTTACATAGACGATTTTTCTCATGGCATGCAGCGTGTCGAAATTCGTTGCGGAAACTGTGATGCGCATCTCGGACACGTTTTCCCGGACGGGCCGCAGCCAACCGGTGAGCGCTATTGCGTTAATTCGGCCTCGCTGGCCTTTTCTGACGAGAAAAACGGCGATCAACTGAAAGGTTGAAAAAACGATTCAGCAAATTATTCCACAGGAGCGGACACATCATGAATCTTGATGAGATCATTAACAGCATGACGCCGGAAGTGTATCAACGTTTATCCACCGCCGTTGAGCTGGGTAAATGGCCGGATGGCGTGGCGTTGACGCCGGAACAGAAAGAAAACAGCCTACAGCTGGTGATGCTATGGCAGGCGCGGCACAATACCGAAGCGCAACATATGACGATCGATACTCACGGTCAGATGGTGATGAAAAGCAAGCAGCAGCTCAAAGCGGATTTCGGTATTACGTCAAAGCCGATTGCGACATTGAAAATGCAGTAACGGCAGCCGGATAAGAGGTAGCCGCCATCCGGCGGTTTCATTGCCGATGCGTTGTGCTTACCGGGCCTGCACATTGCTGTCAGGCACAGGCCCGCCATATTTTTACCCATTACGCTTAATGTCCAGCGAGTCCGCCAACTGTGTCGCTAACTGATTATTGTCATCGGTGCCTTATTCCCAGAACATTGCGCCAGCCAGCCCGCGCTTTTTAATCTGTTTTGTTAGAAGCGCTCTCCAGCCTGCGTTGAGCTTTGCCTGGTAGCGACGCTGACGTGACGTATCCGGCCCAAAGATCTATGCAATGGTCTCACCGTTGCGTGATGTATTGACCGGATACGATACCTGCTCCGCTACCTGGCGACAGCCTGGCCCTGCGTCTCTTCCCAGTCTGCCAGCGTATACAGCGTCGCGCCTGCCGCCGCCATCTCCATAAACGCGTGTGCGCTATCCTGCGGGTGAATATTCACGCCGCGACAGCCATCGGTGATAACGTTAACGGCATAGCCCAACTCTAGCGCATCCAGCACCGTAAATTTTACGCAGTAATCGGTCGCCAACCCCATCACGATAAGCTCGGTAACGTCATGCTCGCGAAGCCAGGTATCAAGGGTAGTTTTCTGCCGATGTTCGTTGTCAAAAAACGCGCTGTAGCTATCAATCAGCGGGTTTTCACCCTTATAGATGCAGGCGTCAATCGCATGTTGGTTAAGCAGGGGATGTAACGCCGCGCCGTCGGTATGTTGAACGCAGTGATCCGGCCAGAGCGTTTGCGGCAGCCCGTCCAGCTTTCCCTGACTATAGGGTTCCGCCTGATGCTGGCTGGCGAAGCTGCCATGCTGCGCGGGATGCCAGTCCTGGCTGGCCAGCACCGGAATCTGCCGGGGCTGGCACCAGTCAATAAGAGCGTTGGCGATGTCGATGGTGCTGTCGCCTTCCGCTACAGCCAGCGCGCCGCCGGCGCAAAAGTCATTTTGCAAGTCGACCAGTAATAAGGCCCGGTTTGTCATTATCTTCTCCTTGTCGTCGGGATTTTTTAATCATCCGGCGTCAATTCACCACGCAAGTTTTGCGCCATCGCGCTACGAATCGCCTGAGTGTCCAGACCCTGGCTTAACAAATAATGCAGTTTGGTTAAGGTGGCTTCGACGGTCATATCGGCACCGCCAATCACGCCAGCGTGCGCCAGTGCATTACCGGTAGCGTACCCGCCCATATTGACTCGCCCTGACATGCATTGCGTCAGGTTAACCACCACGATGCCGCGCGAACTGGCCTCTTTCAGCTCCTGTAAAAACGCTTTATTTTGCGGCGCGTTGCCTACGCCATAAGAGCGCAGAATCAGCGCTTTTACCGGCTGACGCAGAAAGTTACGTACTACCTCGGCGGAAATCCCCGGATAAATCGTCACTACGCCTATCGGCTGCGGCGTAATAGGGTGAACGATTAATTCACCAGAACCGTAGGGCGCGGGAGGCGTATTTAAACGGCGAATGTGAATTCCTGCTTCCAGCAAGGGCGGCAGATTAGGAGAGGCAAAAGCGTCAAAACCATCCGCATGGGCTTTGGTCGTGCGATTGCCGCGGAACAGACGATTATTAAAAAACAGCGTTACTTCATTAACAGGATAGTTGGCGGCGACATAAAGCGCATTCAGCAAATTAATTTGCCCGTCGGAGCGCAGCTCAGCCAGCGGAATTTGTGACCCTGTCACAATAACTGGTTTACCCAGATTTTCCAGCATGAAAGAGAGCGCCGATGCGGTAAACGCCATCGTGTCGGTGCCGTGCAGAATAACAAAACCGTCATACTCATCGTAGTGCGCTTTGATATCTGCAGCGATATGCTGCCAGTCTTCCGGCGTCATATCTGATGAATCCATCAGCGGGGCATATTCATGGATGGTAAAATCCGGCATCTCCGGGCGGTGGAATTCCGGCATCAGCGCCAGCTGGCGCTGAAGGTGCCCGGACACCGGGATATACCCTTTATCTGAGCGCTGCATACCGATAGTACCGCCGGTATAGGCAACGTAAATTGATTTCTTTTGCATGATAATGTTCAGTCGTGTCGCGAAGGACGTATTAATGATTATCGGATGGCGGCTATGAGCAGACGCCGCCATCCGGTATGGCTATTGATGAAGCATTAGCGAACGTTCGCGCAAGTCAAACAGAACGCATAACGGTTTTGCGGATCGTTAAATGCCGCCAGTTTATCCCCCTCGGCCTTCACCGTGTTGGCGGCGGAAACGAGCGGCGCCGGGAGCATCGCCTGAATGGCCTCCGGCAGCATGGCGCGTACTGATCCGGTCATACTGTCCATGACCATATCAAGGACCGTCGGTTCGTCCTGATAGTAATCAAGATGCCACTGTTTCAGTTTCGCCAGCTCCGCCGCTTTGGCGACGGCGTCGTCAAAGTCGCCGAGACTGTCCACCAGACCATTGGCTTTCGCGTCTTCTCCGGTCCAGACATGGCCTTGTGCGATTTTATCAATCTGCTCCGGCGTACGCTTACGCGCGTCTGCCACCAGCGTGATAAAGCGTTTGTAGCCGTACTCAATACTGAGTTGCATCATCTGCTGCACTTCCGGTGACAGCGCTTTGGTCATCGAAATATCCGCCAGCGGCGAGGTGGAAACGCCGTCGCTGTGTACACCAATCGACGACAGGCTGTTTTCTACCGTATTGATGACGCCGAAGATGCCAATTGAACCCGTCAGCGTGCTGGGGTTGGCCACGATATAGTTTGCCGGCGTAGAGATCCAGTAACCGCCGGAGGCCGCCATGCCGCCCATTGAGACCACCACCGGTTTGCCGGCCGCTTTTGCCGCCGCCAGTTCGGCGCGGATAACTTCGGAGGCGTTGACGCTCCCGCCTGGGCTATTGACGCGCAGCACAATCGCTTTCACTTTAGGATCAAGGCGTGCGTCGCGGATCTGCGATGCCGTAGTGTCGCCGCCGACATTCCCTGGTGTTTCTTCGCCATCCATAATCGCGCCATTGGCGAAAATAACCGCAATAGTACCGCCGGTATCCGCAGGCGTTTTCAGCGAATAATCGTAATAGCTGATCGCGCGATAGTTATTTTCAGTTTTGCTCCAGCCAAACTGCTTCGTCAGCGCTTTTTCAACATCTGCGCTGGAGGCGAGGGCGTCCACCAGTTTATGGTCGAGCGCATATTTGGCGGTGTCACCGCCCACGCTGGTTAACCCGTCGATAATAGCCTGGGCGCCGGGGAAGAGTTGTTGCGGCGAAATCTGGCGATTGGCGGAAACGGTATGCAGGTAGTTCTGCCACAGTTCGCCTATCCAGCGGTTGTCGGCCTCGCGGGCGGCGGGCGACATATCGTCGCGGATAAACGGCTCGACGGCGGATTTATAGGTGCCGACCCGGAAAACGTGGGTAGAGACTTTCAGCTTATCCAGCAGCGTTTTGTAGTACAGGCCATTCGTAGCGAAGCCGTGAAGATCTACCTGACCCTGTGGGGAAAGCCAAATTTTATTGGCGAAACTGGCGAGGTAATACTGACCCTGGCTGTAGTTTTCACCCACGGCGAAAACCGGTTTGCCGCTATCGCGGAATTCGCGCAGCGCTTTACCGATATAGCGCATTGACGGCTGATCGGCGCCGGTGAAGTTTTTCAGATCCAGAACGATACCAGTGATGTTACGGTCATCTTTCGCCTGACGAATAGCGTTGACGATGTCAAACAGGGAGTTTTCCTGCAGACGGTCGGAGCTGGCGCCAAATAACTGGCGACCCAGCGCGCCCAGACGGTGATTGGTGGAGGGTTTATCCACAATGACGCCGGAAATATCCAGCAGCAGAGCGCCGCGCGCGGTTTGCTCACTGTTGCTGCCGTTACCGATCTGCATCCAGATCCCAACGCCCACCAGAACCAAAAAAATAAAGAACAGGTTGAGTACCATTTCACGGACGAGGTTCAACACTCGCCACGTCCATTTAAAAAATCCGGCAATAAATCGCCACAGGGTTCGCATGTATTCTCCCTATCTGAGTAACAACGCTTATACCTTGGTGAGGATAAAGCATTAAGATGTGGCTATCGTAATGACCCATCAGGCAGTTGTCAGCAGGAATCACTGCCTGCGCTGTAACAAAATCCGCTCCCGTGTTAATTTTGTGAATAAATATCATTGCTGGAGTTAATCAAATGGATGCACTAGAACTGCTGGTCAACCGTCGTAGCGCCTCTCGTCTCGCAGAACCGGCGCCTGTCGGAGAGCAATTACAGAACATTCTGCGGGCGGGAATGCGTGTTCCCGATCATAAATCTCTACAGCCGTGGCGTTTTTTTGTGATTGAAGGAGAGGGGCGCGACCGCTTCAGCGCCGTGCTTGAACAAGGCGCTGTCGCTGCCGGGGGCGATGAGAAAGCGATCGAAAAAGCGCGTAATGCGCCGTTTCGCGCGCCGCTGATCATTACCGTGGTGGCGAAATGCGAAGAAAACCATAAGGTTCCAGTGTGGGAGCAGGAGATGTCTGCCGGATGCGCGGTGATGGCGATGCAAATGGCGGCGATTGCGCAAGGGTTTAATGGTATCTGGCGTAGCGGCGCATTAACGGAGAGCGCTATCGTGCGGGAAGCCTTTGAGTGCCGCCCGCAGGATAAAATTGTTGGTTTTCTCTATCTCGGCACGCCGCAGCTCAAAGCGTCAACGACGATCAGTACCCCCGACCCCACGCCGTTTGTGCGTTATTTCTGACGCTGAGGGATAAAACTGTCTGGATTCTGAGCAAAGGCGCGGTAATTCAGACAGTGATACTTACCACATCAGGGAATGAGCGCTACCATAGCGCGAATGCAATGACAGGAGATGTCCATGAGCGAGCAAGCCATTCGTTTAACGCAATACAGCCACGGCGCTGGTTGCGGTTGTAAAATTTCCCCTAAAGTGCTGGAGACTATCCTGCATAGCGAGCAGGCGAAGTTCGTCGACCCGAACCTGCTGGTGGGTAATGAAACCCGCGATGATGCGGCGGTTTACGATCTGGGTAATGGCACCAGTATTATCAGCACCACCGACTTCTTTATGCCGATAGTCGACAACCCGTTTGATTTTGGCCGCATTGCGGCAACAAACGCCATCAGCGATATTTTTGCGATGGGCGGCAAACCGATTATGGCGATCGCGATCCTTGGCTGGCCGATTAATACCCTGTCGCCCGATATTGCGCGTGAAGTGACCGAGGGGGGGCGTTTTGCCTGCCGTCAGGCCGGTATCGCGCTGGCGGGCGGACACTCTATTGACGCCCCGGAGCCGATCTTTGGTCTCGCGGTCACAGGCGTAGTGCCGACCGAACGGGTGAAGAAAAACAGTACCGCGCAGGCGGGATGCAAACTCTTTCTGACCAAACCGTTGGGGATTGGCGTGTTGACCACCGCCGAGAAAAAATCGCTGCTTAAGCCTGAACATCAGGGGCTGGCGACGGAAGTCATGTGTCGGATGAACATTGCTGGCGCGGCGTTTGCCAATATCGACGGCGTAAAAGCTATGACTGACGTTACCGGTTTTGGCCTGCTGGGGCACCTGAGCGAGATGTGCCAGGGCGCAGGCGTGCAGGCGCTGCTTTGCTATCAGGACATCCCTAAACTGCCGGGCGTGGAAGAGTATATTGCTCTGGGCGCCGTACCGGGCGGCACAGAGCGCAACTTCGCCAGCTATGGTCATTTGATGGGCGACATGTCGCGTGAAGTTCGTAGCCTGCTGTGCGATCCGCAAACGTCAGGCGGTCTGTTGTTGGCGGTAACGCCGGACGCCGAAGACGATGTTAAAGCCACCGCGGCGGAATTTGGTATCGATCTGACCGCGATTGGCGAACTGGTCGAGGCCCGCGGCGGTCGCGCTATGGTTGAGATTCGTTAACCTGATGCGGTTGTTTATTGCCGAAAAACCGAGTCTGGGGCGCGCCATTGCGGATGTGCTGCCAAAACCGCACCGTAAAGGCGATGGTTTTATTGAGTGCGGAAACGGGCAGGTCGTCACCTGGTGTATTGGTCATTTGCTGGAACAGGCGCAGCCGGATGCGTATGACAGCCGTTATGCGCGCTGGAATCTGGCTGACCTGCCTATCGTGCCGGAAAAATGGCAGCTTCAGCCTCGTCCTTCCGTCACCAAACAGCTCAATGTGATTAAGCGCTTTTTGCATCAAGCCGGTGAAATTATTCACGCCGGCGACCCGGATCGCGAAGGGCAGCTTCTGGTTGATGAAGTGCTGGATTATCTCCAGCTTCCTGCCGAAAAGCGCCAGCAGGTGCGGCGTTGTCTGATAAACGACCTTAACCCGCAGGCGGTCGAGCGTGCTATCGACAGGCTGCGGGCGAACAGCGACTTCGTGCCGCTGTGCGTCTCCGCGCTGGCGCGAGCGCGAGCGGACTGGCTGTATGGCATTAATATGACCCGCGCTTACACGATCCTGGGCCGGAATGCCGGCTATCAGGGCGTGTTATCCGTGGGACGCGTGCAGACGCCGGTACTGGGGCTGGTGGTGCGGCGAGACGAAGAGATTGAGAACTTCGTCGCCAAAGACTTCTTTGAAGTAAAGGCGCACATCGTTACGCCTGCCGACGAGCGTTTTACCGCTATCTGGCAGCCGAGCGAGGCGTGCGAACCTTATCAGGATGAAGAGGTGCGCTTGCTGCATCGTCCGCTGGCGGAGCATGTAGTGAACCGAATCAACGGTCAGCCCGCGCTGGTAACCAGTTATAATGATAAACGGGAATCAGAATCCGCGCCGCTGCCGTTTTCGCTCTCGACGCTACAGATTGAAGCCGCTAAACGTTTTGGCCTGAGCGCGCAAAACGTGCTTGATATTTGTCAGAAGCTATATGAAACCCACAAACTGATTACCTATCCGCGTTCCGACTGCCGTTATCTGCCGGAAGAACACTTTGCCGGACGGCAGGCGGTCATGAACGCGATTAGCGTCCACGCCCCGGATTTACTGCCGCAGCCTGTGGTTAATCCTGATACGCGCAATCGCTGCTGGGATGACAAAAAAGTGGATGCGCACCACGCGATTATCCCGACGGCGCGCAGTTCTTCTGTCCATCTGACGGAAAACGAAGCGAAAGTGTACACCCTGATTGCGCGTCAGTATCTGATGCAGTTCTGCCCGGACGCGGTGTTTCGTAAATGCGTTATTGAACTGGAAATCGCCAAAGGAAAATTTGTCGCCAAAGCGCGTTTTCTGGCGGAGGCCGGTTGGCGGACGTTACTGGGCAGTAAAGAGCGCGACGAGGAAAACGACGGTACGCCGCTGCCGGTTGTCGCCAAAGGTGATGAGTTGCTGTGTGAAAAGGGGGAAGTGGTCGAGCGCCAAACCCAGCCGCCGCGTCATTTCACCGATGCGACATTGCTTTCCGCGATGACCGGAATTGCCCGCTTCGTGCAGGATAAAGATCTGAAAAAGATCCTGCGCGCGACCGATGGGCTGGGGACGGAAGCCACGCGCGCCGGGATTATCGAGCTGCTGTTCAAACGTAGCTTTCTGACCAAAAAAGGGCGCTACATTCATTCTACCGATGCTGGCAAAGCGTTAATACATTCGCTGCCGGAAATGGCGGCCCGTCCAGATATGACCGCGCACTGGGAATCTGTTTTGACGCAAATCAGCGAAAAGCAGTGCCGTTACCAGGATTTCATGCAACCGCTGGTCGGCACGTTATATCAGCTGATCGATCAGGCTAAGCGCACGCCGGTGAAGCGCTTCAGAGGGATAGTCGCGCCAGGCGGTGGAGACAAGAAAAAGAGCGCGCCGCATAAGCGAGCGGGCAAAAAAAGCCCGCCTGCTGAGGAGACAGGCCGTCAGACCGAATAAGCGTAAAGCCATCTGGCCTGACGACGGGATTAAATGACGCCCTGCGCCAGCATGGCGTCGGCGACTTTCACGAAACCGGCGATGTTGGCGCCCTGAACGTAGTTGGTATGCTTATTATCGCCGCCGTACTCGACACAGGCGTGGTGGATATCCAGCATAATGTGATGCAGACGGGCGTCCACTTTCTCGGCTTTCCAGCTCAACCGCGCGGCGTTCTGCGCCATTTCCAGACCTGATGTCGCCACGCCGCCCGCGTTGGCGGCTTTACCCGGCGCAAACAGTACGCCCGCCTCAAGGAAGAGATCGGTCGCTTCAATCGTGGTTGGCATATTTGCCCCTTCCGCCACGGCTTTTACGCCATTGGCAATCAGTACACGCGCGGCGTCAACGTCCAGTTCGTTCTGCGTCGCGCATGGCAGGGCGATATCCACCGGTACGCTCCAGGGCTGCTGGCCTTCCAGATAGGTTAAGCCAAACTCACGGGCGTAGTCAGCGACGCGACCGTCACGGCTGGCTTTAATTTCACACAGACGCGCCAGCTTCTCTGGCGTGAAGCCACTTTCATCGACCACCGTCCCGCTCGAATCCGACGCGGTAACCACGCGCGCGCCAAAGGCCATCGCTTTCTCAATGGCGTATTGCGCTACGTTGCCGGAGCCGGACACGGCGACGCGCATCCCTTCGAAACCGAGACCATGACGTTTAAGCATCGCTTCGGTGAAGTAGACCAGGCCATAACCCGTTGCCTCCGGGCGAATCAGACTGCCGCCGAAGGAAAGCCCTTTGCCGGTGAAGACGCAGGCGCTGTTATTGGAAAGCTTGCGCATCATTCCCGCCATAAAGCCCACTTCGCGCCCGCCCACGCCGATATCCCCGGCAGGCACGTCGGTATCCGGCCCTAAATGGCGATACAGTTCAGTCATCAGCGCCTGGCAGAAACGCATCACTTCGCCTTCGCTTTTCCCTTTCGGATCAAAATCGCTGCCGCCTTTACCGCCGCCCATCGGCAACGTGGTGAGGGCATTTTTAAAGGTTTGCTCAAAGCCGAGGAACTTAAGGATGGAAAGGTTTACCGAAGGATGGAAGCGCATACCGCCTTTATAGGGGCCGATAGCAGAGTTGAACTGCACGCGCCAGGCGCGATTTACCTGCACCTGGTTTTTGTCGTCCAGCCACACTACGCGAAACTGAATTACGCGCTCTGGTTCAACCAAACGTTCCAGTAAAGACATGTGGCGGTAACGGGGGTTTTGTTCAAGAAACGGCCACAGGGTGGTCATGACTTCACGGACGGCTTGCGCGAACTCGGTTTGATGCGGGTCGCGCTTTTGTACATGGTTGAGGAACGATTCCAGAGAACATGTCTGATCCATAGATATAAAAACCTCTTATATATTAATGTGGTTGTATTTGCGTTTTATCAGAATATGTATTTGCAGTTTTCGACTATACCATCAGCAATGTGACGGTAAGCAAGAAAAAAATGACGCTGCTAAGTAAATTCATAACGGGGCGAGGGTCATAACTAAAAGCGATGACAAAAGAGGATTAAAGTTTTCACGGCGGCTTACCGTTATACTGAGAATATACTTAGAAAAATAAGGAAATTCTATGCGCCGAAGCCTCGTGGTCGCCGTGATGGCGATAATGCCAATGGTCGGGCTGGCAAACCAGAACAGTCGTCCTGATATTCAGGTGAATGTCCCGCCGGAAGTTTTCAGCACGCGCGGTCAGTCGTCCCAGCCCTGCATTCAGTGCTGCGTTTACCAGGATCAGAATTACTCCGAAGGCGCGGTAATAAAAGTGGAAGGCGTCGTGCTCCAGTGCCAGCGTGACGAAAAAACCATCAGCACGAATCCGTTAGTCTGGCGTCGCGTAAAGCCATAAACGCCTGCAATAGCGGAATATCCGCCGGGGCGAGGGGGTACTCCAGCGCCTCTTCCGGCGTACACCAGGCTAATGCCTGATGTTCCAGCGCACGTATCAGACCGTTAAACGCAGGCACATGCCAGGCGTGCAAATGTATTCGTCGGCCAGACACGTCGCGTTGATGGCTGGCGATATAGACGCCGGGCGTGGCGTCAATCCCTAACTCTTCGCGTAGCTCGCGGATAAGCGCCTGCGGCTGGGTTTCGCCGGGTTCGACTTTACCGCCGGCAAACTCCCATAAACCGGCTTGATCCGCATGATCTGGGCGCTGGGCCAGCAGAATTTTGCCGTCGCGTTCAATGATGGCGGCAACAACATCGAGTTTTTTTATCATTGTCGTTAAGGTCGTTATTCCTGCCGGGAAGCGTCGCGCTATCCCGGACTTACGGTTAATCAGAAAGCGGAATCAAACACGAAACGTCGCCCAGACCGGCGCATGGTCGGAGGGTTTTTCCATACTGCGAATGTCGTAGTCTATACCGGTTTCTGCGCAACGTTCGGCCAGCGGAGCGCTTGCCAGCAAGAGGTCGATGCGCAGCCCGCGATTATCCACGAAACCTTTTGAGCGGTAATCAAACCACGAAAATTTATCCATTGTTTGCGGATTCGCCTGACGGAACGTGTCCACTAATCCCCACTTCAGTAACCGTGACATCCATTCACGCTCCTCCGGCAGGAAGGAGCATTTACCGGTACGCAGCCAGCGTTTGCGGTTCTCTTCGCCGATGCCAATATCCAGATCGGTCGGGCTGATATTCATGTCGCCCATAATTAATACCGGATTATCACACTTGAGTTCCGTTTCAAGATAGTTTTGCAAGTTCTGATAAAACTGCGCTTTCGCGGGGAACTTCAACGGATGATCCCGGCTTTCCCCCTGCGGGAAATAGCCGTTAATGACGGTGATATTACCCAGCGGCGAGGGGATTTCCGCCATGATAATGCGGCGTTGCGCCTCTTCGCCATCATCCGGGAAACCGCGTCTGACGGAAATGGGCGTGGCTTTTGTTAGCAGCGCGACGCCGTAATGGCCTTTTTGTCCATGATAGAAAACGTTATAGCCCAGCTTCGCGACCTCTTCGAGCGGGAACATTTCGTCGTGGACTTTTGTCTCCTGTAGACCGATCACATCGGGCTGGTGTTTTTCGACAATCGCTTCAAGCTGATGGGGACGGGCGCGCAGGCCGTTGATATTAAAAGAGACAAATTTCATAGTCACTGCCACTTTGCAAGGTGAATCGTGTTGGGATGGTAACAGAAATTTTACCGGGTGACTGCCACTCATCGTCAGATTCGGCCAATGGAAGCGTATGGTGTTTTCTATAGCGCGAAAATGGCACGGTTTGCGTGCAGATGCGCCAGAACGGGGCGGTAATTTCCAGTAAATTTCGTATAAGATCACAATTCCAGAATTATATTTGGCAACTGAATAATATTTCGCTTTTTCCTCTTTTTAGCCACCGATTATGCGGAAATATTCACTTTTCATGCAGTAAAAGTGAATATCGCTACGCTGTAACCCATTGATTTACCGTTTATCACTTCTGTTTATGCAATGTTAACGCTGGCTGGCACGAATGCTGCAATCTACATTTACAGCGCAAACACTCATATTAATTAACATATAAATAACTTTATTTTTACCAAAAGAGGTCGCTATGTCTCTGTCAGTTACGCGTGAAAACTTTGATGAATGGATGGTGCCAGTATACGTTCCCGCGCCTTTTATTCCTGTACGCGGAGAAGGCTCACGCCTGTGGGATCAGCAGGGGAAAGAGTACATTGATTTTGCTGGCGGGATCGCGGTCAACGCTTTGGGACATGCGCATCCGGCGCTGCGCGAGGCGTTAAATGAACAGGCGAATCGCTTCTGGCATACCGGGAACGGTTACACCAATGAACCGGCGCTGAGACTGGCGAAAAAACTGATCGACGCGACCTTCGCCGAACGCGTTTTCTTTTGTAATTCAGGCGCTGAAGCAAATGAAGCAGCATTAAAACTGGCGCGCAAATATGCCCACGATCGTGTCGGCAATCATAAAAGCGGCATTGTGGCCTTTAAAAACGCGTTCCATGGCCGCACGCTCTTTACCGTCAGCGCTGGCGGTCAACCCACCTATTCACAGGACTTTGCGCCGCTGCCGCCGGATATTCGTCATGCAGCCTATAACGATCTGAACTCCGCCAGCGCGCTAATTGATGACAATACCTGCGCCGTGATCGTAGAGCCTGTGCAGGGCGAGGGCGGCGTGATCCCCGCCACGAAAGCTTTTTTGCAGGGGCTGCGTGAATTGTGCGACCGGCATCAGGCGTTACTGATTTTTGATGAGGTGCAGACGGGCGTCGGACGTACCGGCGAACTGTATGCATATATGCATTATGGCGTTACGCCCGATATCCTGACGACCGCTAAAGCGCTGGGCGGCGGCTTCCCGATCGGCGCGATGCTGACCACGCAAGACTATGCCAGCGTCATGACGCCAGGCACGCATGGCACCACCTACGGCGGTAATCCGCTGGCAACGGCAGTTGCCGGAAAAGTTCTGGATATCATCAATACGCCGGAGATGCAAAACGGCGTCAGACAGCGCCACGATGCGTTTATTGAACGTCTAAATACCATTAATGTACGTTTTGGCATGTTCAGTGAAATTCGCGGGCTGGGGCTACTGCTTGGCTGTGTGCTACAGACGGAGTTTGCCGGAAAAGCCAAACTCATCGCTCAGGAAGCGGCAAAAGCCGGCGTGATGGTGCTCATCGCCGGCGGCGACGTGGTGCGTTTTGCGCCAGCGTTAAATGTGAGCGACGAGGAGATAGCCACCGGGCTTGATCGTTTTGCCCTGGCGTGCGAACGCCTTCAGACGGGAGGCGCATCATGCGGGTGATTCGTCCTGTCGAACATGCGGATATCGCCGCGCTGATGCAGCTTGCAGGCAAAACGGGCGGCGGCTTAACCTCGCTACCGGCAAATGAAGCGACGCTGGCGGCCCGCATTGAACGCGCGCTAAAAACCTGGTCCGACGAGCTGCCAAAAGGCGAACAAGGGTATGTATTCGTTCTCGAGGACAGTGAAACGGGTGAGGTCGGCGGGATCTGCGCCATTGAGGTCGCGGTCGGTCTTAACGATCCCTGGTATAACTATCGTGTCGGTACGCTGGTTCATGCCTCCAAAGAGCTGAATGTATATAACGCGTTGCCAACATTATTCCTGAGTAATGATCATACCGGCAGCAGTGAGCTTTGCACGCTGTTTCTCGATCCCGAATGGCGTAAAGAGGGTAACGGCTACCTGTTGTCAAAATCGCGCTTTATGTTTATGGCCGCGTTTCGCGATAAATTCAATGAGAAAGTGGTGGCGGAAATGCGCGGCGTCATTGACGAGCACGGTTATTCTCCCTTCTGGCAAAGTCTCGGCAAACGCTTTTTTTCTATGGATTTCAGCCGGGCGGATTTTTTATGCGGTACCGGGCAAAAAGCGTTTATCGCCGAGCTGATGCCCAAACATCCTATTTATACCCACTTCTTATCTGAAGAGGCACAGGCCGTAATTGGCGAAGTCCACCCGCAAACGGCGCCAGCCCGCGCGGTGCTGGAAAAGGAAGGCTTTCGCTATCGCCACTATATCGACATCTTCGACGGCGGGCCGACGCTGGAGTGTGATATTGACCGCGTGCGGGCCATTCGTAAAAGCCGACTGGTGGAAGTCGCGGAAGGGCAACCCGCGCCTGGCGACTATCCGGCATGTCTGGTCGCCAATGAAAACTATCACCACTTTCGGGCCGCGCTGGTGCGTGCCGATCCGCAGACTTCACGACTTGTACTTACCGCCGCGCAGTTGGATGCGCTGAAATGTCGCGCGGGCGACCACGTTCGGCTGGTACGCCTTTGCGCTGAGGAGAAAACCGTATGACGCTATGGATAAACGGCGACTGGATAACCGGTCAGGGCGAACGCCGCCGCAAAACGAACCCGGTGAGCGCGGAGATACTTTGGCAGGGGAATGACGCTAATGCGGCACAGGTCGCCGAGGCCTGTCAGGCGGCGCGCGCGGCGTTTCCTCGTTGGGCCAGAGAGCCTTTTGCGGCACGACAGGCTATCGTAGAGAAATTTGCCGCCCTGCTGGAGGCGCATAAAGCCGAGCTCACGGAGGTCATCGCGCGTGAAACCGGTAAACCGCGCTGGGAGGCGGCAACCGAAGTGACGGCGATGATCAATAAGATTGCCATCTCGATTAAGGCTTACCATGCCAGAACAGGCGAACAAAAAAGCGAACTTGTCGATGGCGCCGCGACGTTGCGCCATCGTCCTCACGGTGTGCTGGCGGTATTCGGCCCTTATAACTTTCCCGGCCATTTACCGAATGGCCATATTGTGCCCGCGTTGCTGGCAGGCAATACGCTGATTTTCAAACCTAGCGAGCTAACGCCATGGACCGGGGAAACGGTAATAAAACTCTGGGAACAGGCGGGGCTACCGGCAGGCGTTCTTAATCTGGTGCAGGGCGGCCGGGAGACCGGACAAGCGCTGAGTTCGCTCGACGATCTCGACGGACTGCTGTTTACCGGCAGCGCCAGTACCGGATATCAGCTTCATCGCCAGCTATCCGGCCAGCCGGAAAAAATCCTGGCTCTTGAAATGGGCGGAAACAACCCGCTCATTATTGAGGTTGTGGCAAATATAGATGCGGCGGTACATCTGACGCTGCAATCGGCGTTTATTACCGCCGGACAGCGCTGTACCTGCGCGCGACGCCTTCTGGTAAAACAGGGTGCGCAGGGAGATGCATTTCTGGCGCGGCTGGTTGACGTCGCCGGACGTCTGCAGCCCGGCAGATGGGACGATGATCCGCAGCCGTTTATCGGCGGACTGATTTCAGCGCAGGCGGCACAGCATGTGATGGAGGCCTGGCGTCAACGAGAGGCATTAGGCGGTCGCACGCTACTGGCGCCGCGGAAGGTCAAAGAGGGAACCTCTCTGCTGACGCCTGGCATCATTGAGCTGACGGGCGTCGCGGATGTGCCGGATGAAGAGGTGTTTGGTCCGCTGCTGAGCGTCTGGCGTTATGCGCATTTCGATGAGGCGATTCGTCTGGCGAATAATACCCGTTTTGGTCTGTCGTGTGGGCTGGTGTCGACGGATCGCGCGCAGTTCGAACAGCTCTTGCTGGAGGCGCGGGCAGGGATCGTTAACTGGAATAAACCGCTCACCGGGGCAGCGAGTACTGCGCCGTTTGGTGGTGTCGGCGCGTCTGGCAACCATCGGCCCAGCGCCTGGTATGCCGCCGATTATTGCGCCTGGCCGATGGCCAGTCTGGAATCTCCCGAACTGACGTTGCCTGCGACATTAAGCCCCGGCCTCGACTTTTCTCGCAGGGAGGCGGTATGACGGCGCATGAAGTTAATTTTGACGGGCTGGTGGGGCTTACGCACCATTATGCCGGGCTATCCTTCGGCAATGAGGCATCGACCCGCCACCGTTTTCAGGTGTCGAATCCTCGTCTGGCGGTAAAGCAGGGGCTGCTAAAGATGAAGGCTTTGGCGGATGCCGGCTTTCCCCAGGCGGTGATCCCGCCGCATGAGCGGCCTTTTATTCCGGCGTTGCGTCAGCTCGGCTTCACGGGTAGCGATGAGCAGATTCTGGATAAGGTTGCGCGTCAGGCGCCACGCTGGCTTTCCAGCGTGAGTTCCGCGTCGCCAATGTGGGTTGCGAATGCGGCGACGGTTTGCCCATCGGCAGACGCGCTGGACGGGAAAGTTCACCTGACGGTGGCGAATTTAAACAATAAATTTCATCGCGCTCTGGAGGCACCTGTTACCGAAGCGCTGCTACGCGCCATATTTCGCGATGAAAGTCAGTTTTCAGTGCATAGCGCGTTACCGCAGGTCGCATTATTGGGAGATGAAGGCGCGGCGAATCATAACCGTCTTGGCGGCGAGTATGGTTCGGCAGGCGTGCAGCTTTTTGTCTATGGGCGCGAAGAGGAGAATGAAATACGACCCGCTCGTTATCCGGCGCGCCAGAGCCGCGAAGCCAGCGAGGCCGTGGCTCGTCTTAATCAGGTGAATCCGCAACAGGTTATCTTCGCTCAGCAAAACCCGGAGGTCATCGATCAAGGCGTATTCCATAATGATGTCATTGCCGTCTCGAATCGACAGGTATTGTTTTGTCACGAAGCGGCGTTTGCCCGGCAGAAAGTGCTCATTAATCAGTTGAGTACGTGCGTTGACGGTTTTATGGCGATAGAGGTGCCCGCCGGTGAGGTTTCTGTATCAGATGCTGTGGCGACCTACCTGTTTAATAGTCAGTTGTTAAGCCGTGACGACGGCTCAATGCTGTTAGTGTTGCCGCGGGAATGTCAGGACCATGTCGGCGTCTGGCGCTATCTGAATAAGCTGGTGGCGGAGGATAACCCCATCAGCGCGATGCAGGTGTTTGATTTGCGAGAAAGTATGGCCAACGGCGGCGGCCCGGCCTGTCTGCGATTACGCGTGGTGTTAACAGAAGAAGAACGACGGGCGGTGAATCCAGCGGTAATGATGAATGACGCTCTGTTTACGGCCCTTAACGCGTGGGCGGATCGTTATTATCGCGATCGCCTGACCGCCGCCGATCTGGCCGATCCGTTATTATTGCGAGAAGGCCGGGAGGCGCTGGATGTGTTAACGCGTCTGCTGGATTTGGGGTCGGTTTATCCTTTCCAGCAAACGGGGGCGGCTGATGGATAACTTTCTGGCGTTGACGCTAAGCGGCACGACACCACGGGTGACGCAGGGGAAGGGCGCGGGTTTTCGCTGGCGCTGGTTAGGCCATGGTCTGCTTGAACTCACGCCCGATGCGCCGGTCGACCGCGCGTTAATTCTTTCTGCGGGGATACACGGCAATGAAACCGCGCCGGTCGAGATGCTGGATAAGCTGCTGTCGGCGCTGTTTTCAGGCAGCTTGATGTTAACGTGGCGAGTGCTGGTGGTACTCGGCAATCCGCAGGCGCTGGCGGCGGGAATACGCTATTGTCACAGCGATATGAACCGTATGTTTGGCGGGCGTTGGCAGTCCTTTGCCGAAAGCGATGAAACGCGGCGGGCGCGTGAGCTGGAGCTAAGTCTGGAGACCTTCTTTTCCTCTGGTCAGGCGCGGGTACGCTGGCATCTGGATCTGCATACCGCCATTCGTGGCTCGCATCATTTGCGTTTTGGCGTATTGCCGCAGCGCGACCGCCCGTGGGAGACAGATTTTCTGGCATGGCTGGGCGCGGCAGGACTGGAGGCGTTGGTATTTCATCAGGCGCCCGGCGGTACGTTTACGCACTTTAGCTCTGAACATTTCGGCGCGCTTTCCTGTACGCTGGAGTTGGGAAAGGCGTTGCCGTTTGGGCAAAACGATCTGACGCAGTTCAGCGTAACCTCGCAGGCGTTGTCGGCGCTGTTGAGCGGTGTCGAAACGTCAACCTCGTCTTCTCCGCCGCTACGCTATCGGGTGGTGTCGCAAATCACGCGTCACAGCGATAAGTTCACGCTTTATATGGATGCGCAAACGCTGAATTTTACTGCCTTTGCGAAGGGAACGTTGCTGGCCGAGGAGGGGGATAAGCGTGTGACGGTGACGCATGACATTGAATATGTTCTCTTTCCTAATCCCTCTGTCGCCTGCGGATTGCGGGCTGGATTAATGCTGGAAAGACTGCCTTGATAAATGTCCCTGTAAGCTCACGTTAGGATTACAGGGATGATTTGGGACACAGTTTCATGCTATTACGGATTATTCCTGGAGAATTGCTTTATTAATAAGCGTTGCTGCGTTATAGTTCTGCATAATTTCTGCTATATCATGCTACTGTATATTTATCTTTCAACTCTGCGCAATTTATTCTTTTTTTC
This sequence comes from Salmonella sp. NW645, assembly GCF_051703725.1. Lineage (NCBI taxonomy): Bacteria > Pseudomonadati > Pseudomonadota > Gammaproteobacteria > Enterobacterales > Enterobacteriaceae > Salmonella > Salmonella sp. NW645. The sequence continues at coordinate 172,357 of NZ_JAMMKR010000004.1, read as the reverse complement.
TTCACAATTGGCGAAAAAGTGTTTTTTATACTTTCATTGTTTTACCGTTGTTATGACTAATTGACGCTAAGACGGTTAAAGTTAATCACGACAACACGGCGCTGTTTTAAATATGCCGTAAAAATAACTGAAAGGAAGGATGGAAATATGCGTAAACTGACTGCTCTATTTGTTGCCTCTACCCTGGCGATGGGTGCTGCGAATCTGGCTCATGCCGCTGAGACTACCACCGCCGCGCCAGCGGATGCGAAGCCAATGATGCAGCATAAAGGTAAATTTGGCCCACATCACGATATGATGTTTAAAAACCTGAACCTGACAGACGCACAGAAGCAACAAATTCGCGACATTATGAAAGCGCAGCGCGAGCAAATGAAACGTCCGCTGCTGGAAGAGCGTCGCGCCATGCATGATATTATTGCCAGCGATACCTTCGATAAAGCCAAAGCCGAAGCGCAAATTACGAAAATGGAAGCGCAGCGCAAGGCCAATATGCTGGCGCATATGGAAACCCAGAATAAAATTTATAACGTTCTGACGCCGGAGCAGAAAAAGCAATATAACGCTAATTTTGAGAAGCGTCTGACAGAACGCCCGGCGCAAGAAGGTAAAATGCCTGCTGCGGCAGAATAACTTTCCGCATAATTTAAGACCGCCGGTCTTGTCGACAACACAATCGTTGAGGTGGACAGGATCGGCGGTTTTCTTTATGACTGGCGACAGTCGGTGTGCAGTTCAATGATCTCATATTGACCTGACATTAGTGGCTTACAGAGAATTTTATAGCCATCCTGATCAAAGCCCGCAGGGGTGCGCACCAGGGTGGCGGCCTCATCCAGCGAGGGGACCGCCCCCAGCCATAACCAGTTGTTGATAATATGGAACTGGGTCATTTGCGGGCGGCTCTCTTTTAACGCGATAGCGCCTTTCCAGGGCCAGCAAACCACACGTAACCGTTCCAGCGAGGCCTGCAGACGAAGAAAATGCGCCTGCGGGGTTTCTTGCCCACAGCACGCGCCAGCGCAGCGCTTCAGAGCGAAACGAAAACAGGCGCGCCCACGGCTTACCGGTTCAAGCCCCAGCAGGCCATAACACAATTTTTGTTCATCGGCGAGGTTCTGTAAGCTTTGCAGCGCCGCCCGACGGTTGGCGAAGAGCCCAAACAGGTTCGGCTCATGGGAAAAATCGACGCTGCGGGCGGAAACGACCTCAATCTTTTGTTCGCTCAACTGTAGAGAGCAAAGCTGGCGATTACGCCGTAACCGCTTGTTAAACAGCGGCTGTTGTTCTTTGATCAGCCGCGCCTCCAGCAGCAACGCGCCCATTTCCCCAGCGGTGCAGATCCAGCTTATCCGCCGCGCCTGTCGCAGCATAGCGGCCTCGTCAGGCGTTCGCAGATGTGAGAGCACCCGGCTGCGAATATTTACGCTTTTACCGATATAAAGCGGCAGCGTATCGCTTTCGCTATGAAATATATAGACGCCCGGTAAGGCTGGCGCTTCGCTGAGGAAAGGACGTAAATGTTCTGGATATTCGTAAATGGCCGCCGCTTCAAACTCAAGGCGGGGGGCTGATTGACGCCGTACCACAGTGATCTCCGTTAACTGGTTATTCATCCAGTATAACAGCGGATGGGTGATTAAAAAAGAGGCTGGGAAGAGAGGAGGCCGGATAGACGAGCGATATCCGGCGCAACAGTAGAAGTACGCTTACTTTTTCCAAAAGTCGTCGAATACCGTAATCGGTAAACGGCGCTTATGTTCAGTTTTTACATACCAGCCTTCGATAGTTTTAGCGATGGCGGGGTCCAGCGTTTTGCCTTCCAGGTAATCGTCAATATTGTCATACGTTACGCCCAGCGCGGCTTCATCAGGTAGTGAAGGGCGGTCGTCTTCCAAATCGGCGGTGGGGACTTTTTTATACAGATGCTCAGGACAGCCCAGCTCTGCGAGAAGCTGTTTGCCCTGGCGTTTGTTAAGGCGATGAAGCGGGTTAATGTCGGTACCGCCATCGCCATATTTGGTGAAGAACCCGGTTATCGCTTCCGCCGCATGGTCGGTGCCCACCACGACGCCGTGAGTCATACCGGCGATGCTATATTGCGCTTTCATTCGCTCACGCGCTTTTTCATTGCCGCGAACAAAATCGCTCAGCTCAATTCCCGCTTCGCGCAGCGCCTGCTCGCTGGCGAGGACGGCGCCTTTAATATTGACGGTGAGTACTCTGTCCGGCTGAATAAAAGCAATGGCGTCCTGGCAATCCTGTTCATCGGCCTGTACGCCATAAGGCAGACGAACGGCGATAAACTGCAGCGCATTATCACCAGTCTCTTCCCGCAATTCGGCGATAGCCATCTGGCTGAGTTTCCCGGCCAGCGTCGAATCCTGCCCGCCGCTAATGCCTAACACCAGCGATTTCAAAAAGGGATAGGTTTTCAGGTACGCTTTAAGAAAATCCACGCTGCGGCGAATTTCTTCTTCAGGGTTGATATGTGGTTTCGCGCCAAGCGCCTGGATTATCTCTTGCTGCAGAGTCATTTAACCCCCTTCGACATTAAAAAAATGAATCTTTACCCTGTTAAAGCTAACCCTTCGCCGCTGAAACGACAAGGTTTGGCGGGCTAAGCGGTGTTTAAAACAACATATCGCCGCGTTAGAGAATTTTCCGAAAGGCTTTTTGTGGCGGGTCGCGGCTTGAAAAATATTCTGATGTATTCCAGGCTTACATAACACGCTGATAAACAAGAGGACGGAAAATGAACAAGAACGTAGCAGGAATTTTAAGCGCAGCGGCGGTAATGACTATGCTGGCAGGCTGTACGGCGTATGATCGTACAAAAGACCAATTTGTTGAGCCTGTCGTTAAAGATGTTAAAAAAGGAATGAGCAGGGCACAGGTTGCGCAGATTGCGGGCAAACCGTCATCTGAAGTGAGCATGATTCATGCGCGCGGTACCTGTCAGACCTACATCCTGGGTCAACGTGATGGTAAAGCGGAAACCTACTTTGTTGCGCTGGATGATACCGGGCACGTGATTAACTCCGGCTACCAGACCTGTGCGGAGTACGACACTGACCCACAGGCGCCGAAGCAGTAACAACTGTACATTGCCTGAACATTCAAGGAAACCGGCCTGCGAGCCGGTTTTTTTGTGCCTGCAATAACCTTATTTATTATCGCGAATTATTTGCCCGAAATGTGAGGGGGGTCATAACGCCAGGTCAATGAGAGACAATTTAGTGGGTCAAGGAAATACCATCCGGCGGTCCGATCCCGTATACTCATTTCAGCCACCTAAAAAAGTAAATCCGGTTACGCAAGTCGCCCAGAGTATGGATGCAGGTTGAGGCGTGCGGCGTATCTGGTTGACAGATAATCGCACATGAGGAAGGTTTTTATGGAAAAGAAACACATTTATCTGTTTTGTTCTGCGGGCATGTCAACATCGTTACTGGTATCAAAAATGCGCGCTCAGGCTGAAAAATATGAAGTACCGGTTATTATTGAAGCATTCCCTGAAACCCTGGCCGGTGAAAAAGGCCCGGCAGCGGACGTCGTGTTATTAGGCCCGCAAATTGCTTATATGCTCCCCGAAATTCAGCGTTTATTACCCGGTAAACCGGTAGAAGTCATTGATTCAATGTTGTACGGCAAGGTAGATGGTTTAGGCGTGCTTAAAGCTGCGGTAGCGGCAATTAAAAAAGCCGCCGCGAATTAATTATTTTTTAATTTTTCCCGTCAAAGAGTTATTTCATACACTAACCGCAATATTTTATTGCGGTATTTAAGGGTATTTTTCTATGAGTAACGTCATTGCTTCACTTGAAAAGGTACTCCTTCCTTTTGCTGTAAAAATAGGAAAGCAGCCACACGTTAATGCAATCAAGAACGGCTTTATTCGTTTAATGCCATTAACCCTTGCGGGGGCGATGTTTGTATTAATTAATAACGTTTTCCTGAGCTTTGGGGAGGGGTCGTTTTTTTATTCCATGGGCATTCGGCTTGATGCCTCAACCATTGAAACACTTAATGGATTGAAAGGCATCGGCGGGAACGTCTATAACGGCACATTGGGCATTATGTCGCTCATGGCGCCATTTTTTATCGGCATGGCGTTGGCGGAAGAGCGCAAGGTTGATGCGCTGGCCGCCGGACTGCTCTCCGTGGCGGCATTTATGACCGTAACGCCGTATAGTGTCGGCGAGGCCTATGCCGTAGGCGCAAACTGGCTGGGCGGCGCGAATATTATCTCCGGTATTATTATTGGCCTGGTGGTCGCGGAGATGTTTACATTTATTGTCCGGCGCAACTGGGTGATTAAACTACCGGACAGCGTACCGGCTTCGGTGTCTCGTTCATTCTCAGCATTAATTCCCGGCTTTATTATTCTCTCTATTATGGGGATTATTGCCTGGGCGCTGTCTAATTACGGTTCTAACTTCCATCAGATTATTATGGACACTATCTCTACGCCGCTGGCATCGCTGGGTAGCGTGGTAGGGTGGGCATATGTCATTTTTGTACCGCTGCTGTGGTTCTTTGGTATTCATGGTTCGCTGGCGCTGACCGCGCTGGACAGCGGCATCATGACGCCCTGGGCGCTGGAAAACATCTCTATTTACCAGCAGTATGGCTCCGTCGATGCGGCGCTGGAAGCCGGTAAAACGTTCCATATCTGGGCGAAACCGATGCTGGATTCTTATATCTTCCTCGGTGGTAGCGGCGCAACGCTGGGTCTGATCATCGCTATCTTCCTCGCATCTCGTCGCGCGGACTATCGCCAGGTGGCAAAACTGGCGCTGCCGTCAGGTATCTTCCAGATTAACGAACCCATCCTGTTTGGTCTGCCGATTATTATGAACCCGGTGATGTTTATCCCCTTTATTCTGGTACAACCGATTCTGGCGGCGATTACGCTGGTGGCTTACTATTTGGGTATTATTCCGCCGATTACCAATATTGCGCCGTGGACCATGCCAACCGGGCTGGGGGCGTTCTTTAACACCAACGGCAGTGTCGCCGCGTTGCTGGTTGCGCTATTTAACCTGGCGGTCGCTACCCTGATTTATCTCCCCTTCGTGGTGGTGGCTAACAAAGCGCAGAACGCCATCGAGCAGGAAGAAAGCGAAGAAGATATCGCTAACGCACTGAAATTCTAAACTCCGCGCCGGCATGGGATGCCATGCCGGGCTGAATCAGAGGAAAGACTATGTTTGATCTTGAAAATGTTGTAGATAACCAGACAGCGGCTGAGGAACTCGAAGAAGTCGTTATGGGGCTTATCATCAATTCTGGTCAGGCGCGCAGCCTGGCATATGGCGCGCTCAGAAAAGCGAAAGAAGGCGATTTTGAGGCGGCGAAAGCGATGATGGACCAGTCGCGCATAGCGCTCAATGAAGCGCATCTTGTGCAGACAAAACTCATCGAAGGCGATCAGGGCGAAGGCAAAATGAAAGTCAGTCTGGTCCTGGTTCACGCTCAGGATCATTTGATGACCTCAATGCTGGCTCGTGAACTGATCGCTGAGTTGATTGAGCTCCATGAGAAACTGAAATAACAGGGGGCGGATGATGCAGCTACAGGTTAACGCAACGGAAATCAAAACGGTTTATGAGCAGCAGCTCTTCAATGGCAAAAATTTCCATGTGTTTATCTATAACAAGACGGAAAGCGTCACCGGGCTGCATCAGCACGACTATTATGAATTTACCCTGGTATTAACCGGACGTTATTACCAGGAGATTAACGGGAAGCGTGTGCTGCTGGAACGTGGAGATTTTGTTTTTATCCCGGTGGGGTCGAACCACCAAAGTTTCTATGAGTTTGGCGCAACGCGTATTCTGAACGTAGGAATTAGTAAACGTTTTTTTGAACAGCATTATCTTCCGTTACTGCCGTTTTGTTTTGTGGCATCGCAGGTATACAGGGCGAATAGCACCTTCCTTACCTATATTGAAACGGTGATTGCGTCGTTGAACTTTCGCGGTAATGGGCTCGACGAATTTATTGAAGTGGTGACATTTTATATTATAAACCGCTTACGTCATTACCGCGAAGAGCAGGTTTATGATGATATTCCACAATGGCTGAAAGCAACCGTGGAGATAATGCATGATAAAACGCAGTTTGGCGAACATGCGCTGGAAAATATGGTGCGCCTGTCGGCAAAATCCCAGGAGTATCTGACGCGCGCCACCCGACGTTATTACAGCAAAACGCCGATGCAAATCATTAATGAGATTCGCATTAATTTTGCCAAGAAACAGTTGGAAATGACCAACTATTCGGTTACGGATATTGCTTATGAAGCCGGGTATAGCAGTCCAAGTCTGTTTATTAAAACGTTTAAGAAGATGACCTCATTCACACCGAATAGTTATCGGAAGCGATTGACGGAAATTAATGAGTAACGGTTTACATTGCTCGATTAGTTACATTTCACGCTTGCCCCAATAGCGCGGGGAACGTCACGCTATTTCTTACGAGCGGGCATAGCGTAATACATATCAGTGTCATACACTGAAGGGAGATATTATGAGCCAGAAATTAAAAGTCGTCACTATTGGTGGCGGGAGCAGCTACACCCCTGAATTACTTGAAGGCTTTATTAAGCGCTACCATGAATTACCTGTCACCGAATTATGGCTGGTTGATGTTGAAGACGGGAAAGAGAAGCTGGACATTATTTATGATCTCTGCCAGCGAATGATTGATAAAGCAGGCGTTCCGCTAAAATTGTATAAAACGCTGGATCGCCGGGAAGCGCTCAAAGACGCTAATTTTGTCACTACCCAGCTACGCGTTGGTCAACTCAAAGCCCGTGAACTGGACGAGCGTATCCCGCTTAGCCACGGCTATCTGGGGCAAGAAACCAACGGCGCTGGCGGTTTATTTAAAGGGTTGCGTACCATTCCGGTTATTTTTGACATCATTAAGGATGTTGAAGAATTATGTCCGAATGCGTGGGTCATTAACTTTACTAACCCGGCGGGGATGGTGACGGAAGCGGTTTATCGTCATACCAACTTTAAAAAATTCATCGGCGTATGTAATATTCCTGTCGGCATGAAAATGTTTATTCATGACGTGCTGGCGCTGAATGAGAATGACGATCTTTCCATTGACCTGTTTGGTCTAAACCATATGGTCTTTATTAAAGACGTGCTGGTGAATGGCACCTCACGGTTCGCAGAATTACTGGATGGCGTGGCGTCCGGTCAGTTGAAAGCGTCAACCGTAAAAAATATCTTTGATCTGCCGTTTAGTGAAGGATTGATTCGCTCGCTGAACATGCTGCCGTGCTCTTATTTGTTGTATTACTTCAAGCAAAAAGAGATGCTGGCGATTGAAATGGGCGAATATTACAAAGGCGGCGCGCGCGCTCAGGTCGTACAAAAAGTGGAGAAACAACTCTTCGACTTGTACAAAAATCCTGAGCTAAACGTGAAGCCGAAAGAGCTTGAGCAACGCGGCGGCGCTTATTATTCCGATGCCGCTTGTGAAGTCATTAACGCTATTTATAATGACAAGCAGACTGAGCATTACGTTAATATTCCACATCATGGGCATGTCGAGAATATCCCGGCGGACTGGGCGGTGGAAATGACCTGCATTCTGGGACGCAATGGCGCGACGCCGCACCCGCGTATCACCCGTTTTGACGAAAAAGTGCTGGGGCTTATCCACACTATTAAAGGATTTGAGGTCGCGGCCAGCAATGCGGCGCTGAGCGGAAACTTTAATGATGTGCTGCTGGCGCTTAACCTGAGTCCGCTGGTGCATTCCGACCGCGACGCAGAAGTCCTGGCGCGTGAGCTCATCCTGGCGCATGAAAAATGGCTGCCTAATTTTGCCGCTTGCATCGAAGCGCTTAAAGGTAAGCACCACTGACAGAGGTAGGCTATGGAACGCGTGTTGATTGTGAATGCCGATGATTTTGGCCTGAGTAAAGGGCAAAATTACGGCATTGTTGAAGCATATCGCAACGGCGTTGTGACCTCCACGACGGCGCTGGTCAATGGCGAGGCTATTGACCATGCGGCGCAGCTTAGCCGCGAGCTGCCTGCGCTTGGGGTGGGAATGCATTTTGTTTTGACGTTAGGCAAACCGGTGTCAGAGATGCCGGGCCTGACGCGAGATGGCCTGTTGGGGAAATGGATCTGGCAAATGGCGGAGGAGGATACGCTTCCGCTGGATGAAATTGCGCATGAACTGGCGTGTCAGTATCAGCGTTTCATCGACGTATTTGGCCGCGAGCCAACGCATCTCGACAGTCACCATCATGTGCATATGTTCCCGCAAATTTTCCCCATCGTCGCCCGCTTTGCGGCGCAGCGCGGGATTGCGTTACGTATTGACCGCCAGACGGTGTTGAACGCCGACGATCTGCCGTCGGATTTGCGCAGCACTCAAGGATTTAGCAGTGAATTTTACGGCGAGGAGATCACCGAAGCGTGCTTTTTACGCATTTTGGATGCCTCGGCGCATCGAGGAGAGGCCTCTCTGGAGGTGATGTGTCATCCGGCGTTTGTGGACAACATTATTCGCCAGAGCGCCTATTGTTACCCCCGCTTAACTGAACTGGAGGTGTTGACGTCTGCGTCACTCAAGGCAGCGATTGCGGAACGTGGATATCGTCCTGGCAGTTTTCTTGATATTTAGCTCCTGAGTTTGCGGCGCAAGAATGCGCCGCATTTTTTGCCGTTTATGCAGGAATCGCGTTAATTTTCCCCGCACGCGACCAGACACGGTGTGCCGCCATCAGCGTCAGCAGAGTGTCCATAAAGTGGTGGTCAACGTTATCTGCCTCAACAAGTCCTTCTTCCCCCTGGCTATCAATGTTTAAAAGCGCCTTAAACCGTCGGGCGTCGCCTGCCAGTGCGATGGGCTTCAGATGTTTGTAGGCTTCCAGAAGGTAGTAACGAGCATCGCCGCAACTCTCGATATCGGCAATATTGCCGCACGGTACTATTACCGCATCGACCGTTAGCGACGGCGCGCCGGCAAAGGTTGCCGCAATAGTTAATGTTGAACCGTCATCAGCCGTTACTTCACCCATCCGTGAATAGAGCAGTTTTGCGTGGACGCCTTTAGCTTTTAAAGCCTGCAAAATGGTCAGCAGATCGGCGGCGTTAACCTTGTCGTTCAGCAGGATAGCGACCACGCGGCCTTTAACATCGCCGTCCGGCACCGCATACAGGCTGAGCGCCGGATCTTTTTTCAGACCGTTGACATCAGGAGGCGGGGCAATTTGCGTTTGCTCATGGGTGAGTGCAAAACCGAGATTATGCGCGACGCCCTCAGCCAGCGTGACATCAATATGCGCTAACTGATCGACCACCCGCTCCCGAATATACGCGCGGGCGACTTTACCCAGTTCAAAGCTGAACGCGTCAATAATATGCTGCTGTTCTATCGGCGTCTGACTGAGCCAGAACAGGCGAGGATGCGCGTAATATTCACCGAAAGAGGGGCTGCGTTCGCGGATTTTATTGCCATCCACGCGTTCCTGGTATGATTCGAAGCCGCCGCGTTTTGGCGCTGGCGGCGTTTCGCGCGGCCAGTTGTCATTAATGGAGTTTGGTTCATAGTTCGCCGGATTGGTGTCGATATCCATCCGGTGCATACCGTCACGCTGGAAGTTATGGTAGGGGCAGGTAGGGCGGTTAATCGGAATTTCGTGGAAGTTTGGCCCGCCCAGACGACTGATTTGCGTGTCGGTATAAGAGAACAGACGCCCCTGTAACAGCGGATCGTTGGTAAAATCAATGCCGGGAACAATATGCCCTGGATGAAATGCCGCCTGTTCGTTTTCAGCGAAAAAGTTATCCGGATTACGGTTTAACACCATTTTGCCGACGCGTTGTACTGGCACCAGCTCTTCCGGAATCAGTTTGGTCGGATCGAGCAGATCAAAATCGAATTTAAATTCATCCTCTTCGGCAATGAGTTGTAGGCCCAGCTCGTATTCCGGGAAATCGCCCGCTTCGATGGCCTCCCACAGATCCCTGCGGTGAAAATCCGGATCGCGACCGGTCAGTTTTTGTGACTCATCCCACACCAGCGAGGCTTTACCTGCCAACGGTTTCCAGTGGAAACGGACAAAGGTCGCTTTCCCTTGTGCATTGATCAGACGGAAGGTGTGAATGCCGAACCCTTCCATCGTCCGATAACTCCGTGGAATACCGCGATCCGACATTGCCCACATGACGTTGTGCAGCGTCTCAGGCTGTAAGGAAACATAGTCCCAGAAGGTGTCGTGCGCGCTCTGTCCTTGCGGAATAGCCCAATGTGGTTCGGGCTTAACGGCGTGCACAAAATCCGGAAACTTATGCGCATCCTGGATAAAAAAGATCGGCGTGTTATTACCGACGAGATCGAAAATTCCCTCTTCGGTATAAAATTTGGTCGCAAAACCGCGGATATCACGTACGGTATCAGCAGACCCCGCGCCGCCCTGTACTGTCGAAAAGCGAACAAAGACCGGGGTAATTTTCTGTGGATCGCACAGAAACGCGGCTTTCGTGATGTCGCTCAGGTCTTTATATGGCTGGAAATAGCCGTGCGCTGCAGATCCGCGGGCGTGAACGATCCTCTCCGGGATACGCTCATGGTCAAAGTGGGTAATTTTCTCGCGCAGGATAAAATCTTCCAACAGCGTAGGGCCACGGCTGCCGGCGCGAAGAGAATTTTGATCGTCGGCGATGCGCACGCCCTGATTGGTGGTCAGCGCATAATTTTCGCTGCCTTTACGAAAGGCGTCGAGGGCGGTGAGCTTATCATTCGCGGTCTCGGGCGCTTTTAAGCTGCCGGGGGCCGTTGGTTGCGCGCCCGGCGGCGTCGGTTCTGGCGTGGGGCGATGTGAACCGTCTGACGGTGCCAGGGAGTCCAGGCCGGGCTGTGATTCACGGGTATCATGCACGGGGGACTGATGGGGGGATTTTTCATTATGCGACATTGAACTCGTCTCCTGCTTTCATCACTGAAATGGGCGTGGTAGTAGTCAAAATCACTCTAACTATAGAACATTTCAGCAATTATGCCGGGGGAGAGCGGAACGGCAGACAGGGTACAACGGGGAAATCGCACGCGCGGAACAGGACGTCGGGGGCGAAGATCGGCTAAAATAGTGTTTTTCTGATTTTTAGCCTTAGAGCCTATCCCAGTAGGCGTTATTGGCGCAGCCAGTTTGGACACGGACAGCGCGCAAAAACCGGAGCGTACACGTAGTACGTGAGGATTTTGAGCACTGCCCAGGACCAAAATGGCAAGTAAAATAGCCCTAATGGGATAGGCTCTTAGCCTCTTTTAGTGAAGCATTAATGATGAAACCTCTTCGCCAGCAAAATCGCCAGATTATTAGCTATATTCCGCGTGTTGAACCAGCGCCGCCGGAACATGCGATAAAAATGGATACGTTTCGCGACGTCTGGATACTGCGCGGTAAATATGTTGCCTTTGTTCTGACGGGGGAGTCATTTCAACGGTCGCCTGCCTTTAGCGTGCCAGAATCGGCGCAGCGTTGGGCGAATCAGGTTCGCCAGGAGAACGAAATCGCTGACTAAGTAAAAAACAAAACGCCGGTACTGGAGACCGGCGTTTTTAGTGACAGACATTTTGAGTTGCTGATCGTCGTGTCTCAGACGATATGAACTCCCGATAATGTATTATCGATGCGCCAGTTCGGCGTCTTCTTCGCTATCGAGAATGGTTTTATCGGTCTGCTTCAGCCACTGGCTGGTCAGCGTACCCGCGGTCATTGAGCCACTCACGTTCAGTGCGGTACGGCCCATATCAATCAACGGTTCGACGGAGATTAACAGCGCGACCAGCGTGACCGGTAAGCCCATGGCAGGCAGCACAATCAGCGCGGCGAAGGTCGCGCCGCCGCCAACGCCGGCAACACCCGCCGAACTTACGGTAACGATACCCACCAGCGTGGCTATCCATACGGGGTCTAAGGGGTTGATGCCGACCGTCGGCGCAACCATTACCGCCAACATCGCAGGATAAAGACCGGCACAACCGTTTTGGCCGATGGTCGCGCCAAAAGAGGCAGCAAAGCTGGCGATGGACTCCGGCACGCCCAGGCGGCGGGTTTGCGCTTCGACATTAAGTGGAATGGAGGCGGCGCTGGAGCGGCTGGTAAAGGCAAATGTCAGCACCGGCCACACCTTGCGGAAATATTTCAGCGGGCTAATCCCGTTCACGCCCAATAGTATGCCGTGAACCACAAACATTATCGCCAGACCAAGATATGACGCTACCACGAAGCTTCCAAGCTTAATGATGTCCTGCAGATTAGAGCCGGCAACCACTTTCGTCATCAGCGCCAGTACGCCGTAAGGCGTAAGTTGCATCACCAGACGCACCAGCTTCATTACCCAGCTTTGCAGGGTATCGATAGCAACAAGCACACGCTCGCCTTTTGGCGCATCATCTTTCAGCAGTTTAAGCGCGGCCACGCCCAGGAAGGCGGCGAAAATCACCACGCTGATAATAGACGTAGGATTTGCGCCAGTCAGATCCGCAAACGGATTTTTCGGTACAAAAGACAGCACCAGTTGCGGCACGCTGAGATCGGCCACTTTGCCGACATAGCTCGTCTCAATGGCATTCAGACGCGCGGTTTCCGCGCCGCCCTGAACCAGACCTTCCGCCGTCAGTCCGAACAGATTGGTGACCAGCACGCCCACCAGCGCTGCGATAAGGGTAGTAAACAGCAGCGTGCCGATAGTCAGAAAACTGATTTTCCCCAATTGAGAGGCGTTATGCAGTCGTGCCACGGCGCTTAAAATAGAGGCGAATACCAGCGGCATCACAATCATTTGTAGCAATTGCACATAGCCGTTGCCGACAATATTGAACCACTGAATGGAGTCTTTTAACACCTGACTGTCAGCGCCATAAATGGTGTGCAGGGCCAGACCAAAGACCACGCCCATCACAAGGCCGACAAGCACTTTTTTAGCCAGACTCCACTGTTTATGACGGGCCTGCGCCAGTACAAACAGCAGAATGACGAACACCGCAATGTTCGCAATTAATGGAAAATTCATCCCCGTTCTCCTGATTTTTTTATTATGAAGCGCTGTGTTTTAGCGATTCTGTTCGCGCAAGATTAGCAGAACTGTGAGCTGGCTCTTATATTCAAATGGAATGGTTTATACCAAAAATGACTTTGGCGTTGGTTTACTAATCAATCTGGTGATTTATAAAACGATTGAACTGCATTTGCAGGATAGTGATCATCTGCGAAGACCAGCGTATGACGTTGTTTTCCGGCATGGACTGCGGCATCCACACCGCCCAGGCAAACAACGCCATACATAAAAATCGCTCCAGTTGATTGCCCTTGCGCGGCGCCAGAATAGGCAGGCGGAAACGCCAGCGGCACGGCCACAGTAAGGGAACGCCTGCGGGGGTGAGCATATCCGCGACGATATGGCTTAAATAGCCGAGTACCATGCCTTGCAGCGCATCCGCCGGGATAATCCACGTATCCGGAACCTTGAGATAAAAGGTCGCCAGTAGGGCAAAGACCGCCAGCAGACTATGGGTAAACCCCCGGTGACCGAACGCGCGGGCGATCGGTTTCGATACCCATTTCAGGCGCTGACCAAGAAAAGATTTGGGGTGGTCGATATCCGGCAGCAGACAGGTCAAAATAGCCGAAGGAATAATATGCCACCAGTCGCCGTGCGCAAGGACGGGCGTTAACTCGGCATTCTTGGCGAAAACCGCGCTGGCTATAGAAAAAAGAAGATGTCCTTCCGCCGTCATGATAAAACCCATTAAACTGTCAATTCATACAGTATAGGGTTTTTATACAGTAGGCGGAAGTGGTGACGTTGTAACTCTTTGTCTCTGTCAAAGCCGCTTGCCGTCTGGCTCAGCGGCTAATTGCCCGTTGACTTTGTTTCGGAAACATCTTAACCGAGTAGATGCGCCGCCGTCAGCTCTGTCAGTGAGTTAAGTTTGACATTCGCCAGCGCAAAGCGCGGATCATGCTGGTTTTCTTCTGCTGGCACCACAATGGCGCGCATTCGCGCCGCCTTTGCCGCGATTAGACCATTCACCGAATCCTCCAGCGCCACGCAGGTTAATGGACCAACGCCTAATTTGGCCGCACAATCCAGATAGACCTGCGGATGCGGTTTGCTGTAGGGCAATTTTTCCGCAGAGGCCAGCGCGTCAAAACTGTCGCGCAGCTCAAACATGGTGAGCACTTTTTCCAGCATATGCAGCGGCGATGCCGAGGCAAGCCCCACTAATAGCCCCTGCGCTTTACACAGCGCCACGGCCTCGCGCACACCCGGTAAAAGAGGGCGCGTCTCTTCGATAAGCGTAATCGCGCGGGCAATGACACGGTTTGTCACTTCCTGGCGATCGGGGCCGCTCCACGGTTGCTGCGCAAACCAGAGATCGACAACCATATCAATGCGTAGCCCAAGCGTGTCTGGTAACTCATGGCGCCGAGTAATATCTACGCCTAAACTTGCCATCACGTCCAGTTCAGCGCGATCCCAGAGCGGTTCGGAATCGATCAGTAGTCCATCCATATCGAAAATTGCAGCAAGAATTTGACGTGGGGTTGACATCACAACCTCTCCTGTTGAGATTAAAAAATAACGAATTAAGCGTTCATTATGACCATGTTCTTAGTATATCGCCCTTAAAGATCAGGCGAAAACGGGAATCAACAGGTAGACTTAGGCCAAAACGACGCGTCTTTATCAAGGGGAACTCATGACGTATCAACAAGCTGGACGCATTGCAATCCTAAAAAGAGTTGTTGGGTGGGTTATTTTTATTCCGGCACTGCTTTCCACGCTCATCTCAGTCCTTAAATTTATGTATGCGCACAGTGAAAAGCAGGAGGGGATAAATGCGGTAATGCTGGATTTTACCCACGTAATGATAGACATGATGCGCGTGAATACGCCGTTTCTGAATGTTTTTTGGTACAACTCGCCGACGCCGAATTTTCAGGGAAGCCTGAATATCGGTTTCTGGCTCATTTTTATTCTGATTTTTGTCGGGCTGGCGATGCAGGATTCCGGCGCCAGAATGAGCCGCCAGTCACGTTTTTTGCGTGAAGGCGTGGAAGATCAGTTGATTCTGGAAAAAGCAAAAGGCGCGGAAGGGCTAACGCGTGAGCAGATAGAGTCACGTATCGTGGTGCCGCACCATACCATCTTTTTACAGTTTTTCCCGCTCTATATTTTGCCGGTCATTATTATCGTGCTCGGCTACTTTTTCTTTTCCTTGTTAGGCTTCATGTAAACTGAAAAATGCCGGATAGCCCGTATCCGGCATGGGCTGTACCTATACCGCAAGCAGCCGATCCATCGCTTTTTGCGCAGTAGCCAGGTGCTGACCGCCAAACAGCCTTGCCCGATTAAGCAGGGTGTAGAGCTGGTAAATCGGCTGCCTGTCGAGAAAATCCAGCGGTAGCGGCGAAACGGACTGATAGCCATCATAAATCTGCGGTGGCTGATCGGTATGCAGCGGCAGCATCGCCAGATCGCATTCTCTGTCGCCCCAATAGCAGGCTGGATCGAAGATATAGGGGCCGTCAGGGCCAAGCGCGCAGTTCGCCGACCATAGATCGCCATGCAAAAGAGAAGGCTGCGGTTGATGCGACGCCAGACGTTGCTGAACATGTTCAACAATGGCGTCAATATTACCAAAAGTAATGCCTTTTTCCGCGGCGAGTTCAAGCTGCCAGCCAATGCGCTGTTCGGCGAAAAAAGTCGACCAACGGCGTTGCCAGGTATTCGGCTGCGGCGTGGTAGAGAGCGCGTTGTCAAAATCGAGACCGAATTGAGGTTGATCGCTCCATTGGTGCAGACGCGCCAGCTGTTGCCCAAGAATAAACGCATTATGAGCATCCAGCGGGCGGGGCGAGAGGTAGTCCATGACTAAAAAGCTGTAATCCCGATCCGAACCTACCGCCCATACCTTAGGCACAACAACGGTTTTACTGCGGGAGAGCAGCTCCAGCTGATCGGCTTCAGCGGTAAAACCGCGAAGCATTTCTCGTTCATCGCACTTCACGAAAAAATCATGGCCTGCATAACGTAAATGCCATGCGGCATGAACTTCTCCGCCAGGCAGTTCATTACGCAGTTCGATTTCGCCTTCACCGACTTGCTCGCTTAAAAGACGACTGATAGCTTGCCACATAATGTCTCTCCCCACGTTGTCTGCCAGATCATAAGGTTAGCGCAAAAATGCGGTTAAAAAATACGAACTAACGCACATCGCGGACGCGCCGCGGCGGGAATGGCACTTATTGTGCGTTTTTACTCCACGCCTCCCAGGTCGCCACGGTAATGTCGACATCCTTATCTAACGCGCTTTTCGCAAGTCCGGCGACAAGCGCTTTGATTTCATCAGCGCTCTGAGCGCTAACAAAGCCAAACGTATTGGTGCCGAGCTCATGCACATTCCCTTCATCGTCCGTTAATGTCAGCAAAAAACCGCTGCGCGTCAGATGATTATTGAGTTCGTTAATCTCGGTCAGGGAATCTTCATGGAAGGTTACGGTAATAACATAACGGGTAATATCGCCACTGGCCATCGTTCACCTTGTTGGGAGCAACTGTGTTTTTAGCAGCGGCGGATGCGCCGCCCGTTAACCGATTTTCCGGTTTCCCCCTCGGCGAGGGGGAAACGATTATTGCGCGGAAAGATAGGCGTATATTTTTTGGGTATCGTCACGAGAACACAGACGCGTACCTTGATTGAGCGTAGCAGCGCTGCCTGCCGCCACACCGAAGCGCACCATCTCTTCCAGCGACGCGTCTTGCGCCAGTTTTAACGTCATCGCGCCTACCATACTGTCGCCTGCGCCAACAGTACTTTGACTTTTCACCGGGGGAGGAACAACCTGGATGCAATTCTCACTGTCTATGCCCAGTGCCCCTTGCGGCCCCAGAGAGACCACTACCCGGCGAGCCTTGCCGCTTTGCACTAATTCCTGGGCCGCTTTACGCACATCATCAGGTTGCGTCAGATCGCGATTAACCAACGCGCTCAATTCTTTCAGGTTAGGTTTCACCAGTTCGATATCGCCAAGCGCCAGCGCGGCGGTGAGCGCGTCGCCAGAGCTATCAATAATGCAGCGAATGCCTTGCTTCTGCGCGGCGGAAATCAGTTGCGTGAGTTTCTCGACCTTAACGCCGGGCGGAAGGCTGCCGCTGATAACCAGAATTGCCCCGGATTCAATTTCCAGTACCTGTTCTTCAAGCTGGCGAAATTCGTCATCGTCCAGCGTGGCGCCGGGCATAACAAAACGATACTGTTCGCCGCTGGACTCGACGTGGACGTGCAGGTTCTGACGCGTCCAGTCCTTCGCATCGACGGTAGACACGGGGACATTTTCGTCAGCCAGTAGTGCGACCAGATGTTCGCCGGTAGCGCCGCCAGCCGGGAAAATTGCGGTCGCGGTGCCGCCAAGATGCGCAATGGCGCGAGCGACATTAATACCCCCGCCACCGGGTTCGAATACCGGCGCGGAGCACCGCAGTTTACCTTCGGGATAAATTTGCGGCGTGATTGTTGCGCTATCGAGAGAGGGCGCAAGCGTCAACGTATAGATACGTACCATCGTTACCTCCTGTTAGGCTGATTTCAGTCTGGCACTTAATCCCCGGAAAGTGAAGGAATTAACAACATGATTTTCCGGATCTTTATTTAAAGAAGTACGATGTAAAGTTATATAAATAAATGAATGCTTCGGGAGGGTTCTTATTCAAAAAATGAAATAGTAATTGATTGCTATGTTATTCGGGGCTTCTTATAATTCGCTACCTTTCCAGGGGCGTTTGTCATTGATCCCTATGAAAGTTTCCGGGACCGTCGTGGTCTCTTTTTTAGTTGTACGGACTCTATATAAATGAAGCTTTTGAAGGCAGTACCCGCTGTAGTTATGCTGGCGGGTGGCGTGTTCGCGTCTCTGTATGCCGCCGCCGATGATTCCGTTTTTACTGTCATGGATGATCCCTCCACCGCGAAAAAACCTTTTGAAGGTAATCTGAATGCGGGCTACCTTGCTCAGTCAGGCAATACTAAAAGTTCTTCCTTAACGGCTGACACGGCGATGACCTGGTATGGACAACGTACCGCCTGGTCATTATGGGGCAATGCCAGCAATACCTCCTCTAATGATGAACGCTCTTCAGAAAAATATGCGGTAGGCGCGCGTAACCGTTTTAATATGACGGATTATGATTATACCTTTGGCCAGGCCAGTTGGCTGACAGACCGTTTCAACGGTTATCGTCAGCGCGACGTACTGACCGCCGGTTACGGGCGGCAGTTCCTTAATGGTCCAGTGCACAGCTTCCGTTTTGAATTCGGTCCAGGGGTTCGCTATGACGAACATACGGACGATACCACTGAAACGCAGCCGTTGGGTTATGCTTCCGGCAGCTATGCCTGGCAGTTAACTGACAATGCTAAGTTTACACAGGGGGTGTCAGTATTTGGCGCAGAAGACACCACACTAAATTCGGAAACAGCCCTCAATGTCGCCATTAACGAACATTTTGGTCTAAAGGTGGGGTATAATTTAACGTGGAACTCGCAGCCGCCTGAATCAGCGCCTGAACATACCGATCGCCGCACTACGGTAACGCTGGGCTATAAGATGTAATATTGTACCGGGTTACATTACGTAACCCGGTTATTCCGTGGTGACGCCTCAGAAGAAGAAGGTGATGTCGCCGTTGATATAAGAATAGTCGTCTCCGGTGCGAAATTCCGACGTGACTTTGTTTAAAGAAAGAGAAAATGCGACGGGAGAATAGCCGATGGTGGCACCGACGCGATATTCATCCACGGTTTTATTAATATCCACCGTTTCCATTTTTGTTTGCAGCGTTTTCCCCTGTAACGTGTAGTTTTTATCAACTTCCCTGCGCTCAACGCCAGCAAATACCTTATAGATCAATCTCTCTTTTTGAGTGTGTATTAACCCTCGGCGGGACAGTAACCCAAACCCATTATCAGAGTTGAAGGTCTTATCATTTCCCAGCGCAACGGTTGCGCCGTACCCTAAATACTGGAAGAGATTGCCGCCGACAGCAGAGACTTCTGGATAGAAGCCCACATTGACGCCCAGAATATCAATAGCTGGCGTAAGGGACACCATTCCTTTGGCCGTATAACCATAACGGTTTTCAATTTGATCCTGCCAGGCAGGGTATTTTTCTGCGCCTATTATTCGATGCGCCCGATTCTGAACCTCCTGACCACCTGCGTCAGGACCAATAACGCCGATATCGGTACCTAAACGATAACGTAACCAATTGGTGGCTAATGAATTCCACTCCAGTCCGGTATGAAGAAAGGCGCTGAACGCGCGGTCGCCTTTGACGGCTTCAGGCTTTCTCTTGTTAGCGCCTGATGGAGAATAAATATCTTGCGCGATATGAAAAGAGAGTTGACTGGCGTCAGTGAGATCGTGGCTGTAGCCTAAAAAGAGCCCGGCAGTATAATCACCCCGGTCTGCAGCCTTGTGCCCATAAAGGGCATTTAAGGATGGTTGAAATATACCTGCATCATCATTCGCCACTGAAATAGCAAGGCTACTGGCATTGGCCATTGTGGTCGTACTGAGTATGGCGGCAATCATCGTTGCGCAATAGCTGTATTTGTTCACTTTTTACCCCTGAATATGAAAGTGAATACTCTTATTTTTACAAAGTAATAAGCACAGCAGCATGATGCGCAGTGCTTATTAAACCTTTAAATATAACTAAACTCCTGCCAGCAGCGAGTCATTGAGAGGATACGTTGCCTTAATGTTGAAAAATGGTGTTGAAAAAAATGCGTCAGATATTATTGAATATCCATTTTTCATTCGCTATCTGAGTGCGAGAAATTATTGGCTTCACGATTATGCATATAATACGATGTTTTTTGGTATCAACATGAATATCACGTTGTATTCTTTTGAGCTCATTTTCTATGATGACTTCGATGTTTATCTGTTATTAATTTTTACCGTGATAGTGTTGTCTTTAATGATGAGAGTATCTAACGGCTGGTAGGGTAATATAACCAAATTATTACTATCTGAATTATTAGGGCAGTTATTATTAAGGAAGCAAAAGTGAATAAGACCATTAATCTGCTAAAATTACTGCCCGTAGTATTATTAAGCGCATGTACTACATCGTATCCTCCCCAGGATACAACATCGGCACCCGAGTTACCCCATCGTAACGTACTCGTTCAACAACCTGATAACTGTAGCGTTGGCTGTCCTCAAGGAGGAAGTCAACAAACAATCTATCGCCATGTCTATACGCTCAATAATAATAGCGCCACGAAATTTGCCAACTGGGTTGCCTATAGCGTGACAAAAACCAGCCAGGCAAGCGGTCGCCCGCGGAACTGGGCGCAGGACCCCGATTTACCGCCCTCGGATACGTTGGCCCCTTCCGCCTATAAAAATGCCCATACGCTATTAAAAGTCGATAGGGGACACCAGGCGCCGTTGGCAGGATTGGGCGGCGT
The DNA here is from genome assembly GCF_051703725.1 of Salmonella sp. NW645. Classification (NCBI taxonomy): domain Bacteria; kingdom Pseudomonadati; phylum Pseudomonadota; class Gammaproteobacteria; order Enterobacterales; family Enterobacteriaceae; genus Salmonella; species Salmonella sp. NW645. The sequence continues at coordinate 151,828 of NZ_JAMMKR010000004.1, read as the reverse complement.
ATCGGACTGGCCGTCGTTAAATTATTTATCGAATATTACGCCGCAGAAATCCGCCCTGAATCAGGGAGCATGGGCTGCACTGGAAAACCGGGTGCGCGAACTTGCCAAACAGGCTGATGTATCTGTAGTGCACGTAGTGACCGGCCCCCTTTTTGAGCGGCATATCGCCACATTGCCAGAAGATGCGACGGTAGAAATTCCCAGCGGGTACTGGAAGGTTTTATTCACCGGAACGGCGCCGTCAAAAAGTGAAGGAAATTACGCTGCGTTTATTATGGATCAGAATACGCCCCGTTCGGCGAATTTTTGCGACTATCAGGTTACCGTGGACGCTATCGAACATAAAACGAAGCCAGTGCTGACGCTGTGGTCTGCCTTGCCTGAAGCGGTAGCCAGCGAGGTGAAAACAACAAAGGGGAGTCTGGCGCAGAAGTTAGGTTGTCGATGAGAAGCGCTATACGGCGCGTAGAAAGATAACGGAGAAATCCTGTCAAGGGTCTTGATTTGCTACAGAGTGATGCCATCTCCCTTTTTTTAGTGTTACCATCGTCATGCCGGACGAAAATAGCGATTTTCGTCTGTGTCGAAGGTTGTGCGCCAATTTAGCAATGGTTGGCTAGATGGATACACAACTCACTGTCAATAAATTCATTTTCTCTTTGTATGTGATCTTGCGTATGGGTCACCACTGCAAATAAGGATATAACATGCCTGTTATTACTCTTCCTGATGGCAGCCAACGCCATTATGACCACCCTGTAAGCCCGATGGATGTTGCTCTGGACATTGGTCCTGGCCTGGCGAAAGCCACCATTGCGGGCCGTGTGAATGGCGAGCTGGTTGATGCTTCCGATCTGATTGAAAATGATGCGACGCTTTCCATCATCACCGCAAAAGATGAAGAGGGTCTGGAGATCATTCGTCACTCTTGCGCGCATCTGTTAGGTCACGCTATCAAGCAACTTTGGCCGCACACGAAAATGGCGATCGGCCCGGTTGTCGACAACGGTTTTTACTATGACGTTGATCTTGACCGCACGCTAACTCAGGAAGATGTCGAAGCGCTCGAAAAGCGGATGCATGAGCTCGCCGAGAAAAATTACGACGTTATCAAGAAGAAAGTCAGCTGGCACGAAGCGCGTGAAACCTTCGTGAAGCGTGGTGAAAGCTACAAAGTTTCCATTCTTGATGAAAACATTGCCCATGATGATAAGCCAGGCTTGTACCATCATGAAGAATATGTCGACATGTGTCGTGGTCCGCACGTGCCGAATATGCGTTTCTGCCATCACTTTAAACTGATGAAAACTGCTGGCGCATACTGGCGCGGTGACAGCAATAATAAGATGTTGCAGCGTATTTACGGTACGGCATGGGCAGATAAAAAAGCCCTGAACGCTTATCTGCAGCGCCTGGAAGAGGCCGCAAAACGCGACCACCGTAAAATTGGTAAGCAGCTCGACCTGTATCATATGCAGGAAGAAGCGCCGGGCATGGTGTTCTGGCATAACGACGGCTGGACTATCTTCCGCGAGCTGGAGGTCTTTGTTCGTTCTAAACTCAAAGAGTACCAGTATCAAGAAGTTAAAGGCCCGTTCATGATGGACCGTGTGCTGTGGGAAAAAACCGGGCACTGGGACAACTATAAAGATGCGATGTTCACCACATCCTCAGAAAACCGCGAATATTGCATCAAGCCGATGAACTGCCCGGGCCACGTTCAGATCTTTAACCAGGGTCTGAAATCCTATCGTGATTTGCCGCTGCGTATGGCGGAATTCGGTAGCTGCCACCGTAACGAGCCATCAGGCGCGCTGCATGGTCTGATGCGCGTACGCGGCTTTACGCAGGATGATGCGCATATCTTCTGCACCGAAGAGCAGATCCGCGATGAAGTTAACGCTTGTATTCGTATGGTCTACGATATGTACAGCACCTTTGGCTTCGAGAAGATCGTCGTCAAGCTTTCCACTCGTCCTGACAAGCGTATCGGCAGCGATGAGATGTGGGATCGTGCTGAGGCGGATCTGGCGGTTGCGCTGGAAGAAAATAATATCCCGTTTGAGTATCAACTGGGTGAAGGCGCATTCTACGGTCCGAAAATTGAATTTACCTTATATGACTGCCTCGATCGTGCATGGCAGTGCGGTACAGTACAGCTGGACTTCTCCTTACCGTCTCGTCTGAGCGCCTCCTATGTAGGCGAAGACAATGAGCGTAAGGTGCCGGTAATGATTCACCGTGCGATTCTTGGGTCGATGGAACGCTTCATCGGTATCCTGACCGAAGAGTTCGCTGGTTTCTTCCCGACATGGCTCGCGCCTGTTCAGGTAGTCGTGATGAATATTACCGATTCGCAGTCTGAATACGTTAACGAATTGACGCAGAAACTACAAAATGCGGGCATTCGTGTAAAAGCAGACTTGAGAAATGAGAAGATTGGCTTTAAAATCCGCGAGCACACTTTACGTCGTGTCCCTTATATGTTGGTCTGTGGTGATAAAGAGGTGGAAGCAGGCAAAGTTGCCGTTCGCACCCGCCGCGGTAAAGACCTGGGCAGTCTGGACGTAAATGACGTGATTGAGAAGCTGCAACAAGAGATTCGCAGCCGCAGTCTTCAACAACTGGAGGAATAAAGTATTAAAGGCGGAAAACGAGTTCAAACGGCGCGTCCGAATCGTATTAATAGCGAAATTCGCGCGCAAGAAGTTCGCTTAACAGGTCTGGAAGGCGAGCAGCTTGGTATTGTGAGTCTGAGAGAAGCTCTGGAAAAAGCTGAAGAAGCCGGAGTAGACTTAGTCGAAATCAGCCCTAACGCCGAGCCGCCGGTTTGTCGTATAATGGATTACGGCAAATTCCTCTATGAAAAGAGTAAGTCTTCTAAGGAACAGAAGAAAAAGCAAAAAGTTATCCAGGTGAAGGAAATTAAATTCCGTCCTGGGACAGATGAAGGCGACTATCAGGTAAAACTCCGCAGCCTGATTCGCTTTCTCGAAGAGGGCGATAAGGCCAAAATCACGCTGCGTTTCCGCGGTCGTGAAATGGCCCACCAGCAAATCGGTATGGAAGTGCTTAATCGCGTGAAAGACGATTTGCAAGAACTGGCAGTGGTCGAATCCTTCCCAACGAAGATCGAAGGCCGTCAGATGATTATGGTGCTTGCTCCTAAGAAGAAACAGTAAGGCCTTCAAGTAACAATTCTGTGAAGCCTTCGGGCTTCACAGGTTTTGTTCGCCTATGTTTCGTTTATTAACAATGCGAAGTGGAAGTTATTAAAATGCCAAAAATTAAGACCGTACGCGGTGCTGCTAAGCGCTTCAAAAAAACCGGTAAAGGTGGTTTTAAGCACAAGCACGCTAACCTGCGTCACATTCTGACCAAAAAAGCGACTAAACGTAAACGTCACCTGCGTCCGAAAGCCATGGTTTCTAAAGGCGATCTGGGCCTGGTTATCGCGTGCCTGCCGTACGCATAAGCCGTTAACGTTTTTAACTTTTTAATTAGAATAGATACAGGAGAGCACATATGGCTCGCGTAAAACGTGGTGTAATTGCACGCGCACGTCACAAGAAAATTTTGAAACAAGCCAAAGGCTACTACGGTGCGCGTTCTCGCGTATACCGCGTTGCCTTCCAGGCAGTTATCAAAGCTGGTCAGTATGCTTACCGTGACCGTCGTCAACGTAAGCGTCAGTTCCGTCAACTGTGGATTGCGCGTATCAACGCAGCAGCACGTCAGAACGGTATTTCTTACAGCAAATTCATCAACGGCCTGAAAAAAGCCTCTGTTGAAATCGACCGTAAGATCCTGGCTGATATCGCCGTATTCGACAAAGTCGCGTTCACCGCGCTGGTTGAAAAAGCGAAAGCAGCTCTGGCATAAGCCAGTGAAAAGAGGGAGCCTGGCTCCCTCTCTTTTATTTACTGTTCAGTGAGTTGACAATTGACCTGTAACCCTTTTCAATAAAGGATATTCGGTTTTACCACATAAGGTAACGCAAGCATGAACGCTGCTATTTTCCGTTTCTTTTTTTACTTTAGCACCTGATCCCAGGAGGCTAGCGCGTGAAAAACGAAACGAAAAACAGCGCAAAAAAGCCTCCTGATGGAGGCTTTTTTTGTATCTGAAATCGAGAGATTACGTCCAATGAACCGGTGTCTTCACCGACACAATGAGGAAAACCATGTCACATCTCGCAGAGCTGGTTGCCAATGCAGCGGCCGCCATTAACCAGGCGTCAGATGTTGCCGCGTTAGACAATGTACGCGTCGAATATTTGGGCAAGAAAGGGCATTTAACCCTTCAGATGACGACCCTACGCGATCTGCCGCCGGAAGAGCGTCCGGCAGCCGGGGCAGTCATTAACGCCGCGAAAGAGCAGGTACAACAGGCTCTTAACGCGCGTAAAGCCGAGCTGGAAAGCGCAGCGCTTAACGCCCGTCTGGCCGCTGAAACCATCGATATCTCCCTGCCGGGGCGCCGTATTGAGAACGGCGGTCTGCATCCGGTCACGCGTACCATTGACCGTATTGAAAGTTTCTTCGGCGAGCTTGGTTTTACCGTGGCGACTGGCCCGGAAATCGAAGATGACTACCATAACTTCGACGCGTTAAACATTCCGGGTCATCATCCGGCCCGCGCCGATCATGATACCTTCTGGTTTGACGCGACCCGTCTGCTGCGGACCCAGACGTCTGGCGTCCAGATCCGGACGATGAAAGCGCAGCAACCGCCGATCCGCATTATTGCGCCGGGCCGTGTATACCGTAATGACTACGACCAGACGCATACTCCGATGTTCCATCAGATGGAAGGCCTGATTGTTGATACCAACATCAGCTTCACCAACCTCAAAGGTACGCTGCACGACTTCCTGCGTAATTTCTTTGAGGAGGATCTGCAGATTCGCTTCCGTCCTTCTTATTTTCCGTTTACCGAACCTTCTGCAGAAGTAGATGTGATGGGTAAAAACGGCAAATGGCTGGAAGTGCTGGGCTGCGGGATGGTGCATCCGAATGTGCTGCGTAATGTCGGTATCGATCCGGAAATCTATTCTGGCTTCGCTTTTGGTATGGGGATGGAACGTCTGACCATGTTGCGTTACGGCGTCACCGACCTGCGTTCATTCTTCGAAAACGATCTGCGTTTCCTTAAACAGTTTAAATAAAGGCAGGATAAAACAATGAAATTCAGCGAACTGTGGTTACGCGAGTGGGTTAACCCGGCAATTGATAGCGATGCGTTGGCTAACCAGATTACGATGGCTGGCCTGGAAGTAGACGGCGTTGAGCCGGTCGCGGGAAGCTTCAATGGCGTTGTGGTTGGGGAAGTGGTTGAGTGCGCCCAGCATCCGAACGCTGACAAATTGCGTGTAACGAAAGTCAACGTTGGCGGAGAACGCCTGTTGGATATCGTCTGCGGCGCGCCAAACTGTCGTCAGGGGCTGAAAGTAGCGGTGGCCACCATTGGCGCTATTCTGCCGGGCGATTTCAAAATTAAAGCGGCAAAACTGCGCGGCGAACCGTCTGAAGGGATGCTGTGCTCCTTCTCCGAACTGGGGATTTCCGACGATCACAGCGGCATTATCGAACTGCCGGCGGATGCGCCGCTGGGTACCGATATCCGTGAATACCTGAAGCTCGACGACAATACCATCGAAATTAGCGTCACGCCAAACCGTGCGGATTGCTTAGGTATCATCGGCGTTGCGCGTGATGTGGCGGTACTGAACAAAGCGCCGCTCCAGGAGCCTGAAATGGCGCCGGTTGCGGCAACCATCAGCGATACGCTGCCGATTACGGTAGAGGCCGCTGATGCGTGTCCACGCTATCTTGGCCGGGTGGTAAAAGGCATCAATGTTAACGCGCCGACGCCGCTGTGGATGAAAGAGAAACTGCGTCGCTGCGGTATTCGCTCCATCGATGCGGTGGTTGACGTCACCAACTATGTGTTGCTCGAACTGGGTCAGCCAATGCATGCTTTCGATAAAGATCGCATTGATGGCGGTATTGTCGTGCGGATGGCAAAAGAGGGTGAAACCGTCGTCCTGCTGGACGGTAGCGAAGCGACGTTAAATGCGGACACGCTGGTGATCGCCGATCACCATAAGGCGCTGGGGATAGCCGGTATTTTTGGCGGCGAACATTCCGGCGTGAACGGCGAAACGCAAAATGTGCTGCTGGAGTGTGCGTATTTTAATCCGCTGTCTATCACCGGTCGCGCTCGCCGCCACGGTCTGCATACCGATGCGTCTCACCGCTACGAGCGCGGGGTAGACCCGGCGCTGCAATATAAAGCGATAGAGCGCGCTACTCGTCTGCTTCTTGATATCTGTGGCGGTGATGCGGGTCCGATAATTGATGTGAGCAACGAAGCAACGTTGCCGAAACGCGCCACCATTACGCTGCGTCGCAGTAAACTGGATCGCCTGATCGGGCATCATATTGCGGATGAGCAGGTCAGTGATATTCTGCGTCGTCTGGGCTGTGAAGTGACCGAAGGGCAGGACGAGTGGAAAGCCGTGGCGCCGACCTGGCGTTTCGATATGGAAATTGAAGAAGATCTGGTGGAAGAGGTGGCCCGCGTTTACGGTTATAACAATATTCCGGACGAGCCAATCCAGGCCGGTTTAATCATGGGGACGCACCGTGAAGCCGATCTGTCGTTGAAGCGGGTTAAAACCATGCTGAACGACAAAGGCTATCAGGAAGTGATTACCTATAGCTTTGTCGATCCTAAAGTACAACAGCTTATCCATCCAGGCGCAGAAGCGCTGCTGCTGCCAAACCCTATCTCCGTTGAGATGTCGGCGATGCGTCTGTCTCTGTGGAGCGGATTGCTGACGACGGTGGTCTATAACCAAAACCGCCAGCAGAATCGCGTGCGTATTTTTGAAACCGGTTTACGTTTCGTTCCGGATACACAAGCCAATCTGGGTATTCGACAGGATCTGATGCTGGCTGGCGTGATTTGCGGCAACCGCTATGATGAGCACTGGAACCTGGCAAAAGAGACCGTTGATTTCTATGATTTGAAAGGCGATCTGGAAGCAGTACTGGATTTAACCGGCAAACTGGGTGATATCCAGTTTAAGGCGGAGATGAATCCGGCTCTGCATCCGGGACAGTCTGCGGCGATTTATCTGAAAGATGAACGTATTGGTTTTATTGGGGTTGTTCACCCTGAACTGGAACGTAAACTGGATCTGAATGGTTGTACGCTGGTGTTTGAACTGGAATGGAATAAGCTCGCAGACCGTATCGTGCCGCAGGCGCGGGAGATTTCACGCTTCCCGGCCAACCGTCGCGATATTGCGGTTGTTGTTGCAGAAAACGTTCCCGCAGCGGATATTTTATCCGAATGTAAGAAAGTTGGCGTAAATCAGGTAGTTGGCGTAAACTTATTTGACGTGTACCGCGGTAAGGGTGTTGCGGAGGGTTATAAGAGCCTCGCTATCAGCCTGATCCTTCAGGATACCAACCGTACACTCGAAGAAGAGGAGATTGCCGCTACCGTCGCCAAATGTGTAGAGGCATTAAAAGAGCGATTCCAGGCATCATTGAGGGATTGAACCTATGGCGCTTACAAAAGCTGAAATGTCAGAATATCTGTTTGATAAGCTTGGGCTTAGCAAGCGGGATGCCAAAGAACTGGTTGAACTGTTTTTCGAAGAGATCCGTCGTGCTCTGGAAAACGGTGAGCAGGTGAAACTCTCTGGTTTTGGTAACTTCGATCTGCGTGATAAAAATCAACGTCCGGGGCGTAACCCGAAAACGGGTGAAGATATTCCTATTACAGCACGGCGCGTGGTGACCTTCAGACCCGGGCAGAAGTTAAAGAGCCGGGTCGAGAACGCTTCGCCCAAAGAAGAGTAATCAGATCCAGGCATAACATCCATCAGGGTGTATTGCGGCAGATACGCTGCCATCCCGAAAGTAGATCAGCGGGATGACAGCGTATCTGTTAGCCTGAAAGATGACTCGTATAACTAAAAAGGCCGCATTGCGGCCTTTTTTCTTTCAAGTAAAGGATACCCACCGTAAAATCACGCTACCTCTTTTCAGCTGAATGGATAACATGCTGACTTTTGCCCGCCAACAACAGCGACGAAACGTTCGCTGGCTTCTGAGCCTGTCACTGCTGGTGCTACTGGCTACATTTCTGAGCTTATGCGCAGGCGAACAGTGGATTGCCCCCGGTGACTGGTTAAGCGCCCGGGGAGAACTGTTTGTCTGGCAAATTCGTCTTCCCCGCACGCTTGCGGTATTGCTGGTTGGCGCTGCGCTGGCGCTATCGGGCGCTGTGATGCAGGCGCTGTTTGAAAACCCACTTGCTGAACCGGGCCTGCTCGGCGTTTCGAATGGGGCCGGTGTTGGGCTTATTGCCGCCGTCTTACTGGGGCAGGGGCAACTGCCTGGATGGGCGCTGGGACTGTGCGCTATAGCCGGCGCGCTCATTATTACGTTAATCCTGCTGCGTTTTGCGCGCCGCCATCTCTCTACCAGCCGCTTGTTGTTGGCGGGCGTCGCGCTGGGCATTATCTGTAGCGCGCTGATGACGTGGGCTATCTATTTTTCCACCTCTTTCGATCTGCGGCAATTAATGTACTGGATGATGGGAGGATTCGGAGGCGTTGACTGGCAGCAGAGCTGGCTAATGATTGCGCTCATCCCGGTACTGATCTGGATATGTTGCCAGTCGCAACCGCTGAATATGCTGGCGCTAGGGGAAACCTCGGCGCGGCAGCTTGGCCTGCCGCTGTGGTTCTGGCGCAATTTGTTGGTCGTCGCCACCGGCTGGATGGTGGGCGTCAGCGTGGCGATGGCGGGGGCGATTGGTTTTATCGGTCTGGTTATTCCGCACATCCTGCGCTTATGTGGTTTAACCGATCACCGGGTTTTACTTCCCGGCTGTGCGTTGGCCGGGGCTATCGCCCTGCTATTGGCTGATGTGGTCGCCCGACTGGCGCTGGCGTCGGCTGAACTGCCTATCGGGGTGGTCACCGCCACATTGGGGGCACCAGTGTTTATCTGGCTGCTGCTCAAATCCGCGCGTTAGCGCATCGGTAAACAACTGCTTTCATCATTCGCAGTCTATGATTAAAGGCTAACGATGAAACCCGCTATTCTACCGACATCAGGGAGACACCATGCAAAACTCGCTTCTTAATACTCACGTTACGACGATTGATGGAGAGGTCACTACACTTGAAAAATACGCCGGAAAAGTGCTGCTCATTGTAAACGTCGCCTCCAGATGTGGTCTGACGCCGCAATATGAACAGCTGGAAAATATCCAGAAGGCGTGGGCAGATCAGGGGTTTGTCGTGTTGGGTTTTCCCTGCAACCAGTTTATGGGGCAGGAGCCAGGCAGCGAAGAGCAGATTAAAACCTATTGTGCCAGCACCTGGGGCGTCACGTTCCCGATGTTCAGTAAAATTGATGTGAATGGCGACGCGCGTCATCCGCTGTATCAAAAACTGATAGCCGCTGCGCCAACGGCAGTCGCGCCGGAGAAGAGCGGCTTTTACGAACGGATGGTAAGCAAAGGGCGTACGCCACTCTATCCGGATGATATTCTGTGGAATTTTGAAAAATTTTTGGTAGGCCGGGATGGTCAGGTGGTACAGCGTTTTTCGCCGGATATGACGCCTGAAGATCCTATTGTGATGGAAAGCATAAAAATCGCGTTGGCAAAATAATGTCTCAATTGATGCAATTAAAGGACGTCGCCGAGAGCACCCGCCTGGGGCCGCTTTCCGGCGAAGTAAGCGCAGGAGAGATCCTTCACCTTGTCGGGCCGAACGGCGCCGGAAAAAGCACGTTGCTGGCGCGTATGGCGGGGTTAACCTCAGGCGAGGGGAGCATCAGGTTTGGCGGAGCGCCGCTGGAGGCATGGGCGACGGCAACGCTTGCCCAACACCGCGCTTATCTTGCGCAACAGCAAAATCCGCCGTTCGCCATGCCGGTCTGGCATTACCTGACATTGCATCAACCTGATAAAACGCGAACCGGGCAGCTTAACGAGGTGGCCGATATGCTTGGATTGGGCGACAAACTGGGGCGAAGCGTGAATCAGCTTTCCGGTGGCGAGTGGCAACGTGTTCGCCTTGCTGCCGTTGTACTACAAATTCATCCCGACGCTAATCCGGTCGGTCAATTATTGCTGCTTGATGAGCCGATGAACAGTCTCGATGTTGCGCAACAAAACGCTTTGGATCGGGTATTACATCATTTGTGTCAGGCAGGAATCGCGATTGTGATGAGTAGCCACGATCTGAACCACACGCTGCGCCATGCGCATAAAGCCTGGTTACTAAAGCGCGGTAAACTCATTGCCTGCGGCCGCCGGGAAGAGGTGCTCACCCCCTCTTATCTGGCGCAAGCCTACGGTCTGCGCTTTCGACGACTCGACGTTGAGGGGCATCCAATGCTCATTTCGGCCACTTAAGTAAAATCGTTTCTTGAAAAGCAGGTAATTTCGACGCTAAATTAATACCAAAATAAAAACAGAGGATTGTTGCGGCATGCGTTTTTGGCTTCTTGTTATCACAGCATTGTTCCTGGCAGGATGCAGTACTCATCGGGCACCGGCGCCAAACGCCAGATTATCAGACTCCATTACCGTCATTGCGGGTCTGAACGATCAGTTGCAGTCCTGGCGCGGTACGCCATACCGTTACGGCGGCATGAGTCGCAGAGGTGTGGACTGTTCCGGCTTTGTGGTAGTCACTATGCGCGACAAGTTTGATTTGCAGTTGCCTCGTGATACGCGTGAACAATCAAAAATCGGCACCAGAATCGATAAAGATGAATTGCTGCCCGGAGATTTGGTTTTCTTTAAAACCGGTTCGGGCGAAAGTGGTTTACATGTTGGTATTTACGATACAAATAATGAGTTTATTCATGCCTCTACCAGTCGTGGCGTGATGCGTTCATCGCTGGATAATGTGTACTGGCGAAAAAACTTCTGGCAGGCACGGCGAATTTAACCTCGCAGACGATATAAATTTTATAGTCTATTTTTAACATACCGTCGGTTGAACTTATGACATCTGTTGTCATCATATATAATGATATAACCGTAGCATTTACAAACGTACTTTTATTAAAAACGGGCGTGCTCACGCCCTGTTAAAAGTACAACATTGGATATTGGTTTATAATCAGAGTAAGTTAAAAAAAGGAACCGGTTTACCGGTAAACAAGAAAAATGATGACGCTTCAATTAGTATCTGAAGTTACGTCTGTTTCCGTCCGTAGTGACTGGATGGCGAATAGCGCCCTAACCATGGGACTGGCGTAATGATTGCTTCACTTGATGAGCTTTACCATTCCGAACTCTTTTTCCTTCCCGTCATGGATGAAAACGCTCGGCTTGTTGGTTTAGAGATTATTGCAACGTTTGCCGCTGAAGACGGCGCCGTGCGGATGCCGACTGAGTTGGTAGCGCCTCGCCTTTCGGTGGAGGAGCAATACTGTCTGTTTGTTGAAAAACTTGCGTTGTTAGAAACCTGTCAGCACTTTTTTATTCAGCATAAACTTATTGCATGGCTTAATTTACCGCCTGCAATTAGTGACTTATTATTATTAGATAGCGAACTTTTTTCCCGGGCAGCACGCTTTCCGTTTCTTGAATTAGCTATAAATGAGAATTATCCTGGGTTAAACCAGGGCAAAAACAATGAAACGTTAGCTAATCTGGCAATGCATTTCCCATTAATGCTGGCAAATTTTGGGGCAGGCGAGGCGTCGACTAAAGCTATTTTCGATGGACTTTTCAAACGAGTCATGTTGGATAAAAACTTTATTCAGCAGCGTGCTGAAATGATCTCATTCGAACCATTCATGCACGCTATCGTTGCCCAGATCTCCTCCAGCTGCGAGTCGCTGATGATTGCCGGTATTGATACTGAGGCGATGTTTGCGCGCGCAGCGCCATTGGGGTTTAGCGCATTCCAGGGCGGACTATGGCCTCCGGTGCCGGTAAACCAGCTCATTAAACTCGTTCAGCGATAACCTTTCTGTTTGCCGGTGTTTAACCGGTGATTAACCGTCTACACTGAAGACAGGAGGCCCTATGACCCTGTCTTTTACTGCCCGTTGGCGCGATGAACTGCCAGCAACGTATACCGCGCTTTTACCCACACCGTTAAAAAATGCGCGACTGATTTGGTATAACGACGAACTGGCGCAGCAGTTAGCCATTCCCGCGTCGTTATTTGACGTTACCAATGGCGCTGGCGTTTGGGGCGGCGAAACCTTATTACCCGGTATGTCGCCTGTCGCGCAGGTATATAGCGGGCATCAGTTCGGCGTCTGGGCGGGACAACTCGGCGACGGACGCGGTATTTTGCTGGGCGAACAGCTCCTGGCGGATGGCTCGACCCTCGACTGGCATCTGAAAGGCGCCGGATTAACACCCTATTCGCGAATGGGGGATGGACGCGCCGTCCTGCGTTCAACCATACGAGAAAGTCTTGCCAGCGAAGCCATGCATTATCTGGGTATTCCCACTACGCGCGCGTTATCTATCGTAGCCAGCGATACGCCGGTTCAGCGAGAGACGCAGGAAACGGGCGCCATGTTAATGCGTCTGGCACAAAGTCATATGCGTTTTGGTCATTTCGAACATTTCTATTACCGCCGTGAGCCGGAAAAAGTTCAGCAACTGGCTGATTTCGCTATTCGTCATTACTGGCCGCAATGGCAGGATGTCCCGGAAAAATATGCTTTGTGGTTTGAAGAGGTGGCGGCGCGTACCGGAAGACTTATCGCCGAGTGGCAAACCGTCGGTTTTTCGCACGGCGTTATGAATACGGATAACATGTCGATTCTGGGGCTGACCATCGACTATGGCCCCTTTGGTTTTCTCGATGACTACGATCCCGGCTTCATTGGTAACCATTCCGATCATCAGGGACGTTACCGCTTCGATAATCAACCGTCGGTGGCGCTGTGGAATTTACAACGTCTGGCGCAGACGCTAACCCCTTTTATTGAGATCGACGCGTTAAACAGAGCGCTGGATCGTTACCAGGACGCGTTGTTAACGCACTATGGGCAGCGAATGCGCCAGAAGCTGGGCTTCTTTACCGAGCAAAAAGACGATAACGCTTTACTGAATGAATTGTTTAGTCTGATGGCGCGCGAAGGGAGTGATTATACCCGTACATTTCGGATGTTAAGCCATACGGAGCAACAGAGCGCTTCCTCGCCGTTGCGGGATACGTTTATCGATCGCACGGCGTTCGATGCCTGGTTCGACCGCTACCGGGCGCGATTGCGCACAGAGGCGGTGGATGACGCGCTGCGCCAGCAGCAGATGCAACGCGTGAATCCTGCGGTTGTGTTGCGCAACTGGCTGGCGCAACGCGCGATAGATGCGGCTGAACAAGGAGACATGGCGGAACTGCATCGGTTGCATGAAGTTTTACGTCAACCTTTTACTGATCGAGATGATGACTATGCCAGCCGACCGCCGGAGTGGGGAAAGCGGCTGGAGGTCAGTTGTTCAAGTTAGCCTGATGCCAGCAGCATCGTCTGCTGGCGGAGCGTTATTTGGTTAACAGTAGCTTACCAGCCTGAGTTTTACGCAACAGATACTCCTGACCATTGTGATCGATAATGACTTTGCCGTCCGGACCTAATAGCGCCTGACTGTTGACGCGCCGTTCAGCGGCAGGGAGAAGCGTTTCATTGTCTATTTCCTTAGGGTGAGGCAGCTCGGTGTTATCCATACGCGACATGCTATTTATTAATAATCAAACTCACAATGATTATTATTATCAATAATTAATGCGATAACAGCAAGTGCTAATTCTGCGGAGTGATATACGCGCGCGGAGAGAAAAGGGCGGGTAAAGCATCGAAGAAACGCCCATCCCGGCAGGATGGGCGAGCTATTAAAAGCGGCTATCTACCGCCGCGGCCAGTTTTTCCAACAGAACTTCCGTATCTTCCCAGTTCAGGCAGGGATCGGTAATGGACTGACCATAGATTAATGGTTGACCGCTGATAATTTTTTGCGTGCCTTCCCGTAAAAAACTCTCGGCCATAATCCCGGCAATTGCCGTGGAGCCATTACGAATCTGCTGGCAAATATCATCACATACCTCTAACTGGCGGCGATGCTGTTTTTGACAGTTGCCGTGGCTGAAGTCGACGACCAGATGTTCCGGCAGATCAAATTCATGCAACGTGTCGCAGGCGGCGGCAATATCTTCAGCGTGGTAGTTAGGTTTTTTACCGCCGCGCATGATGATGTGCCCATACGGGTTGCCACTCGTTTGGTAGATGGTCATCTGTCCGTCTTTATCCGGCGAGAGAAACATATGGCTGGCGCGGGAGGCGCGAATAGCGTCAACGGCAATGCGAGTATTGCCATCCGTACCATTTTTAAAGCCGACCGGACAAGAGAGCGCAGAAGCCATTTCTCGATGGATTTGGCTTTCGGTGGTACGCGCGCCAATCGCTCCCCAACTGATCAGATCGGCAATAAACTGGCCGGTGACCATATCAAGAAATTCTGTGGCGGTCGGTACTCCCAATTCGTTCACCTGCAATAGCAAGCGACGCGCCAGTTCAAGCCCATAATTGACGCGGTAACTTCCATTCAAATCGGGATCGGAAATCAGGCCTTTCCATCCCACAACGGTGCGCGGTTTTTCAAAATAGGTGCGCATGACGATTTCCAGACGCGCCTGATGCTTTTGGCGTTGTGCCTGGAGCTGCGTCGCGTATTCCATAGCAGCATTCAGATCGTGAATCGAACAGGGGCCAATGACGACCAGTAGCCGTGGATCTTCACCATTTAAAATCTTTTCTATCCGGCGTCGGGAGTCGGTAACGTGACTGGCGACGGAGGACGATACAGGATACCGCTGCGCGAGTTCGGTCGGTGTTACCAGGCTGTCGATACGCGCAGTACGGAGTTCGTCGGTTCTGTTCATTACAAGTCTCAGAAATTTGTTGCTTCAACGGCAGGACTACCGGGAAGTGATGGGCATCACGATAAACCAATCCCTGCTGATTTCAAGTGCGAGGCGTGTCACACCTCGCAGGCAGAACAGCATGATAACAAAAACCAAACCATTAAACTAGTTTGCTAGTACATTCTGCGGTTAAGCCCCATAATATCGAGAATCTTGGTGGCTATCTCTTCAACGGAATAATTGGTGCTGTTCAGGCAGGGGATCTGATTCTTACGATACAGCGCTTCGACCTCCGCCACTTCCATGCGGCACTGACGCAACGAGGCATAGCGACTGTTTTCACGGCGTTCTTCGCGAATAGCCGCCAGGCGTTCAGGGTCAATTGTCAGGCCGAACAGTTTATGTTGTAGCGGTTTTAACGATGTGGGCAGCGTCAAATTATCCATATCATCGGCGATGAAAGGGTAGTTAGCCGCACGAATACCGAATTGCATCGCCAGATAGAGACTGGTGGGCGTTTTTCCACAGCGCGAAACGCCAAGCAAAATGACCTGAGCCTGATCGAGGTTGCGCAATGAAATGCCATCATCATGCGCCAGGGTATAATCGATAGCGGCAATACGGGCGTCATACTTGTTCAGGTTACCCGGATTAAGCCCATGAGTACGATGAGCGATCGGCGTCGGATCCAGTTTCATCTCCTGCTGAAGCGGCGCCACCAGCGCCTGGACGATATCCTGGCAGAAACCTTCGCTCTGTAAGATGATGGCGCGAATTTCAGGTAAAACAATCGAGTAAAACACCAGCGGGCGAACGCCGGTTTGCTGATAAATGGCGTCAATTTGGTCTTTGACGGCGCGGGCGCGACTTTCGTTTTCCACGAATGGCAGCGTGATGCTGCTGATCGTCACCGGAAACTGCGACATAACCGCGTGACCCAGGACCTCGGCGGTGATGGCGGTACCATCAGAAATATAGAAAACATGGCGATCAACAACATTATCCATTCTGTTCATCCTGAAGAGTAAACATAATTATCTGAAAGCATAAATTAAAAGTAACGGGAAACGTATAACTTGTCGCTTATTTTATAAAATGACAGACACTTTTTATAATTAATGAAAAGTGTGTTTCATTTCCTGGAAACGCAGTTTATACCGAGGGTGATTAAGGGAATGCCGTGCTATGCGCGGGTTTGCGCAACTACGTAAACAATCTGAAAAAATGAAAAAATAAATTTGCTTGAACGATTCACCGTTTTTTTCGCGGGTTTAAGTATGCCAGGATAAATACGCAACTATGTGTTTCTTAAACTCGTTCATTTATCACAAAAGGATTGTTCGATGTCCAACAATGGCTCGTCACCGCTGGTGCTTTGGTATAACCAACTCGGCATGAATGATGTAGACAGAGTTGGGGGCAAAAATGCCTCCCTGGGTGAAATGATTACTAACCTTTCCGGCATGGGCGTATCCGTTCCGAATGGTTTTGCAACCACTGCCGATGCGTTTAACCAGTTTTTGGATCAAAGCGGCGTAAACCAGCGCATTTATGAGCTGCTGGATAAGACAGATATTGATGATGTCTCCCAGCTGGCGAAAGCGGGCGCGCAGATCCGCCAGTGGATTATCGACACTCCTTTCCAGCCGGAGCTGGAAAACGCCATCCGCGATACCTATGCGCAGCTTTCGTCGGATGATGAAAATGCCTCTTTTGCCGTGCGTTCCTCCGCCACGGCGGAAGATATGCCAGATGCTTCGTTTGCGGGTCAACAGGAAACGTTTCTTAACGTTCAAGGCTTCGATGCGGTTCTGGTGGCAGTGAAACACGTATTTGCTTCTCTGTTTAACGATCGCGCCATCTCTTATCGCGTTCACCAGGGATATGATCATCGCGGCGTAGCGCTTTCCGCTGGCGTGCAGCGGATGGTTCGCTCCGATCTCGCCTCGTCAGGGGTGATGTTCTCTATCGATACCGAATCCGGTTTTGACCAGGTGGTCTTTATCACTTCGGCATGGGGACTGGGTGAAATGGTGGTGCAGGGCGCGGTTAACCCGGATGAATTTTATGTCCATAAGCCAACCCTGGCGGCAGGCCGTCCGGCCATCGTACGCCGCACCATGGGGTCGAAAAAAATCCGCATGGTTTATGCCGCCACCCAGGAGCACGGCAAGCAAGTGAAGATTGAGGATGTGCCGCAGGAACAGCGCGACATTTTCTCGCTCACCAACGAAGAAGTGCAGGAACTGGCGAAACAAGCGGTGCAGATTGAGCAGCACTATGGTCGTCCGATGGATATCGAATGGGCGAAAGACGGTCATACCGGTAAACTCTTTATTGTGCAGGCACGTCCGGAAACCGTGCGCTCCCGTGGCCAGGTGATGGAGCGTTATACGCTACATGCGCAGGGGAAAATCATTGCCGAAGGTCGTGCCATTGGGCATCGTATCGGCGCAGGTACAGTAAAAGTTATTCATGATATCGGCGAAATGAACCGTATTGAGCCTGGCGATGTGCTTGTCACCGATATGACCGACCCGGACTGGGAACCGATCATGAAAAAAGCGGCGGCGATTGTCACTAACCGTGGCGGGCGCACCTGTCACGCGGCGATTATCGCCCGCGAATTGGGCATTCCGGCGGTAGTCGGCTGCGGCGACGCCACCGAACGCATGAAAGATGGCGAAAAAGTAACCGTCTCCTGCGCAGAAGGTGATACCGGTTATGTTTATGCCGACATGCTGGATTTCAGCGTAAAAAGCTCCAGCGTAGACACCATGCCAGAGCTACCGCTGAAGGTCATGATGAATGTCGGCAACCCGGACAGGGCATTTGACTTTGCCTGCTTGCCGAATGAAGGTGTAGGTCTGGCGCGACTGGAATTCATCATTAACCGTATGATTGGCGTTCACCCGCGTGCGCTGCTGGAGTTTGACGACCAGGATGCCGCGCTGCAAAACGACATTCGTGAGATGATGAAAGGGTTTGACTCGCCGCGTGAATTTTACGTTGGTCGACTGACGGAAGGGATCGCGACGTTAGGCGCCGCCTTCTACCCGAAACGCGTTATCGTTCGTCTGTCTGACTTTAAGTCCAACGAATACGCCAACCTGGTCGGCGGCGAACGCTATGAGCCGCATGAAGAAAACCCTATGCTGGGCTTCCGCGGCGCGGGCCGTTACGTCGCAGAAAGTTTCCGCGATTGTTTTGCGCTGGAATGCGAAGCGGTGAAACGCGTGCGCAACGATATGGGCCTTACCAACGTCGAAATCATGATCCCGTTCGTGCGGACGGTCGACCAGGCGAAAGCGGTCATCGAAGAGCTGGCGCGCCAGGGGCTTAAACGCGGCGAGAACGGGCTGAAGATCATCATGATGTGCGAGATCCCGTCCAATGCCTTGCTGGCTGAACAGTTCCTCGAATATTTTGATGGCTTCTCGATTGGTTCTAACGACATGACGCAGCTGGCGCTGGGGCTGGATCGCGATTCCGGCGTGGTGTCTGAACTGTTTGACGAGCGTAACGACGCGGTGAAAGCGCTACTGTCGATGGCGATCCGCGCGGCGAAAAAACAGGGCAAATATGTTGGAATTTGCGGCCAGGGCCCGTCCGACCATGAAGACTTTGCCGCCTGGCTGATGGAAGAGGGGATCGACAGCCTGTCTCTGAACCCGGACACCGTGGTTCAGACCTGGCTGAGTCTGGCGGAACTGAAGAAGTAAACCGTGACCAGATAACGCTATGCTTATCCGGCCTGCACAAGAAACATGTTGTGTAGGCCGGATAGGGCGTAAGTTGCCCGACGCCTGCATAATGCCGGGTCAGGCGTTGTGCAGAATCATTAATACACTGCGTAGATCATTTACGGCGATTTGCCCCGGCGCTGAAGCCTGCTTCACCGCGCCAAACGTGGCGGCAGAGCCAAACACTTCCCCTGCCAGACGTGAAATGACACCCTCTTTCGCCATTGACATAGTAATTACCGGACGGTCGGCGTAATGTTGCTGCATCTCCAGCGTGGCAGTGAGTAACGTTAATACATCATGCTTGCTTTGCGGCATAACGGCAATCTTGGGAATATCCGCGCCGAGCGCTTGCATTTTACGTAGCCGCAGAACCATTTCCTCTGCGGACGGCGTCTGGTGAAAATCGTGGTTAGACATCACGACATAAACATTATGCGCATGGGCATAATCGACAGTGGCTTTAACGTCAGCATCACCGGTAAATAGCTCAAGATCGATCATATCGACCAGGCCGCTGTCGATTGCGGCACGATTAAGCGTGAGATAATGCTGAGTGGTTATTGTCTGCTCGCCGCCTTCTTTGGCGCTGCGGAAAGTAAACAGTAACGGAATGTCAGGCATCGCATCGCGGATAACACGCGCAGCGGTAAGAACGGATTGAGTCGATGCGATATCCATAAAGTGATCCACGCGCCACTCCAGAATATCGAATGTAGCTTCGCGGTAGGCTAGCGCCTCTGCTTTCACGCTATTGATGTCTCTTCCCATCAACGACACGATAATTTTGGGCATCCCTTCGCCAATGATAAGATTTTTTACGGTGACGGTTTTCATGCGTGTCCTGTCAGTTTTTTTTCTTCTCGCCATTATGAACGGTGAGGCTGGCCGCTTGAAGTAAAAAAAAAGCCCATCGTAGGAGACGGGCAAAGACTACACACAGCAATTCGTTGTTTCACTCAGGGGATTTCCATGCTTATAAATCAATGTGTTGATTTATAACCGTGTGCTAATAGTAGGCATGAGCACTTTTTGCGTCGATCAGATTCGTCTCAATAGTTTAAAAACTGTAACGGATTTGCGACAGAAATGAGATGCGGCGGGGAACAGACGGGCGAATCAAAATGGGGTGTGCGTTGAATTGATAAACGTCGCTAAAGCATCGGGCGGCGATGCCGCCCGACGGGATTATGACTGCTTGTTGGCTTCCTCGATGTCATCCAGCTCTTCAAGGATCTCCTCTGGTTCATTCGTCGGCGCCGGAACTTCATGTACCCATGCGGAGAACAAACGCCAGGTCACGGCCAGAAGCACCGGTCCAATAAACAGACCAATCATACCGAATGCAATCAGTCCGCCGATTACCCCGGAAAGGATCAGAAGCAGCGGTAAATCGGCGCCCATGCGGATGAGCACCGGGCGAATCACGTTATCCAGCGTGCCGACGACGGCGCTCCAAACCAGCAGCACGGTGCCCCAGGTGGTGTCGCCTGTCCAGTAAAGCCAGATAATGGCTGGAATCAATACCGGCAACGGCCCCAACTGAACCAGACACGAAAGGATCATCACTACCGTCAACAGGGTAGCGTAAGGCACGCCGGAAATCGCCAGCCCGACGCCGCCAAGTACCGCCTGTACCAGCGCGGTGACCACCACGCCAAGCGCCACGGCGCGGATCGCCTGGGCAGCCAGCAGAACCGCCGCATCGCCGCGTTTAGCCGCGAGACGACAGGCAAAATGGCGTATTCCCATCGCCACTTGTTCGCCGCGCCAGTAAAGCAGGGCGCTAAACAACAGCATCAGGGCGCAGTGCATCATAAAGCGTCCGATATGCGCCGCCTGACCGACAAACCAGGTCGTGGTTGTGCCGATATAAGGCCGCACTTTCGCCATAATAGCGCTACCGCCCATATCCAGCAGGCTATGCCATCCGGCATACAGTTTGGCGCCAACTAACGGAATATTATTTAACCATGCCAGATCGGGTAGCGTCATATCGCCGCCAGTCACTGCATGGATGAGCGGGCCGCTACCGTCGACAATGCTGTTCACCAGCAAGGCGACGGGAATAACGAAGAGCAGCACTAACAGCAGCGTCATGACCAGTACGGCAAGCGAGCGGCGGCCCCACAATATTTTTTGTAATTTCAGCAAAACGGGCCAGGTCGCGATAACAATCGTACCTGCCCATGCAAACCCCAAAATAAAAGGCTGTACTATCCACAAACAGGCCACAATCATGATGGCTAAAAACAGCACCGATAGCAGCACTTGCGCAATATCCCTGGGCTGACGAACATTTACCATAAATACTTTTCACCTTTGTCTTTGCGCCAGAACGTTGGCGCGACGTGAACATGCAAACCACACCCTATAATGATGAGCAATTTCAGCGGTTTTTAACAGGCCGATTCTGCATGTAATTCTGTTGGGCGCACAGGAAAAAAATGTGATACAACAAATAACGCAACACGCAAACGATTAAGCATCCCTTCCTGTGCGTAGACCGCTCGCGCTCGCCGGGTTGGGCGCCACCGTTCACAACATAGACCGCAGGAAAAGGTCAATATAATGATTCCACAAATTTCTCAGGCACCCGGCGTCGTTCAGCTGGTGCTCAATTTTTTGCAGGCGCTGGAGCAGCAAGGGTTTACGGGCGATACGGCAACCAGCTATGCCGACCGTCTGACAATGTCGACCGATAACAGTATCTACCAGCTTCTTCCCGATGCTGTTGTGTTTCCCCGTTCTACGGCGGATGTCGCGCTTCTTGCCCGTCTGGCGGCGGAGCCGCGCTTTACGTCGCTGATATTTACCCCGCGAGGCGGCGGTACTGGCACGAATGGCCAGGCGCTAAACCAGGGCATTATTGTTGATATGTCCCGCTATATGAACCGCATTATTGAAATTAATCCTGAAGAGGGATGGGTGCGGGTAGAGGCGGGAGTGATAAAAGATCAGCTTAATCAGGCGTTAAAGCCGTATGGCTATTTTTTTGCGCCGGAACTTTCCACCAGTAATCGCGCAACGCTTGGCGGTATGATTAATACCGATGCCTCTGGTCAGGGGTCGCTGGTCTATGGAAAAACGTCAGATCACGTCTTAGGCATACGGGCCGTATTGTTGGGGGGCGATATCCTTGACACGCAATCGATGCCCGTAGAGCTTGCCCGGACGTTGGGTGAAAACACGACGATGCCAGGCCGCATCTATCAGACCGTCTATCAGTCCTGCCTGGAAAACCGTCAACTTATCCTCGATAGCTTTCCAAAGCTCAATCGCTTCCTGACAGGCTACGATTTACGCCACGTCTTTAACGATGACATGACCCGCTTCGATCTTACCCGCATCTTAACGGGGTCGGAAGGGACGCTGGCGTTTATTACTGAAGCCCGGCTGGATATTACCCCGATACCCAAAGTCCGCCGTCTGGTGAATGTAAAATACGACTCCTTTGATTCCGCGCTGCGTAGCGCCCCTTTTATGGTTGATGCGCGCGCCTTATCCGTCGAGACGGTCGATTCCAAAGTCCTTAACCTCGCGCGGGAAGATATTGTCTGGCACTCCGTTAGCGAATTGATTACCGATGTGCCGGATAAAGAGATGCTTGGCCTGAATATCGTGGAATTCGCGGGTGACGATGAAGCGCTTATTGACGGGCAGGTCGAGACGCTGTGCCACCGGCTGGATGGCCTGATGGCGCGTGCGGAAGCGGGCGTGATCGGCTGGCAACTTTGTACCGATTTGACGGGTATTGAGCGTATTTACGCGATGCGTAAAAAAGCGGTAGGGCTGCTGGGTAATGCGAAAGGCGCAGCCAAACCGATTCCTTTTGCGGAAGATACCTGCGTGCCGCCTGAACATCTGGCCGATTACATCGCCGAATTTCGCGCTCTGCTGGATGGTCATGGCTTAAGTTACGGCATGTTCGGCCACGTGGATGCCGGGGTGCTGCATGTGCGTCCGGCGCTGGATATGTGCGATCCGCAGCAGGAACTGCTGATGAAACAGATCTCCGATGAGGTCGTCGCACTGACTGCCAGATACGGCGGGCTGTTGTGGGGTGAGCATGGAAAAGGTTTTCGTGCGGAATACAGCCCGGCCTTTTTCGGCGAAGTCCTGTATGGCGAGCTGCGCAAAATAAAAGCGGCTTTTGATCCGCATAATCGACTTAACCCGGGTAAAATCTGTCCACCGCAGGGGATAGAGGCGCCGATGATGAAGGTGGATGCGGTAAAACGCGGCACCTGGGATCGGCAAATCCCGCTGGCGGTGCGGCAGACCTGGCGCGGCGCTATGGAGTGTAATGGTAACGGCCTGTGCTTTAATTTCGATGCGAAAAGCCCAATGTGCCCGTCGATGAAAATTAGCCTTAACCGGATCCACTCGCCGAAAGGGCGGGCGACGCTGGTGCGGGAATGGCTCCGTCTATTGGCCGATCGCGGCGTCGATCCGTTGAAGCTGGAAAAGGAGCTGCCGGAAAAACGCGCCAGCTTGCGCACGCTGATTGCTCGCACCCGGAATAGTTGGCACAAACGCAAAGGCGAGTATGACTTTTCCCATGAAGTTAAAGAGGCCATGTCCGGCTGTCTGGCGTGTAAAGCCTGTACGACCCAGTGTCCGATTAAAATCGATGTTCCGGAGTTTCGTTCACGTTTCTTACAGCTTTACCATACGCGTTATCTGCGTCCGGTACGCGATCATCTGGTGGCGACGGTCGAGACCTACGCGCCGCTGATGGCGCGTGCGCCAAAGACCTTTAACTTTTTTATTAACCAACCGATGGTTCGCAATCTGGCGAAAAAACATATCGGTATGGTGGATTTACCTCTGCTTTCTGCCCCTTCATTGCAACAGCAACTGGTGGGCCATCCGTCCGCTAATATGACGCTTGAGCAACTGGAGCGCATGAGCGCCGAGCAAAAAGCGAAAACGGTACTGGTGGTTCAGGACCCGTTTACCAGCTACTACGACGCCCGGGTCGTAGCGGACTTTATCCGCCTGGCGGAAAAACTGGGCAGGAGGCCGGTATTGTTACCGTTCTCGCCGAATGGTAAGGCGCAGCATATTAAAGGTTTTCTTAATCGCTTTGCGAAAACGGCGAAAAAAACCTCTGAGTTCCTTAATCGGATCGCCGCGTTGGGGATGCCGATGGTGGGCGTCGATCCGGCGCTGGTACTGTGTTATCGCGACGAATACAAACTGGCGCTGGGCGAACAGCGCGGCGATTTTCATGTGTTGTTGGTGAATGAATGGTTGGCGCAGGAAATAAATGCAAGACTGTCCGTCGAGGTGAGCGGCGAACCGTGGTACTTTTTTGGTCATTGTACGGAAGTCACGGCGTTACCCGGCGCGCCTGCGCAGTGGGCCGCCATCTTTGCCCATTTTGGCGCGAAGCTGGAAAATGTCAGCGTAGGCTGCTGCGGTATGGCGGGCACTTATGGACATGAACTCACCAATCATAAAAATTCGCTGGGAATTTATGAGCTATCCTGGCATCAGGCGATGCAACGTCTACCGCGAAACCGTTGCCTGGCAACCGGCTATTCCTGCCGAAGCCAGGTTAAACGCATTGAAGGTACGGGCGTGCGTCACCCGTTGCAGGCATTACTGGAGATTATAGGTTGATCTGGAAACGTGAAGTGACCCTCGATGCGCTTAATGCGATGGGGGAAGGGAATATGGTTGGCCTGCTTGATATCCGCTTTGAGCATATTGGGGACGATACGCTGGAAGCGACAATGCCCGTCGATCATCGCACCAAACAGCCGTTCGGCTTGCTGCATGGCGGAGCGTCTGTGGTGCTGGCGGAAAGTATCGGCTCGGTCGCAGGCTATCTGTGTACGCAGGGGGAGCAAAAGGTGGTGGGGCTGGAGGTGAATGCCAACCATGTACGGTCGGCGCGTCAGGGGCGCGTACGAGGCGTCTGTAAAGCGTTGCATACCGGGGCTCGCCATCAGGTCTGGCAGATAGAGATCTTTGATGAACAGGGACGTCTGTGCTGTTCTTCGCGCCTTACTACGGCGATTGTGTGACGTTGTCACCATAAAAGTGTGATGCATATTGCTTTTGGTCAAAATGTGCGCAGAAAAAGGTGATATACTGTGCACGTTTACACATAAGCGAGGATGATATGTCTACTGATTTAGACCCAACCCAACTGGCGATTGAATTTTTACGCCGTGATAAAACCGAACTTTCTCCCGCGCAGTATTTGAAGCGTTTAAAACAGCTGGAGTTAGAGTTTGCCGATCTCCTCACCCTCTCTGCAACCGAACTGAAAGAAGAGATCTATTTCGCCTGGCGGTTGGGCGTGCATTAATAAAGTCGGTGTAGGCCGGATAAGGCGTTAGCCGCCATCCGGCTATGTTACCAGGCAATCTCACCAGACCCTGTCCCCAGGTAATAGATAATCCTCTTGATTTTGTTTAAAAAAAATACAGATCGCCATTTGTGCTAAAAAGGCGCGCTCTCTTTATGAGATTATTCTTATGCCCCTTCAAGAGCTAAGCCATTAAGAGTGCCGGAGATAAGCGCCGGATGGGGCCGGAACCCTTAAGCCTGTATTGAACAGACTTAAGGGTTTTTCTTTTCCGGGCGCGTAAAAAACTAAGGTCTGTCAATAACCGCTGGCATGTCGTCAGCCGTATGATTATTCAAAATACGGTTAGCCAGCACACCTGACATCATCGATCCGTTAACGTTCAGAGCCGTGCGGGCCATATCAACGATAGGTTCGATGGCAATAAAAATACCGACCAGCGCAACGGGAAAATTCAACGTCGACAGGACAATCAGCGCCGCGAACGTACCACCGCCGCCGACGCCGGCTACGCCAATAGACCCTAGCGCAATGGCAGGCAACATCGCGGCCAGAAAATGCAGCGAGAGCGGATCAATGCCGATGGTGGGCGCAATCATCGCTACCATAATAGCCGGATAAATCCCGGCGCAGCCATTTTGCCCCATACTGGAGCCAAACGAGGCGGAAATATTGGCAATGGTGCTTTGTACGCCAAATTTTTCCTGGGCGGAAATGGCCAGCGGGATAGAGGCTGCGCTGCTGCGGGAAACAAACGCAAAGGTTAAGACGGGCCAGACCATTCTGAAATAACGCGCTGGATTATTACCGCTGAGGATCAGCAAAATGGCGTGCACGATAAACATCATGAAAATCGCGATGTAACAGGCACCGATAAAACCAAGTAAACTGGCGAATTGTTCAAGGCGGTATGATGAAAATACGGTAGTCATTAATGCCATGACGCCATAGGGCGTTAATGCAATAACGATACGTACCATCTTCATGACCCAGATCTGAATAGCGTTAATGCCTGCGCTTAATTTCTGACCTTCTTCCGGCGCCTCTTTTTTGACCTTTAACAGAGCGATCCCCGCTATTAGCGTGAAGATAACGATGCCGATAACGGAAACACTTCTGGCTCCCGTAAGATCAAGAAAAATATTAGTCGGGATCAGCGATGTCACTAACTGGGGAATCGACACCGCGGCAGTCTTATTGACTTCTTCCGTAGTTAACATTGACGGCATGTGCACAAAAGCGCTGGCATCAAGCCCCAGCACATGAGCGGTCAGTAATCCGATAAAACCGGCAGCCATCACCAGGCATAACATGCATCCGACGATCGTCAGCGACATTTTTCCGATGCCGGCGCTATTTTCCAGTTTATTGATGGCGGAAAGAATAGAAATAAAAATTAGCGGTATAGCGACCAGTTTTAACAGGTGGACGTAACCATTGCCGACGATGCTGTACCATTCGATAATAGTTTTAGTGTGATTTGCTGAAATAAAATGCAGGGATAAACCAATAACAGCCCCTAAAAAGATAGCGATAAAAACGCTTTTCGACAGGGAATCGCTTTTTTGATTAATTCTCAAGATGACCCACGAGAAAACCAAAAAAAGTGCGATATACGCGAGCGTAACAACCATATTTTAAGCCTCTTGCCTCATTCAGCACCTGAAATGCCGGAAAGAGTTTACATAAACCTATAGCTCAAACTGAGTTATAGAACCGCAGCGGATTATAAAGAGCGCAACGCCAGGTATCCATACAAAAAATGGGGTTCTGACCTCGCCACCCGGCAATGTCGACAGCCTATTAATTAAATAGTCATTTTCTATACATCTTTTCGTTTTTGACCTGCCAGAACGGTTAACATCTTATAAATCGTTAATTATCAAAAGGTTAAGTGATTTTTTGTCTATCGTATGACCTGGCGGACAGGGTCTATGCTTAATAAAAGGCGCTCAATATGACCATTTGTTGGAAAGCCCCTGCGGTTAAGGGGTTGAAGTGATAATCATTATCACTAACATGCTGTTATATCCTGGTGATTTAGAACGCGAGGTAACTCTATGGAATTGCATTCAGACACGTTTAACCCGGAGGACTTCCCCTGGCAAGGGCTGACGTTAACGCCAGCGGCGGCAGCGCACATACGTGAACTGGCAGCAAAGCAGCCGGGCATGTTGGGCGTGCGGTTAAGCGTAAAACAGACGGGATGTGCCGGATTCGGCTATGTTCTGGATACCGTTCGGGAGCCGGATAAAGACGATCTGGTTTTTGAAGCCGAAGGCGCAAAGCTTTTCGCACCGTTACAGGCGATGCCTTTTATTGACGGAACAGAAGTGGATTACGTACAGGAAGGGCTGAACCAGTTATTTAAATTTCATAACCCCAAAGCCCAGAATGAATGCGGCTGCGGCGAAAGTTTTGGGGTATAGGCGGTACTATGTCTCGTAATACTGAAGCAACGGAAGAGGTCGGCATCTGGACAGGCGGACGCCTTAATTACAAAGAAGGATTTTTCACGCAACTACCCACTGATGAACTGGCAAAAGGCATCAGCGAAGAGGTGGTGCGCGCGATTTCCGCAAAGCGTAACGAACCTGAGTGGATGCTGGAATTTCGTCTCAATGCCTATAGAGCCTGGCTGGACATGGATGAACCGCACTGGCTGAAGGCGCACTACGATAAACTGAACTATCAGGACTACAGCTATTACTCTGCGCCATCATGTGGAAACTGCGACGATAGCTGCGTTTCCCAGCCCGGAGCCGTACAGCAAACGGGCGCGAATACCTTTTTGAGTAAAGAGGTAGAAGACGCCTTCGAGCAACTTGGCGTTCCGGTTCGCGAAGGGAAAGAGGTCGCCGTCGATGCGATTTTTGACTCGGTCTCCGTAGCGACCACATACCGTGAAAAACTGGCGGAACAGGGCATTATTTTCTGTTCTTTTGGCGAAGCGATACACGATCACCCTGACCTGGTCAGGAAATATCTTGGCACCGTCGTGCCGGGGAACGATAACTTTTTTGCCGCGCTGAATGCGGCAGTCGCTTCCGATGGGACATTTATCTATGTTCCCAAAGGCGTGCGTTGCCCGATGGAGTTATCCACCTATTTTCGCATTAACGCTGAGAAAACCGGTCAGTTTGAGCGCACGATTCTGGTGGCGGATGAAGGCAGCTATGTGAGTTATATCGAAGGCTGCTCCGCGCCCGTACGCGACAGTTATCAGCTCCACGCCGCGGTAGTGGAAGTCATCATCCATAAAGATGCTGAAGTAAAATATTCCACCGTACAAAACTGGTTCCCGGGCGACAACAACACGGGTGGTATTCTGAACTTTGTGACCAAGCGGGCGTTGTGCGAAGGGGAAAACAGCAAGATGTCGTGGACCCAGTCGGAAACCGGTTCGGCGATTACCTGGAAATACCCGAGCTGTATTCTGCGTGGTGATAATTCTATCGGCGAGTTCTATTCCGTTGCGCTGACCAGTGGACATCAGCAGGCTGACACCGGTACCAAAATGATCCATATCGGTAAAAACACGCGCTCAACCATTATCTCAAAAGGCATTTCCGCCGGCCACAGCCAGAACAGCTACCGTGGGTTGGTAAAAATTATGCCGACGGCGACCAACGCCCGAAATTTCACCCAATGCGACTCCATGTTGATTGGCGCGGACTGCGGCGCGCATACGTTCCCGTATGTTGAATGCCGCAATAACAGCGCGCAGCTGGAGCACGAAGCGACAACATCACGCATCGGTGAAGATCAGCTTTTCTATTGTCTGCAACGCGGCATCAGCGAAGAAGACGCTATTTCGATGATCGTCAACGGTTTCTGTAAAGACGTTTTCTCGGAACTGCCGCTGGAGTTTGCCGTTGAAGCGCAAAAACTGCTGGCGATTAGCCTTGAGCACAGCGTCGGTTAATGATGAAGGAAAACCCATGTTAAGCATTAAAGATTTACAGGTCAGTGTGGAAGAAAAAGCGATTTTGCGTGGCCTGAATCTGGAGATTCGCCCCGGCGAAGTTCACGCCATTATGGGGCCGAACGGTTCCGGGAAAAGCACGCTCTCCGCCACCCTGGCGGGACGTGAAGATTACGAGGTCACCGGCGGCTCGGTTACGTTCAAAGGTAAAGATCTGCTTGAACTGTCGCCGGAGGAACGGGCGGGCGAAGGGATTTTTATGGCCTTCCAGTACCCGGTAGAAATCCCCGGCGTCAGTAACCAGTTTTTCCTGCAAACCGCGCTGAATGCCGTGCGCGCCTACCGCGGGCAGACGTCGTTGGATCGCTTTGATTTTCAGGATCTGATGGAAGAAAAGATCGCATTGCTGAAAATGCCGGAAGATTTGCTGACCCGTTCGGTAAACGTCGGTTTTTCCGGCGGGGAGAAAAAGCGCAATGATATTTTGCAAATGGCGGTGCTGGAGCCGGAACTGTGCATCCTTGATGAGTCGGACTCCGGACTGGATATCGATGCGTTGAAAATTGTGGCGGAAGGCGTCAACGCGTTACGCGACGATAAACGCGCTTTTATTATCGTGACCCACTATCAGCGCATACTGGACTACATCAAGCCTGATTACGTCCATGTCCTCTATCAGGGGCGAATTGTCCGATCCGGCGATTTTACTCTGGTCAAACAACTGGAGGAGCAGGGTTATGGCTGGCTTACCGAACAGCAGTAAAGCGCTACAGCAATGGCAGCATCTCTTTGAAGAAAAAGGAGAAAGTCGAACTGAGCAGGCAAGACAACATTTACAACAGATGTTACGTCTGGGATTGCCGACGCGTAAACATGAAGACTGGAAATACACGCCGCTGGAGGGCTTAACCCATAGCCAGTTTATCCAGCAGTGTGCGACTATCAGCGCCGCACAGCGTGATGCGCTGGCGCTGCAAATCGATGCCGTGCGGCTGGTGTTTGTCGACGGTCGGTTTATGCCAGAGCTTAGTGATAGCACGCAAAACAGCGGATTTGACGTTAGCGTCAGGGATGAACGCCAGACGCTTGCCGCGCCGGTACATCCCGAGGTTTTTCTGCATCTGACGGAAAGCCTGGCGCAATGTGTCACGTATATACAGGTACGGCGAAATCAGCGTCCGACCAGGCCGCTACTGTTAATGCATATCACGCAGGGCGTGGATGGCGACGAGCTGAATACCGCGCATTATCGCCACCATCTGGCGCTGGCGGAAGGCGCGGAAGCGACGGTTATTGAGCATTATGTCAGCCTTACAGCGGCAAAACATTTTACCGGCGCGCGTCTGACGATGAACGTTGCAGACAATGCGCAACTGCGTCATATCAAACTGGCGTTTGAAAATGCGTCCAGCTATCACTTTGCGCATAACGATCTTCTGCTGGCGACAGACGCCTCGGCGTTTAGCCACAGTTTTCTGCTGGGCGCCGCAGTACTACGTCACCACAGCAGCTCACAACTGAATGGCGAAAACGCGACGCTTCGACTGAATAGTCTGGCGATGCCGGTGAAAAATGAAGTCTGCGATACGCGGACATGGCTGGAACATAACAAAGGTTACTGTAACAGCCGCCAGTTGCACAAGACCATCGTCAGCGACAAAGGACGCGCGGTCTTTAATGGCCTGATTAACGTGGCGCAACACGCCATTAAAACCGACGGCCAGATGACCAATAATAACCTGTTGTTGGGGAAACTGGCTGAAGTCGATACCAAACCGCAATTGGAGATCTATGCCGATGACGTGAAGTGCAGCCACGGCGCGACGATCGGGCGTATTGACGATGAGCAGATGTTTTATCTGCAATCACGCGGCATCAGGCAGCAGGAGGCGCGGCACATGATTCTTTACGCGTTTGCCGCAGAGTTAACGGAAGCTATCCATGATAGCGCCCTTAAACAGCAGGTGCTGGCGCGAATCGGCCAGCGACTGCCCGGAGGCCTGGTATGACATTTCCTGTAGAAAAAGTACGGGCAGATTTTCCCATACTGCAGCGTGAAGTTAACGGCCTGCCGCTGGCTTACCTGGACAGCGCAGCCAGCGCTCAAAAACCCAATCAGGTGATTGACGCTGAATCTGCCTTCTACCGTCACGGCTATGCTGCGGTACATCGGGGTATCCATACGTTAAGCGCGCAGGCGACCGAAAGCATGGAGAATGTGCGTAAGCAGGCGTCGCGGTTTATTAACGCCCGCTCCGCAGAAGAACTGGTTTTCGTGCGCGGTACGACGGAGGGCATTAACCTTGTCGCCAACAGTTGGGGAACGGAAAATATTCGCGCCGGGGATAACATTATTATCAGCGAGATGGAGCATCACGCCAACATCGTTCCCTGGCAGATGCTGTGCGAGCGCAAAGGCGCCGAACTGCGCGTGATCCCATTGCATCCTGACGGTACGCTGCGGCTGGAGACCTTAGCTGCGCTGTTCGATGACCGGACCCGACTGCTGGCCATTACCCACGTTTCCAATGTGCTGGGGACGGAAAACCCACTGCCGGACATGATTGCGCTGGCGCGCCAGCATGGGGCGAAAGTGCTGGTGGATGGCGCCCAGGCCGTGATGCATCATGCTGTTGACGTCCAGGCGCTGGACTGCGATTTTTACGTTTTCTCCGGCCATAAACTTTACGGGCCGACCGGCATCGGCATTCTGTATGTTAAAGAGGCGTTGCTGCAAGAAATGCCGCCGTGGGAAGGGGGCGGGTCGATGATCTCGACCGTCAGCCTGACGCAGGGAACGACATGGGCGAAAGCGCCCTGGCGTTTTGAGGCGGGAACGCCGAATACTGGCGGCATCATCGGTCTGGGCGCGGCAATTGACTATGTGACGTCGCTGGGACTGGATAAGATTGGCGATTATGAGCAGATGCTGATGCGCTATGCGCTGGAGCAACTGGCGCAGGTGCCTGATATCACGCTGTATGGTCCGGCACAGCGGTTGGGCGTCATCGCGTTTAATCTGGGTAAACACCATGCTTACGACGTCGGCAGCTTTCTTGATAATTACGGCATCGCGGTACGAACGGGGCATCACTGCGCAATGCCGCTCATGGCCTGGTATGGCGTGCCGGCAATGTGCCGGGCTTCGCTGGCGATGTATAACACCCATGAAGAAGTGGACCGACTGGTGGCAGGATTAACGCGTATCCACCGCTTATTGGGATAACAGTGAGGTTTTATGGCTGCGCTACCGGATAAAGAAAAATTGCTGCGTAACTTTACGCGTTGCGCTAATTGGGAAGAGAAATATTTATATATTATTGAGTTGGGGCAGCGCCTGGCGGAGTTAAATCCGCAGGATCGCAATCCGCAAAATACGATTCATGGCTGTCAGAGCCAGGTGTGGATCGTGATGCGGCGAAACGCCAACGGCATTATCGAATTGCAGGGCGACAGCGACGCGGCGATCGTTAAAGGCCTTATGGCGGTGGTATTTATTTTGTACCACCAAATGACGGCGCAGGATATTGTGCATTTTGATGTCCGGCCATGGTTCGAAAAAATGGCGCTTACACAGCACCTCACGCCTTCTCGTTCTCAGGGGCTGGAAGCAATGATTCGCGCAATTCGCGCTAAGGCCGCCACTCTTAGCTAAACTGTACAGACAGCGTTCTACCTGATGTCAAATCCTTTGTCGGACGGCGACGTCGCTTTATCCAGAGTGGACAGAGCGTATATTTTGTTGTTCTGATAAGCGAAGCGCTATCAGTCGTCGCAGAGGACATCACCAGGAATACAGGAGGTTTGGTATGAAACGTGCGTCTTTCATTACTCTAGCTATTATCGGCGCGTATAGCGCGTTACAGGCAGCCTGGGCGGTTGATTATCCATTACCGCCCGAAGGCAGCCGTCTTATTGGTCAGAATCAAACCTATACCGTACAGGAAGGTGATAAAAACCTGCAGGCTATCGCCCGGCGTTTTGATACGACGGCGATGCTCATTCTTGAAGCGAACAATACGATTGCGCCGGTGCCTAAGCCCGGTACGCTAATTACCATTCCCTCGCAGATGCTATTGCCGGATGCGCCCAGGGAAGGCGTTATCGTCAACCTCGCGGAGCTACGGTTGTATTATTATCCGCCGGGAGAAAACCTCGTTCAGGTATATCCCATCGGCATCGGTTTGCAGGGACTGGAAACTCCCGTCATGGACACCCGGATAGGGCAAAAGATCCCCAACCCGACGTGGACGCCGACGGCGGGCATACGCCAACGTTCGCTTGAGCGGGGGATCACGCTGCCGCCGGTGATCCCTGCCGGGCCAAATAACCCGCTGGGACGCTATGCGCTGCGTCTGGCGCACGGTAATGGGGAATATCTCATTCATGGCACCAGCGCGCCGGATAGCGTGGGTCTGCGCGTGAGTTCCGGTTGCATTCGCATGAACGCGCCGGACATCAAAGCGTTATTTGCGCAGGTCAGAACGGGGACGCCGGTAAAAGTGATTAACCAGCCGGTGAAATTCTCTGTCGAGCCGAATGGCATTCGTTATGTAGAGGTACACAGGCCGCTATCGCCGGAAGAAGAGCAAAACGTGCAGACGATGCCCTACGTGTTGCCTGCGGAATTTACCGCATTCAGAAACGCGCAAGGGGTGGATAGTCGCCTGGTCGATAAGGCGCTATACCGGCGAGCCGGGTATCCTGTCAGTGTGAGCGCCGGGCAGACGCCAGCGGTAAATACGACCGCAGTCGAATCCGCTCAGAACGGTTTTGTCGGGGAAGAGGGGCAAACGCGCGCGACGCAGTAGCCTTCGCAGCAAACGACGGACAAAAAAATGGCGCACGATGTGCGCCATTTTTATTACGCAGGTACTATTACTTACGGTATTTAGTAGCCTGGTTGTCCAGACGCTGGTTAGCGCGAGCTGCGTCGTCTTTAGCAGCCTGAACGTCGGAACGCATTGCGTTCACGTCGTTGCTCAGCTGGTCAACTTTAGCGTTCAGAGTCTGAACGTCAGAAGACAGCTGATCGATTTTAGCGTTGCTGGAGCAACCAGCCAGCAGAGTAGAACCCAGGATTACCGCGCCCAGTACCAGTTTAGTACGATTCATTATTAATACCCTCTAGATTGAGTTAATCTCCATGTAGCGTTACAAGTATTACACAAACTTTTTTATGTTGAGAATATTTTTTTGATGGGAATGCACTTATTTTTGATCGTTCGCTCAAAGAAGCATCGAAATGCATGAAAGTCCCTAAAAAACCGAAAGAAAACAGGGGGCTTCCATCGGATTCTTCTTAGATAATCCGCAATTAGATAGTAAAATCCGATTTGATTTTTTTATTAATAGTGGCTATCGATTAAATAAAAAAAGCGCCGGAAGGGCGCTTTTTTAAACAAATTAATTCACACAACAATTATTACAGTACGTGAACAGAGGCGGTGTTAGTGGTGCCGCTTGGAACCAGCGCGCCGGAGACCATCACTACGACGTCACCTTTCTGGGCGAGGCCGCTTTGCAGGGCGACATCTTTGCCCAGACGGTAGAAATCATCAGTAGAATTGATTTCTTTCACCAGCTGCGATACCACGCCTTTGCTCAGTACTAACTGACGGGCGGTCACTTCATTGGTGGTCAATGCCAGGATGGTGGCGTCCGGGAAGTATTTACGCACGGCGCGAGCGGATTTACCGCCCTGGGTCGCTACCACGATCAGCGGCGCTTCCAGTTTTTCGGCGGTTTCTACCGCACCGCGGCATACCGCTTCCGTAATGCGCAGTTTACGGCTGTCGTTGTTGTAGTCCAGACGGCTATTCATGACACGGTCGGTACGTTCGCAGATGGTCGCCATGATAGAAACGGCTTCCAGCGGGTATTTCCCTTTTGCGGATTCGCCGGACAGCATAACCGCATCCGTACCGTCGAGGATGGCGTTCGCAACGTCGCCTGCTTCTGCACGGGTCGGACGCGGGTTTTTGATCATAGAATCCAGCATCTGAGTCGCGGTGATCACGACTTTACGTGCGCGGATACATTTTTCGATCATCATTTTCTGCGCAAAAATCACTTCTTCAACCGGGATTTCTACGCCCAGGTCGCCACGCGCAACCATGATGCCGTCGGAAGCTTCGAGAATTTCATCGAAGTTGTTCAGGCCTTCCTGGTTTTCGATCTTAGAGATAATCTGGATGTTTTCGCCGCCGTGGGCTTTCAGATGCTCGCGAATTTCGACAACGTCAGAACGTTTACGGATAAAGGACGCCGCAACAAAGTCAACGCCCTGTTCGCAACCGAAGATCAGGTCCTGTTTGTCTTTTTCAGCCAGCGCCGGCAGAGCAATAGAAACGCCCGGCAGGTTAACGCCTTTGTTCTCGCCCAGATCGCCGTTGTTCAGCACCTTACAAATTACTTTATTGCCTTCGATGGCGGTCACTTCCATACCGATCAGACCATCGTCAACCAGGACGGTGTTGCCAACGCTCAGGTCGCTGGTGAAGCCTTCATAGGTGACGGCAACGATTTCATTATTACCGACCACGGATTTGTCGGTGGTAAAAGTGAAGGTTTGACCCGCTTTCAGCGAAACGTCGTTACCGCCTTCCAGTTTAATGGTGCGGATTTCTGGTCCTTTAGTATCAAGCAGAATAGCGGCTTTTTTACCAGTTTTGCTCATCACGTTGCGCAAGTTCTGGATACGCTGACCGTGTTCTGCATAATCGCCATGAGAGAAGTTCAGACGCATCACGTTCATGCCCGCGTCCAGCATTTTGCTTAACATCTCTTCGGATTCGGTTTTCGGACCGATAGTACAAACAATTTTCGTCTTTTTCATGACAGTCTTAGTCTTTAAGTTGAGGAGGATATGGAAATCTGGCTTCGGGCGCGCACGGCCCGGAAGCTAAGCCTGTGTTGCTAAAGTGATGATGCCTCGCTCTAAGGATAGGTGACATCGAAAGAGCGTGCAGAGGAATGTGTGCTCGCGTTTCAGCCCAACGGGAAGGGGATAATTTTAGTCGTTGAGTTTTACAGTCCAATGCGCTGAAACCATTCAAGAGACAATTGGCGCGCATTATACGCTGAAATTTACAAAAAAGGAAAATGAAAACCCTGTTTCAAAAGACATCTGTGCAGATCCACAACGGTTTGTTATTACGCTGTTTACGATGTCGCTGGCGATGACGCCGCCCGAACAGGGGCGGCGTTGCGCAACAATGGGTGTTGTTGCGCATAATGTCAATCGAGCAACTTTTTGCCTTCCAGGTCGATGGCGATGTTTTGGTTGTGTGCTTTTCGATAGCACAGAATCGCTATCCCGATCGCCGCCCAGCTAATTCCGAGTATCAGAGCGTGAATGTTCATGTTTAAACAGACGTAGCCGATGACGATCATCCCCATGATCGGCGAAATGACATGGGCGAAAATGCGCCGCTGGGCTTTCATCCGGAAATTGAACAGGATAAACACACACAGGTTCACGACAAAAAAAGCGAAAAGCGCGCCAAAGTTCACCAGCGTGGAGATAGATTCAATCTTGCCGGAAAACAGGTAGCTGAGCAGTAGGGTGACGCCGCCGGTAAACAGAATGGCATAATCCGGCGTTTTACGCGTGGTATGGACGTGAGCGAGGAAGGCGGGCAACATTCGGTCGCGCCCCATTGAAAATAGCACTCTGGACACCGCCGTTTGCGCGGTAATAATGTTTCCGACGGCGCACACAAACGCCACAATGATGGAAAACGCCACTTTGAGCCAGATACCGCCAACGTTGCCGGCAATGGTGAAAAATGCTTCATTCGTCGCATTACCTTCCGCGAAGCGGTCGACATTACCGGTGGCGAACGCCGCAAACGCCACAACGATAATAAACAGTACCGTCGCCAAAACTAACGCCAACAGCGTTGCTTTACTGACGGCGCGTCCCCCGCCTTCGCTTTCTTCACTTAATGTACTGATAGCGTCAAAGCCGAGAAAGTTCAGCGCAGCCACCGAAATCGCCGTCGCGATGAGCCCTGGGGTGAACCACTGTGAATCGAAAAAAGGCCGGAAGGAAAGCGTTATCTGACTACTGTCCAGCATCAACAGACGGACAATGAGCAGAACGAAAATCGCCAGAATACCGAGTTGAATGAAGACCAGTAACTTATCAAATTTCGCCGTTTGCTGTATCCCGAGATAGTTGACTCCGGTGCCAATAGCCACATAAATCAACGGCCAGACCCAGACCGGGATTTGCGGTAAAATAGCGTGGACCGCGACGCCGCCCAGCACTGCCACGAGCGTAGGGAACAAAAGATAATCCAACAGTAATATCCATCCGGTCAGAAACCCTACGGCGGGATTAATGCATACGCCAGCATACGCATAGGCCGAACCCGACGAGGAGATATGTTGCGATAAGGTAGAGTAGCTGTACGCGGTAAAAAACATCGCGATCGCGCCAATAATATAAACCAGCGCAACCATACCGTGCGAAAGATTATAAACGACGCCATAAAGAGAGACTGGCGCGATAGGCACCATAAACACCAGACCATAAAGCACTAAATCGGTAAGAGACAATTTTTTGACTTTTTTCATGATAAATACCTTAATGGCTTTTTATGCCAGATCGCGTAAAAACGCGCTTACCGCTGCGAGGCAGGGCGCGATATTTTCTTCATGTGGGTTATGGCTGCTGCCGGGAATAGTGACCGCGCGGCAGTCTGAAATGTGAGAGAGCAGCGGAGAGACGACGCGCTCGGTTGCCTGATCGTTTTCGCCGCGTAATACCAGAACAGGACAGCGTATCTGGCACAAATGGGGCGTAATATCCCAGTCGGCAAGTTTGCCATTTGCCGCCAGTTCATTGGTTCCCCATAAAATGTGATAACCCGTAGGGTCGGCGGCGAACTGCGCATTAGATCGCTGAACATGAACGGCTTCTTCCGCGAGGGTATAAACGTGCCTGGCATAATAAGCGACCAGCTGTTCCGGTGGGTTTTGATAAATGACGGCGGGCATAATGACGTTTTTGATATCGTCATCGGACATTGGCGTCAGAGCGTTAAAGAGCCGTATGCCTTCCTGTTGCCACAGGGCGATACTGGCCGGCGAACTGGCCAGTATCGTCCCGCGAAGCCCGGCAGGCTGTAAGCAGGCGTGCTCTGCGGCAAGCATTCCGCCCCAGGAATGTCCCAGTATCGAATACCCGTGTCCAATACCCAGGTGATTAATTAATTGGGTTAATTGACGGAGATAACGCGCAATAGTCCAGAAAGACGCGTCGGCATGAGGAAAATGCGTTGAACGACCGCAGCCATATTGATCGTAAAATATTACCATGCGCCCGTCATCAGCCAGATGGCGATAATTTAATAAATAATCAAAGCCGCCAGAAGGGCCGCCGTGAAGGATAATGAGCGGCGTGAGTAATGATTTTCTGTCTCCATAAATCCGATAGCTTGTCAATATGTTTTCAGAAAACATTTCGCCATAGAGATAAGTATCATTCATATTCTTAATGACTCAGTGTGTGGCAGGGCAGGCGAAATTTATATTCGCCTGGATAATATTATTTTTTTATTGTGTGTAAAACATTACACCAGAAGGTGGCGTAATGTTCCCATTGCAGAAACTGCGGGCTTCCCCAGTGCGGCGAACAATCACTGGCAAAGCAACATACTTTCCCTTTATGGTAAGTACCCATAACTAACAGTGG
Source organism: Salmonella sp. NW645 (assembly GCF_051703725.1). NCBI lineage: Bacteria > Pseudomonadati > Pseudomonadota > Gammaproteobacteria > Enterobacterales > Enterobacteriaceae > Salmonella > Salmonella sp. NW645. Next base: position 113,203 of record NZ_JAMMKR010000004.1, on the reverse strand, counting down.
ATCGCCATTAATTTCAGCAAGGACCTGACTATTTTCTTTGGCGATAAGCTTGTTATAGCCCAACAGCGGCGGCCATTCGCTAAATGGCTGGGTAATAACATGCTCTACCGCAGTATTTACTGCTTTACATCCTTGCGGTAGTTCTACGCGGTCATCTACATCCAGCATATCAACCGGCAATACCTCCGCCAGAATCGTATTTTTATAATTGGCTTTTGCTTCTATTCCCGTAAAGGATAAATACCCGCCGATCATCAACAGACCGCCGCCCTCAGCAACATAATCCGCGATAAGTTGTAATGCATCAGGAATAATATCCATATTATAAAACGTTCTGTTTTGTAGCAGGAACGTATTGCTACCGATATCACTGATGACGATCGCATCATAGCAGGCTAATGCTTCGGCGGTTTGTGGAAAACGAGTTTGCACAATATGGGCAGGCATGTAGTCCACATCGATATTACCCTGGCGTAAGCAGGATAATAAATAGTCTGCGCCTTCTTCATATTTGCTCGATGTAAAGCTATCAAAACCTTTAGAGTGAATCATATGAATGTGCCAGGATTCGCCAATAAATAAAATTTTCATTATGTCACCTGTTAATTAATGTTAATGACTTTATTAGATTGGGTACGCATTCGATGTAAAACCTGCAAGTGCTGAGGCATACTCGACGCACCGACTTGTTCCACCGCCAGAGAAGCGAAAGCGGAGGCATATTGAATGGCTGCGACCATGTCTGCTTGTCGCGCCAGCGCGGCGGCTAAGGCGCCATTAAAAGCGTCACCGGCCCCGGCGGCATCTTTTACCACGGCGCTCCACGCAGGAATATACAACGTGCGGGCGTGCTCACAGAGCAGAAAACCACGGGCGCCAAGGGTAATGATGACTTTTTTCACCCCGGATTGCAGAATAATATTTCCGGCTTTTTTCGCATCATTAATATCAGTAATGGTTACGCCGGATAAAAAAGATGCTTCAGTTTCATTCGGCGTGATGATGTCAATATCAGATAATAAATGCGTCACCTGTTTCGTATAGGGGGCAGGATTCAGCATGATCATTTTATTTTCTTGTTTGCCCAGGCGAATAAATTCAGTCAACGCTTCAATGTTCGTTTCGAGCTGCATTAACATAACGTCAGACTCGGCGATATAACGGTGTTGCTCGTTAATCTCTTGCGTGGTGAGCATCATATTGGCGCCAGGGTAGATGGCGATAATATTATCGCCATCTACGGCGGAGACATAGATCAATGCGCTACCGGTGGGCGCTTTATCTGTTTGATACGCGCTGTATGAGGTGATGCCTGATTGAATAATATGATTCATAGCAAATGCGCTGAACTGATCTTTGCCCACTTTAAAAATAAAATGCGCCGCAGCGCCGGCATTGTTTGCCGCTAAAGCCTGGTTGGCTCCTTTACCGCCAGGATAGAATCCAAATTGACTGGCCAGAATGGATTCTCCGCTTTGTGGAAACCACGGCACGGTTGCTGAAACATCAATATTGAATGAGCCTAAAACACACACCTTGCCTGCTTTTTTTGTGTTTTCCCGGCGCAGTTTTGCATCCTGATGGATTGGCGTGGCGATAGTGCTGGAGATATCAATCTTATTTTCAGTGATAAGCTTACTCAGCGCGTCACGGTTTAAAATCCCTCCGCCATAGCAACGCTGAAGCATACCTGATTTCTGGAAATAGCGTAGATCGGAACGAATAGTCTCCTGGCTAACCTTATAAAGGTCTGAAAGTTTACTGACGCTAACACTATTATCCTTTATCAGTAAATTAATGATGGCATGACGTCTTTCTTCTTTAAACATATTGCCTCCGGGTAGTGAGTTGAATTGTATTTATGGCAATGTTGTCATGCGGTGAATTCAATCACAGATTATGCGGTCAACCGGAAGTAACCCCAAATGAATGTCAATAATCAGAAGCGCAGCCAATGTGTTAAATATTAATTGCTTACAGAAGGGGAAAATAGTTTTGTGAGTGTTGTCATATATTTTCTATGTAATATGACGGGGTGAACGTAAAATAGTTGGGCTTGCACGATTCAGTGAGTATATGCAGCCGGACAGCGTTCGCTTATCAGTCGCTACCCTCGACGAAATAAGACGATATCGCTCTCCGGCCCTGGGGTTATATACGCTCGATTTTTGCCGGTAGCCCCTGACGTACCGCCGCGCCAGAAACCCAGTCGAGCCAGGTGTTGGTAATGGTTCTTGTCGGATCGGCAAAGCCCAGATCGTTAAGATTTATGCCTGCCCTGATTTGTGGATCATACGGCATAGGCACGCCATCCAGAGAGTGCTGCGTTGCGCCCATCTCGCGGTGACCATATCCGTGTTCGATGGCGATGACGCCTGGCATCACGCCATTTAACAAACTGATTTGCGCCACGACCTGACCGCCCGGCGTAATGATCCGTACCCGATCGCCATGTTGCAGTCCATAACGCTCGCCGTCTTGCGGATTCAGCGCCACCAGGTTTGCTGGCTTCACATGGTGTAAGCGCGGGATGACGGCTGTTGAGCTGGACATGGTGTTTGATTTAAATGAAATCAGTTTCAGCGGCCACTGTCCAATGGGAAACTGGTCGTCAATCGCACGACCATCTGACAAACGCGCCGGATACCAGACCGGGCAACCGCTGAAACGCTCCCCGGTGATGGCGTGACGGTGGGCGGCGACATCTGCATTCCAGATCTGTAAGGGTTTTTTCCACGCGTTACCTAACCGTTGCTCCGTATAGCCGCTATCCTCGGGCGCAAACCGGCCGCCACGCGAGTAGATAAACGCCACGCGATCGACCTCATCAGCTTTAAGCGTGTGCTGAATTGCTGGCAGAATGCGGCTGACGCCGGTAAGCGAAATATCTTCCTGATTTGCCGGCGCGACCGGCGTCTTGCCCATAAAGGCGATATTAGCGGCTACGCGCAGATAGAAATCTTCCGCCCGGTTCAGTGGAAAAGCATTGCCCTGCGGATCGGTTATCGCCCGGTCGCCGAAGCCGGGCAGATGGAGCCGTTTTGCTACCGCAATACAAAATGCTTCCATTGAGACAGGTTGCCCGTCCGCCGTTCGGCGAGTGGCGGGGGCGACAACCGGCCAGCGGGCGGTAGTGGCTTTACTGGCTACGCCGCCCCAGGGTGCCGTAAAGCCCCAGCTCTCAAAATTGTGCGTATCCGGCACAATGTAATCCGCCAGCGCCGTCGTTTCATTCATAAAGGCGTCAATCGCGATAAAGAGCGGCAATCGGCGAGGGTCTTTTAGCTTTTCTTCCGCCACGGCGCGTAGACCGGGAACACCGTAAAACGGGTTGCTCATATTGGAAATCCAGGCTTTAAGCGGATAAGGATAGCCTTCGAGTGCGGAGGTCAACAGTTCGGTAAGCTGGCCTGCCACAAAGGGATACCACGGCGCTTTGGCTGGATAAGGGGATTGCCCGCCGGCAATTTTGTCGCGGTATTCTTCCGATGCTTCATAAGCGGTTTTGCTACGGGCAATACTTAACCCGGACGGTTTCACTTTTCCGGCAAAACTGTTCATGTTGTAGCGGGGGCCGTCGCTAACGCCGTTGAATTTGCCGCCGCCGACAAAGACGCCGCCGGACAAGCTGAGGTTGCCGATCAGCGCGTTAAGCATCATGACCGACCAGGCGTTATAAAACCCATTGCCGGCCATCATGCCGCCGTGACTGATGACCGCGGCTTTACGTCCGTGACCGGTAAAGGTTTCCGCCAGCGCGATAATTTGCGCTTCCGGCACGCCGCACTGTTCGCTGTATTGCGCCAACGAGAGCTTTTCTGCCGCCTCTTTCAGGCGTTGCAACCCGCTCTTCACCGTGACCCGTTGGCCGTCGGCGAGCGTAACGTACTGCGTCACGAAAAGCCGTGCCTGTCGGCAAGTGGACGCATCGACCAACTCGCCGTCGGTATTCAGCACGACGGGGGTCTCTTCGCCATCGGGCGTAAGATGGCGCAGCGTCAGGTGTTGTCCGGCAAGCGTCGGCAGTTCATCCGCAATGACCAGGTGCGTGGCGTTGGTCCAACTTTGCTCGCCGGCCTGCTGCATCGCTTGTACGCCGGGAATCGCCAGATAATCAGCATTATAACGTTGATTATCCATGATCCAGCGGATCATCCCCATTGCCAGCGCCGAATCGCTGCCGGGCATAACCGGTTGCCAGCGACCGCGAGGATCGGCGAGCACCGTTGATAAGGGCAGGGCAGGGGCGACCACGACGTATTGAAAATTCTCACGCAGCCGGGCGCTCGCCAACTGACGCGCCTGGCGTTTAAACGGATTGCCGGACTGTGCCGGGGAGGTGCCCATAAAGAGCGCAAACTCCACGTTTTCCCAGTCGGGTTTGACATGCGGGTTTTTATCCAGATCGCCCATCAGCGCCCCGGAGCCGGCCCGGTAAGCTAGTCCACAGTAGGCGCCATGCGCGCCGAAATTCTTGCTGCCGAAGCTATTTAGCGCAAAACGACGCAGAAACGCATCGCGGCCTTCGTCGCTGGTATTCGTGACCAGTAACTGATTGGTTTTGGGCCCGAAACTGGGATGCTTTGCGTCAATTGGCGTATCCGGCGCATGAATAGCGCGCAGTCCGTCCACATGACCTTCGCCAAACAGATCGCCGCCTTCCACGACTTCTTCAATAAGCTGCTCAAAGCTGATGCGCTGCCATTTCCCTTCGCCGCGTTTACCCACGCGTTTCATTGGTTCAAGCAGTCGCAGCGGACTGTACAGGCTTTCCAGCAGCGTGGCGCCGCGCGCGCAGGCGGTTGAGCGGGCGTCAAGACCGCTTTCTCCCGCCAGTTGCTCCATGGCTTCGCTAAAAGGGACGGACGAGTCAATCGGGTGTTCCTGCGACAAGGGGTGATAGGGATTGCCGGCGATGCGTATCACTTTGCCATCGGCATTAACCCGGGCGCGGATACCGCACTGTGTCCAACAGCCGAAGCATTGCGTCATGGCGATGGTTTGTTGTGGATTTTGCTGCCAGTGCGTTTGCGCCTGCGCCTCCGGAATTAACGCATTGCCAAAGATGCGGTCGCGCGTTACCTTGCCGGATGTCCCGTTTAACAGGCCATCAATTGCGCGTTTCGCCACATCACGGTAGCTCAGACCAAAAGTGACCATCCCACCGACGGCGAGACCGACTTTTAGCCACTGACGACGGGTTAAATTAGCCATGTTGTAATCTCCTGGTGAGTCCGTTCAGCGTTTCACGAATAATAATCAGTAGCGCTATCCACAGGCCGAAGGTGCCGAGAATAGCCAGCCAGCCATCCGTTCCGCCTGGTAACGAGTAAGGGTTAAATTGCGCGTTGAACTTGGGTACGGTTTGTACCTGAATCAACAATGTCCAGCGTATCAGCCAACATAGCGCCAGCGCGCTCAGAGCCAGCAGAACGCGTCTTAGCTGCGATAACGGATGACGTAGCGCCAGGCTACAGAACAGCAGCGTGAATACCCACAGCGCTAGCCAGCCGACAGCGTAATATTTGGCTGACAGGGCGACGGAAATCCACTGACGGATTGCCGTGCCGGAAAGCGTATCGCCGCTGACCCACATGGCCACGACCAGCCCCAGCGCCGCCAGCGTCCAGAGTTGTCCCCACAATATTTTTGGCAGCCTTACCGAGTCGCGTCGGGCGGCGACAATCATCAGCGCGAAGAACGCCTGTAAGGCGCTAAGAAACATCGCCACGGGGAAGGCGTAGCTAAACCAGATTGGGCGCGCCAGCACAACGGAGACTTCGCGGCCGGTATAAATCAACAGGCCCACCGCGCAAAGCGCGCTGGCTAACGCCAACCATTTAGTGACGTTGTAACTTTTATTGAATAATCGTTTTATTTGCTGCGCCAGGAACCACAGAGCGAGAAATCCGGTAAACAGCGGCAGGAACAACGCTCCCCAGGGCATCCACGACCAGGGCGTCGGCCAGGCATAGAAATGCCAGACGCGGGCGGTCTGGTGCAGATCCGCCGTCAGCGCCAGCGGTGCGGTAATCGCACAGGTAATGGCAATCAGTAATGCCCGATTTTCTTCTGTTGCGGCGTCTTTTTTCCGCCAGTGAAGATAACAGGCAAACAGTGCGGCGCAGGCGGCAATGCCAATAAAAAAGAAATATTGTACCGCCCACGGCAGCCAGCTAATGTCCTGCGGGTGAGCCAGCACTTCTTCAATGATGAGTGAATGCGTCATTCAGACCTCCTGCCAAAGCGCGGGCTGCGCACGGCCCATTAATGGGGTGACAAAGGCGTCGTCCAGACCCAGGTAGAAAACATGGGGCAACGTGCCGTTTTCCGGCTTTAATACCTTGATAGCGTCGCGATGTTGATGAAGCATGGTGGCGATGCGGCTATGGGGATCTTTGATATCGCCAATAATACGCGCGCCGCCGACGCAGGACTCTACGCAAGCGGGTAACAGTCCGGCTTCCAGACGATGGACGCAAAACGTGCATTTATCGGCAGTTTGCGTTTCATGATTGATAAATCGGGCGTCGTAAGGACACGCCTGGACACAATAGGCGCAGCCGACGCAGCGTTTGTTATCCACCACCACAATGCCGTCTTCCCGCTGAAAGGTGGCTTGTACCGGGCAGACCGGCACGCAGGGGGGGTTATCGCAATGGTTGCACAGACGCGGCAACAGCACATTCGTGACTTCCTGACTACCTTCACGCTGGACCTGGTATTGGTTCACCGTCGTACGAAACGCGCCCTGCGGCGTTTGGTTTTCAATAGTGCAACTTACGGTACAGGACTGACAGCCGATACAACGCCGCAGGTCGATAAGCATGGCGTAACGGTGTCGGGGAGAGCCTTCATGCCGCTCCGGCGAAAAAGGAAATTTCGCTTCAGCCAGCGGAACCAGCGAGGCGCCAGCGGTCAGGACGCCGAGCTGCTGGAGAAATTGCCGTTTACTGCTGTCCATATTGACTCCCGTCCACATTGCCAACAATGAAACATTTGTCACGATGTTGGTTCATGTGTAATGAATAAAAAATGTTGATGATTTACAGTGTAAAAATCGAGACGGGGTGCGCTCTATTGTGGTTAACCACATACCCGGCTTGTTGTTGATCTAAAACAACATAATTGACAGGGATATTGGGGTGAGAGGTAAAACCGTAAGGCGCCTGGCGGTGTTGGCGGCAGTAGGGCTACTTTGTCATGGCGCGTGGGCAGGGACGTGGAATATCGGTGTTTTGGCCATGCGCGGCGAGGCGTCTACGCGTAGCCACTGGCAACCGTTGGCAAAGACATTAAGCCAACAGCTTCCAGGCGAAACCTTTCACATCCAGCCGCTGGATCTGCATCAAATGCAGGAGGCCGTTAACCAGGGAACCGTGCAGTTTGTGATAACCAACCCGGCGCAATTTGTCCAACTGAACAGCCATGCGCCGCTCCGCTGGTTAGCTTCCCTGCGCTCCACGCGCGATGGGAAAGCGGTGAGTAATGTTATTGGCAGCGTGATTTTGACCCGGCGCGATAGCGGCATCACCACGGCGCATGATCTCATCGGTAAGACAGTCGGCGCGATTGATGCTCAGGCGTTTGGCGGCTATTTATTAGGCTATAAAGCGCTCAGCGACGCGGGCTTACGCCCGGAGCGCGATTTTCATCTTCGTTTTACCGGATTTCCTGGCGATGCCTTAGTCTATATGCTGCGCGAAAAAGCGGTGCAGGCGGCAATTGTGCCAGTGTGCCTGTTAGAAAATATGGATCAGGAAGGATTGATTAATAAAAAGGACTTTATCGCGCTGCTTTCCCGACCGACGCCCCTACCTTGCTTAACCAGTACGCCGTTATATCCTGACTGGTCGTTCGCGGCGCTACCTGCGGTAAGCGATGCGTTGGCGGATCGCGTAACGCGAGCGCTATTCAACGCGCCCGCCGCCGCGCCATTTCACTGGGGCGCGCCTGCGTCCACCAGTCAGGTGGAAGCGTTGCTGCGCGATGTTCGTCAGCACCCTCAGCAGCGTCGACTGTGGCTGGATGTCAAAAGTTGGTTAATCCAGCACCAGCTAATGGTCGGCGGCGTGATTCTGGCGTTCCTGTTGCTCACGCTCAATTATATTTGGGTCATGCTGCTGGTGCGTCGACGTGGAAAGCAACTGGAACGTAATAGCGTAGTCCTTCATCAGCATGAGCGGGCGCTGGAAACCGCCCGGCAAATGAGCGTGTTGGGTGAAATGACCTCCGGGTTTGCCCATGAGCTTAATCAGCCGCTTTCCGCGATTCGACATTATGCCCAGGGGTGCCTGATTCGACTGCGCGTTGCAGATGAACAGCATCCCTTGCTGCCGGCGCTGGAGCAGATTGACCAGCAGGCGCAACGCGGTGCGGATACTCTGCGTAACCTGCGTCACTGGGTTAGCCAGGCGCAGGGCAACCCGGTGCTAACCGAAGCGTGGAAGGCCATAGCCATTCGCGAGGCGATTGATCATGTCTGGCAATTGTTGCGTATGGCGCAACAGTTTCCGACAGTGACTCTGCATACCGAGGTTAGCGCTGCGCTGCGCGTAACGCTGCCATCAATGCTGCTGGAACAGGTGCTGGCGAATATCATTCTTAATGCGGCTCAGGCGGGCGCCACCCATTTATGGGTCGTTGCTGAACGTACTGAAAACGGCATCAGTATCGTTTTACAGGATAACGCCGGGGGAATCGACGAGGCGCTATTACGTCAGGCGTTTCAGCCGTTTATGACCACCCGCAAAGAGGGGATGGGCTTAGGGCTGGCGATTTGCCAGCGGCTGGTGCGGTATGGGCGGGGCGATATCAGCATCAGGAACCAGACCGCGCCGGATGGTCTGTCGGGAACGGTGGTCACGATACATTTCTTACATGAACATGGGGGCAGGGATGGCGACAATTCATCTACTGGATGATGATACGGCGGTCACTAACGCGTGCGCGTTTTTACTGGAAAGTCTGGGATATGACGTAAAATGCTGGACGCAGGGGGCGGATTTTTTGGCGCAGGCCAGTCTGTATCAGGTCGGAGTCGTATTACTGGATATGCGAATGCCGGTACTGGATGGGCAGGGCGTTCATGATGCGTTGCGCCAGTGCGGAAGTACCCTGGCGGTTGTTTTTCTTACCGGGCATGGCGATGTACCGATGGCCGTGGAGCAGATGAAACGCGGTGCCGTCGATTTTCTGCAAAAACCGGTATCGGTAAGACCGCTACAGGCGGCGCTGGAGCGTGCGCTGACGGTTTCATCGGCAGCGGTGGCGCGCCGTGAGATTATACTTTGTTACCAGCAGTTGACGCCGAAAGAGCGTGAGCTGGCCAGCCTGGTGGCAAAAGGATTTATGAACCGTGAAATTGCGGAAGCGATGAATATCGCGGTGCGTACCGTAGAGGTGCACCGCGCCAGAGTCATGGAAAAAATGCAGGCCGGTAGCCTGGCGGAACTGATTAGGCGTTTCGAAAAAATGGCCTCGCCAGAGACCAGAATACGAACAACGTATGAACCATGAATAATAAACTGCGTTATTTCTTTGATTTGCATCAAATTTTGTTTAATAGAGAAGACTGTTATATTCTGTTGGTTTGATCTGGCGACGAGTAAAACGTATGACAAAACCGACAAAAGATGACGAGCTGTACCGCGAGATGTGCCGGGTGGTGGGCAAGGTCGTGCTGGAAATGCGCGATTTGGGGCAGGAGCCTAAATATATTGTTATTGCGGGCGTGCTAAGAACCGCGCTGGCGAATCAACGCATCCAACGTAGCGCGTTAGAAAAACAGGCTATGGAAACCGTGATTAACGCTCTGGCGCGGTCATAGCCGCTATCAGGGTGGAAACAGTCTGTTGGCAATAACGAAATCGCCTTTGAATTGTCGCTATTGTCACCATGGCGGGCAGGTTGCCCGCCGTTAGCGATGCGCAGGGTTATCAGTTGATGGCTAAGCGCAGCCCTAATGTATCAGGGTACGGCTCAAAATAATTCTGGCTGCGTAGATAGTCATCCGGATGTTCCGCCAGATAGTGCTTCAGCAGCGTTAACGGTGCCAGGATAGGTAGTCGGCCCGCCCGGTAGCCGAGAATCACCTCGCGTAATTCCGCGCGTTGCCTGCTGTTCAACGCACGGTGAAAATAGCCCTGGATATGCATCAGCACATTGGTGTGATTTTTACGTGAAGCGGGATGGCGCAGGATAGCCATCAGTTTTTCTCTGTATCGGACAAAGAAGGCATCCAGATCGTCCCACTCATGCAGACGCGCGACGAAAGGGCCAATTTCGCGGTAGCCGGCCTGGTGGTGGGCGAGAAGCTGAAGTTTGTATCGGCTATGAAACGCGAGCAAACTATGACGACTCAAGCCCTGCGCGCGTAGCGCATTTAATTCATGTAGCGCGAAGATACGAGCGATGAAATTCTCGCGTAGTACCGGATCGTGCAGGCGACCATCTTCCTCTATCGGCAGCCAGGGATATTTGTCCATCATCGCGGCGGTAAACAGCCCCGTGCCAGCTTTGCGGCCCCTGTTACCCTTTTCATCATACAGGCGAACGCGCTCCATTCCGCAACTGGGCGATTTTGCACACACAATAAACCCCGCCAGTTCGCCTATTGTTGGCAGAAACCGATCGGTAAAGGCATTCATTCGCTCGGTAACGTCATCGTGCGGGGCATGGCTATAACGCATCCGAATGTCGCCACAGGTCGTCTGGATAAGACGCAGCGCAGGGCGAGGCACGGGCAGGCCGATCGCCACCTCCGGGCAGATCGGTTTGTAGTCCACCCACGGTGCCAGAGAGTTCATGACAAAATCCATACGCTTATGTCCGCCATCAAAGCGTACCGCGGCGCCAGTCAGACATCCGCTAATGCCGACTACGGGTTTGTTATTCATGATTGCCCCTTATTGAAAGTACGACGACTGACGCCAATGGCGCAAAATGTTATCTCACGCTGATTTAAAACTTACACAACTTTGTTTTTTTGTCTAAGTTTTCGCGGGAATTTTTTTGACGTAGTTAAATATCAATAAGATAGAATGAGGGGAAGAAATCTATTTCAGCGCTTATAGTGTGATAACCTCCAGCGAAGCGACCACGTTGCGCCACTGGGCAAGCTGTTTTTTCTGCCCGGTAGTGAGCTTTCCGGTGGTCACCAGGAACCATTTTCTCTGGGCGAACAGCTCGGGCGCCAGTATGGCTGGTGGAGAGGGAAGCACATTGAGCCGCAGCTCTTGTCCGGTACGAGTCAACGCTTCCAGCCAGATTTCACAGTGATCCGAGAGATGCCATCCGCTAATAAAGGCATTGTTGCCAGGCGCTTTTCTGTCGCCTTCAAGGCAAAAAGAGGTGTAGGCAATAATGATGCCATCCAGTATTTCGCGCAGCGTCATCACGGCGGGAAGATGCGCGGACACTTTGCTGCGCAACGGACGCAATAAATGGGTCACCAGTTCTGCGCGAGGATATTCCCGGCCACAGTCATAAATCAACTGCCGCAGCGCGTCAATTCGCCCTTCGTGGAGATGTTGAAGCATCGTCTCCTGAATCGTTATCCAGTTATCGCCCAGGCGAATGACCGGACGCGATAGTAAGGGTTTGACCTGGCTTATCGGTACGCCTTTTCTCACCCAGTCGAGGATGCTAAGCGCTTGTCGAATATCGTCATCGCTGTATAAGCGATGCCCGCCATCAGTACGCTGCGGTTTCAATAAACCATAGCGTCGCTGCCATGCCCTTAGCGTGGCGGCATTGATACCGCATAGTCTGGCAAATTCGCCGATAGAATACGACATGGTAAAGCCCGTTAAATAAGGGGATTCTACTATATCATGATTAAATGAAGACTAAGGTAGTGATAAATGGTGCGGCATACCAGGGCATCCGTATGGATTTTGTCGATGATGAGCAATACTGCGTGGCGTAAGGCTCATCAAAATATGACCAATGCTTAATACCATCGGATGCCCCTGGTTAATACTCTATTAACCTCATTCTTCGGGCGCAGTTAAGTAACTCTGTCACTTTATGAACCTGTAGCTTTCTCATCATATTCATCCGATGTGTTTCGACGGTTTTTATACTGATATGTAGCTTTTCGCTGATCCCATGATTGGTATACCCCTCGTCAATAAGTTTAAGAACCTGACGTTCGCGCAAAGTAAGCAGTTGATGATTGGTCGTGTCAGCGTTTAATTCAGCCAGGATAGCTTCCCGATTCAACGTCGGGTCAATGTAACGCTTGTTTACTGCTACTGTTTGCAATGCCGCTAACAGAACTTGCTGACTACTGCTTTTTAAAACATAGCCATTAGCACCTGCGGCTAAAGTTTTAATGGTCATATACTCTTGTTGGTATGCTGTGTAAACCAGAATATTCATTGCTGGCCAACGCTGATGTAATTGGGGAATGATATCCAGGCCATTGATGCCAGGTAAACTAAGATCAAGGATAAGTATGTCAGGCTCGTATGCGCAACAGGCATTATAAACCTCAAGACCATTTTTAACATGTTCTACAATTTTAAAATGAGGCCAGGGTAGTAAGGCATTCATAATGCCGTTAATGATGATTTCATGATCGTCTACTAATAAGATCTTATATTCTTTCATTTTGCTGCCCTCGCGAAAATTAAGATAATATTAAGTAATGGTGTAGTTTTTGAAGATTATACGTATTTTCTGGCGTAAGTCGGTTAGTTCCTCCAGCGCGATGATTTTCCCCATTTTTACGCGATTCTCAATGTCTATGACATAGCATACCAATTCAGTCTGCCCTATTTGACCTAAACAGCCTTTTAATGTGTGAATTAACTGATCGATTTTTTTTCCAGCCGATACGGCATTTTCAATATCAGCCAGCAAGAGGTCCAGTGATTGGAAAATCTTGCTATTAATGACCATATCATCTGTCGCCAGTAGCGCTGAGCAGCGACTCGGATCCTGCTCCTGTAGCTCTATATTTCGCAAAAGTTGATATTCTGCGGCAATACTGATATAGCGAGCTAAGGTAGCCAACGTCACTGGTTTGGTAATGTAATGATGAATCCCATTTTTTTTACAACGATGAATATCTTCTGTCGCTACGCTAGCGGATAGCGCCACAAACATGCAGTCAGGATCTAAATTATTCGGCTCATCGTGCCATAATTGTACACATTCAATACCATCTATTTCTGGCATTCTAATGTCAATCAGTACTAAATCGAATCGCTGCTGTTGTGATAAAGTCAGAGCCTCGTTACTACTGGCGGCAATAGTGACGTGTTGGCCCAGGCTGACAAGCATTTTGCCGATGATATCCCGATTAATATCGGCATCATCAACCAAAAGAATCTGCAACTGCCAGGGTGGTAACAAATTATTTATTACTGGTATATTTGGTGTACACAATATTAACTGTTGCGCCAGGTCGTAAAGTTTTCCGGGGAAATACAAAAGCTCTGCGTTGAGAAGCGCATTTTGCTGGTGGGGTGGCTCGCCGCGTATTCCCCAGCAAGCCAGTTGGCGATGCAGGCAGAACGGCGCTGACAGTGTCCCTTTAATTGGTTGAGGCGGCTGGTATTCTTGTAAGGGTAATACTAGCGAGACACAGGTTCCAACCCCGGGGACACTTTTTAGTGTCAGATTACCGCCCATCATTTTAGCCAGGCTTGACGCAATAGTCAGTCCAATTCCTGTACCTTGCGAATTTGTGTCTGCTTGATAAAAAGCAGTAAAGATTTGAGACTGCTGCTGTATTTCAATCCCTTTACCGCTATCGCTAACCAGAAATATTAATTGTTCCTCATGACGCTTGACCGTCAGACGTATCCCTCCGGTTTCGGTAAATTTTACCGCGTTCCCGAGTAAATTAACCAAAATTTGCCGTAAACGGATACTGTCGGTATGAAAATAGAGAGGGACATGTTGACCGACAAAAGTACGTAATGACAGTTTTTTGCTTTGCGCCGGCCCCTGGATGGTTTGCATTGCCTGGTCCAGTAACGGCAGTAACGCTGTTTCTTCCATATGTAATGTGAAATGACCAGACTCGATGCGTGAAAAATCCAGCAGATTATTAATAATAGCTAACAAAGACAGTGTACAATTCCTGGCGGTATCAGCTAATCCTTGCTGCTCTATGTTTAAAGGGGTGGTTTGTAATAATTCAATCGCACCGAGTACGCCATTCATCGGAGTACGTAACTCATGACTTATTACCGTAAGATGAATGCTTTTACGTTTGTTAGCTTGCTCAGCGCGTTTTTTTGCTTCATTTAGCGCCTGGGTGCGCTCTGCGACTTTGTTTTCCAGATTGTCGTATTGGACTTGTAGAGTATCAAGCAGTTGGTTAAAAGCACCGGCAATACTATCTAATTCATCCAGTCGTTGTGCTGGTAAACGTGTGCTCAGCGGTGCAGTTGCGGTTTTATTAATGACATCGACAAAACGCCATAACGGTTTGGCCAGTGAGCGATGTAGTAACCAACAAAAAGCCGACGTCATCAACACCAATGCTGTTAATGTAAAGGGGATTTGTTGAAGGATAATTTTTAAGATGCGATTATGTAGATTACCGTATGGGTACAGCGTAACCAGACTCCATCCGGGGCCATGCAAGGTTGTGCGTAATATCAGAAATCCGGGAATTTGCTGCCATCCATCATGCAGCGTTACATTTTCTAACTGTGTACGTATTTTTTGCGGGATGTATGAAAACGGCAATAAGTGGTTGTTTTGATCCAGCCATACTCGAATACTATCATCTAATGGCAGGTGGCTCTTAGTAATGAGATCAGGAAGTTTAACCGTCACCCCAAAAAATACGCCTTGCTGATCGGCAACCGCAACGGAAGCGTGCCATCCTTTGCCGTTTATGTATTCTGGTTCACTCCAGTAAAACCCGGCATGGGTTGGGTATAAAGGAAAGCTTTTTCGCGTTAAAGGCTGTAGAGTTGAATAATCTGAAGGGTTATCAGTAGATAATAACGAAATCTCATTTTTATGGTTAAGAATAAAACTATCGCGACGAAAGCTTTTTTCATCGATATCAGAGGACTGCAGAAAGATACGGTGCTTCTCTCCGTTTAGCGTCGGCGTGCAATTTGAAGGACCGACAGAAAGATGCCGGCTCACCTCAGGGAAAATATCGTTATGATGAATCTCAGTCGCTAATGAGCATTGATACATTAAGTTTTTAGCGTCACGCTCAGCCTCTTCAAATCGTTGATTGCTTAGTACAATATTCATCTCGGATAGAACAGATAAGTCCTCTATTATATGCTGCCGTTTCTGAACCATTGATATATAAGCTGCAATAAGCACAGATAGCAGCCAAATAATTATTATTGTTAATAAAAATAAAAAAGTTAGCCTGATTACTAAAGATGTTTGCAGCGTATTCTTGAGATTGAGCAAATTCATAATGCTTTCCTTCAGTTGCCTGTTGCAAAATCTTTGGCACTTGATCACTATCGCAGTACATATAGTTTCATCAGAAGATTAATCGATGGTGTTATCATTAGGAAGGTAAATTTCTTCATATATAACCCAGTCGATGACTACAATTACTTTTTAATAAAGCGGCGATGTAAAAACATCGTAACAGTTTATTTAATAAATAATTTTTCAAATTGTAATTTTTTATGTCAATACTGAAAGTGTAATTGTGAATTTATCGGAAAATCCGAATGATAGAATCGCCTGTCACAAGGTGTATGTAGACAGCATCTTGATATTGTACAAGAAGAGTATAGTCGAAATAAATGTGAATCAGGCTTTTTACGGATGTGGTTGTGAGCGAATTTGATAGAAACTCTCATTTATGTCTGAGGAGGGATTCATGCTGGCAGTTTTAAAAGGCATTCCATTAATTCAGGATATCAAGGCCGAAGGTAATAGCCGATCCTGGATAATGACTATTGATGGGCATCCTGCCAGAGGAGAAATTTTCTCAGAAGCATTTTCTATTTCTTTGTTCTTAAATGACCTGGAAAGCTTACCTAAGCCTTGTCTTGCCTATGTGACACTACTGCTTGCAGCACACCCGGATGTCCATGATTATGCTATACAGCTCACAGCGGATGGAGGATGGTTAAACGGTTATTATACCACAAGTAGTAGCTCTGAGCTTATTGCTATTGAGATAGAAAAACACCTGGCTTTAACTTGCATTTTAAAAAATGTAATACGCAATCACCATAAACTTTATTCGGGTGGGGTATAAAATGGTAGTAAATAAACGTTTAATTTTAATTTTACTATTTATACTCAATACGGCAAAGAGTGATGAGTTATCATGGAAAGGTAATGACTTCACCCTTTATGCCAGACAAATGCCATTAGCAGAGGTTTTACATCTGCTCTCAGAGAACTATGATACGGCTATTACTATTAGCCCATTGATAACAGCTACATTTAGTGGAAAAATTCCGCCTGGACCACCGGTCGATATTTTGAATAACCTGGCAGCACAATATGATTTGCTTACCTGGTTTGATGGCAGCATGTTATATGTATATCCTGCATCATTATTAAAACATCAGGTTATCACTTTCAATATTTTATCTACTGGGCGGTTCATTCATTACTTACGCAGCCAGAATATCCTTTCATCACCGGGATGCGAGGTTAAAGAAATTACCGGTACCAGCGCTGTGGAGGTGAGCGGTGTTCCCAGTTGCCTGACCCGTATTAGTCAATTAGCTTCAGTGCTGGATAATGCGTTAATCAAACGAAAAGACAGTGCGGTGAGTGTAAGTATATATACGCTTAAGTATGCCACTGCGATGGATACCCAATACCAATATCGCGATCAGTCCGTCGTGGTTCCTGGGGTCGTGAGTGTATTGCGTGAGATGAGTAAAACCAGCGTCCCGGCGTCATCGACGAACAATGGTTCACCCGCTACACAGGCATTGCCCATGTTTGCTGCCGACCCACGCCAGAATGCAGTGATCGTTCGTGATTATGCGGCCAATATGGCCGGGTATCGGAAACTCATCACAGAATTAGATCAACGCCAGCAGATGATAGAGATTTCGGTGAAAATTATCGATGTTAATGCTGGCGATATTAACCAGTTAGGCATCGACTGGGGAACGGCAGTGTCGCTGGGTGGCAAGAAAATTGCGTTCAATACAGGTTTGAATGACGGTGGAGCTAGCGGTTTTTCAACGGTAATCAGCGATACCTCAAACTTTATGGTGCGTTTGAATGCCCTGGAAAAAAGCTCTCAGGCTTATGTACTTTCCCAGCCATCTGTGGTGACTTTAAATAATATCCAGGCTGTGCTGGATAAGAATATTACTTTCTATACCAAACTGCAGGGAGAAAAAGTGGCTAAACTTGAATCCATCACTACGGGTTCTTTGTTGCGCGTTACACCTCGCTTGTTAAATGACAATGGCACGCAAAAAATAATGCTTAATCTTAATATTCAGGATGGACAACAAAGTGATACGCAAAGCGAAACAGACCCGCTGCCCGAAGTGCAAAATTCTGAAATTGCTTCGCAGGCCACATTATTGGCCGGACAAAGTCTATTGCTGGGAGGATTTAAACAAGGTAAACAAATCCACTCGCAAAACAAAATTCCTTTATTGGGCGATATTCCTGTCGTAGGTCATTTGTTTCGCAATGATACGACTCAAGTACATAGTGTAATCAGGCTTTTTTTGATTAAAGCCTCAGTAGTAAATAATGGCATATCTCATGGTTAATCCAAAGAGCTCATGGAAAATACGTTTTTTAGGTCACGTTTTACAAGGCCGGGAAGTATGGCTGAATGAAGGTAACCTGTCACTGGGGGAGAAAGGATGCGATATTTGTATTCCGCTTACTATAAATGAAAAAATTATTCTGAGAGAACAGGCAGATAGTTTATTTGTTGATGCCGGGAAAGCCAGAGTTAAAGTTAACGGCCGCAGATTTAATCCAAATAAGCCGCTACCATCCAGTGGGGTTTTGCAGGTTGCGGGAGTGGCTATCGCGTTTGGTAAACAGGATTGTGAACTTGCTGATTATCAAATACCCGTTTCCAGATCAGGGTACTGGTGGTTGGCTGGCGTATTCTTGATTTTCATCGGTGGAATGGGGGTCCTGTTAAGTATTGGCGGTCAGCCTGAAACGGTAAATGACTTACCTTTGCGGGTTAAGTTTTTATTAGACAAAAGCAATATTCATTATGTGCGGGCGCAATGGAAAGAAGATGGCAGCCTGCAGTTGTCCGGTTATTGCTCGTCAAGCGAACAGATGCAAAAGGTGAGAGCGACTCTCGAATCATGGGGGGTCATGTATCGGGATGGTGTAATCTGTGATGACTTATTGGTACGAGAAGTGCAGGATGTTTTGATAAAAATGGGTTACCCGCATGCTGAAGTATCCAGCGAAGGGCCGGGAAGCGTGTTAATTCATGATGATATACAAATGGATCAGCAATGGCGTAAGGTTCAACCATTACTTGCAGATATTCCCGGGTTATTGCACTGGCAGATTAGTCATTCTCATCAGTCTCAGGGGGATGATATTATTTCTGCGATAATAGAGAACGGTTTAGTGGGGCTTGTCAATGTTACGCCAATGCGGCGCTCTTTTGTTATCAGTGGTGTACTGGATGAATCTCATCAACGCATTTTGCAAGAAACGTTAGCAGCATTAAAGAAAAAGGACCCCGCTCTTTCTTTAATTTATCAGGATATTGCGCCTTCTCATGATGAAAGCAAGTATCTGCCTGCGCCAGTGGCTGGCTTTGTACAGAGTCGCCATGGTAATTACTTATTACTGACGAATAAAGAGCGTTTACGTGTAGGGGCATTGTTACCCAATGGGGGAGAAATTGTCCATCTGAGTGCCGATGTGGTAACGATTAAACATAATGATACTTTGATTAACTATCCATTAGATTTTAAGTGAGTGGAAAATGACAACTCTGACCCGGTTAGAAGATTTGCTGCTTCATTCGCGTGAAGAGGCCAAAGGCATAATTTTACAATTAAGGGCTGCCCGGAAACAGTTAGAAGAGAACAACGGTAAGTTACAGGATCCGCAGCAATATCAGCAAAACACCTTATTGCTTGAAGCGATCGAGCAGGCCGAAAATATCATCAACATTATTTATTATCGTTACCATAACAGCGCACTTGTAGTGAGTGAGCAAGAGTAAAGTAAAAATATCTTAGAGCCTATCCCACCAGGCGTTAATTGGCGCAGCCAGCCTGGACACGGATAGCGCGCAAAAACCGGAGCGTACACGTAGTACGTGAGGATTTTGAGCACTGCCCAGGTCCAAAATGGCAAGTAAAATAGCTCTAATGGGATAGGCTCTTAGTTAGCACGTTAATTATCTATCGTGTATATGGAGGGGAATGATGATAAAGAAAAAGGCTGCGTTTAGTGAATATCGTGATTTAGAGCAAAGTTACATGCAGCTAAATCACTGTCTTAAAAAATTTCACCAAATCCGGGCTAAGGTGAGTCAACAGCTTGCTGAAAGTGCAGAGAACCCCAAAAAGAGCAGAGAGACAGAGAGTATTCTTCATAACCTATTTCCACAAGGCGTTGCCGGGGTTAACCAGGAGGCCGAGAAGGATTTAAAGAAAATAGTAAGTTTGTTTAAACAACTTGAAGTACGACTGAAACAACTTAATGCTCAAGCCCCGGTGGAGATACCGTCAGGAAAAACAAAAAGGTAAAGCATAATGTCTTCAGGAAACATCTTATGGGGAAGTCAAAACCCTATTGTGTTTAAAAATAGTTTCGGCGTTAGCAACACTGATACCGGGGGGCAGGATGACTTATCCCAGCAAAATCCGTTTGCCGAAGGGTATGGTGTTTTGCTTATTCTCCTTATGGTTATTCAGGCTATTGCAAACGATAAATTTATTGAAGTCCAGAAGAACGCTGAACGTGCCAGAAATACCCAGGAAAAGTCAAATGAGATGGATGAGGTGATTGCTAAAGCAGCAAAAGGGGATGCTAAAACCAAAGAGGAGGTGCCTGATGACGTAATTAAATACATGCGCGATCACGGTATTCTCATCGATGGTATGACCATTGATGATTATATGGCTAAATATGGCGATCATGGGAAGCTGGATAAAGGTGGTCTACAGGCGATCAAAGCGGCTTTGGATAATGACGCCAACCGGAATACCGATCTTATGAGTCAGGGGCAGATAACAATTCAAAAAATGTCTCAGGAGCTTAACGCTGTCCTTACCCAACTGACAGGGCTTATCAGTAAGTGGGGGGAAATTTCCAGTATGATAGCGCAGAAAACGTACTCATGAAAAAAGACCCGACCCTACAACAGGCACATGACACGATGCGGTTTTTCCGGCGTGGCGGCTCGCTGCGTATGTTGTTGGATGACGATGTTACACAGCCGCTTAATACACTGTATCGCTATGCCATGCAGCTTATGGATGTAAAAGAGTTCGCCGGCGCAGCGCGACTTTTTCAATTGCTGACGATATATGATGCCTGGTCATTTGACTACTGGTTTCGGTTAGGGGAATGCTGCCAGGCTCAAAAACATTGGGGGGAAGCGATATACGCCTATGGACGCGCGGCACAAATTAAGATTGATGCGCCGCAGGCGCCATGGGCCGCAGCGGAATGCTATCTCGCGTGTGATAACGTCTGTTATGCAATAAAAGCGCTAAAGGCTGTGGTGCGTATTTGCGGCGAGGTCAGTGAACATCAAATCCTCCGACTACGTGCAGAAAAGATGTTACAGCAACTTTCTGACAGGAGCTAAAAATGAATCGAATTCACAGTAATAGCGATAGCGCCGCAGGAGTAACCGCCTTAACACATCATCACTTAAGCAATGTCAGTTGCGTTTCCTCGGGTTCGCTGGGAAAGCGCCAGCATCGTGTGAATTCTACTTTTGGCGATGGCAACGCCGCGTGTCTGCTGTCAGGGAAAATTAGTCTTCAGGAGGCAAGCAATGCGTTGAAGCAACTGCTTGATGCCGTACCCGGAAATCATAAGCGTCCATCATTGCCTGACTTTTTGCAGACCAATCCCGCGGTTTTATCAATGATGATGACGACATTAATACTCAGTGTTTTTGGTAATAACGCTCAATCGTTATGCCAACAGCTTGAGCGGGCAACTGAGGTGCAAAATGCATTACGTGATAAGCAGGTAAAGGAGTATCAGGAGCAGATCCAGAAAGCGATAGAGCAGGAGGATAAAGCGCGTAAAGCGGGCATTTTTGGCGCTATTTTTGACTGGATCACCGGCATATTTGAAACCGTGATTGGCGCCTTAAAGGTTGTGGAAGGTTTTCTGTCCGGTAATCCCGCAGAAATGGCTAGCGGCGTAGCTTATATAGCCGCAGGTTGTGCAGGAATGGTTAAAGCCGGAGCCGAAACGGCAATGATGTGCGGTGCTGACCACGATACCTGTCAGGCGATTATTGACGTGACAAGTAAGATTCAATTTGGTTGTGAAGCCGTCGCGCTGGCACTGGATGTTTTCCAGATTGGCCGTGCTTTTATGGCGACGAGAGGTTTATCTGGCGCAGCTGCAAAAGTGCTTGACTCCGGCTTAGGCGAAGAAATGGTTGAGCGTATGGTTGGTGCAGGGGAAGCAGAAATAGAGGAGTTGGCTGAAAAGTTTGGCGAAGAAGTGAGCGAAAGTTTTCTCAAACAATTTGAGCCGCTTGAACGTGAAATGGTTATGGCGAATGAGATGGCAGAGGAGTCTGCCGAGTTTTCTCGTGAGGTAGAAAATAATATGACGCGAAGCGCGGGAAAAAGCTTTACGAAAGAGGGGGTGAAAGCCATGGCAAAAGCAGCGGCAAAAGAAGCCCTGGAAAAATATGCGCAAGAAGGGGGAAAATTTCTGTTAAAAAATTTTCGTAAGAAAGTTCTCTGGAATATGTTCCAAAAAATCCTGTATGCCTTACTGAGGGATTGTTCATTTAAAGGCTTACAGGCTATCAGATGTGCAACCGAGGGTGCCAGTCAGATGAATACTGGCATGGTTAACACAGAAAAAGCGAAGCTCGAAAAGAAAATAGAGCAATTAATAACTCAGCAACGATTTCTGGATTTCATAATGCAACAAACGGAAGACCAAAAAAAGATAGAACAAAAACGCTTAGAGGAGCTTTATAAGAGTAGCGGTGCCGCGCTTAGAGATGTATTAGATACCATTGATCACTATAGTAGCGTTCAGGCGAGAATAGCTGGCTGTCGCGCTTAATCTGAGGATAAAAATATGGAAGCGAGTAACGTAGCACTGGTATTACCAGCGCCTTCCTTGTTAACGCCTTCTTCCAGTCAAGCTCCCTCCGGGGAGGGAATGGGTACTGAATCAATGCTTCTGTTATTTGATGATATCTGGACGAAGCTAATGGAGCTTGCCAAAAAGTTGCGCGATATCATGCGCAGCTATAACGTAGTAAAACAACGGCTGGGCTGGGAACTGCAAGTCAATGTTTTACAGACGCAAATGAAAACAATTGATCAAGCGTTTAAAGCATCAATGATTACTGCGGGTGGCGCAATATTGTCGGGAGTGCTGACGATAGGATTAGGGGCTGTAGGCGGGGAAACCGGTCTTATAGCGGGTCAAGCCGTAGGCCACACAGCTGGGGGCGTCATGGGCCTGGGGGCTGGTGTAGCGCAACGTCAAAGTGATCAAGATAAAGCGATTGCCGACCTGCAACAAAATGGGGCCCAATCTTATAATAAATCCCTGATGGATATTATGGAGAAAGCGGCTGAAATTATGCAGCAAATCATCGGTGTGGGGTCGTCACTGGTCTCGGTTCTTGCTGAAATACTCCGGGCATTAACGAGGTAAATATGGTGCAAGAAATAGAGCAATGGTTGCGTCGGCATCAGGTGTTTACTGAGCCTGCATATTTAGGGGAGACCGCCATATTACTTGGGCAACAGTTTATATTATCGCCTTACCTGGTGATCTATCGTATTGAGGCAAAAGAAATGATTATTTGTGAGTTCAGGCGCCTGACGCCCGGGCAACCTCGACCACAGCAATTGTTTCACTTACTGGGACTTTTACGCGGGATATTTGTGCATCACCCGCAGTTAACATGTTTAAAGATGTTGATAATCACCGACGTTCTGGATGAAAAAAAAGCCCTGCTACGCAGGAAATTATTGCGCATCCTGACAGTAATGGGAGCGACCTTTACACAGCTTGATGGCGATAACTGGACAGTTTTATCCGCCGAGCATCTTATCCAGCGACGTTTTTAAATGACCTTCCTGACGTAAATCATTATCACGTGAAAATAACAATCAATAGGTATGATGATGAAAGAAGATCAGAAAAATAAAATACCCGAAGACATTCTGAAACAGCTATTATCCGTTGATCCGGAAACCGTTTATGCCAGTGGTTACGCCTCATGGCAGGAGGGGGATTATTCGCGCGCCGTAATCGATTTTAGCTGGCTGGTGATGGCCCAGCCATGGAGTTGGCGTGCCCATATTGCATTGGCTGGCACCTGGATGATGCTTAAAGAATACACGACGGCCATTAATTTCTATGGACATGCCTTGATGCTGGATGCCAGCCATCCAGAACCGGTTTACCAAACGGGCGTCTGTCTCAAAATGATGGGGGAACCCGGGTTGGCGAGAGAGGCTTTTCAAACCGCAATCAAGATGAGTTATGCGGATGCCTCATGGAGTGAGATTCGCCAGAATGCGCAAATAATGGTTGATACTCTTATTGCTTAAATAACAGAACGAAATATGAAAATTCATATTCCGTCAGCGGCAAGTAATATAGTCGATGGTAATAGTCCTCCTTCCGATATACAAGCGAAGGAGGTATCGTTTCCTCCCCCTGAAATTCCAGCCCCAGGTACCCCCGCAGCCCCAGTGCTGCTTACGCCTGAACAAATAAGGCAGCAGAGGGATTATGCGATACATTTTATGCAATACACTATTCGTGCGCTGGGTGCGACAGTCGTGTTTGGGTTATCGGTTGCTGCAGCGGTAATTTCTGGTGGGGCAGGATTACCCATTGCTATTCTTGCGGGGGCGGCGCTCGTGATTGCTATTGGGGATGCTTGCTGTGCGTATCATAATTATCAATTGATATGTCAGCAAAAGGAGCCGTTACAAACCGCCAGTGATAGCGTTGCTCTTGTGGTCAGTGCGCTGGCCTTAAAATGTGGGGCAAGTCTTAACTGCGCTAACACCCTTGCTAATTGTCTTTCTTTATTAATACGTTCAGGAATCGCTATTTCTATGTTGGTTTTACCCCTACAGTTTCCACTGCCCGCCGCTGAAAATATTGCGGCCTCTTTGGACATGGGGAGTGTAATTACCTCCGTTAGCCTGACGGCGATAGGTGCGGTACTGGATTATTGCCTTGCCCGCCGCTCTGGCGACGATCAGGAAAATTCTGTTGATGAACTTCATGCCGATCCCAGTGTGTTATTGGCAGAACAAATGGCAGCGCTCTGTCAATCTGCTACTACACCTGCATTAATGGACAGTTCTGGTCATACATCTCGGGGAGAACCATGAAACCTGTTAGCCCAAATGCTCAGGTAGGAGGGCAACGTCCTGTTTACGCGCCTGAGGAATCACCTCCATGTCCCTCATTGCCACATCCGGAAACCAATATAGAGAGTGGTAGAATAGGACCTCAACAAGGAAAAGAGCGGGTATTGGCCGGACTTGCGAAACGAGCGATAGAGTGTTTTCCAAAAGAAATTTTTAGTTGGCAAACGGTCATTTTGGGCGGACAGATTTTATGCTGTTCCGCTGGAATAGCATTAACAGTGCTAAGTGGTGGAGGCGCACCGCTCTTAGCCCTGGCGGGAATTGGCCTTGCTATTGCCATTGCGGATGTCGCCTGTCTTATCTACCATCATAAACATCATTTGCCTATGGCTCACGACAGTATAGGCAATGCCGTTTTTTGTATTGCTAATTGTTTTGTCAATCAACGCAAAAGTATGGCGATTGCTAAAGCT
Source organism: Salmonella sp. NW645 (assembly GCF_051703725.1). Classification (NCBI taxonomy): domain Bacteria; kingdom Pseudomonadati; phylum Pseudomonadota; class Gammaproteobacteria; order Enterobacterales; family Enterobacteriaceae; genus Salmonella; species Salmonella sp. NW645. The sequence continues at coordinate 88,245 of NZ_JAMMKR010000004.1, read as the reverse complement.
GTCTCCCTGGGAGGTAGATTAGCCTTAACCGCGACGGTAATGACGCATTCATACTGGAGTGGTAGTTTGGGACTACAGCCTCATTTATTAGAGCGTCTTAATGATATTACCTATGGACTAATGAGTTTTACTCGCTTCGGTATGGATGGGATGGCAATGACCGGTATGCAGGTCAGCAGCCCATTATATCGTTTGCTGGCCCAAGTGACGCCAGAACAACGTGCGCCGGAGTAATCGTTTTCAGGTATATACCGGATGTTCATTGATTTCTAAATTTTGCTATGTTGCCAGTATCCTTACGATGTATTTATTTTAAGGAAAAGCATTATGGATATTGCACAATTAGTGGATATGCTCTCCCACATGGCGCACCAGGCAGGCCAGGCCATTAATGACAAAATGAATGGTAATGATTTGCTCAACCCAGAATCGATGATTAAAGCGCAATTTGCCTTACAGCAGTATTCTACATTTATTAATTACGAAAGTTCACTGATCAAAATGATCAAGGATATGCTTAGTGGAATCATTGCTAAAATCTGAAGTTATTAGCGACGATGTTCGACGGTTGCTGCTGGAAATCATGTTTGCGGGCGTTAACCATAGCCTGATTTCCCAGGTACATGCGATGTTACCAGCGCTAACGGTTATTGTTCCGGATAAAAAATTACAGTTGGTATGTCTGGCATTATTGTTGGCGGGTTTAAATGAGCCGCTAAAAGCCGCGAAAATTTTATCGGATATTGATTTGCCAGAGGCTATGGCGCTGCGTCTGTTATTTCCTGCACCAAATGAGGGGTTTGAAAATTGAATATTTCTGATATGAGCGTAGTGCCTGTAAGCACTCAATCTTATGTAAAGTCCTCTGCAGAACCGAGCCAGGAGCAAATTAATTTTTTTGAACAATTGCTGAAAGATGATGCATCCACCAGTAACGCCAGTGCTTTATTACCGCAGGTTATGTTGACCAGTCAAATGGATTATATGCAGTTAACGGTAGGCGTCGATTATCTTGCCAGAATATCAGGCGCAGCATCGCAAGCGCTTAATAAGCTGGATAGCATGACATGAAGGTTCAGCGTATAGTATTTCTTACTGTCCTTACGTTCTTTCTTACGGCATGTGATGTGGATCTTTATCGCTCATTGCCAGAAGATGAGGCGAATCAAATGCTGGCATTACTTATGCAGCATCATATTGATGCGGAAAAAAAACAGGAAGAGGATGGTGTAACCTTACGTGTCGAGCAGTCGCAGTTTATTAATGCGGTTGAGCTACTTAGACTTAACGGTTATCCGCATCGGCAGTTTACAACGGCGGATAAGATGTTTCCGGCTAATCAGTTAGTGGTATCACCCCAGGAAGAACAGCAGAAGATTAATTTTTTAAAAGAACAAAGAATTGAAGGAATGCTGAGTCAGATGGAGGGCGTAATTAATGCAAAAGTGACAATTGCGCTACCGACTTATGATGAGGGGAGTAACGCTTCTCCGAGCTCAGTTGCCGTATTTATAAAATATTCACCTCAGGTCAATATGGAGGCCTTTCGGGTAAAAATTAAAGATTTAATAGAAATGTCAATTCCTGGGTTGCAATACAGTAAGATTAGTATCTTGATGCAGCCTGCTGAATTCAGAATGGTACCTGATGTACCCGTGAAACAAACATTCTGGATTATGGACGTGATCAACGCCAATAAAGGGAAGGTGGAGAAGTGGTTGATGAAATACCCTTATCAGTTGATGTTATCGTTGACAGGACTGTTAATAGGAGTGGGCATCCTGATCGGCTATTTTTGCCTGAGACGCCGTTTTTGAGCCGACCTGATCCCGAGGTGTTGCAACTTTATCGTTATTTCTGGCAACCTGCTCGTTACGCTGTACCGGAATGGCTTGATAAGCTGGGTTTTCATCCTTCAAACTGCTGGCGTTATGGCGATCGGCCCGAGTTGGATCGTCTTCTTGACAGAGCGTTAAATAGACTAAGGGGAAGCTCTGTTATTCCAGCCTGTTTAAATGACAGGCAAAAACGGCAGGTTCGTCTTGCGCCGCGTATATCGGCATTTGCCTTTGGGCTGGGATTATTCAAACTCAGGTGCAGTGACTATTTTATGCTACCAGAGTATCGGCAATTGCTTCTACAGTGGTTTAGCGAGGATGAGATCTGGCAGCTATATGGTTGGTTGGGGCAAAGAGATGGCAAATTACTTCCTCCGCAAGTGATGCAACAAACTGCATTGCAGATCGGTACCGCCATTCTTAATCGGGAAGCGCATGACGATGCGGTTTTACATGCGCTATTAGTATTATTACCCCCTCCGCAGCGTATACTTTGGCCGAAGACTTCTCTTACCGAGATTATCTTCATGGAGCATTTGCTATGAGTTTCACTTCACTTCCACTGACGGAAATTAACCATAAGCTACCCGCTCGAAATATTATTGAGTCACAGTGGATAACATTACAATTAACTTTATTTGCACAAGAGCAACAAGCTAAGAGAGTTTCACATGCTATTGTGAGCTCCGCTTACCGTAAGGCTGAAAAAATCATCCGAGACGCCTATCGTTATCAGCGTGAACAGAAAGTTGAGCAGCAACAAGAACTAGCGTGGTTGCGTAAAAATACGCTGGAAAAAATGGAAGTGGAATGGCTGGAACAGCATGTAAAACATTTACAAGACGATGAAAATCAATTTCGTTCATTGGTCGATCAAGCAGAGCATCATATTAAAAATAGTATAGAACAGGTTCTGTTGGCCTGGTTCGACCAACAGTCGGTAGACAGTGTTATGTGCCATCGTCTGGCACGCCAGGCTACGGCTATGGCGGAAGAGGGAGCGCTTTATTTGCGTATTCATCCTGAAAAAGAGGCATTGATGCGTGAAACTTTTGGCAAGCGGTTTACGTTGATTATCGAGTCTGGTTTCTCTCCCGATCAGGCTGAACTTTCCTCAACACGATATGCCGTTGAATTTTCACTTTCTCGTCATTTCAACGCGTTACTGAAATGGTTACGTAATGGTGAAGATAAAAGAGGTAGCGATGAATATTAAAATTAATGAGATAAAAATGACGCCCCCTACAGCATTTACCCCTGGCCAGGTTATAGAGGAACAAGAGGTTATTTCGCCTTCAATGTTAGCTCTCCAGGAGTTACAGGAAACGACGGGGGCAGCGCTCTATGAGACGATGGAAGAAATAGGAATGGCGCTGAGTGGTAAACTGCGCGAAAGTTATAAATTCACTGATGCTGAGAAACTGGAGCGCAGACAACAGGCTTTGCTGCGTTTGATAAAACAAATACAGGAGGATAATGGGGCAACGTTGCGTCCGCTTACCGAAGAGAATAGTGATCCTGATTTACAGAATGCGTATCAAATTATCGCTCTTGCAATGGCGCTTACTGCCGGCGGGTTGTCAAAAAAGAAAAAACGCGATTTGCAATCGCAACTGGATACGCTTACAGCGGAGGAGGGATGGGAACTTGCCGTTTTTAGTTTACTGGAACTTGGCGAAGTGGATACCGCTACGCTGTCCTCGCTGAAGCGTTTTATGCAACAGGCGATAGACAACGATGAAATGCCCTTATCGCAGTGGTTCAGACGCGTGGCAGACTGGCCGGATCGCTGTGAACGGGTCCGTATTTTGCTAAGAGCGATAGCCTTTGAACTTAGCATATGCATCGAACCCTCGGAGCAAAGTCGTTTGGCCGCAGCATTAGTACGCTTGCGTCGTTTGTTGTTATTCCTTGGCCTTGAAAAAGAGTGCCAGCGTGAGGAGTGGATTTGCCAGTTGCCGCCTAATACATTACTGCCGCTACTACTCGATATCATTTGTGAGCGCTGGCTTTTCAGTGATTGGTTGCTTGATAGACTTACCGCTATAGTTTCTTCATCGAAGATGTTCAATCGGCTACTCCAACAACTTGATGCGCAGTTTATGCTGATACCCGATAACTGTTTTAACGACGAAGATCAACGTGAACAAATTCTCGAAACGCTTCGTGAAGTAAAGGTAAATCAGGTTTTATTCTGATACCTGGCTTTCAATATTTAGGTAAATTGGCGTTCTGGCTCATCATGAGGCGGCAGGATGGATTGGGATCTCATTACTGAACGTAATATTCAGCTTTTTATTCAATTAGCAGGATTAGCTGAACGGCCTTTAGCAACCAATATGTTCTGGCGGCAAGGACAATATGAAACCTATCTAAACTATCATAACGGTCGTATTCACTTATGTCAGATACTCAAGCAAACCTTCTTAGACGAAGATCTGCTTTTTAAAGCCTTAACTCACTGGAAACCTGCAGCGTTCCAGGGTATTCCTCAACGATTATTTTTGTTGCGCGATGGGCTTGCAATGAGTTGTTCTCCTCCTCTTTCCAGCTCCGCCGAGCTCTGGTTACGATTACATCATCGACAAATAAAATTTCTGGAGTCGCAATGCGTTCATGGTTAGGTGAGGGAATCAGGGCGCAACAGTGGCTCAGTGTATGCGCGGGTCGGCAGGATATGGTTCTGGCGACGGTGTTATTAATCGCTATTGTGATGATGCTGTTACCTTTACCGACCTGGATGGTTGATATCCTGATTACTATCAACCTTATGTTTTCAGTGATCCTGCTCTTAATTGCTATTTATCTTAGTGACCCTCTCGATTTATCGGTATTTCCGTCTTTATTACTTATTACTACATTATATCGTTTGTCACTCACAATCAGCACATCACGGCTGGTACTGTTACAACATAATGCCGGTAATATTGTGGATGCTTTCGGTAAGTTTGTCGTAGGAGGAAATCTCACCGTTGGGTTGGTCGTATTTACCATCATTACTATCGTGCAATTTATTGTCATTACAAAAGGTATCGAGAGGGTGGCGGAAGTTAGCGCACGTTTCTCGCTTGATGGGATGCCAGGCAAACAAATGAGTATCGATGGCGATTTGCGTGCCGGAGTTATCGATGCAGACCATGCCCGTACATTAAGGCAACACGTCCAGCAGGAAAGTCGTTTTCTCGGTGCGATGGACGGTGCGATGAAATTTGTTAAAGGCGATACGATTGCCGGTATTATTGTTGTTCTGGTGAACATTATCGGCGGTATTATTATCGCTATCGTACAATATGATATGTCGATGAGTGAGGCTGTTCACACTTATAGCGTACTGTCAATCGGAGATGGTTTATGTGGGCAAATTCCATCGCTGCTGATTTCCCTTAGCGCGGGAATTATTGTCACCCGTGTTCCGGGTGAGAAACGCCAGAACCTGGCGACAGAGTTGAGTTCTCAAATTGCCAGACAACCTCAGTCGCTAATATTAACCGCTGTGGTTTTAATGCTCCTCGCCTTAATTCCTGGCTTTCCTTTTATCACTCTCGCTTTCTTTTCAGCGTTGTTAGCATTGCCAATTATCCTCATTCGTCGCAAAAAGTCTGTGGTTTCCGCAAATGGCGTCGAAGCGCCGGAAAAAGATAGTATGGTTCCCGGCGCATGTCCTCTAATCTTACGTCTTACCCCGACGTTACATTCTGCCGACCTGATTCGTGATATTGACGCCATGAGATGGTTTTTATTTGAGGATACCGGCGTCCCTCTCCCTGAGGTGAATATTGAGGTTTTGCCTGAACCCACCGAAAAATTGACGGTACTGCTATATCAGGAACCCGTATTTAGTTTATCTATTCCCGCCCAGGCGGATTATTTATTGATAGGCGCGGACGCCAGTGTGGTGGGTGATAGCCAGACGTTACCGAACGGGATGGGGCAGATCTGTTGGCTTACAAAAGATATGGCCCATAAGGCGCAAGGTTTTGGACTGGACGTTTTCGCGGGCAGCCAACGTATCTCTGCCTTATTAAAATGTGTCCTGCTTCGGCATATGGGAGAGTTTATTGGTGTTCAGGAAACGCGTTATCTAATGAATGCGATGGAAAAAAACTACTCTGAGCTGGTGAAAGAACTTCAGCGCCAGTTACCCATTAATAAAATCGCTGAAACTCTGCAGCGGCTTGTATCAGAGCGGGTTTCTATTAGAGATTTACGTCTTATTTTCGGCACCTTAATTGACTGGGCACCACGTGAAAAAGATGTCCTGATGTTGACAGAATATGTCCGTATCGCGCTTCGCCGTCATATTCTGCGTCGTCTTAATCCGGAAGGAAAACCGCTGCCGATTTTGCGGATCGGCGAAGGTATTGAGAACCTCGTGCGTGAATCCATTCGCCAGACGGCAATGGGGACCTATACTGCGCTGTCGTCTCGTCATAAGACGCAGATCCTGCAACTTATCGAGCAGGCGCTGAAGCAGTCAGCCAAATTATTCATTGTCACTTCTGTCGACACCCGACGTTTCTTGCGAAAAATTACAGAAGCCACCTTGTTCGACGTACCGATTTTGTCATGGCAGGAATTAGGAGAGGAGAGCCTTATACAAGTAGTAGAAAGTATTGACCTTAGCGAAGAGGAGTTGGCGGACGATGAAGAATGAATTGATGCAACGTCTGAGGCTGAAATATCCGCCCCCCGATGGTTATTGTCGATGGGGCCGAATTCAGGATGTCAGCGCAACGTTGTTAAATGCGTGGTTGCCTGGGGTATTTATGGGAGAGTTGTGCTGTATAAAGCCTGGAGAAGAACTTGCTGAAGTCGTGGGGATTAATGGCAGCAAAGCTTTGCTATCTCCTTTTACGAGTACTATCGGACTTCACTGCGGGCAGCAAGTGATGGCCTTAAGGCGACGCCATCAGGTTCCCGTGGGCGAAGCGTTATTAGGGCGAGTCATTGATGGCTTTGGTCGTCCCCTTGATGGCCGCGAACTGCCCGACGTCTGCTGGAAAGACTATGATGCAATGCCTCCTCCCGCAATGGTTCGACAGCCTATTACTCAACCATTAATGACGGGGATTCGCGCTATTGATAGCGTTGCGACCTGTGGCGAAGGGCAACGAGTGGGTATTTTTTCTGCTCCTGGCGTGGGGAAAAGCACGCTTCTGGCGATGCTGTGTAATGCTCCAGACGCAGACAGTAATGTTCTGGTGTTAATTGGTGAGCGTGGACGAGAAGTCCGCGAATTCATCGATTTTACACTGTCTGAAGAGACCCGAAAACGTTGTGTCATTGTTGTCGCAACCTCTGACAGACCCGCCTTAGAGCGCGTGAGGGCGCTGTTTGTGGCCACCACGATAGCAGAATTTTTTCGCGATAATGGAAAGCGAGTCGTCTTGCTTGCCGACTCACTGACGCGTTATGCCAGGGCCGCACGGGAAATCGCTCTGGCCGCCGGAGAGACCGCGGTTTCTGGGGAATATCCGCCAGGCGTATTTAGTGCATTGCCACGACTTTTAGAACGTACAGGAATGGGGGAAAAAGGCAGTATTACCGCATTTTATACGGTACTGGTGGAAGGCGATGATATGAATGAGCCGTTGGCGGATGAAGTCCGTTCACTGCTTGATGGACATATTGTGCTATCCCGACGGCTTGCAGAGAGGGGGCATTATCCTGCCATTGACGTGTTGGCAACGCTCAGCCGCGTTTTTCCAGTCGTTACCAGCCATGAGCATCGTCAACTGGCGGCTATATTGCGACGGCGCCTGGCGCTTTACCAGGAGGTTGAACTGTTAATACGCATTGGGGAATACCAGCGAGGAGTTGATACAGATACTGACAAAGCCATTGATACCTATCCGGATATTTGCACATTTTTGCGACAAAGTAAGGATGAAGTATGCGGACCCGAGCTACTCATAGAAAAATTACACCAAATACTCACCGAGTGATCATGGAAACTTTGCTGGAGATAATCGCGCGGCGTGAAAAGCAATTACGCGGCAAACTTACCGTACTTGATCAGCAGCAACAGGCGATTATTACGGAACAGCAGATTTGCCAGACGCGCGTTTTAGCAGTGACTACCAGACTGAAAGAATTAATGGGCTGGCAAGGTACGTTATCTTGTCATTTATTGTTGGATAAGAAACAACAAATGGCCGGACTATTCACACAGGCGCAGAGCTTTTTGACGCAACGGCAGCAGTTAGAAAATCAGTATCAGCAGCTTGTCTCCCGGCGAAGCGAATTACAGAAGAATTTTAATGCGCTTATGAAAAAGAAAGAAAAAATTACTATGGTATTAAGCGATGCGTATTACCAAAGTTGAAGGAAGTCTAGGGTTGCCATGCCAGTCTTATCAGGATGATAACGAGGCGGAGGCGGAACGTATGGACTTTGAACAACTCATGCACCAGGCATTACCCATTGGTGAGAATAATCCTCCTGCAGCATTGAATAAGAACGTGGTTTTCACGCAACGTTATCGTGTTAGTGGCGGTTATCTTGACGGTGTAGAGTGTGAAGTATGTGAATCAGGGGGGCTAATCCAGTTAAGAATCAATGTCCCTCATCATGAAATTTACCGTTCGATGAAAGCGCTAAAGCAGTGGCTGGAGTCTCAGTTGCTGCATATGGGGTATATAATTTCCCTGGAGATATTCTATGTTAAGAATAGCGAATGAAGAGCGTCCGTGGGTGGAGATGCTTCCAACGCAAGGCGCTACCATTGGTGAGCTGACATTGAGTATGCAACAATATCCAGTACAGCAAGGGACATTATTTACCATAAATTATCATAATGAGCTGGGTAGGGTGTGGATTGCAGAACAATGCTGGCAGCGCTGGTGTGAAGGGTTAATTGGCACCGCTAATCGATCGGCTATCGATCCTGAATTGCTATATGGAATAGCTGAATGGGGGCTGGCGCCGTTATTGCAAGCCAGTGATGCCACCCTCTGTCAGAACGAACCGCCAACATCCTGCAGTAATCTACCACATCAGCTAGCGTTGCATATTAAATGGATAGTTGAAGAACATGAGTTCCATAGCATTATTTTTACATGGCCAACGGGTTTTTTGCGCAATATAGTCGGAGAGCTTTCTGCTGAGCGTCAACAGATTTATCCTGCTCCTCCTATTGTAGTCCCTGTATATTTAGGCTGGTGCCAGCTTACATTAATTGAACTTGAGTCTATCGAAATCGGCATGGGCGTTCGGATTCATTGCTTTGGCGACATCAGACTCGGTTTTTTTGCTATTCAACTACCAGGGGGAATCTACGCAAGGGTATTGCTGACAGAGGATAACACGATGAAATTTGACGAATTAGTCCAGGATATCGAAACGCTACTTGCGTCAGGGAGCCCAATGTCAAAGAGTGACGGAACGTCTTCAGTCGAACTTGAGCAGATACCACAACAGGTGCTCTTTGAGATCGGACGTGCGAGTCTGGAAATTGGACAATTACGGCAACTTAAAACGGGGGACGTTTTGCCTGTAGGTGGATGTTTTGCGCCAGAGGTGACGATAAGAGTAAATGACCGTATTATTGGGCAAGGTGAGTTGATTGCCTGTGGCAATGAATTTATGGTGCGTATTACACGTTGGTATCTTTCCAAAAATACAGCGTAAACCTGATAAGAAAAATAATATGCGAACAATATAATAGCGTTCCAGGTCGTGTCATGAGAGATACAGTATGTCTTTACCCGATTCGCCTTTGCAACTGATTGGTATATTGTTTCTGCTTTCAATACTGCCTCTCATTATCGTCATGGGAACCTCTTTCCTTAAACTGGCGGTGGTATTTTCGATTTTACGAAATGCTCTGGGTATTCAACAAGTTCCCCCAAATATCGCACTGTATGGCCTCGCGCTTGTACTTTCCTTATTCATTATGGGGCCGACGCTATTAGCTGTAAAAGAGCGCTGGCATCCGGTTCAGGTCGCTGGCGCTCCTTTCTGGACGTCGGAGTGGGACAGTAAAGCATTAGCGCCTTATCGACAGTTTTTGCAAAAAAACTCTGAAGAAAAGGAAGCCAATTATTTTCGGAATTTGATAAAACGAACCTGGCCTGAAGACATAAAAAGAAAGATAAAACCTGATTCTTTGCTCATATTAATTCCGGCATTTACGGTGAGTCAGTTAACGCAGGCGTTTCGGATTGGATTACTTATTTATCTTCCCTTTCTGGCTATTGACCTGCTTATTTCAAATATACTGCTGGCTATGGGGATGATGATGGTGTCGCCGATGACCATTTCATTGCCGTTTAAGCTGCTAATATTTTTACTGGCAGGCGGTTGGGATCTGACACTGGCGCAATTGGTACAGAGCTTTTCATGAATGATTCTGAATTGACGCAATTTGTAACGCAACTTTTATGGATCGTCCTGTTTACGTCTATGCCGGTGGTGTTGGTGGCATCGGTAGTTGGTGTCATCGTAAGCCTTGTTCAGGCCTTGACTCAAATACAGGACCAAACGCTACAGTTCATGATTAAATTATTGGCAATTGCAATAACCTTAATGGTCAGCTACCCATGGCTTAGCGGTATCCTGTTGAATTATACCCGGCAGATAATGTTACGAATTGGAGAGCATGGTTGAATGGCACAACAGGTAAATGAGTGGCTTATTGCATTGGCTGTGGCTTTTATTCGACCATTGAGCCTCTCTTTATTACTTCCCCTATTAAAAAGTGGCAGTTTAGGGTCCGCGCTTTTACGTAATGGCGTGCTTATGTCACTTACCTTTCCCATCTTACCAATCATTTACCAGCAGAAGATTATGATGCATATTGGTAAAGATTACAGTTGGTTAGGGTTAGTCACCGGAGAGGTGATTATTGGTTTTTTAATTGGGTTTTGTGCGGCGGTTCCCTTTTGGGCCGTTGATATGGCGGGGTTTCTGCTTGATACTTTACGTGGCGCGACAATGGGTACGATATTCAATTCTACAATGGAAGCTGAAACCTCACTTTTTGGCTTGCTTTTCAGCCAGTTTTTGTGTGTTATTTTCTTTATAAGCGGCGGCATGGAGTTTATATTAAACATTCTGTATGAGTCATACCAATATTTACCACCGGGGCGTACTTTATTATTTGATCGGCAATTTTTAAAATATATCCAGGCAGAGTGGAGAACGCTTTATCAATTATGTGTCAGTTTCTCTCTTCCTGCCATAATATGTATGGTATTAGCCGATCTGGCTTTAGGTCTTTTAAATCGGTCGGCACAACAATTGAATGTGTTTTTCTTCTCAATGCCGCTCAAAAGTATATTAGTTCTACTGACGCTCCTGATCTCATTCCCTTATGCTCTTCATCACTATTTGGTTGAAAGCGATAAATTTTATATTTATCTGAAAGACTGGTTCCCATCTGTATGAGCGAGAAAACAGAACAGCCTACAGAAAAGAAATTACGTGATGGCCGTAAGGAAGGGCAGGTCGTCAAAAGTATTGAAATAACATCATTATTTCAGCTGATTGCGCTTTATTTGTATTTTCATTTTTTTACTGAAAAGATGATTTTGATACTGATTGCGTCAATAACTTTCACATTACAATTAGTAAATAAACCATTTTCTTATGCATTAACGCAATTGACTCATGCTTTGATAGAGTCACTGACTTCTGCACTGTTGTTTCTGGGCGCTGGGGTAATAGTTGCTACTGTGGGTAGTGTGTTTCTTCAGGTGGGGGTGGTTATTGCCAGCAAGGCCATTGGTTTTAAAAGCGAGCATATAAATCCGGTAAGTAATTTTAAGCAGATATTCTCTTTACATAGCGTAGTAGAATTATGTAAATCCAGCCTAAAAGTTATCATGTTATCTCTTATCTTTGCCTTTTTCTTTTATTATTATGCCAGTACTTTTCGGGCGCTACCGTACTGTGGGTTAGCCTGTGGCGTGCTTGTGGTTTCTTCTTTAATAAAATGGTTATGGGTAGGGGTGATGGCTTTTTATATCATCGTTGGCATACTGGACTATTCTTTTCAATATTATAAGATTAGAAAAGATCTAAAAATGAGTAAAGATGACGTAAAACAGGAGCATAAAGATCTGGAGGGCGACCCTCAAATGAAGACACGGCGTCGGGAAATGCAGAGTGAAATACAAAGTGGGAGTTTAGCTCAATCTGTTAAACAATCTGTTGCGGTAGTGCGTAATCCAACGCATATTGCGGTTTGTCTTGGCTATCATCCCACCGATATGCCAATACCACGCGTCCTGGAAAAAGGCAGTGATGCTCAAGCTAACTATATTGTTAACATCGCTGAACGCAACTGCATTCCCGTTGTTGAAAATGTTGAGCTGGCCCGCTCATTATTTTTTGAAGTGGAACGCGGAGATAAAATTCCTGAAACGTTATTTGAACCCGTTGCAGCCTTGTTACGTATGGTGATGAAGATAGATTATGCGCATTCTACCGAAACACCATAAATGCCTTTGGTATGCTTCTTCAGGCCACTGCGAAGGTTAAGAGGGTAATAGCGTATAGAGCAGCGCGTTGATTTGTTTGACGATAAAGATGAGAGACTGAAAATAATCGCTTTTAGCCTGACACAAGCACCAGATAGCGTATTATAAAATTAAACAAGATAATGGATTGGTGCGTCTGAATGGACTCGAACCATCGACCCCCACCATGTCAAGGTGGTGCTCTAACCAACTGAGCTACAGACGCATTAAAATGATGGTGCGTTCAATTGGACTCGAACCAACGACCCCCACCATGTCAAGGTGGTGCTCTAACCAACTGAGCTATGAACGCAACGTTGTAGGTGACAACGGGGACGAATATTAGCGTCACAACTGCAATGAGGCAAGAGGGAAATCGCAATTTTCTTCCTGAAATCACCTGATTGCGGTGGAAATATGCAACATGTCGAGAAAATAGCCGCCATGCGACGGCTATCGTCGTATTATCGCGCAGCGCGCTGCAAAATGATGGCGGACGGCTGACGTTGTAGATAGCGCATCCGTAGCATCATTAACACCGCCGCCGAGGTCAGGCCGATGATGAACCCCATCCAGAAGCCTGCCGGTCCCATACGATCCACCACCAGATCCGTTAACGCCAGGATATAACCGCTGGGTAAACCTAACACCCAGTAGGCGGTAAAGGTGATAAAAAAGATGGAACGCGTATCTTTATAACCGCGCAGAATACCGCTGCCGATAACCTGTATAGAGTCGGAAATCTGGTAAACCGCAGCGAGCAGCATTAATTGCGCGGCAAGCGCCACGACCTCAGGGTTGTCATTGTAGAGCAAAGCAATATGCTTACGCAGAGTAACGGTAAAGATCGCGGTAACCACAGCCATACAAATGCCGACGCCTAAACCGGTACGCGCTGCGGTTTGCGCATCCAGCGTTGAGCCCTGGCCCAGACGATAACCCACTCGAATCGTTACCGCCGCAGCCAGCGACATCGGCAGTACGAACATCAGCGAGCTAAAGTTAAGCGCAATCTGATGACCCGCGACATCCACAATACCTAATGGCGAAACCAGCAGCGCAACGACCGCAAACAACGTCACTTCAAAGAACAGCGCCAGCGCAATCGGCAACCCCAGTTGAACCAGGCGCTTCATGACGACGCTATCGGGTTTGCCAAAGCCTGTTTCATTACGAATATCACGCATTGAACGCGCGTGTTTAATGTAAGAAAGCATGGCGATAAACATCACCCAATAGACCGCCGCGGTCGCAACGCCGCAGCCGATACCGCCGAGTTCAGGCATACCAAAATGGCCATAGATAAAAATATAGTTCACCGGAATATTCACCAGCAGGCCCAAAAATCCCATCACCATACCCGGTTTGGTTTTGGCCAGACCTTCGCACTGGTTTCGCGCTACCTGGAAGAAAAGGTATCCTGGCGCGCCCCACAGTAGCGCGCGAAGATAACCCACGGCTTTATCGGCCAGCGCCGGATCAATATTATGCATGGAGCGGATAATGTATCCGGCATTCCACAGGACGATCATCACCAGCACGGAGACAAAGCCCGCCAGCCAGAACCCTTGTCGAACCTGATGCGCGATACGCTCACGACGGCCGGAGCCATTGAGTTGCGCAATCACAGGCGTCAAGGCCAGCAGTAAGCCGTGACCAAACAAAATGGCGGGAAGCCAGATAGAGGTGCCGATAGCGACGGCAGCCATGTCCGTAGCGCTATAGCCTCCTGCCATGACGGTATCGACGAATCCCATTGCGGTCTGTGCCACTTGCGCAAGGATCACCGGTATCGCTAACGCTAATAACTGACGCGCTTCACTGGTATACTTCTGCACGTATTCACCTTTTATTTTGTTGTTATATGAAAGACTAAAAAGCCGCCGTAGTGGCAGCCAAAAGAAATAGCAGGGGAAATTTCAGTCTATTGTAGCGGGGTATTACTATTTCTCCAGCGAAAAAACAGTTGTTAACGGCGCATTGCTGGCAAGCTGTTTTTCCACCTGCTATTGTGCTGAACAGTTCTGCTTTTATTTATTTCAGGAGTTGAAGATATGTTTACGGGGATCGTACAGGGTACCGCGAAACTGGTATCGATTGATGAAAAACCCAACTTTCGCACCCATGTGGTGACGTTACCGGACTACATGCTGGAGGGGCTGGAGACGGGGGCGTCGGTAGCGCATAACGGATGCTGTTTGACGGTGACTGAAATAAACGGCAACCAGATAAGCTTTGATCTGATGAAAGAAACGTTGCGCATCACCAATCTGGGCGCGTTGAGGGTAGGTGATGAGGTCAACGTAGAGCGCGCCGCCAAATTCAGCGATGAAATCGGTGGTCATCTGATGTCGGGGCATATTATTACGACGGCGGAGATCGCGAAAATCCTGACCTCCGAAAATAACCATCAGGTGTGGTTTAAAGTGCAGGATGCGTCCCTGATGAAGTATATCCTGTATAAAGGCTTTATCGGCGTCGACGGCATCAGTTTGACCGTCGGCGAGGTAACGCCAACGCGCTTCTGCGTGCATCTCATTCCGGAAACGCTGGAACGTACTACGCTTGGCAGAAAAAAACTGGGTGAGCGTGTGAATATCGAGATCGATCCGCAAACGCAGGCGGTTGTTGATACCGTAGAACGCGTACTGGCTGCACGAGAAAATGCGGTCAGAAATCAGGCCGACATTGGCTAACGGAAAATAAGATTCCCCCGCATGAAATGCGGGGGAGATGATTAGCGAGGAACGCGCAGACCGTTTTCAACGCCGCGCGTAAATACCACCTGCCAAAGCTGGATATCACGCGCGCGAAACGCACCCGCGCAGGCGTTGAGATAATAGCTGAACATACGTTTAAAGCGCTCGTTATAATTGCCCGCAATCTCTGGCCAGGCATTGATAAAGCGCTCATGCCACGCCATCAGAGTCGTGTCATAGTCGGCGCCAAAGTTATGCCAGTCTTCCATTACAAAGTGTGATTCGCTGGCCTCGGCGATTTGACGAACAGACGGCAAACAACCGTTGGGGAAAATATACTTATTGATCCACGGATCGACATTATGATCGGTTTTTTTAGAACCAATAGTATGGAGCAGGAAAAGACCATCCGGTTTTAAATTCCTGTCAACAACCTCAAAATAGGTGTTGTAGTTTTTTGGCCCGACATGTTCGAACATACCGACGGAGACGATTCGGTCAAACTGATCGTTAAGGTCGCGATAATCTTCCAGGAGAATGGAGACATCCAGACCTTCGCAACGCGTCTGCGCCATTTTTTGTTGTTCAGCGGAGATCGTTACGCCCACCACGCTAACGCCATAATGGGTCGCCATATATTGCGACAGGCCGCCCCAGCCGCAGCCGATATCCAGCACACGCATCCCGGGTTGTAGCTGTAGCTTTTCGCAAATTAATTTCAGCTTGGCTTGCTGTGCCGCTTCCAGCGTATCGGCATCTTTCCAGTAGGCGCAAGAATATTGCATATAGGGATCGAGCATACGGGAAAAAAGGTCATTACCAAGATCGTAATGTTCCTTGCCGACAATCCAGGCGCGTTTTTTACTTTGTAGATTAATCAGACGCGCGCCGAGGATACGGAGCGTATCTTTAACATGGTGGGGGAGTTGATTTTCAAGACCGGCACGTAAGACTTTGCTGAAGAAAATATCCAGACGCTCGCATTCCCACCAGCCATCCATGTAACTCTCACCTAACCCCAACGATCCTTCCTGAAGGACGCGTTTAAAAAAATCGGGATTCTTAACACGAATGTCAGACGGGGCGGAACCATTAATTGTAATATCCGCGCGACTTAACAATTCGTTGGCGATTCGGTACCAGTTATCATCCGGTACGCTGACTTCTTCTATACACGATGAACTCATAGTTTCTCCATCACTGGACGGTGATCAGAACCTTAAAACAGCGTAGACGCTTTTTTGGCTTTGTGAGAAATCCCACGGGCAATTCCGTGAGCCAGTTATCCGACGTAGAACAGAGGAAGGGAGGAACCCTTGCCGAAAAGGCCATCCATGGTGAATCGGGAACGCTCCGGTTCCCGTTAATGCCTAATAATTATCGTAATATAAACAACCGTGAATCAGTATAGGCCGCAATTTTTGATGATTCAACCGAAAATTGTTAGCGTGCTAATTACCAGCGGTTAACAAGCTTTTAGTGAGACTTGTCGTGGGCGACATTGGCATGGTGAAATTCGGCCTCAGCGCACTCTGCATGAGACTGCATTTTGTAACCTAACGCCGCCAGAACAACGGTAGAGAGCATTACGCTGGTGGTAGTCAGTAGCGGCGTGCTGATGAGCCATGAAACCACCAGGCTTGCCAGGAAACATAACCCCAGCTGCAGCGTATTTTGTAGCGCCGCAGCGCGCCCAGTGGCTTGAGGGAAAGGGCGTAACGCTTGCGCGACGACGATAGGGTAGATGGCGCCATTAGCAATCGCCATTACGCAGAAAGGAATCAGGATCTCCACCAGTGAGGCATTATTCAGAAGGCCCGCTCCCCAGGTGGCGATAACGCTCAGCGCGTACAGCCCTAACAGCCACGGAAGCAATTGGTAGCCCTGCCATTTTTGTAGCGCCGCGCGGCAACCATATCCGCCAATCAGAAAAGCGATGGTTTGCGGAACATAGCTCAGGCCAATCACTGCCGGGCTGTAACCCATCGCGCTGAGAATAAACGGCGACCCTGTTAGCCACGCAAAAAAGCTGGCGGAACAGGCGGCATAAATCAGCACATTACCGCGATAGGTTTTAGAGCGTAACAACGTCGCGAAAGTGAGTTTATCCTGTCCCTCGGTACGCGCTTTTACCGATGGTTTTAAGCGCAGCGCCGGCAACATCAGCAACAACGTAATCACGAACAGGGTGGCGAAAATCGCCTGCCATGAGAAATGCGTCAGTATCCAGCTTCCCAGTAAGGGCGCAAGCGCCGGGGATAATCCCACCAGTGGCATGATCGTGGCGAAGATACGGTTAATTTTTTGCGAAGGATAATAATCGGTCACCAGCGCTTGCCAGATTACCGTTGCCGCGCAAACGCCGACGGCCTGCACAAAGCGCAGCGTCAGCAGTGCTGCCGCGCTTTCTACCCACAGCATCCCCAGACTTCCGAGTGCAAAGATAGATAACCCCAGCAGTAAAATCGGTTTACGGCCATAACGATCCGATAGCGGTCCCCAGAGGAGTTGCGCGACGGCAAAGCCAGCTAAAAACAGGCTGAGGCTGGCGCTGACCGCGGCGGCAGGCGTTTGTAAATCCGCCTGTATGGCGGCAAACGCGGGCAGGTACATGTCCGTAGCCAGAAACCCCAGCACGCTAAGGCCGGCTAACCAGACTAAAAAACCTTTTCCAGGTTGCATATTTGTTTCTCTTTCTTATCAGACAGACATTGTCGCAGAGTGTAGGGAGTGAAATTACGGTTGTGAAACGTTAATATTTGTCCAGTGAATTCAAAATTTTTGTAGGCAAATTATGTGGTCGGAATACTCGCTTGAAGTGGTTGACGCCGTGGCGCGCAATGGCAGTTTTAGCGCGGCGGCGCAGGAACTGCACCGTGTGCCTTCAGCAGTCAGTTACACCGTTCGTCAGCTAGAGGAGTGGCTGGCCGTACCGCTTTTTGTACGACGTCACCGTGATGTTGAACTGACGCCTGCTGGCATCTGGTTTTTAAAAGAAGGGCGTTCTGTTATCAAAAAAATGCAGATCACTCGCCAGCAGTGTCAGCAAATTGCTAATGGCTGGCGCGGGCAGTTAGCTATTGCGGTGGACAATATCGTCAGACCAGAACGTACCCGGCAGATGATCGTCGATTTCTATCGCCATTTTGACGATGTGGAACTGCTGGTTTTTCAGGAGGTGTTTAACGGCGTCTGGGACGCGCTCTCCGACGGGCGTGTCGAACTGGCGATTGGGGCGACGCAGGCGATTCCGGTAGGGGGGCGTTACGCTTTTCGGGATATGGGGACCCTGAGCTGGAGCTGCGTAGTGGCAAGCGATCATCCGCTGGCGTCAATGCCTGGGCCGTTAAGCGACGATACCCTGCGCAACTGGCCGTCGCTGGTCAGGGAAGACACTTCGCGAACCTTACCGAAACGGATTACCTGGTTGCTGGATAACCAAAAAAGGGTCGTCGTACCGGACTGGGAGTCATCGGCAACCTGCCTGTCGGCAGGACTATGCGTGGGAATGGTGCCGACGCATTTTGCCCGACAGTGGATAGACAGCGGAAAATGGGTGGCGCTGACGTTAGAGAATCCGTTTCCCGATGCGGCCTGTTGCGTGACGTGGCAGCAAAACGAGGCCTCGCCCGCGCTGGCATGGCTGCTGGACTATTTGGGCGATAGCGAAACGTTGAATCGGGAGTGGCTTCGGGAGCCAGAAGAGGCTCCCGACTGCGGGGATTAACGCCGATAGTCGCGGAACGGGCCGTCAGCGACCGAGCGACGCTCAACCAGGCGTGGATGAACTTCAATAGACTGTGACTCTTCACGCTTATTGACGATGCGATCCAGTAGCATATTAAATGCGGTTTCGCCTAAAGAGTCTTTGGGCTGGTGAATCGTCGTCAGCGCCGGGGTAAAGTAACGGGCGTTACGCACATTGTCATAACCGATCACCGAAACATCCTGCGGTACGCGAAGCCCCATTTCGTCAGCCGCGCAAAGCGCGCCCATCGCCATAATATCGCCGCCGCAGAAAACGGCGGTAGGGCGATGTGACTGCGATAAAATTTGCTGCATCGCGTGGTAACCGGATTCCGGCTCGAAGTCGCCCTGAACAATCCAGTTGTCCGGCACGTTGATCAGCGCCTCCTCCATGGCTTTCATGAAGCCTGCCAGCCGGCCCGCGCCGGTGTTGCGCTCCAGCGGGCCGGGAATAACGCCAATATCCCGGTGGCCGCGCTCAACCAGATAACGACCCGCCATATAGCCGCCTGCAAAGGCGTTATCAATCACCGTGTCGGTAAAATCGGCCTTCGCCTCACCCCAGTCCATCACCACCATCGGAATATGGCGATACTCTTCCAGCATGGAAAGCAGAGGTTCTGGATACTCAGAACACATCACCAGCAGGCCATCCACGCGCTTTTGCGCCATCATGGACAGGTAGGCGCGCTGTTTTTCCAGGTTATTCCAGGCGTTGCCTAAAATCAGCGTATAGCCTTTCTGGAAACAGTTTTTTTCAACTGCCTCGATAATTTCGGCAAAATAGGCCGCTTCGCTGCTGGTCGCCAGTAAGCCTATCGACTTGGTATGGTTAACCTTCAGGCTACGTGCGACGGCGCTGGGAGAGTAGTGCAGCTCTTTAATTGCCGCCCAGACCGCGTTACGCGTTTCTTCAGCGACAAAACGCGTTTTGTTGATTACGTGTGATACAGTTGTAGTGGAAACGTTTGCTCGTTTCGCTACATCTTTAATTGTTGCCATTACATTTCACTCCAGACCCTCGCTAAGCTCCTGAGAAACGCCAGGTAAACGTTTGCCTACACACACCCTAATCGCAACATCAGGGTTGCGGCACGCCGGAAAAACGACACGGAACGTCAGGAAGGGGTCAATGGCCGTTACGCTAATTCAGTAAGCCTGGAATTTTGTCTGATCTTGAGGAAAAGGGGAAGCGTTAAAAACAGTTATCAATATAAAACATGAGAGATTTTTGTGCGGGAATGTGCAAAAATGCGCTATATCACTTTTTGTGTGGGAATAAAAAGGAGAAAACTTGATGAGTACCGACCTGAAATTTTCGTTGATTACTACGCTGATTGTTCTGGGCGTGATTGTCGCAGGTGGATTAACGGCCGCTCTGCACTGATTTCCTCTCTTCTGAGGGTGGGCGTCTCCTCTATTCTATCCCTCTCTAAAACGCAGAAGGCGTACCTTCTGCGTACTCAGACTTATGCGGCGAGATTTTTCGCAACAAATTCCCAGTTAACCAGCGCCCAGAAATGCTCCAGATAGTTTGGACGGGCGTTGCGGTAGTCGATGTAATACGCGTGTTCCCACACATCAACCGTCAGCAACGGCGTTGCATCCGTAGTCAGCGGCGTACCGGCATTTGAGGTAGAAACGATAGCCAGTTTGCCATCAGCGCTTTTTACCAGCCATGTCCATCCGGAACCAAAGTTTTTGATAGCGGCATCGGTGAACTGCGCTTTAAATTCCGCGAAGCTGCCAAAAGATGCCGCGATAGCATCAGCCAGTTTCCCGGTCGGTTCGCCGCCAGCGTTTGGCGCCAGGCAGTTCCAGTAGAAGGTGTGGTTCCATACCTGAGCGGCGTTATTAAAGATACCGCCTTCGGAGGCTCGCACGATCTCTTCCAGCGATTTGCCTTCAAACGCCGTGCCTTTGATCAAATTGTTAAGATTGGTCACGTAAGTCTGATGATGTTTGCCATAGTGATATTCCAGCGTCTCAGCAGAAATATGCGGTGCCAGAGCATCTTTGGCATACGGTAATGCAGGTAATTCGAACGACATTGCTTCTCTCCTTATTATTAATATTGCGCACGCACAATAACCCTGGTGCGCGTAAGGATAGGGTAGCAAATTGAGAGGTGGCGCAAAAGAAGAAGTTATCCTGTCGTTAAACGACAGGATAAAATATTAGCGAATTGTTTTAGGCGTCATCACCCGACGGGCGCCGACATAATGACGCTGCCAGTACTCTTCGTTCAGTGAGGTGATCTTAATTTCCTGACCGCTGCGCGGAGACTGGATAAACTTACCGTTGCCGACATAGACGCCAACGTGATCGGCGGTGCCGCGCCCCTGCGTACGGAAGAACACCAGATCGCCGTTTTTCAACTCGCTACGCTCAATGGGCGCCGCGTCACGCAGGTGATACATCTCATTCGCCGTTCGGGGGATACGGATCTTCACTAAATCTTTATAGGCATAATACACCAGACCGCTGCAATCAAAACCGGTGCGCGGCGACGCGCCTCCCCAGTGATACGGTTTACCAATCTGATTCATGAGCTTGGACATCGCGGTTTTCGTCGCTTTTTGTACTTTTGCACGATGCGCATCGGCAATAGAGACCGGCAATGTTCCTTTCCCCTTCACGCAGTGCGGCTTACGGCCTTTACGCGTCGTGCATTTTTCCGTTACGTCGAGGGCGGCGATTGACGTGGGCGCGGTTCTGTTACGACGATGCGTCGTATGACGAGATTTCGTGGAGGCGGTGGTACGTTTTGGCGTAGAAGCGGAAGAAGAACGGCTGGTTTTTGAGGTTTTTTTTACGTTTTTTTTGTTGGTCTTACTGATCTTTTTCGTTGTGCTTTTCTTTTTATCTGCCGTTTTCGTGACATGAGAAACAGCAGGCGTCGCTTTGGCTTGCCTGGAAGCATGGGCCATTGGCGTAAAAGGGAGAGTAGTAAAAAGTAAAGCACAGAGCGTGATCGAGATTTTGTTTATCCGCGCCACTGAGCAATCCTCTGTTAAAGGCAGGCGATTCATGCCTGCGTATGATTTACAAAACCTGATAATTCTAATCTACAAAAGCACAGATTGGTAATTGCTTTTGGTTTCTGAAGCTGTGTTTCGTTAACAGATGTAAAAAAAATAGCAATTAATGCTAAACACGAACGCGTTATCTACAAATCACTGCGTGGCAACCCGCTTAAAAGATATTTTGTATACAACTTATTCCCGCAGACGGTAAAATAATAAGGCATGATGAAAATGTTATTTTCCGTTGCCAGCCTGACCCGTTACAATGACAGGCTTCAGTCGTAAAAGTAGTTTAAGGAAGCGAGACAATGAGCACCACTATCGAAAAAATTCAGCGCCAGATCGCTGAAAACCCGATTCTCCTGTATATGAAAGGTTCACCGAAACTGCCAAGCTGTGGTTTCTCTGCGCAGGCCGTTCAGGCGCTTTCAGCCTGCGGGGAACGTTTTGCCTATGTTGATATCCTGCAAAACCCGGATATTCGCGCTGAATTACCGAAATATGCCAACTGGCCGACATTCCCACAACTGTGGGTGGACGGCGAGCTGGTCGGCGGGTGTGATATTGTGATTGAAATGTATCAGCGTGGTGAGTTGCAGCAGCTTATTAAAGAAACTGCGGCAAAATATAAAACTCAGGAGCCGGACGCAGAGTAATCTGTGAAAGGAGAAAGCGACCTGTAAAGGTCGCTTTTTTACTGCCATCGTGAGCAAAAGCGGCGTCGTTAGCCACGTTATTTGTCCGTCGGCAAAGGTAACGGCCAGCCGCCCAGGCGCTTCCAGCGATTGACGATTTCACAAAACAGTACCGCTGTCCGCTCGGTATCATACAAAGCGGAATGGGCCTTTTCGCCGTCAAACTCCATACCTGCCGCCAGGCACGCTTTTGATAACACCGTTTGTCCCAGCGCCAGTCCGCTCAATGCCGCGGTATCAAAGGTGACGAACGGATGAAACGGGTTACGTTTCAGCGAGGCGCGCTCTGCGGCGGCCATCATAAAACTGTGATCAAAAGTGGCGTTATGCGCGACCATAATGGCGCGGCTACAACCGCTTTCTTTGATACCTTTACGCACCATTTTGAAAATAGCGTGTAGCGCCTCATATTCACTCACCGCGCCGCGTAGCGGGTTAGAGGGATCGATACCGTTAAACGCGAGCGCTTCCGGCTGTAAGTTGGCTCCAGCGAATGGCTCCACATGGAAATGCAGCGTCATGTCCGGCATCAGCCAGCCTTGTTCATCCATTTTCAGCGTGATGGCGGCGATTTCGAGCAGCGCATCGGTTTTAGCGTTAAATCCTGCAGTTTCAACGTCGATGACGACAGGATAAAAACCACGAAAACGGTCGCACAGACCGGAAAGTTGAGCGTTATCGGACATCTGAGTCTCTTAATACGAAAAAATGCAGCGCGTATTATGGCAAATTTTACGCCGGGATGCAGTAAAACAACGGGCGCAGTGACCTGCGCCCGGCGGGGGATCAGTTACCCAGACCGCGGCCTGCGTCTTTAGCTTCAATCAATTCGATTTTATAGCCATCCGGATCTTCAACGAAGGCGATGATGGTCGAACCGCCTTTTACCGGCCCCGCTTCACGGGTCACGTTGCCGCCGTTCTGACGAATGCGTTCACAGGCTTCAGCAGCATTGTCAACGCTCAGCGCGATATGCCCGTACGCATTACCCATGTCGTAGCTCTCAACGCCCCAGTTATAGGTTAGTTCGATGACCGCTTCTTCCGTTTCCGGACCATATCCCACAAAGGCCAGCGAGTATTTGTATTCCGGATTCTCACTGGTACGCAGCAATTTCATGCCCATAACGTTAGTGTAAAAAGCGATGGAACGCTGCAAATCGCCGACGCGCAGCATAGTATGCAATAAACGCATTTTCGTTGTCCTTAAAATAGTCAAGATATTCAAAGTATAGCGGCGATGTGAGGCCGCTATCAATGAAATTACAGAGTAGGGTAGTCAGTGTAGCCTTCCGCGCCGCCGCCATAAAAACTTTCGGGACGCTGTGGATTGAGTTTCGCTTTACATTGCAGACGCGCTACCAGATCCGGGTTAGCGATGTAATCGCGACCAAACGCCACGGCGTCAATCAGCCCTTTTTCGATCAGATCTTCCGCTTTTTCTGGCGTATAGGCACCAGCGCCGATGATGGGACCGTGGAAACGTGCGCGCACTTTTTCACGGAACGCGTCGCTGTACGGTTCGCCGCCCGCCCAGTCTGGTTCAGACATATGCAGATAAGCAATGCCGCGTTTGCCTAACGCTTCAATCAGATAAAGGGCGTCAGCTTCTTCATTCGGGCCGTTATCGACATTCTGGAAAGTGCCGACAGGAGAAAGGCGGATGCCGATACGGTCCGCGCCCCATTCCTTAATGCCGGCATCAACCACCTCCAGCACCAGACGGGCGCGATTCTCTACGCTGCCGCCGTACTGATCGGTACGGTGATTAGAAGACGGTGAGAGGAACTGGTGCAGCAGATAACCGTGCGCGGAGTGCAGCTCCACCAGATCGAAGCCTGCCTCTCGGGCATTGGCGATAGCCTGGCGGAAATCGTTGACGATCCCTGGAATCTCGTGAGTATCCAGCGCGCGCGGCGTGGAAGTCTCTACGCGGATGGCCTGGCCGTTTTCATCACGCAAAGAGGTGCGGGTTCCCGCATTGATAGCGGATGGCGCGACGGGCGCTTGTCCGCCTGGTTGCAGGCTGGCGTGTGAAATACGGCCCGTATGCCACAGTTGCACCGCCATATGGCCGCCCTGGGCATGGACTCCCTGAGTGATTTTTTTCCAGGCGGCGATCTGCTCATCGCTGTGTAATCCCGGTGCGCCGGCATAGCCTTTCGCCTGTGCGGAGATTTGTGTGGCTTCGCTGATGATCAATCCGGCGCTGGCGCGTTGACGGTAATATTCCGCCATTAACGGCGTAGGAATGTCGCCCGGTTCAATACTCCGCAAACGCGTCAAAGGCGCCATAAATACGCGATTTGTCGCCGTGATGGCACCCACCTTGAGGGGGGTAAACAATTTTGCTGATGACATAGTGGCTCCTGATATAAGTAGACCGGTCGTCTTGTAATAAAGGAAATAAAAACGCCTGTTACTGCTCAGGCGTTGCAATGATGGTCTTAACATGCGCCAACGCATTTTCCAGCGGCGCGGCGCTACGGGATATTTTGGCCTGCAAATTGGCGCCCAGCCACAGGGCATAAAGTACCTGCGCCTGTGGCAACGGCTGGCCGGTGAAATGTAAACAGTGGCTATTACGGCCATCTTCCAGCGCGCGTGCAAGCAGTGCCATGATCTCCTGCGCCCCTTTATCCATCGTAGAGCGCATATCCTCCGACAGATCGCAGACTTCCGCTGACAGTTTCACCGTCAGGCAACCGCTGATGGCGCCTTGCTGGCAAAACTGCTTTAACGTTTCCTGATACCAGGCGAGAAGACGATCGCGATGATTACCGGGACCGGAGGTGAAGTGCGCCGTAAGACGCTGATGATAGCAGGCGTAATGTCGTTCAAGCATGGCGACGCCGAAGGCTTCTTTCGAGCGAAAGTAGTGATAAAACGACCCTTTAGGCACCTGGGCGGTTTTGAGCAACTCGCTAAGCCCCATGCCGGTAAAACCCCGTTGCATACAAAGCTGCTCGCCGGTGGCCAGCAGATGTTCGCGGGTATCGTGTTCGGTTTGCTTATTCATGACAGGCAGTATAGTAGACCAGTCGGTCTACTGCAAGCAGAGTTGCCATAATGTCAGTTAGCGTCTTCAATAGTCATAAGCGCCAAACGTTGAGGAGGGGATGTGGCCGAGCAGTTGGAGTTTTTTCCTGTAGCAAGCCCATGTCGCGGTATCTGCCAGTCTGATGAGCGTGGCTTTTGTCGGGGATGTATGCGCAGCCGCGACGAACGGTTTAACTGGCAAAAAATGAGCGATGCCGAGAAACAAAATGTACTGCGGCTTTGTCGCCAGCGTTTCTTGCGTAAAATACGCGCAAATAAGCCTCTCCCATCGGAAGATCCTCAACAACCTTCACTCTTTTAAACGCGGAATTGCGTATACTCAACCTCATTATACTCTATGAGGAATCTGTTATGGTTCAGCGTGTCACCATCGCTCCACAAGGCCCGGAGTTTTCGCGTTTTGTCATGGGTTACTGGCGTTTGATGGACTGGAATATGTCCGCGCGTCAGTTAGTGAGTTTTATCGAAGAACATCTGGATTTGGGCGTCACTACCGTTGACCATGCGGACATTTATGGCGGTTATCAATGCGAAGCGGCGTTTGGCGCGGCGCTAACGTTGGCGCCGCATTTGCGGGAAAAACTGCAAATCGTTACCAAATGCGGTATTGCGACCACCGCCAGAGCGGAAAATAGGCTCGGTCATTATATTACCGATCGCCGCCATATTATTCTGAGCGCCGAACAGTCATTAAAAAATCTGGCGACAGATTATCTGGATATGTTGTTAATTCACCGTCCCGATCCGTTAATGGATGCGGATGACGTCGCCGAGGCGTTTCAACATCTGCACCAAAGCGGCAAAGTGCGCCATTTTGGCGTTTCTAATTTTACGCCAGCGCAATTTACGTTGCTGCAATCGCGCCTGCCGTTCACCCTGGCGACCAATCAGGTGGAGATCTCGCCGGTTCATCAGCCTTTGTTGCTGGACGGCACATTAGATCAATTACAGCAACTGCGTATTCGTCCGATGGCCTGGTCATGTCTTGGCGGCGGTCGGCTGTTTAATGATGAGGCTTATCAGCCGTTGCGCCAGGAACTTTCCGTTATCGCGCAAGAACTCAACGCCAGTTCTATTGAACAGGTGGTCTATGCCTGGATTTTACGTTTGCCGTCGCAGCCGCTGCCGATTATTGGCTCGGGTAAAATCGAACGCGTACGCGCTGCACTAGAAGCGGAAACGCTGTCATTGTCGCGTCAACAGTGGTTCCGAATCCGCAAGGCGGCACTGGGTTATGACGTGCCGTAATCGCCAACTCGTTGACTTTCCGTTCATGTTTTCGCCAGTGGTTTACACTTAACAGACGACCACATGTAACGGAGGTTTTATGAAGCGATTAAGTTTAGCGATGGTGACGCTGCTGGCCTGTGCGGGTGCGCAGGCCGCCAGCGAGAAAGTAGAGATGAACCTGGTGACGGCGCAAGGCGTAGGACAGTCTATCGGCACCGTCGTCGTCGATGAAACCGAAGGCGGCTTAAAATTTACCCCACACCTTAAAGCGTTACCGCCGGGCGAGCATGGTTTTCACATTCATGTCAACGGTAGCTGCCAGCCCGCGATTAAAGATGGCAAAGCGGTTGCCGCAGAAGCCGCTGGTGGTCATCTGGACCCACAAAATACCGGTAAGCATGAAGGACCGGAAGGTCAGGGGCATCTGGGCGACCTCCCGGTGTTAGTCGTTAATAATGATGGTATCGCCACCGAACCGGTTACTGCGCCGCGTCTGAAGTCTCTTGATGAAGTGAAAGATAAAGCGCTCATGATCCATGTGGGCGGCGATAACATGTCCGATCAGCCGAAACCGCTCGGCGGCGGCGGAATGCGTTACGCCTGCGGCGTCATTAAATAACCCGGAGACAGTGTTCCCTGCGCTGGAGCCTGTTCCAGCTGCGACAGCGAACAGTGTAAACGCCAGATAATCGCCGCCAGCTCATGCGCGGCGGGCTGATGATGATGTGCGAGCGTGTCGCAGATACGCTGTAATTCCTGTAGCGTGACGGCAAGCGGGCGTTGCTGCACGCCGCGCTCGCTCATCACATCACGCAGCAGGGATATACAAATATCCCGCACCCGGGAAAGCGGATCGGAACGCGACTCCCAGGCGCGCAGCTGCCACACCACATGCGAGCAGTTCAGCAGTACCACTCCCCAACGTAATAACCACCGGCGCGCCAGCGCATCTTGGCTATTGCTGAGCTGACTGACGTGATGATAGGTCAGCGATTCAAACTCGCTTTCGCTATGGGAAGGATGACGGCTAAGCTGATCGACGAAATCCCGGCGTAGCGCGCGGATATGGCGGCGACTTTTTACGGCATCGGAACCGGGGCGCAAAATCGCAAACGCCAGCCAGGAAATCGCGACGCCGACGATCTTGGCGGTATTATCGTTAAGGAAGTCGGCGAAGTCGTACACCGGCGGGTTGGTCACGGCGATGAATGAGCCCATAAAAACGATAAGCTGCCCCCACAGTCCCGCCAGCTTAGGCATCTGCAGTTTAAGCAGTTGCATCGTGACGAACAGCGGAAAAAGGAAAAGCAAGAATTGCCACAGATCGGTGATTTGCACCATCAGGCCAAATTTCACCACGAAGCTGAATAAGGACAGCAGCACTAAAGTACGCATTAATAAGGTGAGCGACTTAAACGGCGTGGCGACGATGGAGTAGAGGACGCAACTGATCGCCGCCAGGGTTAATGCGCCGGGCCCGGATTCCCATTGCGCGCCAATACTCCAGGCGCCAATCACCGTGAGCGTGCAAAAGGTACGCACGCCGCTCCAGATGGCCTCTGCGTTATCCGTATGCCGCGCAAGGCCGGGAGTGCGGCGGATATGGATTTGATCCACCGGCGCGCCGCTTTCGATCAGATATAACTGGCGGCTGCTGCGCAGATATAGCTGGCAAAAATAGCGTAATCGCTGCCAGAACGCGAGGTGACGATAATCCTGTTCATCCTGCGGGCGTAGCGGCGCAATAATCCGCGCCACGGTGTAGCTGTCCGCGCGCGGTTTCGCCAGCGCAGCTAAGAGTTGTTCAATAACTTCGCGGCTGTTTTCCGGCGGCGTCGGCCAGTTTAAAAGCATTCTACGCAGACTGGAGATCACGCTGGTTAGCCGTAATTGCTGGTGTAACAATGCATTTAGCAATGCATTCTGGCGGCGAAAACGGTAGTGACTCCAGAAGGCCTGAATACGCAGCAGGTTCATGGTCAGGATTTGCCCAATGACGCCCTCATGCGCGGAGCGGATGGCGTCGGTAGTCTCCGGCTGCCAAAGTAGACTGGCATGTTCCAGCAAGCGCGCATGCATGTTTTTCAACGCGGTGAGCAGGGCTGTGCCATCCGATGTGCTGGGCAGGATCATCATCATCATGCCGCCACAGAGGATGCCGACGATAACTTCACATACACGTGCCTGGGCGATATCCCACAACTGCGTGATTTCTACAATATTAACCATCGGGAACGCGATGATTGCCGCCGTGTAGCCGGACAACTGGAAAGCATAAGCGGCATTATTGGTAAAATGCGCGCAGGCCCAGGTACAAAAACCGATCCAGGCGGCCATGCTAAATAAGAACAACCAGGGTTCATTCAGCGTATGGCCGGCAATAATTAACGCGGCGGTCGCGCCGAGTAAACTCCCGGCAATACGCCCCAGACTTTTACTGATTACGCCGCCTACGGTCGGAAAGCTCACCACTGCGGCCGAAGTCATCGCCCAGTAGGGCTCATCCAGATTGAGATAATAAGCGAATGTCAGCGCGAGACACATAGCAATGGTATTGCGCAACGCGTAACGCCACTGGCCGGAGGTCGCTTTAAACCAGGGCGTATTTCGCAGGGCCGGCAGGGATAGTTTCATTACCGCTGTCCAATGGCTACGCTGCAGGTAGTGCCGGAGACGAGCGTGATATCCTGCGGCAAAGCGTCAAATTCGATACGTACCGGTACGCGTTGCGCCAGACGTACCCACGGTACGTTGGGTTTGATATCGGGCACTAAACCGGAGTCGCTTTCCACGCTTTGGTCGTAAATAGCGCGCCCGATACTGCCAACGTGACCCTGTAACTTAATATTGCCACTATACAGTGTTATTAATGCAGGCTCACCTTCGCGGATATGGCGTAGTTTGGTTTCTTCGAAATATCCCATTACATAAAATGAATGGCTATCTACCAGGGCGAAAAGCGGCTTACCGGTACTGGCATAATCACCGGTACGCGTGGAAAGGTTGGTCACCCAGCCGGATACCGGCGCTTTTACTTCCGTCTGGCTAAGCTGCCACTGCGCCTGTTTTAACGTTGCCAGTGCGACATCTACGTTGGCCTGCATCGCTTTAACATTCAGATTGGCACTATCCAGATCTTCAGCAGAGATGTAGTTACGCGATAAATGTCGACGTCGATCGGCTTCATTATTCGCTTTTGCCAGATCGGACTGCGCTTTGGCCAACTGCGCCTGCGCGTTAAGTTCTGCAATATGGAAGGGCGTTTTATCAATGACAAAGAGAACGTCCCCGGCGTTGACGAACTGATTATCTTTGATATTGAGTTGGGTAATGCTGCCAGAAACCTGTGGCGTTACGCTGACCTGTTCCGCGCGGATTTTACCATCGCGCGTCCACGGTGACTGCATATAGTAATTCCATAACCACCACGCGGCCAGAACGGCGACGACGGCGACAATGAGAGTAGAAAAATATTTTATTGTTTTTAAGGACATATTTACCACGCGATCAGTAAAACGAGGCCCAGACATACGCAAAGCGTAAAGAGGGAGAGATCCATTAACAGGGGATGCCAGATTTCATCAGAGTATATCCGGTCACGCAGGAGTCGGTGAATAAACAACCAGATAACGAACCCAAGCGCAAAGGCTTTAAAGAATGGCGGAAAGTAAACAGATGCTCCCAACATGAGATCTTGTAAGGGCAATCCTGTGGCGTTGAGTATACACTTCACAAGCAATGTTCCTTTGCGTCAGACATCGATGCTTTGGTTTTAGCCAAAACCGAAGCTACAGGTGCCAGGTGCGCACTATGTCTGAAAAAATGTCTATTGGTAAGCAAATTTAGCAATACATTTGTTTTGAGAATACAAATACTGCACACTATTCTAAAATCAGCATAATAACTTAGCAAGCTAATTATAAGGAGATGAAATTGGAATCGCCACTAGGTTCTGATCTGGCACGGTTAGTGCGCATTTGGCGTGCTCTGATTGACCATCGCCTCAAGCCTCTGGAATTGACGCAGACACATTGGGTCACGTTGCACAATATTCATCAATTGCCGCCTGACCAGTCGCAGATTCAATTGGCTAAAGCGATAGGCATTGAGCAGCCATCGCTGGTACGCACGTTGGATCAACTTGAAGATAAGGGGCTAATTTCGCGGCAAACCTGCGCCAGCGATCGTCGCGCTAAGCGCATTAAACTGACCGAAAAAGCGGAGCCGCTGATCGCTGAGATGGAAGCGGTCATTCATAAAACGCGCGGTGAAATTTTGGCTGGGATTTCTTCAGAGGAGATTGAGATTCTGATTAAACTTATCGCCAAGCTTGAACACAACATTATGGAATTGCACTCTCACGATTGAGGTGCAGGGGCATACGTGTGGCCATGTGACCACACGTAAAGCCTGGTTTAGCGTGGAGAGACAGTAACCTGGCTGCCATTGCTGGCCAGCACGACACGCTGACCTGCCGAGAAACGCGTATTTCCTTGTTTCTGCACAACCATAATGGTGTTGCCATCGTCTTTACGAATTTCCAGTTCCACACCCTGGGTTTTATTCATTGCGCTCTGGACGCCCTGGCCCGCTACGCCGCCAGCCACCGCGCCTGCCGCGGTCGCCAGTGAACGACCCGTACCACCGCCGATAGTGTTGCCGAGGAATCCGCCCAACACCGCGCCGCCGATAGCGCCAATCACGTTAGAATCATCACCGCCCTGAATTTGAACCGGACGAACGTTAACGATAGTACCGTACGTTACATTCTGAACTTGTTTAGCCTCGGATGCGGTATAAACATCACCCGAAAGGCTATCATTGTTAACACACCCCGCTAAGGATAACCCCATCAGTGAAACGGCCAGTACACGTTTAATCATTTACCCATCTCCTGTTCTTCACGAAACGCTATTTCAGCATCCCTATAGCTAAATTATATGGCATTTATGCAGTTAAGGTCATATCTTCTGCCAAAAGAATGTAAAAATCATAATCAGAAGTTAATTAACTAATCTTAAACGAAGTGGGAAGCAAGAAAAGATAGGTCATTGATATCCGTGGACGGCACGGCAAAAAACGTGACGCGGGCATCGCATTGCAAAATACGTTATGCCGAGTGTTAAGGCTTAACCCAGCTTAATAAGGAAGAGGTATGAAATCGGGCCGTTTTATTGGCGTTATGTCCGGGACCAGCCTTGATGGCGTGGATGTTGTACTGGCGGCAATTGATGAAACAATGGTAGCGCAACAGGCAAGTCTCACCTGGCCCATTCCCGTTCATCTGAAAAAAGGCATTCTCGATATTTGCCAGGGACAGCCGCTTACGCTCTCGCAACTCGGCCAGCTGGATACCCAGTTAGGCCGACTTTTTGCACAGGCGGTTAATGCGCTGTTAGCGCAACAACGTTTGCAGCCGCGGGATATCGTCGCCATTGGTTGTCATGGGCAAACGGTCTGGCATGAGCCGACCGGCGAGGCCCCGCATACGTTGCAAATTGGCGATAATAATCACATCGTCGCCCATACGGGGATTACAGTGGTCGGCGATTTTCGGCGGCGGGATATTGCGCTGGGCGGACAAGGCGCGCCGCTGGTGCCCGCTTTCCATCACGCGCTGTTGGGACATCCGACGGAAAAACGTATGGTCCTGAATATCGGCGGCATCGCCAATTTATCTCTGCTTTTCCCCGGGCAGGCGGTGCGCGGGTACGACACGGGGCCGGGTAATATGTTGATGGATGCGTGGATTTGGCGACAATGCGCGCAGCCCTACGACAAAGACGCGGCATGGGCGAAAGAAGGTCAGGTTATTCTTCCATTGCTGCAAAAGATGTTGCGCGATCCGTACTTTGCTGCGTCGGCGCCCAAAAGTACAGGACGCGAATATTTCAACTATGGCTGGTTAGAGCGTCATCTTACGGCTTTCCCTGGCGCAGACGCGCGCGATGTACAGGCCACGCTGGCGGAGCTGACGGCGGTCTCCATCGCCCAACAGGTGCTGCTCAATGGCGGCTGCGAGCGGCTGATGGTCTGTGGCGGCGGAAGCCGGAATCCGTTAGTGATGGCCCGTCTGGCGGCGCTGTTGCCCGGTATCGAGGTTTCGACCACCGATAAGGCGGGGATCAACGGCGATGATATGGAAGCGCTGGCCTTTGCCTGGCTTGCCTGGCGAACGCTCGCGGGCCTGCCGGGAAATTTACCTTCCGTGACGGGGGCTACAGAAGCCAGTGTTTTAGGCGCTATTTACCCGGCTAACCCAATAACTCAGAGTTAACTGAATTTTTCCCGGACCCTATATCGGT
The DNA here is from genome assembly GCF_051703725.1 of Salmonella sp. NW645. NCBI lineage: Bacteria > Pseudomonadati > Pseudomonadota > Gammaproteobacteria > Enterobacterales > Enterobacteriaceae > Salmonella > Salmonella sp. NW645. The sequence goes on along the minus strand of NZ_JAMMKR010000004.1, from coordinate 55,186 downwards.
AAACTAGCAAGGTCAGGAAGGGGCATTTGCCCTTCCAGAAGCAGGAGAGCTTTCGGGATATGCCTATGAAAAAGATCGCAATAATGTGTTTACCTGTGCTGCTGACCGGCTGTAGCGTTTATCAACAATTTGTTGAACGTATGCAAACGGATACGCTGGAATACCAGTGTGATGAGAAGCCGCTTACCGTTAAAGTCAATAACCCGCGTGAAGAGGTCAGTTTTGTTTATGACAATAAGCTGCTGACCCTGAAGCAAGGAATCTCGGCCTCGGGCGCGCGTTATACCGACGGGATTTATGTTTTCTGGTCGCAAGGCGAGAGCGCCACGGTCTATAAACGAGACAGAATTGTGCTTAATAACTGTCAGTTACAAAATCCGAAGCGTTGAGATTTTCAGTATGGGGGCGCACAATAGCGCCACCCACTGTTTATTTCTGATCAACGCCATGTCTGATAACGACCAATTGCAGCAGATCGCGCATCTGCGCCGTGAATACACGAAAGGCGGCTTGCGTCGCCGCGATTTACCCGCTGAACCGTTAACCTTATTCGAGCGCTGGCTTGGGCAAGCGTGCGACGCCAGACTGGCCGATCCGACGGCAATGGTCGTGGCGACCGTAGATGACAAGGGGCAACCGTACCAGCGTATTGTATTGCTCAAGCATTATGATGAAAAAGGCCTGGTCTTTTATACCAACCTGGGAAGCCGCAAGGCGCATCAGATTGAGCACAATCCGCGTATCAGCCTGTTATTTCCCTGGCATATGCTTGAACGCCAGGTGATGGTGACAGGCAAAGCCGAGCGTCTCTCCACACTTGAGGTGGTGAGGTATTTCCACAGCCGTCCGCGCGACAGCCAGATTGGCGCATGGGTCTCTAAACAATCCAGCCGCATTTCCGCGCGCGGTATCCTCGAAAGCAAATTCCTGGAGCTCAAGCAGAAGTTTCAACAGGGCGAAGTACCGTTACCCAGCTTCTGGGGCGGTTTTCGCGTGAGTATCGAACAGATGGAGTTCTGGCAGGGCGGCGAACATCGTCTGCACGATCGCTTTTTATACCAACGCGACGACGGCGCATGGAAAATCGACCGTCTTGCGCCCTAAAGATGCAAAAATCTTGTTTTAAGCACTGGTGCGGATGAATCCGCCGTTTTATGCTATGTCTCTTTCGCGTCTGGCGAAAAGTCGTGTACCGGCAAAGGTGCAGTCGTTTTATACATGGAGATTTTGATGGCAAGCAGTAACTTGATTAAACAATTGCAAGAGCGGGGGCTGGTAGCCCAGGTGACGGACGAAGACGCGTTGGCAGAGCGACTGGCGCAAGGCCCGATCGCGCTCTATTGCGGCTTCGATCCTACCGCTGACAGCTTGCATTTGGGGCATCTGGTTCCATTGTTATGCCTGAAACGCTTCCAGCAGGCAGGGCACAAACCTGTTGCGCTGGTAGGCGGCGCGACCGGTCTGATTGGCGACCCGAGCTTCAAAGCCGCCGAGCGTAAACTGAACACTGAAGAGACCGTTCAGGAGTGGGTGGCGAAAATTCGTAAACAGGTTGCCCCATTCCTGGACTTTGATTGCGGCGAAAACTCCGCTATCGCGGCCAATAACTATGACTGGTTCGGCAGCATGAATGTGCTGACTTTCCTGCGCGATATCGGTAAACATTTTTCCGTTAATCAGATGATCAACAAAGAAGCGGTGAAGCAGCGTCTGAACCGTGACGATCAGGGTATCTCTTTCACGGAGTTCTCTTATAACCTGCTACAGGGGTACGACTTCGCTTGTCTGAATAAACTGCACGGCGTTGCCTTACAGATTGGCGGTTCTGACCAGTGGGGGAACATCACTTCCGGTATCGACCTGACCCGTCGCCTGCACCAGAATCAGGTATTTGGTTTGACCGTTCCACTGATCACCAAAGCTGACGGCACGAAATTCGGTAAAACCGAAGGCGGCGCTGTCTGGCTGGATCCGAAGAAAACCAGTCCGTACAAATTCTACCAGTTCTGGATTAACACCGCAGATGCCGATGTTTATCGCTTCCTGAAATTCTTCACTTTTATGGACATTGAAGAGATCAATGCCCTGGAAGAAGAAGATAAAAACAGCGGGAAAGCGCCGCGCGCGCAGTATGTGCTGGCCGAGCAGGTGACGCGCCTGGTTCATGGTGAAGAAGGGCTGGTCGCGGCGAAACGGATCACTGAATGTCTGTTCAGCGGTTCACTGAGCGCGCTGAGCGAAGCTGACTTTGAGCAGTTGGCGCAGGACGGCGTACCGATGGTTGAAATGGAAAAAGGCGCCGACCTGATGCAGGCGCTGGTAGACGCCGAGCTCCAGCCGTCACGTGGTCAGGCGCGTAAGACTATCGCCTCCAACGCTGTCACTATCAATGGTGAAAAACAATCCGATCCTGAATACATCTTTAACGATGAGGACCGTCTGTTTGGCCGCTATACCTTATTACGTCGCGGCAAAAAGAACTATTGTCTGATTTGCTGGAAATAAGGCATTAAGTAACAGGGAGTGAGAAATCACTCCCTTATTTTTGATGTTCAGGTAAAAAAATGAAGAATATCCTCGCTATCCAGTCCCATGTTGTTTTCGGACATGCGGGCAACAGCGCCGCCGAATTTCCCATGCGCCGTCTTGGCGCGAATGTTTGGCCGCTGAATACCGTTCAGTTTTCTAACCACACGCAATATGGTAAATGGACCGGCTGTGTCATGCCGCCCAGCCATCTGACTGAGATTGTCCAGGGGATTGCGGACATTGGCCAGTTAGCGCACTGCGACGCCGTACTTAGCGGTTACCTGGGATCTGCCGAGCAGGGAGAACACATTCTCGGTATTGTGCGCCAGGTTAAAGCGGCAAATCCGCAGGCAAAATATTTCTGCGATCCCGTGATGGGGCATCCGGAAAAGGGCTGTATCGTGGCGCCTGGCGTCGCAGAGTTCCATGTGCGTTATGCGCTACCCGCCAGCGATATTATCGCGCCTAACCTGATTGAACTGGAAATTCTCAGCAAACATAGCGTGAATAGTGTGGATGACGCCGTGCAGGCGGCGCGCGAACTGATTGCTCAGGGGCCAGAAATTGTACTGGTAAAACATCTCGCCCGCGCCGGTTACAGTTCAGAACGCTTTGAAATGCTGCTGGTGACAGCGCAGGAAGCCTGGCATATTAGCCGTCCGCTGGTGGATTTCGGCTCACGTCAGCCGGTTGGCGTTGGCGATGTCACCAGTGGTTTATTGCTGGTCAAACTTTTGCAGGGCGCGACGTTGCAGCAGGCGCTGGAGCACGTTACGGCGGCAGTCTATGAGATTATGATCGCCACCAAAACGATGCAGGAATACGAACTGCAGGTCGTGGCGGCCCAGGACAGGATCGCTAACCCTGAACATTACTTCAGCGCAACGCGGCTGTAATTATTGCTGCTAAAAAGAGGCCGGATGGCGCTACAGCGAGCTATCCGGCAACATGACATTAATTCAGTCCTTCCGCTTTAAGCGCTGCCGCAACGGTCGGTCTTTTTGCGACACGCTGCATATAACTTTCAATATGCGTTAACCCGTCCATATTCAGTTTTACGCCATAGGCCCAACGCAATACGGTAAACAGATAAGCGTCTGCAATGGTAAAACGCTGGCCGCAAATCCACTGGTCGTCTGAAAGCGACTCATCCACATACTGCAATTTCTTTTCCAGACCGGCGCGAACGGCGGGTTTAAGTGTTTCCGGCGTGTCAGGGCGGAACAGCGGGGTAAAGCCTTTATGCAGTTCCGTTGCAATATAGTTGAGCCATTCCAGCGTATGATAGCGAGCAAGACTACTTACCGGCGCCAGAAGCTGGCGGTCGGGAACGCTGTCGGCGAGGTACTGCATAATGGCGACGCCTTCAGTCAACAGTGTGCCGTCATCCAGCAGCAGAGCCGGAACCTGTCCTTTAGGGTTGACTGCCAGGTAATCATCACCGTTTTCCAGGCGTTTTTTTGCGAGATCGACGCCATCAAGCGTAAAGTCTTTGCCAATTTCGCGCAGGGTAATATGGGAAGCAAGAGAGCAGGCACCCGGTTTGTAGAACAGTTTCATCGGTAACTCCTTTTTGCTGAGGTTTAAAGTATGGTAGTGCGGGGACGAGCAAAAAAAAAGCCGCTAACGCACAGTTAGCGGCCTGAATGTTGTTTCCCGGAAAATTAAACTGTAGCGGCTTTAGAGCCTTTTTCAGCGTTATCATCGTCCTGGGTCATACGGTTCAGCTTAGGCGCTGTCAGCAGCATCAGGATGGCGATAACGGCGGTTGCTATGCCAATCTGCATAAATACGCGACCATAGACTTCCAGGGACATCAGTGGGTCAGTCACGTCGCTCGGCACAGCCATCAGGTTGGCGACATAACCGCCGATGATGTTAGCGCCTGCCGTTGTCAGGAACCAGCTACCCATGATGAAGCCCATCAGACGCTGCGGAACCAACTGTGCGACCATTGCCAGTCCCAGACCGGAGATCATCAGCTCACCGATACTTTGCAGGCCGTAGCTTGCGATCAGCCAGTTTACGGATACGATGCCGGCATCGTTCGCAAATTTGGCGCCCAGCGGCAGAATCAGGAACGCGCCGGAACACAGCACCATACCAATGGCGAATTTCATCGGCATCGGCAGCGTATCGCCCATCCTGTTATAGATAGCGGCCAGAATCGGGCTGCCGATAATGATCCAGAATGGGTTCAGCGCCTGATACTGTTCCGGTTCGAACGCGATACCGAGAATAGAGTGCTCGACGTTACGAATGGCAAAGAAGTTCAGCGACGTCGGCATCTGGCTGTACAGTACGAAGAAGATAATCGCCTGCAGCATCAAAATAAAGGCGACGATCATTTTACGGCGAGCCGCGCCGTGCATGGAAAACGCTTCTTTACCGAAGATAATGACGATGCCAAGAGCGATTACGCCCAGCACCATACGCGCGATATCCTGGTTGTGCAACAGCCAGGTGGCGACCGCAATCAGAACGACAATACCCACGATTGTCAGCAGCAGATTACGGAAGTTGATCGGTTCAAAGTCGGGTTTGGAACCGTAGCTTTTCACCCAACGCTGGCAGAAAGCAAAGTTAACGACGGTTATCAGCATACCGACGACGCTAAGCGCAAACGCGGTGCTCCAGCCATAACGCGCCGCCAGCCACGGCGTCGCCAGCATAGAGAAGAAGGAGCCGATGTTGACGGACATATAATACATCGTAAATGCGCCGTCGAGACGCGGATCGTCCTTCGCGTAACAGGTAGACAGCAGGGAAGACGGGTTAGCTTTAAACAGACCGTTACCCACAGCGATAGCCGCCATGCCCATATAGACGATGCCAGCGTCATGACCAGACCATGCGACCAGCGCATAACCGATAGCCAGCACCACGGCACCCAGCATAATAACGCGTTTGGTGCCCAGAATTTTATCACCTAACCAACCGCCAATGGCGACCAGGCCGTACACCAGCGCACTGAAGGAAGAGAAAAGGGTGATGGAATCCGCTTCTGACATACCCAGTTGTTTTACCAGGTAGACGGCCATAATGCCTTGCAGGCCGTAATAACCAAAACGCTCCCATAACTCTATCGAGAAGATGAGATAGAACGCCTTCGGTTGTTTGAAAGCGTTCAAACTGACGCTCTCAGTTGGTTTTTTGTTTGCAGTAGACACTTTTACCTCTTTTTTACGCCCCGTATTAACAGGGATTGTCTGGCGCGTGATGAGTCAGACTCATCCGTCCGATTGTTATATTGGAGGGGAAACGGCAGGTAATGTTCACTATCTTTCCTCTCCAGACAAGAGCTTTGTAATAATCTGTTACATATAACTCTTCTGGTTGAATCGTCCGATGTCAGAAATGTTATCCAGCGTTAAATTTCTTCATTTGAAGAATGGCAGATTTTTACACTGCAAAAAGGCCATTGGTTTGGGTGAAAGGCGATATCTTCTGCTATTTAAGGTGAAAAGCAGTGATATAGGCCATTATCTGAAAAAATGGCAGAGTAATATTTTGTAGTGAAAACGGGGCGTCAGTCTATCCGGTTGTAAATGTAACCTTAGATGTCATTAAATTTCACATGAAGTTATCAAAGTGATCCTGATCACGGATAGATAGAAATTTTTGCGATTAAAAAAATGATTAACCTGACGTGGAGGGAAAACGAAAGCACATTACATCAGAAAAAGGACAGAGACTGGAATGATTGATGGCTAAAATAGATCCAAGCCGAAGGTGGGAGCGCGCTGGCGTGACGGACGCGCTCCGAGCATATCAAATATCGACTTTTTCTTTGTATTCGCAAAGGTCTTCAATGAGGCAGGAGCCGCAGCGGGGTTTTCGGGCGATACAGGTATAGCGGCCATGCAAAATTAACCAGTGATGGCAGTCCACTTTGAACTCATTCGGCACTACTTTCAGTAACTTCTCTTCTACCTGCTCGACATTTTTACCCGGCGCGAACTGTGTTCGGTTGCATACACGAAATATATGCGTATCAACGGCGATGGTCGGCCAGCCGAAGGCGGTATTTAGCACCACGTTAGCGGTTTTACGGCCCACGCCGGGAAGCGCTTCCAGCGCCGCCCGATCCTCCGGCACTTCGCCATTATGCTTGTCCAGTAAAATACGGCAGGTCTTAATCACGTTTTCCGCTTTACTGTTAAATAAACCGATGGTTTTGATATAGGATTTCACGCCTTCTACGCCCAGTTCCAGCATCGCGGCTGGCGTATTGGCGACCGGGTAAAGTTTGGCGGTAGCCTTGTTCACGCTGACGTCGGTTGCCTGCGCGGAAAGCAACACGGCAATCAGCAACTCAAACGGCGACGTGAAATTGAGTTCCGTTGTGGGGTGCGGATTGTTGTCGCGCAGGCGCGTCAGAATTTCCAGCCTTTTTGCTTTGTTCATCAGACTTTCCCTGTTTCACCTGCCGGAACAGCGGAAGGCGCGGTTTCGGCGCGGCGTTTCTTCATTTTTTCATCAATAAGATATTTTACCGCCAGCATGAGCCCCAGGCCGATAAACGCGCCTGGCGGCAGCATCGCCAGCAGGAAAGGCGAGTCGGTGTGAAATATCTCGACCCGTAATACTTTTGCCCAGCCTCCCAGCAGGCTATCCGCGCCATCGAAAAGCGTACCATTCCCGAGGATCTCGCGCAGCGAACCCAGCACGAACATCGCGCCTGTCGCGCCCATGCCGATGGAAAAACCGTCCAACGCGGAAAGCCACGGTCCTTTTTTCGCGGCAAACGCTTCGGCGCGACCGACAACAATGCAGTTCGTTACAATCAGCGGAATAAAAATCCCTAAAGACTGATATAAACCGAACGCATACGCATTGATCAGCATCTGTACTGCGCTTACCACCGAGGCAATGATCATAACGTAAATCGGGATACGGATTTCTGCCGGCGTCCAGCGACGTAGTGCGGATACCGTAAGGTTGGTCAGCGTTAATACCAGCGTTGTGGCCAGACCCAGCCCCAGAGCGTTGGTTGCCGTAGACGTCACCGCCAGTAAAGGGCACAGGCCAAGTAGCTGCACCAGAGCAGAGTTATTTTTCCATAACCCCTGAACAACAATGTCTTTTATTTCGCTCATGGCTATTCTCCACAGGCGGTTAAATGGGGGAGCTGAGCGGGCAGTGATTCGGCGTACAGCCCGGCGCGTTTAACCGCATTCACCACGGCGCGCGGCGTTATTGTCGCCCCGGTAAATTGATCAAAATCACCGCCATCCTTTTTCACCGCCCAGTGCGTATCATTTTCACCGCTGATGGTTTTACCGCTAAAGTGGGTAATCCAGTCAGACAAACGGCGCTCAATTTTATCACCTAACCCTGGCGTCTCATGATGTTCCGTCACACGCGTCCCCAGGACGGTACCGTTGAAATCTGCGCCAACAATAAGCTGGATAGCGCCGGAATAGCCATCTGGCGCGGTGGCCTCAATGATGGCTGCTACGGGTTTATCATCCTTGCGAGCGATAAAAACACGATGTGTGCCTTTGCCGAGGGCGGGCGCATCGACCAGATAACAGCTATCTTGCAGATTATTATTGTAACGATCTGGCGGCAATACCTGATCGAACAGGGCATGCTGTTGTTGCAGCGCTTGTTCGTGGATGGTTGATTTTGTCATCTGATTAATCACCGCAGTCAATCCCGTAGAACCTGCGGCAAAAAGCGCCAGCGTAATACCGTGTTTACGAATCGTTTTCAGCATGGTTTATCCTTTGCGATGTCCATAGACGCGGGGGCGCGTGTAGTAGTCGATCAGAGGAACCGTGATATTCGCCAACAGGACAGCAAAAGCAACGCCGTCCGGATAGCCGCCGAAGCTACGAATCAGCCACACTAATACCCCAGCCAGCGCGCCGAAAATTAAACGTCCACGGTTGGTCGTGGAGGCGGTAACCGGATCCGTCAAGATAAAAAATGCGCCCAGCATGGTGGCGCCTGACAGCAGATGAAGCTGCGGCGAGGCCAGCGTAGCGGGCGAAAAAAGCCAACCTAACGCGGCGCATAGCGCCAGCGTCAGTAGAAAACTGACCGGGATATGCCAGCGGATAGCTTTTTGCCACAGCAGGAATACGCCGCCGACAAGCCAGGCGAGGTTAACCCACTGCCAGCCCACGCCAGCCAGCGCGCCGCTGTATATCGGGTACTGCATGATTTGCTCAACGGAGTGCCCGGCGCGCAAGGACGTTTTAAACGTATCCAGCGGCGTCGCCTGGCTGATACCGTCAATACCAATACGTAGCAGTGTCATATCGCCGCCGCTGGCGGTATGCCCGGTAAAAATCATCCGCAACGTGTCCAGCATATCGGGCGTTGTTGCGGCTATTTCATAAGGCGGCAACCAGCTTGTCATTTGCACCGGAAAGGAGATTAAGAGCACCACGTAACCGATCATTGCCGGATTAAAGGGGTTTTGTCCCAGCCCGCCATATAACTGTTTAGCGATAATAATGGCGAATCCGGTTCCCAGCACGACCATCCACCAGGGCGCGAGCGGAGGGATGCTGACCGCCAGCAAAAGCCCCGTCAATAACGCGGAATAATCCTGTAGGTGACTGGCGACCGATTGTTTGCGCAGTCTAAGGACAATGGCTTCCGCGACGAGCGCCGTGATGGCAGCCAGAACGATCTGGAAAAGCGTTCCCCAACCAAAAAACCACGTCTGCGCGGCAATCCCCGGCAGAGAGGCGATTAATACCAGCAACATGATTCGCGATGTCTGGCGCTGGTTATGGGTATAAGGCGAGCTTGCGATTCTGAATACCATTTAATCCTCGTTAACAACCTGCTGCTGTGCTGCTTTTTTTGCCTGAACGCGGGCGATGGCCGCTTCCACCGCGGCTTTACGCGGGTCGGCCGGTTCGACAGGTTCGCTTCCGGCCTGCTGCTCCTGCTTGCGGGCTTTGGCGCGGGCGATAGCCGCCTCCACCGCGGCTTTGCGCGGATCGACCGGTTCGGCAGGTTCGCTTCCGGCCTGCTGCTCCTGCTTGCGGGCTTTGGCGCGGGCGATAGCCGCCTCCACCGCAGCTTTGCGCGGATCGACCGGTTCGGCAGGTTCGCTTCCGGCCTGCTGCTCCTGCTTGCGGGCTTTGGCGCGGGCGAT
>NZ_JAMMKR010000004.1:0-45437 GCF_051703725.1 Salmonella sp. NW645 | reverse complement strand
TTACGCGGATCGACCGGTTCGGCAGGTTCGCTTCCGGCCTGCTGCTCCTGCTTACGGGCTTTGGCGCGGGCGATGGCCGCTTCCACCGCGGCTTTACGCGGATCGACCGGTTCGGCAGGTTCGCTTCCGGCCTGCTGCTCCTGCTTACGGGCTTTGGCGCGGGCGATGGCTGCCTCCACTGCAGCTTTACGCGGGTCGTCGCCGGGTATCGCGCTGTCAGCCATCGGATGAGCGGCTTGTTTAGCGCGCGCTTGCGCTTTACGCGCTTCACGGGCCGCGATGACGGCGCTATTGTCTGGCAGACTACCCGCCTGAATAACCACCGGTTGCGTGGCCTGCGCCTGTTTCTCTTTTACCCGCGCCAGCGCAGCGGCAATGGCATCCTGATCTTTTGCCGCTGGTTGTACCGCTGCGCTCTTATGACGTGCAAGGCGGGCGGCTTTTTCGCGCTCCAGTCTTGCCTGACGAGCCTCAAAACGTGCTTTGGCTTCGGCGGCGCGTTTTTCTTCAAGCCTGATCGCATTAATCTCCGCTTTTTCCTGACGGAAATATTGGACGAGCGGAATATTACTCGGGCAGACCCAGGCGCAGGCGCCGCATTCTATACAATCAGCAATATGGTGAGCGGTAGCCTTGTCATGCTGCTGCCCTTTGCTGAACCAATAAAGCTGCTGCGGTAAAAGGTCGGCAGGGCAAGCGTCAGCGCAAGCGCTGCAACGAATACAGCTTTTCTCTTCCTGAGTCGCTCCCATTTCAGTCACGGATGGCGCCAGCAGGCAGTTGGTGATTTTTACGACCGGTACGTCAAGCCAGGGAAGGGTGAATCCCATCAACGGGCCGCCCATGATGACCATCTGGTCAGCAGAAGGGCAGAACCCGGCATCGTTAAGCAAATGACGAACGGGAGTGCCGAGCCGAGCCCAGACGTTACCCGGACGGCTTACCGCTTCACCCGTTAAGGTGACAACGCGTTCTGTGATCGGTTCGCCGTCAACCACGGCGCGTTTAACGGCATAAGCCGTACCGACGTTTTGCATCAGCACGCCAATATCAGAGGAGCGCCCGCCGTGGGGAACCTGTTTTCCCGTCAGTATTTGGGTGAGCTGTTTTGCGCCGCCGGAAGGGTATTTGGTTGGGATCACACGTAACGAAATATCGTGGGCGTCAGCCAGTACGGCGCGCAGCATGGAAATAGCCTGCGGTTTGTTATCTTCAATGCCGATTAATACCTCACGCGGTTGCAGAATATGCGCCAGGATGCGAATACCTTCCACAATCTGCGCGGCGCAGTCCTGCATCAGACGATCGTCCGCCGTAATGTAAGGTTCGCACTCTGCGGCATTGATAATAAGCGTAGTGATTTTATCGCCGCCGCCCTGCAATTTAACGCCGGTGGGAAAACCCGCGCCGCCAAGCCCGGCAACGCCATACTGATGAATGCGTTCAATGAGCGCTTCACGGCTGTGGGCGCGGTAATCAGACCAGCCCTCGCGTTCAATCCAGCGGTCCTCGCCGTCGGCATCAATGATGACGCTTAACTCCGCCAGCGCCGAAGGATGCGCCGTCGAGTGGGGGGCAATAGCGATAACCGTCCCGGAGGTGGGCGCGTGTACCGGCAGCATTCTCCCACGTCCACGGGTAAGCGCCTGGCCGCGTAGCACGCGATCGCCGACGCTAACGCACAGCTCGCCCTCAGCGCCAATGTGCTGTTTTAAAGGGATAACAAAGCGCGGCGCTAAAGGCACCTGGCGCAGCGGCGTGCCGTTTGACTGGGACTTCATTTCGGGCGGATGAATACCACCGTCGAAATCCCAGATTTTATCTTTTCTGAAAGCGGAAAATAGTTTAAGCATGTTGTTCCACGGGAATGATGCGAACGGGAATGGTGTTCAAATCCCATTTCCAACTGTCGGGCGTCTCATTCACCGGACGTAATTCGATGCAGTGCGTCGGACACGGATCGACGCACAGATTACAGCCAGTACAGAGATCGCTCATGACCGTGTGCATGGCGCGCGTTGCGCCAACGATGGCGTCAACCGGGCAGGCCTGAATGCATTTTGTGCAGCCAATGCAGTTATTTTCATCAATAACTGCCAGCATACGTACTGGCGCAGCCTGCTGTTCTTCACCATCGCATGGTTGCGGCTCTACGTTTAGCAACTCTGCCATTTTCAGCATGACGGCTTCGCCGCCGGGCGCGCAACGATTGATTTTCTCGCCCTGGAGACCCACGGCTTCGGCGTAGGGGCGACAGCCGGGATAGCCGCACTGGCCACACTGGCTCTGCGGCAAAATCGCATCGATTTTTTCAACAACCGGATCATCTTCAACCGCGAATCGGCGGGAGGCATAACCCAGAATGGCGCCGAACACCAGGCCCAGAAGGGTCAGGGCGCCAACGGCAATCCAGATAGTATTCATTACAACTTCACCAAACCACTAAAGCCCATAAAGGCCAAAGACATTAATCCTGCGGTAATCAATGCTATCGCGTTACCACGAAAAGGGGCGGGCACATCCGCCACGGCAAGGCGTTCGCGGATGGCGGCGAACAGAACCATCACTAATGAAAAACCGACGGCGGCGGAAAATCCGTACAGCGCCGACTGAAGAAAGTGATGACCGAGATTAATATTCAGTAACGCTACGCCCAGAACCGCACAGTTAGTGGTAATCAGTGGTAAGAAGATGCCTAACAAGCGGTATAACGCCGGGCTGGTTTTCCGCACAACCATTTCGGTAAATTGCACGACCACAGCAATGACGAGGATAAAGGCCAGCGTCCGCAGATAAATCAGATCCAGCGGAATAAGTATCCAGGTGTCGATAAGCCAGGCGCATATCGACGCCAGCGTCATGACAAAGGTCGTCGCGAGGCCCATCCCCATGGCGGTTTCCAGTTTTTTGGATACGCCCATAAAGGGACAAAGGCCCAGGAATTTGACCAGTACAAAGTTATTGACCAGTACAGTTCCGACAAAGAGCAGCAGGTAATCAGTCATGTTTCGGCCTGAAATAAAAAAGCCGCCTATTATCTGTCAAACTACCACAGGCGACAACAGGTTAACTGTAGGGTTATTACGGATTAACAAACGTTGTTTTGACGCGCGCTGAACGTTTGAGATAAGGCACAATGAGCGCCGTCGCCAACAGTGGGAAGAGTAACTGACGCACGGCAAAGGCATCTGAGACGGGCGAAAAGGCAAATGCTTTAACCGCCAGTAACACCGACACCAGCAGCCAGATAATGTAATGCTTCGGCACGCAGCGTCTGCGCTTGAAGAATGCGATCGTCAACCACAGGGTATAGTACCACATGGCGATAGCGGTAATAAATGAAATGCCCCATAGCAGTAAATTACCGGTTTCCTGTCCGCTAAGCGTCTTGAACGTTTGCGGTGTGGCAAGCGCCATAACGTAGAGTAATAACGCCAGCGAGGCGCTCAACAACGCGACTAACAGCCAGGCTAACGGGCCAAGAAGCCAGCCTCCAATTCGTTGTGGCGGTGTTGTAGTCATATCTTCTCCGGGGTTACGCGCATTAACGGTCATGCCGCTCATTTTGGGGCAAATATTATAAGGTTTTTGATGTTAAACGCTACTTTCTTTATTGCACATAGCGCCAGACGGATTGCGGAACCTGACCTACATCAAACAGGCGTCCTCCGGAAACCAGTTCGGCACGGCGGTGATCTGCAGCGCGATACATATTAACAATGTCCATGTCATCAGTAAGGGTATAGTTAAGGTGGTCGAACAGTTTTTCCAGACTTTCGAGCGAACTAATTTTGCGGAATTTTAATAGATAATCCTGAACAGTCATATAAAGTTGATCCATATTTAATATAATGCCAACGGAGTAGTCACTGATAAAAAATAAACAAAACCGCACCAGTGAGAGGTCAGGGGTGCAGGTAAAAAGGGAATATTCTTACCGGTAAAGAGTCAGGCGCCACAGGGCGCCTGGGGCGAAAGGTTAACGCGCTTTCCTACAACAGGCAATAAACGTCAGACCAGATAGGACATATTTCGTTTTTTTTGCCGGTTTTTGACTTTCTTTGCACGCCCCGGGGCGCCGCTGACCGTACCACGCGAAAATGCCTTTACATTATCTGACGCTTACTTCTTCTGAACGGAAGCCGTGGGCTCTGGTGGTTGGTAATTGTCAATATGGTTGGCAATACCTAAAAGAATGACTGAGATAACGAGAACTATCCACCCAGTTAATTCAATAAGACGATTCATTATTGACGACATTTGCTTTGATTTATCCATAAACACAGAGGGTAAATGTTACTTTCCTGGCGAACGGTCGGCAAGAGGGAGGGAAACGATTTCAGCCTCTGTTCTGTAACAAGTTAATCATTTGATGCTACGTTGATGGTCAGGACGCTATTGCGGCTAATCGCACGATGGTGTGGAATAGCGATATCTAAAACCGGAGGCAGTGAGATGAATGACAAAATCCGCGTTGGGTTAATCGGTTATGGCTACGCCAGTAAAACCTTTCATGCGCCCTTAATTATGGGAACGCCAGGGCTAGAGCTTGCGGCGGTATCCAGCAGCGATGAAACAAAAGTGAAAGCAGATTGGCCGGCGGTTTCCGTGGTCTCTGAGCCCCGACATTTATTTAACGATCCGCATATCGACCTGATCGTGATCCCGACGCCCAACGATACCCATTTCCCGCTGGCGAAAGCTGCGCTGGAAGCCGGTAAGCATGTGGTGGTTGATAAACCCTTTACCGTGACACTGTCACAGGCGCGAGAATTGGATGCGCTTGCGCGGAGCACTGGCCGGGTACTTTCCGTCTTCCACAACCGACGCTGGGACAGCGATTTTTTGACGCTGAAAGCCTTGCTGGCGGATGGCGTGCTCGGCGAGGTGTCCTTGTTTGAGTCCCACTTTGATCGCTTTCGTCCCCAGGTGCGCGACCGCTGGCGCGAGCAAGGCGGGCCGGGAAGTGGTATCTGGTACGATCTGGCGCCGCACTTGTTGGATCAGGCCATTCAACTTTTTGGCCTGCCGGTCAGCATGACGGTGGATTTAGCGCAGCTGCGTCCGGGCGCGCAATCTACAGATTATTTCCACGCGATTTTATCCTACCCCCAGCGCCGCGTGATTTTGCACGGTACGATGCTGGCCGCGGCGGAATCCGCGCGATACATCGTTCATGGTTCGCGCGGTAGCTATGTAAAATATGGCCTCGATCCCCAGGAAGAACGGTTAAAAAACGGCGAGCGTTTACCGCAGGAAGACTGGGGATATGACATGCGTGACGGCGTATTGACCCTGGTTGAGGGAGAGAAGCGCAAAGAAGAGAACTGGCTTACGTTGCCGGGTAACTATCCGGCATATTATGCCGCCATCCGCGATGCGTTAAACGGTAATGGTGAAAATCCCGTGCCGGCAAGCCAGGCGATTCAAATTATGGAGTTGATTGAACTGGGCATGGAATCGGCAAAACATCGTGCGACGCTGTGTCTTGCCTGAGATGTCGCATTTCTCCGCCTGTGATAGCATTAAACCGCAGGCGGAGAGAGGACGTTAGCATCAATAAAGCAATCTTACGCCGCGGCCACTTTTTCGCGCAGCGCACGTTTTTCGTCATCGCTCAGAAAGGCGATTTCCAGACCGTTAATCTGCGCCTGGCGAATCTGTTCGCGGCTCAATCCTGCCGCTGGCGCGGCGACGTGATATTCATGGATAATATCTACGCCCTGAACAGCCGGATCGTCCGTATTAAGACTGGCGAGAACGCCATGCTCAAGGAAGGTTTTGAGCGGATGATCTGCCAGCGATGCGACGGTACTGGTCTGAATATTCGAGGTCAGACAGGATTCAATACCGATACGCTGCTGTGCAAGAAAATCCATTAACGCGCGATCTTCGACAGCTTTTACGCCATGTCCGATACGTTCGGCCCCCAGTTCGCGAATCGCCTGCCAGATACTTTCCGGCCCTGCGGCTTCGCCAGCGTGAACGGTAATATGCCAGCCCGCATCGCGCGCCCGATTAAAGTGCGACAAAAACAGACTGCCGGGAAAGCCCAGCTCATCACCGGCTAAATCCAGCGCGGTGATTTTCTCTCTGTGCGCCAACAGCGCATCAAGCTCCTGTAAACATGCCGCCTCGCCGAAGGTACGGCTCATAATGCCAATGAGTCGCGCCTCGACGCCAAACGTGTTACAGCCGTCGCGTACTCCGTCGATAACGGCTTCAACCACGCCTGCGATCGGTAACTGATGCGCCATCGCCATATAGCCGGGCGAAAAGCGAAGCTCGACGTAATGCAGGCCGTTACGTGCGGCATCTTCAATATTTTCAAAGGCCACACGGCGGCAGGCGTCAAGCGATGCCAGGACTTTTACCCCCCAATCGAGCTTCGTGAGAAAGCTTACTAAATCGGGTTCGGTTGAGGTGACCTGGACATGCGGAATCAGCGTTTCCAGCGTTTGGGCGGGAAGGGCGATGTTGAACTGCCGACTAAGATCCAGAATTGTTTGGGCGCGAATGTTGCCATCAAGGTGGCGGTGGATGTCAGTCAAAGGAAGCGTAATATCAATCATGGGCGCACTCAATTTTTAATAAAAGTGCGCACCATTATACTACAGATTGATAATGCTCTGGAAATTTTGCAAAAACGGAGCCATTACGTTGCAACTTCGCGAGAGCGCGGGAGAAATTTTGTATCATTCTCTTTAACGCGCCCCGGTTAGCTCACGGGGGGCTCTGTTATCGCATCTTAGGATAAAGGGTCAACACCCCGTTTGTAGACGGTATCAGCGAACGGTGCGGATAGCGTTAATCAATCCGTTGACGCCTTTTTCAAGTTTCAGGCGAGGGCATCCGGCATTCAGACGCACAAATCCCCGGCCTTCTGCGCCATAGGTATCGCCGGGCATAATGGCGACTTTCTCCTGATGAATGAGCGTGTGCTGTAATTTTTGATCGTCAATGCCGAGTGAACGGAGATCAATCCAGGCCAGATAGGTCGATGGCGGCGCTTGCCAGTTCAACGTCGGAAAGGCGCCATTCAGCGCCTGCTCAATATAGTGCATATTAGCCGCCAGCGAGGCGCGTAACGCATCCAGCCACGGCGCGCCGTGCTGATACGCGGCAATATGCGCCGTGAGCGAGAGCACCGCTGGCGAAGAGAGGCCGTCGCGCCCTTTTAAGGCGGCCAGGTAGCGTTCACGGCTTTCACTATTTTCAATGATTCCATAAGCGCCGGTTAATGCCGGAATGTTGAAGCTTTTCGAGCCGGAGGAGAGCAGCGCCCAGTCTCCGCGCGCGACATTGCTCCAGGGAATATGCGGCTGGTTTCCCCATACCATATCCATGTGAATTTCATCGGAAATCACCCGTACGCCATGGCGCTCGCATAGCGTTGACATCGTTTCCAGCTCGTCACGCGTCCACACTTTACCGGTGGGATTTTGCGGGCTGCACAGCAGCAGGATTTTGCTTTCCGGACGCACCAGCGCCGCCTCCAGTTTGGCCATATCGCAATACCAGGCGTTGCCTTCTTTCTCCAGCGGGACGGGAGTGACGATGCGATGGTTGCCTTCAATCGCTTTATAAAAAGCATCGTAAGCGGGGGTATGAACTACCACGCCATCGCCTTCGTTGGACCACTGGCGGATAAGCTCGGACGCCATATAGATAACGGAGGGGCCGTATACGAGGGAGTGGGCATCTATCGTGGTCTGATGGCGTGTCGCAAACCAGTGGGTAATCGCCCCTAAAAACGCCTCATTTTTTCAGCGGCTATAGCCCAGCACACCGTGGGAAAGGCGCTGGTTTAGCGCCTCCAGGATACACGGCGCGGTGGCAAAATCCATATCCGAAATCGTAAAGGGGAGCAGATCGGCTTCGCCAAAACGATCGGCGACATAATCCCACTGCGTACACCATGTCCCGCGACGGTCAACTTCCTGTGAAAAATCGAACATATCTCTTCCTTATGCCTGAACGGTATTCATCAGACCAACCATTTCATCTTTTACCGACTGAACCTGCGGGCCGATAACCACCTGCAAATTATGCTGATTGAGCTGTACGACGCCTATCGCACGATTGTCCTTCAATGCCTGGACATCGACAAGCGACATATCTTTCACGGACAGACGTAGGCGGGTGATGCAGTTGTCCAGACTCACGATGTTTTCCGTGCCGCCTAATGCCGCCAGGATAGCAGGCACGTTGTAGCCGGATTTTCCTGGCGCGCCAGCGATCGCTTTTTCAATGCTGGTGGCGATCTCCGCTTCGCGCCCCGGTGTTTTGAGGTTAAAGCGTGTAATGGCGAAGCGGAAAATGAGGTAGTAAACCGCAAACCAAATCGCCGCCACTACCGGAACCAGATACCATTTTGTTGACAGACCATGCAGGATGCCAAACACCACAAAGTCAATAATATTGCCATCCGTATTGCCGATAGTGACGCCGAGAATAGCCATGATGGTGAAGCCCAGCCCGGTCAGCAGAGCATGAATAACGTACAGCACTGGCGCTACGAACAGGAACAGGAATTCCAGCGGCTCCGTTGTACCGCCGACAACGCAGGCGATTAAACCGGAAATCAATAATCCTTTAATTTTAGGGCGGTTTTCTGGACGGGCACAGTGGTACATTGCCAGCGCGGCGCCCGGCAACCCACCGAGAAACGCCGGCATTTTGCCTTGCGATAAGAAACGAGTGGCGCTTTCAGAGAAGCCGTGCGTCGTTGGGCAACTGAGTTGGGCCTGGAAAATAGTCAATGCGCCGCTCACGGTATGCCCGCATACCTCTTGCGTACCCCCCGCCTCGGTGAAGCGAATCAGCGCTACCAGAATATGGTGCAGACCAAAAGGCAACAGCAGGCGCTCGCCGGTGCCGAAAATCATCGGTCCAAAGTCGCCGGCGCTATTGATGATATGACCCAGTCCACTAATTCCCATCGCAAAAACCGGCCAGACGAGCGGGATAACCAGGCCGACAAGCCCCATCACAACGGCGGAAACGATAGGTACAAAACGCGTACCGCCGAAAAAAGCCAGCGCATCCGGCAAACGAATGGTATGAAACCGTTCATGCAGCATCCAGACAATAATACCAGCGATAACGGCGCCGAGGATGCCGGTATCGATAGAGGGGATGCCCAGAATATTTTGTACGTTATTGGCTTTCAGCACCGCCGCATCGGTGGTCGGCAGAATGCCTTTTGCCGTGAGCCAGAAGTTGACTGCAAGGTTCATGACCGCATAACCGACAAACCCGGCAAACGCGGCGACGCCTTTGTTTTCCCGCGCCAGACCGAGCGGAATCGCGATACAAAACATCACCGGCAGGAAGCTAAAGGCAAAAGAACCTACTTTACTCATCCAGGTGAAGATAGCCTGTAGCAAGGGATTACCCAGCACGGGGAGCAGGGTGATAACGTCGTGGCTACTGAGCGAGCTGCCGATACCGAGCATAATGCCGCAGAACGAGAGCAAGGCGACGGGCAACATAAACGTTTTGCCCAGTTGCTGGAAAAATTCCCATAGCGTTATTTTTGGCGTGGTTTTCGTCGTCATCTAACGACTCCTTGTTAATAAAGGCCGGTGTCAGGTTATGATGGCGAAAAGATAAAACGTTTTATCAAATTTTAGTGCGGCATTAATCACATTACTGACCGATAATAACGCGTATAAAGATAACGGATAGGTAAAACGTTTTATCTGTCAGATTCTGGAGCGATTTGTTGACATGGCTATCGCCAAAAAAATCACTATCCACGATGTTGCGCTGGCGGCTGGTGTGTCGGTGAGCACCGTTTCCTTAGTGCTGAGCGGCAAGGGGCGAATATCGGCCGCGACCGGCGAGCGCGTGAACGCGGCAATTGAACAACTGGGTTTTGTGCGTAACCGCCAGGCGTCCGCGCTGCGTGGCGGGCAAAGCGGCGTTATCGGTTTGATCGTGCGTGATTTATCGGCACCCTTTTATGCCGAATTGACCGCCGGGTTAACGGAAGCGCTGGAAGCGCAAGGCCGTATGGTTTTTCTCCTGCACGGGGGGAAAGATGGCGAACAGCTAAATCAGCGTTTTACCATGTTGCTCAATCAGGGTGTGGATGGCATGGTGATCGCCGGTGCGGCGGGCAGTAGCGAAGCGCTGAGAGCGCAGGCCGACGCACAAGGAATTCCGGTCGTGTTTGCGTCACGCGCCAGCTATCTTGATGATGCCGATACCGTTCGGCCTGACAACATGCAGGCGGCGCAGCTCCTGACGGAGTACCTTATTCGTCAGGGCCATCAGCGCATCGCCTGGCTGGGTGGACAAAGCGCATCTTTAACCCGCGCGGAGCGCGTGGGCGGCTATTGCGCGACGTTGTTAAAATACGGTCTACCGTTTCACAGCGAGTGGGTCGTGGAATGCGCTTCCAGTCAGAAGCAGGCAGCAGAAAGCATTACCGCGCTGTTGCGATACAATCCGACCATTAGCGCTGTCGTTTGTTACAACGAAACCATTGCGATGGGGGCGTGGTTTGGCCTGCTGAGAGCCGGACGACAGAGTGGCGAGAGCGGTGTCGATCGTTATTTCGAGCAGCAGGTGTCGCTGGCGGCGTTTGCTGATGTGGCGGAGAACGCCCTCGACGACCTGCCGATTATCTGGGCCAGTACGCCGGCGCGAGAAATAGGCTATACCCTGGCCGAACGAATATTGCAGCGTATTGCTCACGACGAGCACCATGTGCGGAGTCAAACGATAGCCGCTCGCCTGGTAACGCAAAAGTAGAGGCTGCGCGTCGTTCGGCGCAGACCGGGTGCAGCGTCGCGACACCCGGCAAGGCGATTATTGTTGAGGCAGCGCCGGAACGTCCGGTACGGAAAGCGCTGGCATTCCAAACAGGCCGACAAAGTCTTCCAACGGCATTTTTTGTCCGTTGAGCGTGATCTGGCCATTGGCGTACTGCAAACTGGAGGCGATAGTATTATCCTTCAGCGTTGTCAGTCGGAACATCTGACCCATTGCGGACAGCCCCTGCACCTGTTGTTTTGCCAGTTTTTCCGCATCATCCTGCTGATAGCCTTCCAGCTTTGCTATCTGCGTCATAAACTCGACCGCCATGTCCATCGGAATTGCCAGTTTCGCATCCAACGATTTCACGGAGCGGTCGACTTCCTGCGCCAGCGTTTGCGGTTGTGCCGTTGTGGTTGCCGGATCTTTGAGGAACAGCGACAGATTCAGCGTGGTTTCCCCTTTGGCGTTTTTCCAGCTAAGCGGCGCCAGAGTCAGTACCGGATCGCCTTTTAACAGCACGGGGAGAGCGCTAAAGAACGCTTCAGTGACTTTTTGCTGATAAAGCTCAGGATTCTGCGCCACGTCCGGCTGATTCAACAGCGCCTGCGTTTGCGCATGATATTGCTGACTAAACTGGTGCCAGGCTTCGCCGTCGATTTGACCGACTTTCAGCGTTAATTTACCGCTGCCTAAATCCTGATTCTGCACTTTCAGGCTGTTAAGCGAGTAATCCAACTGGCTGTTAATGGTTTTTCCGTCGTTGACGAGATCGGACTTGCCGGCAATTTCCATCCCTTCCAGCACCGCCATCTCTTTACCCTCAATGGCGATGGACAGTTTATCCAGCGTTAACTTTTGGTCGCCTACACGCTCGCCAAAGCTTGCCAGCTTACTGGTACCGTCTGTTTTCAAATTATTAAAGGTGAGTTGGACCTTCTGATTATATTCGTTAACGGCATCGACCAGGCCGCTCTGCGCTTCGCCCGACAGCGAAACCACATTACCGTCTTTATCGGCGTTAAGCTGGAACTCGCCGCCGCTAAAGGCGACCTTTTCACCGGCATTCTCGTAGTTTAACGGCTTGAGAGAGATATCGGAGCGGGTATCGCCGCCATAACCAATGCGGGTATTGATAACAAAGGGCGTGTCGCCTTTCGCGATATCAAAGAGGGGTTTTGCCGCATCGTTATTCACCAGGGTGGTTTTTACCGACGCCATAGAAGGGATCAGATTGAGCGTTTTGAGCTGGGCGAGCGGGAAGGGACCATGTGAAACGGACTCGTCCAGCACAATGCTTTGCCCGGGTTTCAACCAGGTAGTGTCTGCGCCGGCAACCGGTTTGACAACCAGTTGCAGATGGCTACTGAACACGCCACGCTGGTAGTTTTGATAACTTAATTCGACACCGGCCTCCGGCGCAGTACGCTTGAGCTGTTCATTGGCCTGAGTCACCATTTCTGAAAGATGGTTCTCCAGCTTTTTCCCCGTATACCAGGCGCCGCCTGTCCAGACGATGCCAAGTGCAATCACTACACCTGCAGCTACCAGTGTTTTTTTCATATCAATTGTCCATAAAAATGAAACCAGGCGGATTAAACCGCCTGGAGGAGTTTTACGTCTGTTATAAGCTTAGCAAGAGTTGTTAAAAAATTCAGTACGTTGCTACAGCTTGTTATAAACACGCGCTAAACGGCCTGTGCCGCTGGCGTTAACCGGAGACTCATCCGCGCCGATAAAGGCAGATTCACCCGGCTTCAGTACCAGACGCTGTTCATCTTTACGTAACACCGCCTCACCCTCAACGCAGAACAGAATCGCGGCGCTGTGTTGGCCGATGCTCGTCTCCTGAAGCGCCAGGTCGTGCAGTGAAAAAGCAAAATCGTCAACCGGAATTGGGAAGTCCAGCTCCGCGCCGCTTTTTACCGGGGCAGTCAGCAACTCGCCGGCAGGCTTAGGTTCGAACTTCACGTTCGCGACCAGCTCAGGGATGTCGATATATTTTGGCGTAAGGCCAGCGCGCAGAACGTTATCGGAGTTCGCCATGACTTCCAGCGCAACGCCCTGCAGATAAGCGTGAGGCGTTTCGGCAAACAGGAACATCGCTTCGCCGGGATTCAGTTTGACCACATTCAGCAACAAAGGAGAGAAAAGCCCGCTGTCGTCAGGATAATACTCTGAAATCACGCGGATCGTTTGCCACGGTTCGCCTTGCTGGCTGTTAAGCGCCGCTTTGAGTACGGCTAACGCGCGGGATTTTTCTTCGCCTTGCATATTCAACAGGCTGGCGAAAAGCTGGCTCAGACGTTCAGCGTTCGGCACCTGCAAAAAGTGGGCGATAGCGGAATGCGCGCCGGCGATAGGTTGCAGTAAAGAGACAATGTCAGAAAATTCGCGGAACGCGTTCATCGCCAGGAAAGGCGTCAGGGCAAAAACCAGCTCTGGTTTATGGTTAGGATCTTTATAGTTCCGCTCTGCGGCATCCATGGGGATACCCGCCGCATTTTCTTTCGCGAAACCGATTTCGGAGTTGCGTTTATTCGGGTGCACCTGAATAGAGAGCGGTTGTGCGGCGCACAGTACTTTAAACAGAAACGGCAGTTCGCCGAAACGGTTGGCTACCGCTTCGCCCAGCATGGCGGTTTTATTCTTTTCGATGGCGTCACGCAGGGAGACGGTTTCGCCGTTGGCGGTGGTGATTCGCGAGCTGCTTTTGGGATGCGCGCCCATCCAGAGTTCAGCCATTGGCTGCTGCTGCGGATTGGCGATGCCATAAAGTTCCGTTAACGCAGTTTTACTTCCCCAGGCATAGTTTTGCACTGAGTTAATGAGTTTTTGCATTATCAAGCCCTGTTTCAATGTGGAGATTAATGGGAGGTATTAAACCAAGAAACCCGCATGAAGTAACCTCCGGGCGTAAAAAGTCGTACTTGTCTCAGTTTTTGTTAAAAAATTGTGTAGGATAGTGTTACTCGCTTTGAGTCGGGCAATGGAACACCTGCCCAGAGAATAACCATACCGAGCGGTAAGTGAGAGCACAATGTCAAACAAACCCTTCTTTTATCAAGACCCTTTTCCCCTCAAAAAGGACGATACCGAGTACTACTTGTTGACCAGCGAACATGTTTCCGTCGCCGAATTTGAAGGACAAGAGATCCTGAAAGTCGCGCCGGAAGCGCTAACGCTGTTGGCGCGTCAGGCCTTCCACGATGCGTCTTTTATGCTACGTCCCGCGCATCAGCAGCAGGTGGCGGATATTCTGCGCGATCCGCAGGCCAGTGAAAACGACAAATATGTCGCGCTGCAATTCCTGCGAAACTCCGATATCGCGGCCAAGGGCGTGTTGCCCACCTGCCAGGATACCGGTACGGCCATTATTGTCGGCAAAAAAGGCCAACGCGTCTGGACTGGCGGAGGTGATGAAGCGGCGCTGGCTCGCGGCGTATATAACACCTATATCGAAGATAACCTGCGCTATTCGCAAAACGCGGCGCTGGATATGTACAAAGAGGTCAATACCGGTACTAACCTGCCGGCGCAGATCGATCTCTACAACGTCGATGGCGATGAATATAAATTCCTCTGTATCGCTAAAGGCGGCGGATCGGCGAATAAAACCTACCTCTATCAGGAGACAAAAGCGCTTCTGACGCCGGGTAAGCTCAAAAATTATCTCGTTGATAAGATGCGTACGCTGGGCACCGCCGCCTGTCCGCCGTATCACATTGCGTTTGTCATTGGCGGCACCTCGGCGGAAGCGAACCTGAAGACCGTTAAGCTGGCCTCGGCAAAATACTATGATGCGCTACCGACCGAAGGCAATGAACACGGGCAGGCCTTCCGCGATATTGAG
Organism: Salmonella sp. NW645; assembly: GCF_051703725.1. Classification (NCBI taxonomy): domain Bacteria; kingdom Pseudomonadati; phylum Pseudomonadota; class Gammaproteobacteria; order Enterobacterales; family Enterobacteriaceae; genus Salmonella; species Salmonella sp. NW645. Next base: position 30,820 of record NZ_JAMMKR010000004.1, on the reverse strand, counting down.
CTGGAAAAAGAATTGTTGCTTGAGGCGCAAAATCTTGGCTTGGGCGCGCAGTTCGGCGGCAAATATTTCGCTCACGATATTCGTGTCATCCGATTGCCGCGCCACGGGGCATCGTGTCCGGTAGGTATGGGCGTGTCCTGCTCCGCGGATCGAAATATTAAAGCGAAGATCAACCGGGAAGGGATCTGGATCGAGAAGCTGGAGCGCAATCCCGGTAAATATATTCCCGAGGCGCTGCGCCAGGCGGGAGAGGGCGAGGCGGTGCGCGTTGATCTTAACCGTCCCATGAGCGAGATACTGCAACAACTGTCGCAGTATCCGGTATCAACGCGCCTGTCGCTGAACGGCACGATTATTGTGGGCCGCGATATCGCGCACGCTAAACTGAAAGAACGGATGGACAGAGGCGAAGGTTTGCCGCAGTACATCAAAGATCATCCTATCTATTATGCGGGGCCGGCAAAAACGCCGGAAGGGTACGCCTCCGGGTCGCTTGGGCCGACTACCGCAGGACGGATGGACTCTTATGTTGATCAGCTCCAGTCGCAGGGCGGCAGTATGATCATGCTGGCGAAAGGCAACCGCAGCCAGCAGGTGACCGATGCCTGTAAGAAACATGGCGGCTTCTACCTGGGCAGTATCGGCGGCCCGGCAGCCGTTCTGGCGCAGGGCAGTATCAAGCGCCTGGAGTGCGTGGAATATCCTGAACTGGGTATGGAGGCTATCTGGAAAATTGAAGTGGAAGATTTTCCGGCCTTTATTCTGGTGGATGATAAAGGCAACGATTTCTTCCAGCAGATTCAGTCATCGCAGTGCGCGCGCTGCGTTAAGTAATGTCGCCGCCCTGCGGGGCGGTAACATGATTCGCTATTTTGCCGGAGAACGGCGCAAGCGCCTTATCCGGTCTACACCGTTGTGTTGTTATCGTTAATACTCATAAGACCGCAAACATGTGAGCAATGTCGACACATGATCTCATCAACTTGAGTAAGGAGCAGGTAATGGTAACGGTACGCCGCGAGAAAGATTCAATGGGCGCGATTGAAGTCCCGGCAGATAAACTGTGGGGGGCACAGACTCAACGTTCGCTGGAGCATTTTCGGATTTCCACGGAGAAAATGCCCGTCTCGCTCATTCACGCTCTGGCGTTGACCAAGCGCGCCGCTGCGAAGGTCAACCAGGACTTAGGGTTGTTGGCGGCGGAAAAAGCCAGCGCGATTATCCAGGCGGCTGATGAAGTGCTGGCGGGAAAACATGCTGATGAGTTTCCGCTGGCGATTTGGCAGACCGGGTCCGGTACGCAAAGCAACATGAATATGAATGAGGTGTTAGCGAACCGCGCCAGTGAAATTTTAGGCGGCGTTCGCGGTATGGAACGCAAGGTGCATCCCAATGATGACGTCAATAAGAGTCAAAGCTCAAACGATGTGTTCCCAACCGCCATGCACGTGGCGGCGTTACTGGCGTTGCGCGAACACCTTATCCCGCAATTATCCGCATTAACGGATACGCTTCGCGATAAATCCCACGCTTTCGCCGATATTGTCAAAATTGGCCGTACTCACCTGCAGGACGCGACGCCGCTCACCTTAGGCCAGGAGATTTCCGGTTGGGTAGCCATGCTGGAACATAACCTCAGACACATTGAGCACAGTTTACCGCACGTCGCGGAACTGGCGCTCGGCGGAACCGCAGTAGGGACAGGGCTTAATACCCACCCGGAATATGCCCGGCGCGTGGCCGAGGAACTGGCGACGATTACCGCAGCGCCGTTTATTACCGCCCCGAATAAATTCGAAGCGCTGGCGACCTGTGACGCGTTGGTACAGGCGCATGGCGTATTAAAAGGACTGGCGGCCTCGCTGATGAAAATCGCCAACGATGTTCGCTGGCTGGCGTCCGGCCCGCGCTGCGGCATTGGCGAGATTGCTATCCCGGAGAATGAGCCAGGCAGTTCCATTATGCCTGGTAAAGTGAATCCGACCCAGTGTGAAGCGGTAACGATGCTATGTTGCCAGGTGATGGGTAACGATGTGGCCATCAATATGGGGGGCGCATCGGGCAACTTTGAGCTCAACGTCTATCGTCCGATGGTTATCCATAATTTTCTGCAAACGGTGCGCCTGCTGGCCGATGGCATGGCGAGCTTCAATCAACACTGTGCGTCAGGAATCGAGCCAAACCGCGAGCGTATTACGCAGTTGCTGAATGAGTCGCTGATGCTGGTCACTGCGCTGAATACGCACATCGGTTACGATAAAGCGGCGGAGATTGCGAAGAAGGCGCATAAAGAAGGGCTGACGCTCAAAGCCTCAGCCGTGGCATTAGGATACCTTAGCGACGAGGAGTTCGACGCCTGGGTACGTCCGGAATTGATGGTTGGCAGTATGACGCCGGGACGTTAATCCGCCACATACAGGTGCAGTCGCGGAATAATCAGTCGCAGCGGTTGCGCCTGTGGTTTAAAACGGTGCTGAATATTATCGGCGTCATAGTTTTCCAGCCCGCCAATATCTGGCACGCCAGCGCCGTTGTCCGTGTTAATTAATGCGATAATCGGCGTGGGGCAGGCGTGTTGCACCTGTTTCTGCTGGCCTTTATACCAGATGCGAGCGATCGGCTGTACTTTAACCGGACGCTTAATCTTGAGTCGGGCCTGCTGCGGTAAGGCAGCGATATCCTGATATTCCCGTTCCAGCTTGAATTGCCATTGTTCGCGCGTCCACGGCGGGACGCTGCGCGGCGACGCGAGGCTTTTTTTCAACTGGCTCAGAACCTCATCCCGGCTTAAATTTTTAATAATATGTTTATTTGCCCAGCCGAAACGTATGGTGGCGGGGTTATTGATAAGCGTCAGCGTGCGGTAAGCGTTCAGCGTAATTAAGCCGGGTAGATGCCGATGCACCCACTCAAAACGTGCCGCTGAGGGAAGACCGGACTCTACCGTAACCATCTGCTCGAAGGTGGTTTTCAACTGGTTAATGCGCTGTATCTGATTTTCCAGATCTAACTGTGTCGCATTATCCACTTGATAGCATAAGACGCCAGGCAGGCGGACGGCGGCTTTACTGCTGCGGTTTTCGGACTGCTGTTGAATAAACAAATGGCGATAGTGACGTAGCGCCAGCGCTTCGGCCTCTTTCCCCAGATGTTGCGTTACCTCGATAGTATCCAGCGGCGCATGTTCCGCCTCTTTGGTCACCTGCGGCAGTGAAAAGACACGGGCGATAAGTAGCGAATGCTGCTGTAGATTATCCGTCAGCACCGCCAGGTGTTGTTCTATCTGGCGAAAAGTGCCATTCAGGCGTTCAACGAGATCGTAGCGGGACATGGTATCACTCACTTTAGTTACAACATACTATCTGTATAGCACAGTTCCCGCCGCTCAACCAGCGTGCAAAATACGTCAGGCAGCGGTCATGTCGGGCATCGCGTGCCAGACCGGCCAGTGAAAGCTAAATTTTGCGCCGCCCAGTTCGCTCTCGTCACAGACGACGCTACCGCCCATCGCCAGGGCGATAGAGTGTACGATGGCGAGTCCAAGCCCGCAGCCGCCTGTCGCCCGGTCTCTACTGGGGTCGAGTCTGACAAAAGGTTCAAATACGTGCTCTCGCGCATCCGCTTCAATGCCGGGGCCATCATCTTCGACTATCAACGTTGCCTGACTGCCGTCGAGTAACAGACTGACCTGAACGGTGGTACGACTGTAGCGCAACGCATTATTCAGCAGGTTATCCAGCACTCGCGACATTAACCGCATATCAAGCGCGCCATAATCGCCAATTACAGATGTGAGAAGGTTTACGGCACGTTCCGGGTTCACGCTCTGCACATCCTGCAAATGCGCTAGCAACCAGGCGGGGAGGTCGGGTTCGGTCAACATCAGTTCATTTTGTGGTCGGTCAAGGCGCGCATAGGTGAGCAGTTCTTCAATCAGCGCTTCCAGTTGACCAATATCGCGATTGAGCGCCTGTGATTCCGGCGGTGTCAGATTTTCACTCATTTCAAGCCGATAGCGTAAACGTACCAGCGGCGTGCGAAGCTCGTGGGCGATACCGTCAATCAGCTGTTTTTTACTGGCGATCAGAGCATTAATGTTATCCGCCATCTGGTTGAACGCGACACCCAGACGTTCGAAACTGGAGCCATTATCGAAGTGCAGGCGTTCAGTCAAGTGACCCTCGCCAAAGCGCTGCGCGGCGGATTCGAGCCTGAGCATTTCTTGCCAGTGCGGGCGCATCCAGATAAACACAGGAAAGGCGAGAGAAAAGGCAATGAGCGCCATTAAAGCGATATCCAGCAGTCGCATTTGATGCAGGAAATAGAGATAGGGAACCGGGCCAACCGCCAGGACGTAATGGCTGCGCGGGATACGCTGAATAAAGGTGTATTGATCGTCAAGCGCGACGATATCGCCTTCACGCAGTCGCTGCGTGGTGGTGGCATCAAGCTTATAGTGATTTAACGGTTCAACGCGTAAATCGAAAGAGAGGTTCAGGTCCATCTCTTTTAACGTTTTCCCCCATTCACGCGGCGGAATTTCCCGCAGTTCGCTGCGCATCAGATAGAGCGAACTTTTCATCAGATCGTCGAGCGATTGCCTGCCCGCGCGTTCGGCAGTGAATTTGTACACCAGTCCGACCAATAAGGTCATGACCAGAAAACAGACGAACAGCAAAAGGTAAAACTGCACAAACAGCTTTTTCATCAACGCCCACCGGATATCAATACATTAACTCTATCGCGGCGCTGGCGGAAAAGATTTCCCGTCAGCGCCGCTGGTGGGTTATAAAAGCAGGCTTTGCGTCAACTGACAACCTCATTGTCCGGCGTTAAGGTCCGGACTTTCGTGAACAATGCGTCCATCGACAAGCGTCAAAACAGCGCGAATGGTATCAATTCTGTCTTCCGGCATCGTCATAAATGGCTGATTGAGTACCGCCAGATCGGCCTGTTTTCCGACGCTAAGCTGGCCCCGGTGTTGTTCGGCAAAGGCGAGCCAGGCGGCATGACGTGTATATAACGCTAGCGCTTCCAGACGCGTGAGCCGCTCGCTGGCGGGTTTACGCACGGAACCGCCTGACGCTATACCGGTGATATGATATTCGATAGCGTGCCAGACACCGGCAATGCCAATACGCGTCGAATCGGTGCCGCCAGCTACGACAAGCCCTTTATCCAGCGCCAGTCGAACCGGCGGCGAATTGTCCGTCGCGCCGGGTGGATTGGCGTCACGGATGGCAAGCCCCTCAAAGTAAGGCCCCATTTGCACAGTGTATGCCAGACCCAGCTTACGCATTCGCTCAAGCGTCTGTGGCGAACCGGTATTCAGGTGCGCAATAGACCAGCGGAGAGGGCGCAGATCGTACTGCTGCGCTACCTGCTCAAAAATCGTCAATATCGCGTCGGCGCTGTCATCGGTATAGGCGTGGATCTCAAGCGGTATTCCCCGTTTTGCCGCAAACGTCGCGACCTGGCGAAGCGCGGTTTTGTCCTGCTCTGAGGAAGAAAATCCTGGGGCCATCCGCACGCCGTCATTCATTCCGGCCACCAGGCTTTCCCCCAGGCCAAGAAAAGCCAGTTGCCCGTCATCGGCACGCGCCGGGCGAAAGGCCATCAGGTTGCTGAACCACTGCGCTTCATGACCTTTCGCTTCTGGCTGTACCGGAATGCGATACCCCACGCGCAGCGGTAAATCCCCCTGGTTTCGCATTGCAAATAAAGGCTCATAAGCGGCGGCAGGCCCGGCAGAGGGGTCAATGATGCCGGTCACGCCGCGAGCGTTCATATCAGCGAAAAATTGCCGCAGACCACCCTCACGATCGGCGTTACTACTTATGCTGGCAAAAAGCTGATTGAACGCGGCGATGTCAGCAAATAATTTCCCCGTGGCGCTACCTTTTGCGTCGCGCTCTACGCGGATTCCCGCTAAATCAGGAGGAGGGGTGTCGTTAAGGCCAAGTACGTCTATACCGCGCTGATTCACTAACGCATAGTCGTACAGATACTGAATATAAGCCGGATGATCGGGAAGGGCGTGGCTCAATTCGGCTACCGTCGGCGCCCGGTTTTCTGCAAATTGCGCCGGTATCCACGATCCCACTACGGCTACCCATTGATCGTGGGGACGACGGTTAGCGTCGGCGCGTAATTTATCCAGCGCGTCTTTAAGCGAAGGGCTGTCGTACCAGTAGGTTTCGAATGTCCAGGTTTGTCCGCCGCGAATGGCGTGGATATGGGTATCGGTCAGGCCGGGTATCACGGTTTTACCCTGTAAATCGATGGTACGGGTATGGTCGCCGCGCCATTCATTTGTCGCCGTATCATCGCCAATCGCCACAATCCGCGAGCCGGAAATCGCCAGCGCGCTGGCCTGCGGCTGGGCATCATTCAGAGTGATGATATTACCGTTATGCAAAATAATATCCGCTGCCGGGCGGGCGGCGGTGGCTGCGCCTGTGGCCATGAGCAGAAAGAGAAGCGCGGTTCTGGAAAGCAGAGGCGGGATGATCATTAGCATGTTCCTTTTGTCGGGCGATAAGCAAACCATAGAGAGCGAACAAGAATTGTTCAATCTGTGCCCAGGGAACAGTGCGTTCTGTTTTTAGAACGGTGGTGATAGAAAAAGAAAAGCCCGCCGAAACGGCGGGCTTGGGAAGAATTAATGAATAATTAGAACTGGTAAACCATACCCAGCGCGACGATATCATCAGTGCTGATACCGGCATCTTTATAGAACTGGTCGTCATCATCCAGCAGGTTGATTTTATAATCAACATAGGTGGAGAAGTTTTTGTTGAAATAGTAGGTAGCACCTACATCAGCATATTTAACCAGGTCTTTATCATCGCCATTAACGTTGTTATAGGTCAGATCTTTACCTTTAGACATCAGGAAAGAAACCGCCGGGCGCAGACCGAAATCAAATTGATATTGGGCTGTAACTTCGAAGTTTTGCGTTTTGTTTGCTACGCCGCCAGCATAACCCGTGTCCGTTTTACCATAAGGCGTCATATTACGGGTTTCAGAATACATAGTCGCTAAATAGATGTTGTTGGCATCATATTTCAAACCAGCTGTCCATGCATCCGCTTTGTCGCCGCCAGCAATCGTGCCGCCAGCATTGACTTGCTCATTAGTACGATCGGAAGTGGTATACGCAGCGCCTGCGCTGAAGCCCATGCCAATATCATAGGTAGTAGAAATACCGAAGCCATCACCGTTATCGTAACGAATATCGTCGCCATTATTACGGTTATTGGTACCGATATTTACATCGTCAGCGCTTTGGCTTTCATTTTTACCCTGATATTGCAACGCGAAGTTCAGACCGTCTACCAGACCGAAGAAATCAGTGTTACGGTAGGTGGCCACGCCGTTAGCACGACCGGTCATGTAGTTGTCAGCGTAAGTATAGGAGTCGCCGCCGAACTCAGGCAGCATATCGGTCCAGCCTTCCACGTCGTACAGGACGCCGTAGTTACGACCATAGTCGAATGAGCCGTAGTCGCCGAATTTCAGGCCGGCGAATGCCAGACGAGTCCAGGAATTAGCGCCTTCGCCTTCGGTAGTGTTAGCCTGAACGTTATATTCCCACTGGCCGTAACCGGTCAGTTGGTCGTTAATCTGTGTTTCGCCTTTAAAGCCGAAACGCATATAGGTCTGATCGCCATCTTTAGAAGAGTCATCAGAGAAATAGTGCAGGCCGTCTACTTTCCCGTAAAGGTCCAGTTTGTTGCCGTCTTTGTTATAAATTTCAGCGGCGTGTGCTGCGCCAGCAGCCAGCAGAGCCGGGATGACAAGTGCCAATACTTTTCTTTTCATTTTTTATCCTTAAAAACTTAACTTATTTGCAAAAGATTGAACTTCTACAGATTCGTTGAATCAAAGGCATCCTAATCTGAATAATATTATTTCAGCAAATGCTAACTTTTCTTATATGTTATTAATTAATACAAAAGTTACTATCGGAAACGCACATATTTATGGTGAATATATTTGTTATTATATATTCATGATTATGATTTGTTTGGTTTCACAATTTGCGAAAAAAGACGGCAATATAGCGCCGGGCAGACATTCTGTTATCAATTTTGTGAACTGGCTTCGAGTTTTTTTAATTTAATTTTCTTGGACGAAAAAGACGTAATGAAGAACCGCAACGCAGAGAAAACGGTAATAAAGGGGCTGTTCTGACTAATAAAAATAGCATCCATGTATACAATGTCTGTTTTTTGAACAGTGGCGGTGATGAGCATCGCCACTATGACTTGATAAAGGCAGGTAAAATCTGTCGGCTAACTTATCCCGTCGTTTCGTCCCAGGCATGAGGGGCAAAAAGATAGCCTTTATTGCGAATGGTCTTTATACGATAGGGCTCAGCAGCGCTATCCAGCAGTTTCTTACGCAGGCGGGAAATCGCCACATCCACGCTGCGATCCAGACCATCATAATTGACGCCGCGCAGCGTTTTTAGCAACGCGTCGCGATCCATAATTTTTCCGGCGTGTGTCGCCAGTTCCCAGAGCAATTCAAAATCGGCGGTGGAGAGCGATATGAAATCGCCGTTGAGCTGGACCGCCCGGTTTAGGGGATCGATGGTTAACGCGCCAAAACGCAGCGCTTTATGCGGCGTAAGCGCGCTCTCCTGAAGGCTTTTTGCCTGTTGCGTTTGTTCGCTTTGCCGCAGGTGTAAGCGCAGACGCGCCAGCAAAACGGCCGGAGGCGTGGTTTTGAGGATGTAGTCGCAGGCACCCATCTCCAGCGCCAGAATATGATTCATATCACTGTCCAGCGAGGTGAGCAGGACAATCGGGCCTTGCCAGCGGTGGCGTAAATCGCGGCATATCGTCATGCCATCTTTACCTGGAAGCATAATATCCAGTAAAACCAGATCGGGCTGAGTGGTGAGGATAAGATCCTCCGCCCGGTCACCACGCGGCTCAACAATGACATCAATATCATGTTTCGCCAGATAAGCGGCAATGAGAGAACCCACTTCAGCGTCGTCTTCAACAAATACAATGCGGTTCATATTATAAATGGAGAATAGAAAACGCCAACATACACCGCCTCTGTTTTCCCTTCCATAAATCTTTTCTAAACGAGAGCGGTTCCGTTATGCTACACGCTGTTGTTATTAGCATGTTAAGGCAAGGTAATGGGACTCGTGATTAAAGCTGCCCTGGGGGCGCTGGTCGTCGTATTGATTGGTCTTCTGTCAAAAACGAAAAATTATTATATCGCCGGATTAATTCCTCTGTTTCCAACGTTTGCGCTTATCGCGCACTATATCGTGGCCAGCGAGCGGGGCATCGACGCGATGCGTACCACCATCGTCTTTAGCATGTGGTCGATCATTCCTTATTTCATTTATCTTGCAACGCTATGGTATTTCAGCGGCGTGATGCGCCTGCCCGTCGCGCTTGGCGGTGCGGTGGTCTGCTGGGGGCTAAGCGCGTGGCTGCTGATTTTTTGCTGGATTAAATGGCATTAATATTGGCAAAGACCGTGGTTTCCCCATCGTAATACAGACGGATATTACGATGGGGAGGTTGTTAACCCACCAGCATCCACGTAGCCGGAACCGCTGCGACCAGCAATAAACCAATCAGCACGACTTCCTGACGATTTAATACATTGTCATGCTTGTGCGTCCGACGCGCATACAGGAAAACCAGTAATCCAGGCGCGTACAGTACGACGGACAGCAGCAGGTGCATGGGACCCGACGCATATAATAACCATAAGCCATAAATACAGGCTCCGATACCGACCGCCCGATGGAGGGGACGCGTTGCAATCTTCAGCAGAAATGCGCCGACCAGAAAGTAGGGCACCAGAATCATTTCTGACGCAATCGTCAATAGCGTGTTGTAGTCTGAACCGGTAAGCCAGATCAGTACCAGACAGATTTGCACACAGATATTGGTGAGCCATAACGACGCAGAAGGCGCGCCTTGCGCATTTTGTCGCGCGAAGATGCCCGGGAAGGATTTATAGGCTGCCGCCAGAAACGGCACCTCCGCCGCCATGATAGTCCAGCTTAGATAAGCCCCGCAGACAGACACAATCAGTCCCGCCGCAATAATAATTTCTCCCCACGGCCCCATCATTTTTACCATCAGTCCGGCCATCGACGGGTTGCGCATCTCCGCCAGTTCCGGACGCGCAAGAACGCCAAGAGAAAGCAGAGTGACCAGGAGATATATTCCCAGCGCTGCGAGTACCGCCAGTAGCGTGGCGCGGCCTACATCGCGTTTATTTTTCGCTCGGGCCGAGACGACGACGGCGCCTTCAACGCCAATAAACACCCACAGCGTAATAAGCATGGTGTTCTTGACCTGTTCCCATACGGGAATACCGAGTTCAACACCGGTGAAGTCCAGTGTGAAGGTATCCAGTTTGAACATCATGATAGCCAGCACAATAAACGCGCCGAGCGGCAACAGTTTCGCCAGAGTCGCAACCAGATTGATGCTGGCTGCCGTTTGTACGCCGCGCAGGATGAGGAAATGGACAATCCAGAGCAGGACTGAAGCGCCGACAATAGCCTGCCAGGTATTACCGTCGCCAAACAGACGCAGGGCAGGCGTATCGGTAAAGAAACTCAGCGCTGAAAAGACGATAACCAAATAGGATACGTTGGCGATGACCGCGCACAGCCAATAGCCCCAGGCAGAACAAAAGCCAATCAGTTCGCCGAAGCCTTCGCGGGCGTAAGTAAAGATACCGCCGTCAAGCTCGGAGCGAATGCGCGTGAGGATTAACATGGCGAATGCCAGTAAGAGTATCCCCACGCCGGTAATGGCCCAGCCAATTAACAACGCAGCCGGACTGGCAACGGCGGCCATATTCTGGGGCAGACTGAAAACACCTGCGCCAAGCATTGAGCTTAAAACCAGCGCGGTCAGCGCGCTCAGTCCCAGTTTTTTTTCCATTGGTATCCAGCTATAAAAATGAAATTGGAAGAATAATTATTATGGCAAAACGCATAAAAATGGTGAAAGCCACTAAGGCGCGGGATTTTACGGAGAGAAGGGACCGCATGCAACGGCCTGGATAAGATTTATCGCCAAAAAATCGAAAAGTGAGATTCATCGCGATATTTGACGGAACTGGCATCCCGCGAGAAAGTGCCTGATGGTGGCTTATCAGGCCTGCCGTTGAACGATCGTGTAGGCCTGATAAGCTAGGTATGCCGCCATCCGGCGAGAAAGCCTGATGGCGACGCGCGCCTTATTTGTAGAGGTCGGCGCTGATGGTGATGTTATTGCCGCGCTCCTGCCACTGACGCGTAATATGATAATACTTAGCGCCTTTCTTCGCCGCGCGTTTGGCGACCTGGTAGGAGATTTCTGTCATATTGCCGTAGTTGCCGGTGAACTTAACGCTGTCGAAAGGCACCATCATCGCAGCCGTCGCTTTATTCAGCTCCTCAACTTTAGTGCCATCCGGAAGTGTGACAGTGTAACGCCCACCTTTGGTGGATTGCGTTTCGAAGAAACGGCCTACTTCGGCGCTCGGCGAGGCTGACGTAGCGACGCCTGGAATTTCGACTTTCTTCGCAGCTTCGCCGCCCTGAGCCAACGCGGCGCGGCCAGCTTCAGAGTCTGCCGGAATAGCGTCCGGGCTCTGGACGATGCGTTTTTTCGCATCTTGTTTATAGATAAATGCAGTGATGCGCTGGTTTCCGCCCTGATTCGCATCCACCTGACGAACAATATAGAAAGCGTATGCGTCTTTCTGTTTCGCCGCTTTCGTAATGGCATCGTTAACTTCCGGCTGGCTACGGTAGAAGCCCTGAACGGTGACGGTGTCATACGGTTCTAATTGTACGGCCTGGTCTTTCGGTAATTCCACGATGCCATTAATGACACGATTTTTGGGCGCGTCGGCTTTCGGCGCGTCGGCTTTATACACGTCCGCCACAACACGCCAGTTACCACTGTTGCCGAACTCCGAGGTGTCGACAACATAGAAGGAGGCTGCGCCTTCTTTATCTGCGCGGCGGGACACGGCGGAGACCGCATCGCCAATAGCATTAAAACGACCGGTAATAACGATGCGGTCATAAGGTTTTAGTGCAGCCGCTTGCTCCGGCGTCAGTTCTGTTGCTGCATGGACAGAAAAAGCAGCCGCAGAAAGCAGTGCCGACGCCAGGAGAGTGTTCTTAAGCTTCATAAAAATAATCCTTCGCCTTGCGCAAACCAGGTACTGGTATTGTTATTGACTAGAAACGTGGCTGATTATTGCATTTAAACCATATGGATGTCTGCGGGATTTTTCACGCATCGTGTCATGTATCCTATCTTTGATGATAACATTTACCGATATGTCGAAAAAAACGGCGTCCGGGCGGCTAAGCTAATGAAGCGCATGAATTTAATAAGTTAATTTAATGTTAATTTCTTGATATCGACAGAGGTTTAATGATGTTTTACTGTCAAATTTGAGCGAATTATCAGCCCTCGCAGGCCATTTTCAAGGCATTATGGCTGCTTAGCGGCTGAATCGTTCATGTTTTGCAAATTTGATAAAAAATTCTGTTTTTTGGCGCTAGATCACAGGCGTTATTTTCAGTAGGTTATAGAGAGTTTGTAACGGTTTTATTCTGCAGGGGTAACATTTACCTCAAACGCGGGCAGGCGTACGCTTCTCGCGCTTACTGACAAACCATCATCAAAAATACCGATGGAAGGGAACATTTATGCGAATTGGCATACCAAAAGAGCGGTTACCCAATGAAACCCGTGTCGCTGCGACGCCGAAAACGGTAGAGCAGCTACTGAAGCTGGGGTTTAGCGTCGCTATCGAAAGCGGGGCGGGTCAACTGGCAAGTTTTGACGACAAAGCGTTTGCGCAGGCTGGCGCGGATATTGTAGACGGCAATGCTATCTGGCAGTCGGAAATTATTCTCAAGGTTAATGCGCCTGAAGAAGAGGAAATCGCTTTACTGAACCCCGGGACTACGCTGGTCAGTTTTATATGGCCTGCGCAAAATCCTGGGTTAATGGAGAAACTTGCCGAACGTAAGGTCACGGTGATGGCGATGGACTCCGTGCCGCGTATTTCCCGCGCGCAGTCGCTCGACGCGTTAAGCTCAATGGCGAATATCGCGGGTTATCGCGCCATTGTAGAGGCCGCGCATGAATTTGGGCGCTTCTTTACCGGGCAAATCACCGCCGCCGGGAAAGTGCCGCCGGCGAAGGTGATGGTGATTGGCGCGGGTGTAGCTGGTCTTGCGGCTATCGGCGCGGCAAACAGCCTGGGGGCGATTGTCCGCGCGTTTGACACTCGTCCTGAAGTCAAAGAGCAGGTTCAGAGTATGGGGGCTGAGTTCCTCGAACTGGATTTTAAAGAGGAAGCCGGTAACGGCGATGGTTACGCCAAAGTCATGTCCGAGGCGTTTATCAAAGCGGAAATGGCGCTCTTTGCCGCCCAGGCCAAAGAGGTCGACATCATTGTTACCACCGCGTTGATTCCGGGCAAACCAGCGCCGAAGCTGATTACCCGCGATATGGTCGATTCTATGAAAGCCGGCAGCGTGATTGTCGACCTGGCCGCGCAGAATGGCGGTAACTGCGAATATACCGTCGCCAATCAGGTTGTGACGACGGACAATGGCGTGAAAGTGATTGGCTACACCGATTTACCGGGGCGTTTGCCGACGCAGTCATCCCAGCTTTATGGCACCAATCTGGTTAACCTGCTGAAGCTGCTGTGCAAAGAGAAAGACGGCAATATTGACGTGGATTTTGACGATGTTGTGATCCGTGGCGTGACGGTGATTCGCGACGGCGACATTACCTGGCCTGCGCCGCCAATCCAGGTTTCCGCGCAGCCACAGGCCGCGCCTAAAGCAGCACCTGCGCCAAAAGAGCCGGAAAAGCCCGCTTCACCCTGGCGGAAGTATGCGTTAATGGCGCTGGCGATCATTCTTTTTGGCTGGCTGGCCGATGTCGCGCCAAAAGAGTTCCTCGGCCATTTTACCGTGTTTGCGCTCGCCTGCGTGGTTGGTTATTACGTGGTGTGGAACGTGTCTCATGCGCTTCATACGCCATTAATGTCGGTGACCAACGCAATTTCAGGGATTATTGTTGTCGGGGCATTATTGCAAATTGGTCAGGGCGGCTGGGTCAGCTTCCTGAGCTTTATCGCGGTGCTTATCGCCAGCATTAATATTTTCGGTGGCTTCACCGTGACTCAGCGTATGCTGAAAATGTTCCGGAAAAACTAAGGGGTAACACATGTCTGGAGGATTAGTTACAGCTGCATACATTGTTGCCGCGATCCTGTTTATTTTCAGTCTTGCCGGGCTTTCAAAGCATGAAACGTCCCGCCAGGGGAATAACTTCGGTATTGCCGGGATGGCGATCGCGTTGCTGGCGACCATTTTCGGGCCGGATACCGGCAACGTGGCATGGATTCTGGTCGCCATGATTATTGGCGGCGCGATTGGCATCCGCATGGCGAAAAAAGTTGAGATGACCGAGATGCCGGAGCTGGTCGCGATTCTGCACAGTTTCGTGGGCCTGGCGGCGGTACTGGTTGGCTTTAACAGCTATCTGTACCATGACGCCAGTCTGGCGCCGGTGCTGGTGAATATCCATTTGACCGAAGTCTTCCTCGGTATCTTTATTGGCGCAGTCACTTTCACTGGATCGATCGTAGCGTTTGGTAAACTGCGCGGCAAAATTTCTTCTAAGCCGTTGATGTTGCCTAACCGTCACAAAATGAACCTGGCGGCGCTGGTTGTTTCTTTCCTGTTGCTGCTGGTTTTTGTTCGTACCGAAAGCGTGGGTCTACAGGTTCTGGCGCTGCTGCTGATGACCATTATCGCGCTGGCGTTTGGTTGGCATCTGGTCGCCTCTATCGGCGGGGCGGACATGCCGGTGGTTGTTTCAATGCTGAACTCCTATTCCGGTTGGGCTGCCGCGGCGGCTGGCTTCATGTTGAGCAACGATTTGCTGATTGTGACCGGCGCGCTGGTCGGTTCGTCAGGCGCGATCCTGTCTTACATTATGTGTAAAGCGATGAACCGCTCTTTCATCAGCGTTATTGCCGGTGGGTTCGGTACTGACGGCTCCTCAACAGGCGACGATCAGGAAGCTGGCGAACATCGCGAAATCACGGCGGAAGAGACCGCTGAGATGCTGAAAAACTCCCACTCCGTCATTATTACGCCGGGGTACGGGATGGCGGTGGCGCAGGCGCAGTATCCGGTGGCGGAAATCACCGAAAAACTGCGTGCGCGCGGTATCAACGTGCGTTTCGGCATTCATCCGGTGGCGGGGCGCTTGCCGGGGCATATGAACGTGCTGTTGGCGGAGGCGAAAGTGCCTTATGACATCGTGCTGGAAATGGACGAAATCAATGATGATTTCGCCGATACCGATACCGTGCTGGTGATTGGCGCGAACGATACGGTGAACCCGGCGGCGCAAGACGATCCCCGCAGCCCGATCGCCGGTATGCCGGTTCTCGAAGTGTGGAAAGCACAGAATGTCGTGGTCTTTAAGCGTTCAATGAATACTGGTTATGCTGGTGTGCAGAACCCGCTGTTCTTTAAAGAGAATACGCAAATGCTGTTTGGCGATGCCAAAGCCAGCGTGGATGCAATTCTGAAAGCGCTTTAATCTTTTAAACGTGCGGCGGCCTCTTCGGAGGCCGTTTTTATACACTTCATCCTTTAAGCTGCCTCTTTGTTGGCTGCGCTCAGAAACTCCGGTCACATCGTTATCTATGTTCCCGGGGATTTCTTCCCTTGCCGCCGCGATGCATCTTGAATGATTTGGTGTATATATTGCATTTTATCTTTTGTTTAAATCGCTAAGCAGAACGGCGATACTTTGCCCTCCGGTGGTCTGTTCGAGGGCGATTTTGACAATGATGGTTAACGGAACGGAGAGCAACATACCCACCGGACCTAATAGCCAGCCCCAGAAAATTAACGACAAAAATACCACTAAGGTTGAAAGGCCTAAACCACGTCCCATAATTCGTGGCTCAAGGATATTGCCGAAGACCAGATTAATCAGCAGATAGCCTGCCAGCACCAGCAGCGCATCATAAAACCCGTTAAATACCAGCACCTGAATAATGGGCGGCAGGGCAGCGAGCACCGATCCAATATTAGGAATATAGTTCAGCGCGAAGGCCAGTAGTCCCCAGACAAAGGCGAAGCGGACATCCAGCGCGGCCAGCATTCCCCATGCGACCAGCCCCGTCACGATACTGATCGCTGTTTTTAGCACCAGATAATGGGAAACGCTATCAAGCGCGCGTTGAATTGCCGCCATGCCCTCTACCGGACGGCTCATCATCTGCTGCAGTTTTTCAGGCAATTGTGGAACCTCCAGCAGCATAAATACCACGGTCAATAACAATAAAAAGATGGACGACATGGCATTGGACAGCTGGGTGAGCAGGTTCGTTACCAGAGTCATGGCGGCGTTTGGATCGATATATTTCGCCAGCTCATCAACCGACACGCCAATGCCTGCTCGCTGTAACCACGGTTCAATACGTTGCAACGGTATCACCAATGAGGAGCGATATTGTGGTAGGGTACGAGCCAGTTCATTTAATGATGTCCCCAAATAGGCCAGTAGCAGTACCATTAACATAACAATAATCACAATGAGCAATGATACGGCGATAACGCGCGGAATTCGGCATCGGGTCATCCGTTGTACAACGGGATTGAGAACGACTGCAATAAATAACGCCAAAATAAAGGGAACAATGATATCTGCGGCGAAGCGGATACCGCTCAGAATAACCACCAGCATTCCCAGCATAATGACGATTTTTAGACCATTGAGCGTGATGATCGGTTTTGCCATATCAGTCCCTGTTTTCTGATGCCGACTCGAATAATAATGTGATGTCGGTCGACCTGTTCTGGTTAAAATCAAACACTTCAGGTAAAGAAGTGAAAATATTTTGAGTTAATTCCTGGCTTATGATACAAATCAGGCGTGTTCAACTACCGAGGACAATTATCATCCGCGATGACGAGAAGCAACACTGCGGATAATTGTAATATTATGGACAATATGTTCAGCGCTTTTTTCTCCACGCAAACGCATCTTCACTCTACCTCCTTTTTCCTGCTTATTGGCGAGCAGCACTGGCGTAACGCACTTTAGTCTCTCACTTCTACCTGAGCTGGCGCAACGCGCTGTGCTAACTGATTTTATTTTTTAGTTTGCTGCGTGCAGCAGACTCGAAAGAGTATATTCTCATGCAGGAGAAGTGTCATGTTTTACTGGATTTTATTAGCTCTGGCTATCGCGACTGAAATTACCGGCACGCTCTCAATGAAATGGGCTAGCGTGGGTAATGGCAATGCGGGTTTTATTTTAATGCTGGTGATGATCACGCTGTCATATATATTTCTTTCTTTTGCGGTAAAAAAGATTGCCCTGGGTGTAGCGTATGCCTTATGGGAAGGGATCGGCATTTTATTTATTACCATTTTTAGCGTGCTGCTATTTGATGAAGCATTATCAACCATGAAGATTGCCGGCTTGCTGACGCTGGTCGCCGGCATAGTATTGATCAAATCAGGGACACGTAAACCCGGCAAACCAGTGAAGGAGGCGACTCGTGCAACAATTTGAATGGATACACGGCGCCTGGCTTGGGCTGGCAATAATGCTGGAAATCGCGGCTAACGTACTGTTGAAATTTTCGGACGGCTTTCGCCGTAAATGCTATGGCATCTTATCGCTTGCCGCTGTTCTGGCCGCCTTCAGCGCGCTTTCCCAGGCGGTTAAAGGGATAGACCTGTCGGTGGCGTATGCATTATGGGGCGGTTTTGGTATTGCCGCCACGTTGGCGGCGGGCTGGGTGCTCTTCGGTCAGCGCTTAAACCCCAAAGGCTGGGTTGGCGTGATATTGCTGCTCGCCGGAATGGTCATGATCAAATTTGCCTGAGACGATCGCTGCCTGTCGATTCAGGCAGCGATTCCCGCATTAATCCTGCGCCAGAGCTTTCAGCTTATCGCGAAAGCCGGTGACGGATATGGCGCGGTTATCGGCGCGCCAGCGATCTTTAGCCGCAGGGGCGGAGCTTTGTACGCCAATAAGCTGCCATCCGCTATCCGTGTGCAATAAGAGCGGCGAGCCGCTGTCGCCAGGTAAGGTGTCGCACTGGTGTGAGAGTACGGCATTCTGCGCCCAGCCGGTCACGACGCAATCCTGATGGGAATAGAGCGCATTCAGATGATCTTCCGGATAACCGGACTGCGTGACTTTTCGGTCTGCGGCTTTCAACGCCGCAGTGAGCGCCGCTTTATCGCCGGTAAATAAAGGCACTGGCGTGATACCGGAAGGTGGGTAGCGCAATATTACCAGACCAAAATCCCAGCTTGCCGCGGCAGGCGGCACAATCCAGCCATCGCCATCCGCTTTCAGACGTCGGCCCAGCGACGGTTCAACGCGGCCTTCAATGCCGTGGATTTCATAGCGCCATACACCTTTTCGCGCCACAAAACGCAGCGCAACCGCCTTGTCTGGTTTTCCTTTCGGTGGCGTTAGCAGGCAGTGACCTGCTGTCAGGGCGATATGCGGGGAGATAAGCGTTGCCGTACACAAATTACCGCTGGCGGTCTCTAGTTGCCCGATGGCATCCCACGGCGATTGGGTAGGATCGGCGACGGGCACCCGATCGTCATGGTTAAAAAAAAGCGTTTTGACGTCGCTGGCATCCGTGGCGTCTGTTTCAGCCCCCCTGGCTTTCGCCATAACCGGTAAAAAACACACTATGCCCAGTAATACAGCAATGGTTTTATGCATATCACACTCTGGTGGGTAATTATGATTATTAACAACAAACCCTCAGTACTACTATAGACGTGACGGTAAGAAAGTGGGAGTAAAATCAGATAACTACACTCAGGAAAGATAGAAATGCGTGGCAATAACGGCGCATAAAATAAGCACGATAAGAATGAGCTCAAAGCGGTAGCGAGACACTTTTTTGCCCTCCCGGAAGGCGGCGCTAAACCAGAACAATTTAGCGCCGTAAAAACGGGCGCGGGGGCGCGCCGCAGCATGTTACGACTTACGCAGCCGGTTGAGTAGTTGGTTTTGACGTGGTTTTGGCTGGCGCTTTACCACCTTTTTTCTGGTGTTTTTTAGCCGCCTGCGCTTTTTGCTCAACGGTTTTTTTATGCTGTTTTTTTGTGGTGCTGGGGGGTCTGGGTTGTTTTGGCAGGCGTTGCGGTTTTCGCAGGCGTTGCAGTCTCAGCCGCGAATGCTGCGGAAGAGAGACCCATTGCAGCGGCAACAACCAGAGCTAATACTTTTTTCATTTTGATACCCTCGATTTGGTTTTCATTCAACCCCACTGCGGGGCCGGTGAAATGACTATATCGCTGTTATCAAAAGGCTTCCGTGAGTGATTGGTTTCGGCATGTAACGCTATGTACAATCCCCCGGTAACGCGATGTCAGCCCCCACCATAATAGGTAGCTTTACGTTACCGGCCGTTATTTTTGGTCGCAGAGTCGGTAATATTCGCTCTCCAGAATAACAAGTACACCGTATATGAATCCGATAATCTGGGTGGTATTTACGCTTCTGGCGCTGGATGCAATCAGAGAAGTCATGGGCGTATCAAGCTTGACAGGTCTGTGGTAAACAGTGAGTCGTGGCGTGAAACCAGCCCGGCGATAGCGCACGTTGCTATCGCCGGATTATTTCTTTTCAGGCGTGAAGACGATGATGTAACCGCGTCCCGACCAGGATGGCCAGCACCAGCATTAGCGCGATAAAACCGCCTACGCCGTTCCAGCCGTAACTATGCCAGAATACGCCGCCTAGCGTCCCGGCGATACTGGACCCCAGATAATAGCTGAAAAGATAAAGTGACGAGGCCTGTCCCTTCGCCCGGCGCGCACGCGGGCCAATCCAACTACTGGCCACGGAGTGCGCGGCGAAAAAGCCGGCGGAAAAAAGCAGCATTCCGGCAAAAATCAGCCAAAGCGAGGTAAAAAGTGTCAGTAAAAGCCCGCCCAGCATTACTGCGATAGAGAACAGCATCACCGGCCCCCGGCCATAGCGTGAGGTCATTGCGCCAGCTTTCGGCGAGCTCCATGTGCCGGTGAGATAGGCTACGGATAACAGTCCGACCACGGCCTGGCTTAATTCCCAGGGGGAGAGCATCAGGCGATAGCCAATGTAGTTAAACAGGGTGACGAATGCGCCCATCAGTAAAAAGCCTTCCGCAAACAGCAGAGGTAACCCCCGATCGCGCCAGTGGAGACGGAAATTAATAAATAGCGTTTTAGGCCGTAGCGACGTGGGACGGAAATGTTGTGAGGCGGGTAAAATCTTCCAGAACATCAGCGCGGACGCCAGCGCAAAGCATCCGATGGCCGCCAGCGCGATGCGCCAGTTAAAAAAGTCGGTCATGACGCCGCTTAATAAACGCCCGCTCATCCCGCCGATGGAATTACCGCTAATATAGAGCCCCATGGAGAAAGCGACAAAGCTGGGATGGATTTCTTCGCTCAGGTAGGTCATTCCCACCGCGGCGACGCCGCTTAACGATAGACCGATCAGCGCACGCATAATCAGAATACCATGCCAGCTGGTCATCATGGTTGATAACAATGTGCAGCAGGAGGCTAATAACAAGGCGGTGACCATCACCGGTTTACGGCCTATCGCATCAGAAAGCGGGCCAGTAAAAAGTAAGCCGATAGCCAGCATGGCGGTAGAAATAGAAAGTGAAACGCTGCTGCTGGCGGGGGAGACGCCAAACTCCTGGGAAAGTACCGGTAATATAGGCTGAACGCAATAAAGGAGCGCGAAAGTCGCCAGACCCGCGGAAAAAAGGGCCAGCGTGACGCGCATGAAAGGTGCTGTACCGCGTTTTATAAATTGAACCGGCTGAGAATGGCGTTGTTCATCGATATCGCTCGCCGTGGCGTCATCGAGAATAGTTGTACGACTCACGTTAAATCCTTGCTTTACATCTCCGTCAACAGGAGACGGGTATAACTGACATGTAAAGCATAGAAAAAGCAAAATATTCTGTCTAATATATTAATTGTCTCAAATAAGACGTTAAACATATGAATATCGAATTACGTCATTTACGTTACTTTGTGGCGGTAGCAGAAGAGCTGCATTTTGGTCGCGCCGCCGCGCGCCTCAATATCTCGCAGCCGCCACTGAGTCAGCAGATACAAATTCTGGAGCAGCAGGTCGGCGCGCGATTACTGGCGCGGACCAACCGCAGCGTAGCGTTAACCGCCGCCGGGCGACAGTTTCTGGTGGATAGCCGACACATCCTGAGTCTGGTAAACGACGCCGCCGCTCGCGCCGAGCGGTTGCATCAGGGCGAAGCGGGTGAAATCCGTATTGGCTTTACGTCTTCAGCGCCTTTTATTCGGGCGGTATCGCATACCTTTTCGCTGTTCCGCCAGTCCTATCCGGGAGTGCATATGCAAACGCGTGAAATGAATACGCGTGAGCAAATCGCGCCGCTCAACGAAGGCGTACTGGATATTGGCTTGCTGCGGAATACGCCGCTGCCCGACACACTTAATCGCGAGGTGATTTTGCATGAGCCGCTTATGGCCATGATCCCGCGCGAACATCGGCTGGCGCAAAAGCCGGTCGTCAGTCTGACAGAACTGGCGGAAGAACCTTTCGTCTTTTTCGATCCGCATGTCGGGACGGGCCTCTACGACGATATTCTCGGCCTGATGCGGCGCTATAACCTGTCGCCGACCATCACGCAGGAGGTTGGCGAGGCAATGACCATTATCGGTCTGGTGGCGGCGGGGCTGGGTGTCTCGATTCTGCCGGCATCCTTTAAGCGTGTACAGATGAGCGAGATGCGCTGGGTTCCCCTGGCGGAAGAGGACGCCGTATCTGAAATGTGGCTGGTATGGCCAAAGCATCATGAACAGAGTCATGCCGTACAGCGGTTTTGCCAACTGCTATTACTGGCTGCCCGACGGGATTAATTACGCTTTAAAAGGGTGAAAATGTGCAGTTAATCACACGGCTAAGCAAAAAGTTGACGGCGAGTATTGAAGTGTTTCACCATAGCACACAGATTATTTCGGAGCGCGAAAATAAAGGGAGTGAGCGGTGGTTGCTGATAGTCAGCCTGGGCATATCGATCAAATTAAGCAGACCAATGCTGGCGCAGTGTATCGCCTGATTGATCAGCTCGGACCGGTATCGCGAATTGACCTGTCTCGTCTGGCGCAGTTGGCGCCTGCCAGTATTACGAAAATTGTTCGCGAAATGCTGGAAGCGCATTTGGTTCAGGAACTTGAAATTAAAGAGGCGGGCAGTCGTGGACGTCCCGCCGTCGGGCTGATGGTGGAAACAGAAGCCTGGCACTATTTATCTATTCGTATTAGCCGTGGCGAAATTTTCCTTGCGCTGCGCGATCTTAGCAGCAAACTGGTGGTAGAAGAGTGTCTGGCGCTGCCGTTAAACGAAGCCACGCCGTTGCTTGAGCGAATTATTACGCACGTTGATCGGTTTTTTACCCGCCATCAGCAGAAACTGGAGCGTCTGACCTCCATTGCCATTACGTTACCGGGCATTATCGATACCGAAAACGGCGTTGTGCACCGGATGCCGTATTACGAAGATGTCAAAGAGATGCCTTTGGGAGATGCGCTGGAGCGGCACACCGGCGTACCGGTTTACATCCAGCATGATATTAGCGCCTGGACGATGGCAGAGGCGCTTTTTGGCGCCTCACGCGGCGCGCGCGACGTTATCCAGGTGGTGATTGATCATAATGTGGGGGCGGGCGTTATCACCGACGGTCATTTGCTTCATGCGGGCAGTAGCAGTCTGGTAGAGATTGGGCATACCCAGGTCGATCCTTATGGTAAGCGCTGTTATTGCGGTAATCATGGCTGTCTGGAGACCATAGCCAGCGTCGATAGCGTGCTGGAACTTACGCAGCTTCGGCTTAATCAGTCGATGAGTTCAATGTTGCACGGCCAGCCGTTAACGGTAGATTCACTGTGTCAGGCGGCGATGCAGGGAGATCTATTAGCAAAAGATATTATTAGCGGCGTTGGCGCGCATGTCGGACGCATTCTGGCTATCATGGTGAATTTATTTAATCCGCAAAAAATTCTTATTGGTTCGCCGCTAAGTAAAGCGGCTGATATCCTTTTTCCGGCCATTGCTGACAGTATCCGTCAGCAGGCGCTGCCCGCCTACAGTAGGAATACGGTAGTGGAAAGCACGCAGTTTACCAACCAGGGCACGATGGCCGGGGCGGCGTTGGTAAAAGACGCGATGTATAACGGCTCTTTGTTGATTCGTCTATTACAGGGTTAACATTTTTTAACTGTTGTACAAAAATTTGCGCTAACTCAAGCTGATTGCCCTTGCCATATCTTAGACTTTCTCCACTGTATTATTTTCCTGGCTTATATTTTCGAAGCATAACGGTGGAGTTAGTGATGCTGAAGCGTTTCTTTATTACAGGTACAGACACTTCTGTTGGGAAGACGGTGGTTTCCCGCGCATTACTACAAGCGTTAGCGTCGGGTGGTAAGAGCGTCGCAGGGTATAAACCTGTCGCTAAAGGGAGCAAAGAGACTGCAGAAGGGATGCGCAACAAAGACGCGCTGGTATTGCAAAGCGTCTCTTCGCTGGAGTTGCCGTATGAGGCGATTAATCCGATCGCGTTAAGCGAAGAAGAAAGCAGCGTCGCGCATAGCTGTCCTATAAATTACACCTTGCTGTCCAACGGTCTGGCGAGTCTGAGCGATAAAGTGGACCACGTGGTTGTGGAGGGTACTGGCGGCTGGCGTAGTTTGATGAATGATTTACGTCCATTGTCCGAATGGGTGGTACAGGAACAGTTACCGGTATTGATGGTGGTAGGGATTCAGGAGGGGTGCATTAATCATGCGCTACTGACTGCGCAAGCTGTCGCTAACGATGGACTGCCATTAATTGGTTGGGTGGCGAATCGTATCAATCCTGGGCTGGCGCATTATGCTGAAATTATTGATGTGCTTGGGAAAAAACTGCCAGCGCCGCTGATTGGCGAGTTACCGTACCTGCCGCGCGCCGAGCAGCGTGAGCTGGGGCAGTATATTCGTTTATCAATGCTCGGCAGCGTGCTGGCGGTAGATAGAATCATGGCGTAACGTTCGCGAGAGCACTGACGCGACTACACAGGCAATCAGCAGACCGGGGAGTAACTGATACTCGCCGGTCATTTCACAAATCATCAGGGTGGACATTATCGGCGCATGGGTTGTCGCCGCCAGTAGCGTCGCCATACCCGCCAGCCCCAATAAAATTGCTATTTCATCCGAGCCTGGCAGCCAGAATCCCCATATCCGACCCAGAAACATTCCAATTGATAATCCGACAAATAATGTTGGCGTAAAGACGCCGCCCGGCGCGCCAGACCCGCTGCTGGCGAGCACCGCCAGGATTTTGCACACAAAAATTCCGCCAATCAGCGAGAATAGCGGCGGAGAGAGCAAAAATGATTGTACGACGCTATAGCCGTTTCCCCATACCGTGGGCGTGAGTAACGACAGTAATCCGACAATAAGCCCGCCCAGCGCCAGTTGCCAGGGCGGGGACAATTTTAAGCGTAAGAAACTATTATGGCTGGCCGTCATCAGCCACATCAGCAATGGGCCGCACAGACCGGCGACCAGACCGGTACTGACTATCATGACGTACTCCCGCGCGTGGAGATCAACGGTCAGATGTACGGTATAGAGTAGTGAATCGCTACCGTTTAATACATGGGTGGTTAGCAGGGCGACGACGGCGGAAACGACAACCGGGCCGAGGGAAGCCAGCATTAAGGTACCGAACAGGATTTCCGCGATAAACAGGCTGCCCGCCAGCGGCGCATGGTAAGCGCCCGCCATGCCCGCAGCGGCGCCGCTGGCGATCCATAATTTCCATTCCTCACGCGGCGTGAAGCGTCGGGCAAAGCTGGATGCCGCCAGCGAGGCGAGGAGGATCATTGCGCCTTCGCGACCAATTGCGCTGCCGCTGACCACGACCAGCAGCGAGGCCAGCGATTTTACCAGACTGGCGCCAACGTCAAATTGCCCGTCGGTTTGCAATGCTTCCATATAGTCAGTGGGCGCATGGGGGCGCTGTTGGTTCATTTTTTGCCACCCCCACAGCAACAGGCCAGCGGCCAGGCCGCCAAGCGCCGGCGTAATCAGCCGTCGCCAGGGCGAAAGCCCCTCAGCCGCATTCACCAGACTGCCGGTGTCATTACTCAGGAAAATCCACTCCAGCAATTGCATCGCATGACGGAAGGCGGCGACAGCCAGCGCCGCGAGAATACCGATGAGCGTAGCGATCAGCAGGCGACGAAACATCGTGCGCAGATCCGGGTAAGCGTGTAAACGATGCATGAGCGGGTAAACAGGGAGTTTCAGGATAGCCTATTCTGCGGGGAAATGGCGTCAGACGCAAAAGCACTATGTGCGATATAATATTGCGTACAATAATGATATTGCCGGATAGCGAGAGGCCATCCGGCGGCAACGTTAGCTGCTTTCGTGAATATTTAGCGCCCGACGCGTGCGGCCTGAGCTGAGATAGTCGGCGATGTAATCCTGAGAGATTTCACCGTTATAGCGTCCGTCTTCATCAACGATCGGCATCCAGCTGGTATTACTTTCGTACAATCTGGACAGCACAATACGCAGATTATCTTCCGCTTTGCCCGTAATACGGAAAGGATGGGTGATATCGGCGCAGATTCCGCTGGCGTTCCGCGCTTCCCGGCGCTTCACAAATCCCAGTGGCTTACCGTCGTTGTCAATGACGGTAATGGCGCGAATATCGTGATCATCCATGATGCCGAACGCCTCGCTTAACGGCGTGGAAGGCCGCGCGGTAATGGTTGGCTGTTGGTCGGTAACATCGCCTGCGGAGACCAGTAGCAAACGCTTTAACGTTCTGTCCTGACCGACAAACGACCCGACAAACTCGTTAGCCGGTTTGGCCAGCAGTTCATCAGGACTGGCGCACTGTACAATTCGCCCCTGACGGAACACGGCGATACGGTCGCCGAGTTTTAGCGCTTCGTCGATATCATGGCTGACCAGCATCACGGTCTTTTTTAGCTTACGCTGCATATCCAGAAACTGGTTCTGGATCACTTCGCGGTTAATTGGGTCCACCGCGCCGAAGGGCTCATCCATCAGCAGTACCGGCGGATCGGCGGCCAGAGCGCGGATCACGCCAATACGCTGCTGCTGTCCCCCGGACATCTCCTTTGGATAGCGATGCAGAAATTTTCTGGCATCCAGCGCCACCATGTCCATCAACTCTTCGGCGCGTTGCTTGCAGCGCGCTTTGTCCCAACCCAACATGCGCGGCACAACGGTAATATTTTCTTCAATCGTCATATTAGGAAACAGGCCGATCTGTTGGATAACATACCCAATATTGCGGCGTAGCGTTACCGTATCCATATCGTTGGTATTCTCGCCGTTGATAAGAATATTACCGCTGCTGGGCGCGATCAGCCGGTTGATCATCTTTAACGTGGTGGTTTTGCCGCAGCCGGAGGGACCGAGTAAGACGCACATTTCGCCTTCCGGCACGTTCAGGTTGACGTTGTCGACGGCTTTTAACGGCTGACCCTTTTTCTGTACAAATTGTTTGGTGAGTTTTTCCAGTTTTATCATTATCGTATCCCCTTAGGTGTCAGTACGACTTGCAGACGATGCAACAGCCAGTCAAGTACAATTGCCAGTAGACAGATCATCAGCGCGCCGGCAATTAACATGCGAATATCGCTGCCGCTAATGCCGTTTAACAGTAGCAGCCCCAGACCGCCGGCGCCGATCACCGCGGCAATCGCCATCACGCCGATATTCATCACTACCGCGGTGCGGATACCCCCGAAAATAACCGGTAGGGCCATTGGGATTTCGACCCAGCGCAGCCGTTGCCAGAAAGTCATACCGATGCCGCGTCCCGCTTCACGCAGACCGGGCGGCAAACTATCAAGCGCAGTATGGGTATTACGGACAATCGGCAGTAAAGAGTAGAGAAAAACAGCCGTCACGGCGGGCAGAACGCCAATACCATGCCCGATCAGCGAAAAGAGCGGGATCATTAATCCAAACAGCGCGATAGACGGAATGGTAAGAAGTAGCGTGGCTGCGCCCAATACCGGCGTTGCCAGCCATTTGTGGCGTACAATCAAAACGCCTAACGGTACGCCGATGATAATCGCCAGACCGACGGCCAGCGCGACCAGCCAGAGATGCTGAAAGGTAAGGCTGGCGAGATAGCCTGCGTTATCCAGCATATAATGTATCGTATCCATAGGCGCTCCTTACAGCAGACCTTTGTCCTGCAAAAATTGATGGGCTACCTGTTGCGGCGTGCGATGCTCGATATCGACCTGGGCGTTTAGGGTCGATATCACATCGTTATTGAGCAGGCCGGAAAGGGTGTTTAAGGCGTCATCAAGGCCAGGATTGGCTTCCAGCACCTCTTTACGCACTACGGGCGTGACAGCGTAACTTGGGAAGAAGCCTTTATCATCTTCCAGCACTTTCAGATCAAACCCTTTCACCCGTCCGTCGGTGGTATAGACCAGCCCGGCGTCAACCAGCCCATCCCGAACGGCGTTATAGACCAGCCCTGGGTCCATCTGTCGTATTTGCGGGCGATCGAGCTGCATCTGATAGGCTTGCTGAAGGGGCTTCATTCCGTCGCTGCGCCCGGCAAATTCCAGATCGAGGCCGAGCATCCAGTTGTGGTCAGGATCGTTCTGCCGGACCTGTTCGATTTTTGCCACCATTTGCGAGATGGTGGTGATATTTTCCGACTCGGCGCGTTTGCGCTGCATCGCGAACGCGTAAGTATTGTTCATGTCAGCCGGTTTGAGCCATACCAGGCCCAGCTTCGCATCCAGGCGTTTTACCGTGTCGTAGGTTTCCTGTGGACTCATGCGCTTATCGATACGGTTGAAAATAATCAGCGATGTACCGGTGTATTCCCAGGTAATATCAATTTGTTTATTCACCATCGCATTACGTGAAATCACCGCGGCGATATTGGTTTGCGGCTGAACCTGAAAGCCTTTCTTCTGCAAATACTGAACGGTCATAGCGGAAAGAATATGCTGCTCGGTAAAGCTTTTGGTGGCGAGAACCAGCGGCGCGGCCTGCGTCTGGCTACTGAACAACAGCGTTGCGGCAAGCCATCCTAACAGGTGTTTTTTGAATCTCATTTAACGCTCCTTATTGTTATTTATGCGTTCAAACGGTATGAGGGCTAAGGCGTCGCCCAAACCAGGCAAGCAGAGTGTCAAGAATCAGCGCGAATAACGCCGTGGCCGTTGCGCCGAGGATCAACGTCGGAAAATCGTTGAGATAAATTCCCGGGAAAATCAGCTCGCCGTAGCTGCTGGCGCCGATCAGAAAGGCCAGCGGCGCGGTGCCGACATTGATGGCGGTCGCGATGCGAATACCGGACAGCATCACTGGCCACGCATTAGGTAGCTCTACCTGGCGAAGCCGCTGCCATTTTGTCATCCCAATCCCGTTCGCCGCTTCAATCAGTGAGGCGGGAACGGAACAGAGGCCCGCATAGGTATTGCGGACGATAGGCAGAAGGGAGGCCAGAAATAGCGCGACAATGGCGGGCGTATCGCCGATCCCGATAATCACCATCGCTAAGGCCAGAACGGCCAGCGGCGGCAAGGTATTACCAACATTAAAGATTTGCATGACATATTCAGCAAATCCTTTTGCCGCAGGTCGGCTGAGTAAAATCCCACTCGGGATACCGACCAGTAAAGCAAAAAACATGGACGTAAAGACCAGCATCAAATGCCGTTGTCCGAGATACAGCAGATCGACCTGACGCGCTTTCAGCGTCTCCAGACCGATTCCCCAGATAAACAGCGCCAGTAACAGCAAAATGACGATAGTGAACCCAAGTACGCGTTTTAGGGTGAGGGTGTGCATTGCGGTGTGTCTCCCTGTTTGCATGTGTTATGGCGACGTTAAGAGTCGCGTGTTGTTATGCCATGTTCCGGCAGGGTACTTTGAGCTATAGCAACAGGTTGGGAAGGATTCCAGCGGAGCGTGATGTTTAACACTGTTAAACATCTATTAACAATTATGTTTTGCCCTTATGCGGCTTCGCGTGAACATTCACGATAAAGAATTATCTTAAAAATAGAAACGTAGTGTGACGTTGTCACTTTTTGTAGATAAAAATAGGCCGCAATGGGAGAAAAGGCAGGTAAAATCCTGCCTTTTGTGGGGATTAACGGAATAACGGTTTTACAGCGACGGGAATAATGAGTTGAGCTTGCCATTGCGCCAGAGTCAGACGCGCCAGTTGCCCCAACGCCTGATAAAACGGATGCCCGGCATGATCGATAAATACGTCCAGAAAGCGGGACGACCACGGAAACAGATGCCAGGCCAGGAGTTGTTCGCATTCATGATGACGGTCATTCTCGGCAAGCCAGGCCGCCAGCAGCAACAGCGACCCAAAATGATCTTCTGGCTCGTTTTGCTGCATTTCAAACTGAATTCCGTTTTCGCGCATCCACTGACGTAGCGCCAATGTAGAATCGCCAAATAATACGCTCTCACGATCCAGCCAGACGGAACCCCACGGCGGAGACGGCAGAGCGTAAGGGCCGATAAACAGACGCTGCCAGGCCTGTGGCAACGACTCTTCGCTGTGGGTCTTAAACATAGCCGCCACAGGCGCAAGCGCCTCGGCATCAAGCGGCCACTGCGCCTGCCAGTCGTCGGTTAATAGCGCCTGAACCAGAGGAGCGGTTTCGTGGCTTTCCGGCGAATAATAAAACAACGCGCCGAGAACACGCGCCGTTACTGCAAAATCATCACGTTGTAAAAAAGTGGTCATTCAAACAATCCCGAAAGGTGCGGGTCGCCCCGCACGCATAAATTAACCTGCGACGGCCATACCTACGGTCATATGCAGGCCATAAAAAAGTCCGCGGCCAATAATTTCGCCCGCCAGCACCAGCACGACACCGAGCAGCAAACCAACGGTATGCGGTTCGCGGCGACGGATTAGCGGACATAGCCAGCAGCCTAATCCGGCAGCAAGCAAGACAATGCGCCAGACCTGTAGCATACCGTAATCCGGTGCGAGATGGCTGGCCTGTTGCACGGAACTGTGAATGGTTGAGAGAGACAGCCCTTGTAGTACGATGACCGCCACGCACACCACCAACGCCAGGCCGCTAATACTGGCAAACGTCACGCTGCAAAATGGGACGCGCGCGATGCGTAGCAGTAGCGCCGCAAACACCGGGCCGCACAGGAATGCCGTGAGGAAAAAGGCCAGCGTGGTGTAGCCATTATACCAGGTTGGCACGGTATCTATCTGATAAACGAGCGTCATTGCCCAGATGAATGCAACGCCGAGCGCCATACTGACCAGCAGCCACACTTTACCCAGCGCCGGGGGCATTTTACCGAGTACCGCCACCAGCCACCAGATGCCGCCTACGGCAAAGAACACCGATCCTGCGGCGATTTCATTACTCAGTGCGGAAGCGCCTACGCGGTTAAGCGAGTTAAACGCACGCATCGGCGAGCCGAGATGCATAATCGACGCGAGGAATCCCACTCCCATCACCAGCCACAGAAAAAACATGCTGCGCACGATGCGCTGACGGGCGATGGTATCGTCTTTTGCCGTCAGCCAGCCCAGTCCGCTAACGATTAACGCGCCGACCACGCACTGACCAAAGACCGTGAAGATCATCAACGGCCATTCATGCCATCCACTTCCCATCTTATACCTCCTTCGG
>NZ_JAMMKR010000003.1:0-470547 GCF_051703725.1 Salmonella sp. NW645 | reverse complement strand
GAAGTGAAACGCCGTAGCGCCGATGGTAGTGTGGGGTCTCCCCATGCGAGAGTAGGGAACTGCCAGGCATCAAATTAGAAGTATGGCATTAACTTTCGGGGCAGTTCACTACTCGACAGAGAGTAGGACAAAAGCGAAAGCTTTTGAACGTTGCGAAGCAACGGCCCGAAGGGTGAATCACGAAGTGATTCATAAACTGCCAGGCATCAAATTAAGCAGTAAGCCGGTCATAAACTGGTGGTTGTAAAAAAATTCGGTGGAGCGGTAGTTCAGTTGGTTAGAATACCTGCCTGTCACGCAGGGGGTCGCGGGTTCGAGTCCCGTCCGTTCCGCCACTTATTAAGAGCCCTGAGCATTAGCTCAGGGCTTTTTCTTTGCCTGTCATTTAATTATTGCTCAATTCGCAAAAATCCTCTGCATTTTTCGCTCTTTTTCTACAAAGCGCTGAAGGTCATAATCCCCTCAGTTAACGAACATAGTGATTAAAAAGAGGAATTCTATGACTATCCCTGCATTCGGTTTAGGTACTTTTCGCCTGAAAGACGACGTGGTTATCGCTTCTGTGAAAACGGCGCTTGAACTGGGCTACCGTGCTGTCGACACTGCGCAAATCTATGATAATGAAGCGGCTGTTGGACAGGCGATTGCTGAGAGCGGCGTACCGCGTAATGAGCTGTACATCACCACTAAGATCTGGATTGAAAACCTTAGCAAAGACAAGCTGATCCCAAGCCTGAAAGAGAGCCTGAAAAAACTGCGTACCGATTATGTCGATCTGACGCTGATCCACTGGCCATCTCCGGGTGATGCCGTGTCTGTCGAAGAATTTATGCAGGCATTGCTTGAAGCTAAAAAACAAGGGCTGACTCGCGAAATTGGCATTTCAAACTTCACCATTCCGTTGATGGAAAAGGCTATTGCCGCGGTGGGCGTAGACAATATCGCCACCAACCAGATTGAGCTATCTCCGTATCTGCAGAATCGTAAGGTGGTTGACTGGGCGAAAGCGCACGGTATCCACATCACCTCTTATATGACGCTGGCATACGGCAAAGCGCTGAAAGATGAAGTGATTGCGCGCATTGCGGCTAAACATAATGCGACGCCGGCGCAGGTTATTCTGGCATGGGCAATGGGTGAAGGTTACTCCGTGATCCCTTCATCCACCAGGCGTGAAAACCTGGCAAGCAACCTGCTGGCACTGGAACTGCATCTGGATGCCGAAGATAAAAATGCGATCGCGGCACTGGATTGCAACGACCGCCTGGTTAGTCCGGAAGGTCTGGCCCCTGAGTGGGATTAATTGCCTGACCCTTTGTACCCTTTACCCCCTCTTTCACAGCTCCTACGGGGGCTGTTCTTATATATTCGCTCAAAAAGTCGATAAATGCCCGAATGCGTGTGCTGACGGCGCGATCGCTGTAGTAAACGGCGCTGAAAGGCATTTCTACCGGCAGACGTTTATCGGCCAGCAGTTCCACCAATTCTCCCCGCGCGATCTCTTTATCAATCATATAATCTGAAAGACATGCAATGCCGTTACCGTTCAGGCAAAGCTGTTTTAACGTTTCCCCGCTGTTGGAAGAAATCCCACATTCGACTTCATGGAGCTGCCCATCTCTACAGGCAATCGGCCAGGTATTGAGCGAAACAGGTTCTGAGAACCCCAGGCACAGATGCCGTTTTAACTCTTCAACGGTCTCTGGCTTGCCAAAACGGGCAATATAATCCGGTGAAGCGATAATCTTACGATAACTGGTAAATAACGGGCGTGCGCGCAGACTTGAATCTGTCAACGTGCCTGCGCGTATCGCAACATCCACTTTTCGTTCAATAAGATTGATGAACGTTTCTGAGGAGACAAGAGACAACGTTATTTCCGGATATCGTTCACGAAAAGGTTTAATCAGCGGCATCAGGAAATGCAGCATTACCGGCGTTGCCGCATCGATACGCAGTAAGCCGCGCGGGGTATTACGCGACTCCATGATTTCCGTTTCTGCGGCGGCCATTTCTTGCAGTATCTGCTGCACGCGCCTGAAATATCGCTCTCCTTCTTCAGTCAGGCTCAGCTGTCGTGTCGTACGATTAAGCAGACTGACGCCGAGCTTCATCTCCAGCTTTTTAACTGCCCGGCTGACAGCGGAATTGGCCTGTCCAAGCTGCTCTGCCGCCCGGCTGAAGCTGCCGCTTTCCACGACAGCGACAAAAATTGCGAGTTCTTCGGAGGTGGCTTTCATTTTTGCTCCTGCAGCAAAATTAAATTGATATTTTGGCTATTTTTGTCATTAAAACATCCAGGCATACTGCGTGTCATCTGATTACTGTTGTTATGGAGTTATGTATGCCTCTCGCTTTATTTGCACTGACAATAAGTGCCTTCGCTATCGGTACGACTGAGTTTGTGATTGTCGGCCTGGTGCCGACCATTGCACAACAACTGGCTGTCTCGTTACCTTCCGCCGGAATGCTGGTTTCAATCTATGCGCTGGGGGTGGCTATTGGCGCGCCGGTGCTGACCGCTCTGACCGGACGCCTGCCGCGTAAGCAGTTACTGGTTGCGCTGATGGTCTTGTTTACGGTGGGGAATTTGCTGGCATGGCAGGCGCCGGGCTATATGACATTAATCGCTGCCCGTTTGCTGACGGGCCTGGCGCACGGCGTGTTCTTCTCGATTGGCTCTACCATCGCGACAAGTCTGGTGCCAAAAGAGAAAGCGGCTTCTGCGATCGCTATTATGTTTGGTGGTTTAACGGTCGCGTTGGTCACGGGCGTTCCGCTGGGCACATTTATCGGTCAGCATTTTGGCTGGCGTGAGACCTTCCTTGCGGTATCACTGTTAGGCGTGATTGCGCTGATGAGTAGTCAATTGCTGATCCCGACCAATATTCCCGGTCGGGCGGCCGCCAGCATTCGTGACTAGGTGAAAGTACTGACTCATCCTCGTCTGTTGCTGATTTACGCCGTTACAGCGCTGGGCTACGGCGGGGTATTCACGGCATTCACCTTCCTGGCGCCGATGATGCAGGATCTGGCGGGATTCTCCCCGGCAGCGGTAAGCTGGATCTTACTGGGGTATGGCGTATCTGTGGCTATCGGCAATATCTGGGGCGGTAAACTGGCGGATAAGCATGGTGCCGTGCCGGCGCTGAAATTCATTTTCGCCGCGCTGTTTGTTCTGCTGATGGTCTTCCAGGTGACGGCCTCCACGCAGTATGCCGCGCTGGCTACCATTCTGGTGATGGGGATCTTTGCCTTCGGTAACGTACCGGGGTTGCAGGTCTACGTGGTACAGAAAGCGGAACAATTTACGCCCAATGCCGTTGATGTGGCGTCAGGTCTGAACATTGCGGCGTTTAACATTGGTATTGCGCTGGGCTCCGTGATTGGCGGGCAAACGGTGGCGCATTACGGTTTGGCGCAGACGCCGTGGATTGGCGCCCTCATTGTTCTGGTGGCTTTCCTGCTGATGGGTGTCAGCGGACGTCTTGATAAACCTGTACGCATTGCTCTGGAGTAAATTATTGATGTAAGCGCCTACTTACAAAACAAACTGCAATTGTTCGTTGAAAGTGAGTGCTAAAATCCCTATAACAGAAGAACCAGTCCGGTTGAGGACTGGTTGACGTTACAGAGGTTTGAAAGTCAAAAGTGCGAAAAAACACCTATGCGATGCGCTATGTTGCCGGACAGCCCGCCGAGCGGATTTTGCCGCCCGGGTCGTTTGCGAGCATCGGCCAGGCATTGCCCGCCGGGGAACCGCTAAGCAGTGAAGAGCGGATCCGTATCCTCGTGTGGAATATATTCAAGCAGCAGCGAGCCGAATGGTTATCGGTGCTGAAGAACTACGGCAAAGATGCGCATCTGGTCCTGTTGCAGGAGGCGCAGACGACGCCTGAACTGGTACAGTTTGCCACCGCTAACTATCTTGCCGCCGATCAGGTTCCCGCTTTTGTATTACCTCAGCATCCGTCTGGCGTCATGACGCTTTCTGCCGCCCATCCTGTTTACTGCTGCCCTTTACGGGAAAGAGAACCGATTTTACGTTTGGCGAAATCAGCCCTGGTGACGGTATATCCCTTGCCGGATACCCGTTTATTAATGGTAGTAAATGTTCATGCGGTAAATTTTAGTCTGGGCGTGGACGTATACAGTAAGCAGTTACTTCCGATCGGCGACCAGATTGCGCACCATAGCGGCCCTGTCATTATGGCGGGGGATTTTAATGCCTGGAGCCGTCCACGTATGAATGCGTTGTACCGCTTTGCACGTGAGATGTCGCTGCGCCAGGTGCGTTTCACTGACGATCAGCGCCGTCGTGCGTTTGGACGACCGCTGGATTTTGTTTTTTATCGTGGGTTAAACGTGAATGAAGCCTCCGTACTGGTGACGCGCGCTTCCGATCACAATCCGCTACTCGTTGAATTCAGTCCCGGCAAACCTGAGCAATAAAGGTGCGTCAGGTCTGCCGTGGGGCAGGCCTCTTCGGGTGCTGCCCTCTATTTTTCTCATAACAGAAGGGCACTACCATGACAACGCATTCCCATCATGACAATGTTGAAAAGCAGTTTGGTTCACAGGCGAACGCCTATTTACATAGCGCCGTTCACGCAGCGGGTCGTGACTTAGCGCGGCTGGCGCAAAGGTTGTCTGATTTTTCCCACGCGAACGTACTGGATATGGGATGTGGGGCTGGACACGCGAGTTTTGTCGCTGCGCAACATGCCAACTCGGTCGTGGCATACGATTTATCCGCCAGCATGCTTGAGGTTGTCGCTGGAGCGGCGGAAGAAAGACATTTAAGTAATATTACTCTCCGGCAAGGCTATGCCGAAAAACTGCCCTTTGAAGATGCATCGTTTGAGGTGGTGATTAGCCGCTATTCCGCGCATCACTGGCACGACGTTGGTCAGGCATTGCGTGAGGTTTATCGTGTATTAAAACCCGGCGGCGTGCTGATTATCATGGATGTCATGTCGCCTGGACATCCTGTACGCGATATCTGGCTGCAAACGGTGGAGGCGTTACGCGACACGTCGCATGTCCGTAACTATTCCAGTGGCGAATGGCTGGCGATGGTCAATAACGCGATGCTGGTAACGAATACCGTGATAACCGATCGTTTATCGCTGGAGTTTCGCTCATGGGTAACGCGGATGCGTACGCCAGCGCCGTTGG
This sequence comes from Salmonella sp. NW645, assembly GCF_051703725.1. Taxonomy (NCBI): domain Bacteria; kingdom Pseudomonadati; phylum Pseudomonadota; class Gammaproteobacteria; order Enterobacterales; family Enterobacteriaceae; genus Salmonella; species Salmonella sp. NW645. Next base: position 465,369 of record NZ_JAMMKR010000003.1, on the reverse strand, counting down.
TTGAAGCGATTCGATTATATCAGGCGAGTGCCCCGGTAGAGGTGAAGCGTTATTTTGAGTTGCAGGATGACGGCTCGTTTAGCAGCGATACTATCATGCTGGAAGCGCATAAAGCGGTATAGCAATTTAAAAGGCGCCGGGGGAAGCGGCGCCTTTTGGCTTTTTCGTCGGACAATATCAGGAGTCTGGCGTGCTATTGTCCTTCACAAACAACGTAAGCTGATCGCCCGGTTGTAGATTATCCGTATCATGGTTCCAGCGCATTACATCTTTGATATTCACCCCGTGACGTCTGGCGATACTGGAAAGCGAATCGCCTTTACGGACACGATAGGTAATGCTATCGCTATTGTTTGCCAGTCGTTGCGCGCTGCTGCCAGCACCTACGGTCAGGCTTTGCCCGATTTTCAGGCGCGAACCACGCAGGTTGTTCCACTGCTGCAAGTCCTTCGTGCTTACGCCAAGCCGCGAAGCAATACCGGAAAGCGTATCGCCAGAGCGCACCTTATAGCTACGGCTATTCAACGGCGTATTGTCGGCGATCAGTTGGGACTGAACGGCGTCAATCTCACCGGAAGCCAGCGACTCACGCAACTGCTCGGCATGCTTTTTGGGCACCATAACATATTGCGGACCGCTTACGCCTAAGGTAGACCCTTTTACACCGGCATTAAACGTCTTCAGCTTGCTGATAGACATGCCCGCCATATCCGCAACCTGGGCCATTTCGACTGGACTGTTTAAACGAACTCGTGCCAGCGCTCGGCTTTCATCTGTTGTTGGCAGACGTACGCCGTAGCGTTTGCTGTTTTTGAGAATTTCACTCAATGCCAGCATCTTAGGTACGTAGAGTTTTGTTTCTCTGGGCAAAGAAAGCGACCAGAAATCCGTCGGTTTTCCACGCGCTTTGTTTGCTTTAATTGCCCGCATAACACGGCCTTCGCCGCTGTTATACGCTGCAACGGTTAACAGCCAGTCGCCGTCAAACATTTTGTTCAGACGCTGCATCATGTCTAACGCGGCGGTCGTAGAGGCTACAACATCGCGACGCGCGTCATAATTACGGGTCTGCTTTAAACCATAATTGCGCCCTGTGCTCGGTATGATCTGCCAGATGCCTGCGGCATTGGCGCCAGACGTTGCGTGAGGATCAAAAGCGCTCTCCACTATGGGTAGTAGTACCAGCTCCATAGGCATGTTACGTTTCTTAACCTGCCCCGCTATCCAGTACATATACGGCTCTGCCCGTAAAGTTACATCGTGGAGATAGCTCTTATTGCGTAAATACTTCTGTTTCTGTTCGCGAATCCGGCTGTTTTCCGGAATTCCCATCTTTAGCTCGTCGCCAATGAAAGCCCACAAGTCCTGATCTGGCGCGATAGACGTTCCGTCGTCCATCCATCGTGCCTGACTCGTAAACTTTCCTGCTTCCCCTTGACCAGCTGCAGAAAGGCTCTGTGCGTGCTGTTGGACGTTGCCAGTGTTCTGAGACGTCTGGCACCCCACAAGCAGGACAGAGGCGAGTAATATCGCTTTTGCCTTCATGTGTGTGTCAATAGTTGCTTAAAAGACGACCGATCATAACGGCGAAGTTAGCGAATGACAAGTAAGAATTATCAGAACGTGTCTTTCTTTGACCTTAACCATGCAAAACGCGCTTCTGGTTGTTGCAATATTGTTTCTTTGTTTATTTCGTTAATTAAATCAATATCTTCAGTTCTTAAAAAAAGATTAATCTTACGCTCATTTTTAAGAATAACGGGTAATGTCATTTGTTTTTTTACACGTAACTCTTTAACTTTACGATAATATTCATTTATGAACGAATCGTGCGGAAGTATGCTCAATGCGAACTTAATGTTAGCTAAAGTGTATTCGTGAGCGCAGCAAATGAGCGTGTCGTCAGGCAGAGAATTAATTTTCATAAGTGACTGATACATCTGTGATGGCGTGCCTTCAAACAGTCGACCACAGCCGCCAGAAAACAGCGTGTCGCCGCAGAATAAGTAAGGGTGGCTAAAGTAACAGACGTGTCCTAACGTGTGACCCGGCGTGGCAAAAAGAGTAAATTTCTCGCCTAAAACGCGAATAGTATCGCCATCGCCAACAAGATGGGTTGCTCCCTTGTCTTGCGTTTCCGCCGGTCCATAAACCGTCATTTGCGGGAAGTGTTGCAACAGCTCTTTGACTCCGCCAACATGGTCGTGATGGTGATGCGTCAGAAAAATCGCCTCCGGCATCCACTTATGTTCAGCAATGGCCTTTAAGACGGGTGCCGCTTCGCCGGGATCAACAATCACACAGCGGCCTTCATCATTGGTCAGCACCCAGATGTAATTGTCCTGAAACGCGGGAATACTGTTAAGATTCATATATTACCTCTCAAATAATTAGCGGAAGGTTGCGATGAAACCGGCAAGGCTCTCTCAAACTGTCGTTGCGCCCGGATGTTGGGGTGAGTTGCCCTGGGGCAATTACTACCGTGAGGCGCTGGAACAGCAGCTAAATCCGTGGTTTGCAAAAATGTATGGTTTCCATTTGCTTAAAATCGGTAATTTAAGCGCAGAAATCAATTCCGAAGCGTGCGCGGTCTCCCATCAGGTGAATGTTTCGTCGCAGGGGTCGCCGATGCAGGTTCTGGCCGATCCGCTACACCTTCCTTTTGCAGATAAATCCGTCGATGTTTGTCTGCTGGCGCATACTTTGCCGTGGTGTACCGACCCGCACCGTTTATTGCGGGAAGCCGACCGCGTATTGATTGATGACGGTTGGCTGGTCATCAGTGGATTTAACCCGCTGAGTTTGATGGGGTTACGTAAACTGGTACCCGTTTTACGTAAAACACCGCCCTATAATAGTCGGATGTTTACCCTTATGCGGCAACTGGACTGGCTGTCTTTACTCAATTTTGAAGTGCTACATTATAGCCGTTTTCATGTCTTACCCTGGAAAAAGCAGGGAGGGCGGCTATTAAATACGCATATCCCGGCGCTGGGCTGTTTACAGCTTATTGTGGCCCGTAAGCGGACCATCCCGCTTACGCTTAATCCGCTGCGACATAATAAAAGTAAAACCCCTATCCGCCAGACCGTTGGCGCCACCCGGCAATATCGCAAACCGGATGGCTAAGCTTCCGCCTGGTAGCCACTATCTTCCTGCGTGGGATTCATTGCCGCGGCGCGCGCCAGTTCATCACAACGCTCGTTTTCGGGATGGCCTGCATGGCCTTTGACCCATACCCATTTGATCTGATGCTGACCTAACGCAGCATCGAGACGTTTCCAGAGATCGACATTTTTTACGGGTTTCTTTTCCGCTGTTTTCCAGCCGCGTTTCTTCCAGTTATGAATCCATTGGGTAATTCCTTGCCGCACATATTGGCTGTCGGTGCTCAATGTCACTTCGCAATGTTCTTTTAACGCTTCAAGCGCGACGATCGCCGCCATCAGTTCCATACGGTTATTGGTGGTCAGCGTGTAACCTTCACTAAACGTTTTTTCATGACCGCGATAGCGTAAGATAGCGCCATAACCACCAGGCCCTGGATTCCCCAGGCAAGAGCCATCGGTGAAAATTTCTACCTGTTTAAGCATCTCTGGTAGACTTCCTGTAATTGAAATCGATAACAAAACGCAAGTCTGACATAAATGACCGATATGAGCACTGCAATTACACGACAGATTGTCCTCGATACCGAAACCACCGGTATGAACCAGATAGGCGCGCACTATGAAGGTCACAAGATTATTGAGATCGGTGCGGTTGAGGTGATAAACCGTCGTCTGACCGGTAATAACTTCCACGTTTACCTGAAGCCGGATCGGCTGGTGGATCCGGAAGCGTTTGGCGTACACGGCATCGCCGATGAGTTCCTGCTGGATAAGCCGGTTTTTGCTGATGTGGTCGATGAGTTTCTCGATTATATCCGCGGCGCGGAGCTGGTCATCCATAACGCATCGTTCGATATCGGCTTTATGGATTATGAGTTTGGTCTGCTTAAACGCGATATTCCTAAAACCAATACTTTCTGCAAAGTTACCGACAGCCTGGCGTTGGCGCGGAAAATGTTCCCCGGCAAGCGTAACAGCCTTGATGCGCTGTGTTCGCGTTATGAGATAGATAATAGTAAACGTACTTTGCACGGCGCATTGCTCGATGCCCAGATCCTTGCTGAAGTGTATCTGGCGATGACGGGCGGGCAAACGTCCATGACGTTTGCGATGGAAGGAGAGACGCAACGGCAGCAAGGTGAAGAGACCATTCAGCGAATCGTTCGCCAGGCCAGCCGGTTACGGGTCGTTTTTGCCTCTGATGAAGAGCTGGCTGCGCATGAATCGCGGCTTGATCTGGTGCAGAAAAAGGGCGGAAGTTGCCTTTGGCGGGCGTAATTTATTCCTTTTTAGGCTATAAAAATCATCCTTCGGGCGATTTTTGCAGCAACTGATTCAAAAGGTGAGAAAAAGCGTTGACGGGCGACACCGCAAACCGTAATATTCGCCTCGTTCCCAGCGGGAACATAACGGAGCGGTAGTTCAGTTGGTTAGAATACCTGCCTGTCACGCAGGGGGTCGCGGGTTCGAGTCCCGTCCGTTCCGCCAGATACAAATCTCAGGGTGTTTTTATACATCCTGTGAAGTAAAAAAACCGTATCCCTGTAAAAGGGATACGGTTTTTTTTCGTCTTCAAGAAGTTCCTCCGTCTATCGTGGAATCTGACGCAAATGGGCCTACGCCTGGATGACGAACAGGATATTACCGCCACTTCTTTCACTGCCATGGTTATTTTGATCCCACTGACATTTAAGGCGCGGCCTCATGGCGGTGCTTAACCGGGATCGGGACATGTTCAGCGCAGAAGCAGACTGCGTAATGTTGATGTCACTCAGATAATCACGGAGAACCGCCAGACATGCGCATCATCATTCCAGGGCATCCCACTTCTCCAGCAACTCCACCGGGATCTCATTGATCACCTCCGAGAACCGTTTTCCCACCAGTCTTTCAGCCTGGCGTAACAGTGGGATGGTCGGGCTGCTGGGTTCACTGCTCTCAAACCAGCGACGAATGCACCGCAGGCGTTCCAGCGCATCATTACGATCGCGAATTGGCCCCGGTTCAGCATTGTGTGGGAGGGATATACCGGGGGGCGTGTTGACAGGCGGCACATCCTCTGCCCGTGCCGGAACGGCATTAACCATAACCGTGCCTGCGGGGTCTGGCGCTGGCGACGGAGGAATTTCCGGCGTGGTTGTCTGTACCACGTCAGGCAGTAGCGCCAACAACTGCCGCAGGCGTGAAAAATCTGGAGCCAGATCGCCTAATGTCTCACGCGCCCACACTTGCAGGCGTTCTGCGCTTTCCTGCGCTTCGCGAAACGCCGCCAGCGGTAATGCCCCACGGGCTTCGAGGTCGGCCAGTTGCTGGCGGACGGATTCGGGGGCCAGCGCATCAGCCGGGCGGGGATTGGATAACGCGCGCTCGACATCCCGTACCTGCAGGCGCAGGGCGGCACTGTTTGACAGCGTGATACCGCGAATGTCTGCCATCACGCCTTCGTGATCCAGCAGCGCCGCCAGGGCATTACTGCGCGCCAGCGCCGCATCTTCAATAGACTCTGCGGATGCGCCTTCGCCGGTAAGCAGCTGCGGATGGAGTGCATCAGACCAGATTACGCTCAGTTCTGCCAGTTGTGTGAGCATTTCCGCCAGTCCCTGTGCGCCAGCCTGCTGGATGCGACTGCGCAGCAGCAGGATCAACACCCGGATATCCTTACTGCGCGTGAGCAGACGGCGCGCATCACGCTCAATTTCCGGCCAGTTCACGGCTTCCGGCGTACTGACAAAATCACCATATTGCGCCTCCGCCTGGGGGGCGGCGCGGCTGAACAGCAGCAGGTATTCCGGATCGTACTCCGGATCGGGGCCGCAGGGTTGTTCCGCGCTTACCGGTTTAGTCAGGGACATATCCATATCATTACTCTCAGTGGGTTAAGCCGTGTTCAGGTTCAAAAATCATGCCGGTCACCGGACGGTCATGCATGGCTTTACCTGCCCAGGCCGTCCAGCCAAGCCGCTGCGCGCCGCCGATCACCGCAGGCGGTGCGGCATGGGGCTTCAACTGCAGCTCAATTTCCCAGCAATATTCAAAACCGATGAACGTACGCACCAGTTCTGTCAGCACGGGCAGATTGTTGCCGCCGGGCAGAAAACGCAGGTAATCCTCCAGCGTGAGCGGGCCGATAATTAGCCGGAATTTGTACTGCATATCCGGTACGGCCTGGCCGATAAGCGCCCCGTTGCCCAGCACCGAGGACTGCGCGGGCGTGCCCAGACGGGTGATTTCATCGTCCGCCACCGTTATCCAGTGCAGGGCGAACTCTTTCACCGCAAAAGGCACGCTGAAATAGTGCGCCAGCGTGGCGGCCAGCCCGTCAGGATTGCGCGATTCGCGTACCAGATGGGCGGAGGCCGCCAGGCGAACATGATCTGACAGCGGGCTTTCGGCGCTTTCCCGTAGATCCTGCCCGCTGAGACTGGCGATATAAAACGCAAAACGGTCGTGTTCCGGTTTGTCCAGCCCGCCACCAGCGGACTGGGCGCTGCGCCATGCCTGCCAGAACTGCGTCAGCCAGCGGTGGTGAAAAATATTGGAAAAATGAACCAGCGTCGGATCGTGACGGCTCTCTGAGCGATTTAGCGCCAGCTCGGTATAGTGCAGCGGCAACGGGCCGTTTGGCCCCCACAGTCCGAGGCTGTACAGGCTCAGGTGCAGGCGTCCATCCTGCCAGCTGACCTGGGCGATTTCCCGTGGCGCAAAGGTCATCGTCGGCGTCTGTCCCAGACGGAATTTTTCCATCCGTGGCTGCCAGATACTGCCTGCCGGAGTATCACAGAGCTGGGCATCCACGCGCCGCATCAGGTTCAGGAATCCGTAACGCCATGGGGTTTTCTGCGCCTGGTCGAGAGCGCCGGTCATACGCTCCCCCGTTGCCCGGTTCTTACCGGCCAGGTCATGACATGCCCGCGTTGCATCGAGTGCAGCGTCATCTGTGAGAAGGTATTAATGGAAACATGGCGGGCAATATAGTGTTCCAGCACCAGACCGAACAGGTAAGGACTGATACCGGAAAATCCTTCTTCGTCCACGGTCAGTTCGCAACTGACGCCCCGGCCATAGACCAACAGACCGGAGCCGGGCAGGCGGCGGGTTACTGGGGTGGTTTTGCAGCCAATCAGGCTGCGCACCTGGCGCGACTGCGGGCTGTCGTGAGCCGGAATAAACAGATTCAGCAGATCGCGCAGCGCCTGGCCGCCGGTGCGGTGATCCAGATCGGCCAGCGGCAGATAATTAAACGACAACTGCCGGATCAGCCGCCAGGCCATTTCGCGTTCAGCCAGCGGCGGCTGCGGCGGGCGCGGCGGTCTGATAAGACCCACGCCCGCCACCGGGATCGCCGCATCTACGGTCAGATCATCCCGGCCATTACGTGGAATAAGACAGGGCAGATCGCGGTTAGTCACCATTGCCGTGACGGTGATATGGCGCAGATTTTCCGGGTAGGGCGCTTCATGCTGATCAACCAGCGACAGGAAGATTTCCGAGCCGGTATAGGGGGTTCGGGTGCCATAGCGGCGGGCATTTTCTGACGAGCGGCGCGGTTCACGACGCAGTGAAAAATAACGCCCGTGGTTGCCTTCGTCATTATTACGGGTGTGATACAGCGGACGAAAAATCATCTTCCGTGTGGTTTCCGCTTCCAGGCCTTCGACTTCCTGAACAGAAAACACCTCGTAATCCAGCGGACGGGTACGATCTACCACCAGATGCTGTTCCGTCACGCTGTGAGTGACTTCAATCCGGGTGGTGGTGCGGGGAAACAGGTTGATCACCGGCGTACAGAACAGGCTGAACTGTGCAGCGTCCGTCTGATGAATCAGCCAGTCCGGCGGCAGGCGATTAAGCAGTATGACAATTTCCGCCACATTGCCCTGCACCTTTTGTAACCCGGCAGACAATCCGGTCGGGGTGAAGAAGTAAAACCGTTCCGGACAGGCGAAAAATTCATGCAGCAGATTATGGCCGTGAAACACGTTCCAGGCGAGCGGCAGCAGCCCCTGCCCTGGCTCCAGCCCTTCGTGCGCCACCGGGTGTTGAAGATTCACATTCAGTTCGCCGTCAAAGTGACCGGGTTCACCGGCCAGTGTGGCGACGGCGCTGGTATGCAGCAGCTCAAACAGGTGTGACGCAATGCGTTCTTCGCCGCAGAGGTAAAAGGGCAGCCGTGCCGGACCGGCCAGCTCGCTGAAAGTCAGTTCCCCGAAGGTTCGCAGGGTGATGCGCAATGCCCCGGCGACATGAATATTAGGCGGCAGATAGCGGTGCAGGGCGGGCATATCCGGTGGCGCGGCGGTCAGGCGTACCTCCTCGATGGACAGCGGCCACAGCGTGACGTCCTGGCTGCTGCGAAACTGGCAGGCGGTATTTTCGCCTTCCGGGATAGGGGAAACGAACGCGGTATCGCGCGGCACGGTGACCCCTTTCGCCAGGTCGCCTTCCTGCGTATCGGGATACAGCTTTACCACTGCCATCGATGGCGTGGGGGTGACGTAATTGGGGCTGACGACTTCCAGTAACCGCTGTGTGAAGCGGGGAAACTCGGCGTCAATTTTTAGCTGAGTACGGGCGCTCAGAAAGCTGAACGCCTCGATCATGCGTTCCACATACGGGTCGGCAATATCGGTTCCCTGCATCCCCAGTCGGGCGGCAATTTTGGGATGGAGGGTGGCGAACTCAGCACCAGTCTCCCGCAGGTAGCTCAGTTCGCGGTTGTAATACTCCAGTAGCCGTGGATCCATGAATAATGCCCTGTATTAAAAGAACGTAATGCGGCTCAGCTCCATATCCAGCGCGCTGCGTACCAGAAACTCCGTGGGATACGGCTGCGTCAGAATTTGTCCGCGAATTTCAAACTGTAGCGTGTTATAGCTACCCTGCCGGGTTTTATCGAGCAAGGGCGTGACCCTGAGTGTGGCGGCGTTCAGCCGGGGTTCGAAACGGATAATGGCGCGCCGGATCGCCTCGCTGATATCGTCCCACTTATGCTCATACATAAAGCTGCCCGCCAGCGGCGGCAGGCCATAGTTGAGCACTGACGCCGCCGCCTGCGGATAGCGCCGGGCGTCGATGTCACCTTCGTGGCTAATGGTATTGAGCAAAAAGGAGAGATCCCGACGAATGATCTCCTTCAGTTGTACCGGCGTGACGCTGATATCCCGGTCAATTTTCTGATACGGAGCATTGTCACACAGCCGATCAAATAGGGTGGGCAGCAGGTGGTTAGCGGGTGTAAAACGAGACGTGCTCATGCGCCATCGTTTTCCTGAGCATGAAAGGTACAATGGGCCATGTCCAGCAGGCTGATATCGCCGTGGCTGGTCAGCCACACTTTCTGCCCCAGCGCCCGCACGGTGGTTTCGCCGGGGCCGTCCTGCCAGGCGGTTTCCCGGCACAGACGCAGGGCGTCAGATGCACTTTCCGAACCGCTGTAACGGGTAAAGAGCCAGGCGCCGTGCGTATCGCCATTCATCAGGGTGATATTAATGGGTTTCCACAGCAGATCGGTCAGGCGCGTCGGTTGCGGCGATTCCAGCGAGCGTATTTGCGAAAACGGTAGCCAGATATACACGCCGCCGGTGACCAGCTCAAGTACCGGGCCAAGGCGGGAATCGCTGTCGCTCGCCCAGTCAAATGCGCCGCCGTTCCACTGCCCGCCCGTGTCTGTTATGGCTTCCAGTGCGGTATTACGGTGTTTATCAACCTCACCGGTATCGTCATGACAGGCGAGTGCCGCCAGCAGTGACTCCACCCAAACGGGCTGCGGCAGAAGAAAACCGGGTCGTTGTTCACCCTGAAAAACGGTGTGGCGGAACATTTCGCAGCGAACCAGCTCCCGGTACAGCCGGGCCTCCTGGGTATAATTGGCCTCCATCCTGGCACATAGCTGAAGCTGGTGTAGCGCCCGCGACCAGTCTCCGGCCACACACAGCAACTGAAACAGGCTGTGGCGGCAGAGCGCCTTCGCCGGATTTTCCCGAACCTTCTGCTCCGCCATCTGAATCCCCTCCGCAATAGAGTATTCCTGTAGCAGCGCGGACAGGGTAGCAGGAAGCGTGTCAGTTTTTTTCATAGGCGGTATTTCCATTTTTCTGTGTCGGAGTGATTCGGTAGTGGCTATCGATGCCAATAATACGATGCTCGCGGCGGGTCAGATCGGGCAGTATCTCGCTATGTGCGGTTTTCCCCCCCAGTTCCGGCGAGAGCAGTTGTAGGATATCGGGCATTGATTCCATCGCCAGCCAGTGCATTTCACCCTCACCGGTCGTGTCCAGCGTATCCAGAATGGCATCAATACCGGGCGCGCCTGCCACCATATCCTGTAACGTGTCGGTGTCGCCCTTTTTATCGTATAACGACGTCAAATCCTGGGTGACAGCGTCTTCATTTCGGGGAAACGGTTTAGGACGGAGGGGCTTTTCCTGCCCGGAGGGCCGCAATGCCTGCTGATATTCCTGGTAAAGCTGGTGTAGCGTGCTATCCGCTTCATGGCCGGTGTAAGAGGACGCGGTTTCCCGGACGGGAATAATATCGAACGGGTTCTGCGGATTGAGCTGTTGTTGTTTAAACCAGTCCAGATCCAGGTACTCAGCAACGGATTCAGATGACTGAACCAACTGAGGAAACGAAACATCGGGACGGGACTCATCATTGGTGCGGGCAAGGCACCAGGATGACAGACCCCATTCAATCGTATCTCCATCATTCAGCCGCATACGGTGATGAGGTTCCATCACCTGCTCATTGACGGCACAGCACAGTTCATCAGAGTGATTAACAATCCACCACGCCTCTTCGTGGCGAACAAGACTGAGCGCGATATCGTCTTTCCCATGTTGCTCAAAAAGCGGAATGTAGGGGGCGGCGGCAGTAAATACGATGTATGTCCCTGCGGGATACTGTGCGTTATCCGTTATACCCTGCGACTGTATTTTCCGTAATTCCCACATGTCTTGTTTCATTATGTCCCTTAAATGTATTTATTTTTCTGGAGGAAACGTTTAGGGAGTTTTAATTCATAAATAATTTTAACTAAATTCATAGGGAGTCATTATTGATGACACCCTTTTTATTATTTTCGTCGTGAATGCATTGTTGTATGCATAGATGTCTTTTTTGAAATATTATTTCTTTTAATTCTTCAATTGCGATTTTTATCTTGCTGTTCATTGATTATTTAATATTAACGGCTTAGTTGCTAATTAGTCCCTGATCTGTATCATTGTTTTGTTTCGATATTTTTTCGATGCTATCAATAAAGAATTGTTTATATATTTATATGCATTGATGCATTATTTTTATGAATTTTTATGTCACAAGGCATAACACATGGAAACTCCTGTTTCACGCAGTGCGTTGTATGGAAAACTGGCCGGCCCACTATTCCGGTCGCTGGAATCGGCAACGGCATTTTGCAAACTACGCTCTAATCCCTGGGTTGAGCTGACTCACTGGCTGCACCAGTTAACACAGCAGCCCGATAACGATATTCTCCACGTTCTTCGGCATTACCAGATCCCTCTTTCTGATGTGGAGAAAGCGTTACTCCGGCAACTGGATATGCTGCCCGCCGGGGCCAGCGCCATTAGTGATTTTTCTCACCATATCGATCTCAGCGTTGAAAAGGCCTGGATGCTGGCGAGCGTCCGTTACGGCGATAACAAAATTCGCAGCGGCTGGTTGCTGCTGGCCTTGTTGACCACGCCAGAACTGCGTCGGGTACTGAGCAGTATCTGCGCGCCGCTGGCCACGCTTCCGGTTGATGAACTGACGGAAATACTGCCCTCGTTGATCGAAACATCGCCGGAAGCGCAGGAGCGCCCTTACGACGGCTCCGGCCTGGCATCAGCCATTCCCGGTGAAAGCAGTCAGGCGATTCCCAACGGCGGGCAGGACGGTAAATCCGCGCTGGCAAAATACTGTCAGGACATGACGGCACAGGCGCGCGACGGCAAAATCGACCCGGTGACGGGGCGTGAGCATGAAATCCGCACCATGACGGATATTCTGCTGCGCCGTCGCCAGAATAATCCACTACTGACTGGTGAGGCGGGCGTCGGGAAAACGGCGGTCGTCGAAGGTTTTGCCCTGGCGATTGCGCAGGGGGAAGTGCCGCCCGCGCTGCGGGAAGTACGGCTGCTGGCGCTGGACGTTGGCGCTCTGTTGGCCGGAGCCAGCATGAAAGGCGAGTTTGAATCGCGTCTGAAAGGGTTACTGGAAGAGGCCGGGCGCTCGCCGCAGCCGGTTATTCTGTTTGTCGATGAAGTTCACACTCTGGTGGGCGCGGGCGGCGCATCCGGCACGGGCGATGCCGCTAACCTGCTGAAACCGGCGCTGGCGCGCGGCACCCTGCGGACTATCGGCGCCACCACTTGGAGCGAATACAAGCGCCATATTGAGAAAGATCCGGCGCTGACCCGGCGTTTTCAGGTGTTGCAGATTGCCGAACCGGAAGAAATCCCCGCAATGGAAATGGTGCGTGGTCTGGTGGATACGCTGGAAAAACACCATAACGTACTGATTCTGGATGAGGCGGTACGTGCGGCGGTACAGCTTTCTCACCGCTACATTCCCGCCCGGCAGTTGCCGGATAAGGCCATCAGCCTGCTGGATACCGCCGCGGCCCGCGTGGCGCTGACGCTGCACACGCCGCCTGCCAGCGTACAGTTCCTGCGCCAGCAGCTAAAAGCGGCGGAAATGGAACGGTCGCTGTTGCAGAAGCAGGAAAAAATGGGGATTCAGTCAGATGAGCGGCGCGATGCGCTGACGGCGCGAATTTTCTCGCTCAACGATGAACTGACTGCATCCGAATCCCGCTGGCAGCGGGAGCTGGAACTGGTACATACGTTGCAGAAACTGCGTCTCGCAGAGTCTGATGCTGATGACAAAACCACGCTGCAACAGGCCGAAACGGCGCTAAGGGAGTGGCAGGGTGACGCGCCGGTGGTGTTCCCGGAAGTCAGCGCGGCGGTGGTCGCGGCGATTGTCGCCGACTGGACCGGTATTCCTGCCGGGCGCATGGTGAAAGATGAGGCCAGCCAGGTGCTGGAACTGCCTGCCCGACTGGCGCAACGCGTTACCGGGCAAGACGGCGCGCTGGCGCAGATTGGTGAACGTATTCAGACCGCCAGGGCGGGACTGGGCGATCCACGCAAACCGGTGGGCGTGTTTATGCTGGCCGGGCCGTCCGGTGTCGGTAAAACCGAAACCGCGCTGGCGCTGGCGGAGGCTATCTACGGCGGTGAGCAAAACCTGGTAACCATCAATATGAGCGAGTTCCAGGAGGCTCACACCGTTTCCACACTGAAAGGCGCGCCGCCCGGCTATGTGGGCTATGGCGAGGGTGGTGTGCTGACGGAAGCGGTGCGTCGCCACCCCTGGAGCGTAGTGCTGCTCGACGAGATCGAAAAAGCGCACCATGACGTCCACGAACTCTTCTATCAGGTGTTTGATAAAGGGGGCATGGAGGACGGTGAGGGAACACATGTCGATTTCAAAAACACCACGCTACTACTCACCACCAACGTGGGTTCCGACCTCATCAGCCAGATGTGTGAAGATCCGGCCTTAATGCCCGATGCTACGGGGCTTAAAGAGGCGCTAATGCCGGAATTGCGCAAGCATTTCCCGGCGGCATTTCTGGGCCGCGTGACGGTGATCCCTTACCTGCCGCTGGATGAAACGTCGCGTGGCGTGATTGCCCGTCTGCACCTTGACCGGCTGGTGGCGCGGATGGGTGAACAGCACGGCGTGACGCTGACGTATAGCGAGGAACTGGTCGCACATATTGTGGCGTGCTGTCCAATGCATGAAACGGGCGCGCGGTTGCTGATTGGCTACATCGAACAGCACATCCTGCCACGACTGTCGCGCTACTGGTTGCAGGCCATGACGGAAAAAGCCGCTATCAGGCAGATTGATATCGGCGTTAATGGTGATGAGCAGATTGTTTTTGAGACAACCTCGCAGGAGGGAATATGCCAAAAGAGTTAAGTGGTGCGCAGTGGGTTTATGGCGTGACTAAGTTTGTCGGCGGAAATACAGATAAACCCCACTGGTCAATTGATGGGCATTAAATATGACATTACGTTACCCGGCGTTATTGACTCCTTTGCTAATGATGTTCGCTTTCAGTGTTCATGGCGAACCGCCTTTACCACAGGATGTGCAGCATTTTCTGAGCAATGCAGAGATGTGCCAGCATCTGGCCGGCGAATGGGACAGTTCTTTACCGGAAGAGGATAAAAAAGACATAGAAAAGGGCATTAATACCTGGTGCCCTCCGGCGAAAAAAGCACTTCCTGGGTTACGGGAAAAGTACAAAGAAAACAAAGAGATTATAAAAAAACTCTCTGAGTATGATTTTTAAACTGTGCCGTTGCACCGCTATCCGGGCGGTCGTCGGTAGATTGATAAGGAAATGAAAGAGTATGGCTATCAACAATAGCGCGCAGAAATTCATCGCGCGCAACCGCGCGCCGCGCGTGCAGATTGAATATGACGTAGAGATTTACGGTTCCGAGAAAAAAATCGAGCTGCCGTTCGTGATGGCGGTGCTGGCCGATCTGGCCGGGAAACCGCGGGAAGAACTGCCGCCGGTGACGGATCGCAAATTCCTCGATATTGATATTGATAACTTCAATGAGCGCATGAAAGCCATTGCGCCGCGCGTGGCGTTCGCTGTGCCGAATACGCTGACGGGTGAAGGTCAGTTGATGGTCGATATCACTCTGGAAAATATGGACGACTTTTCGCCGGCACAGATTGCCCGCAAGGTGGACGCCCTGAACCAGTTACTGGAAGCCCGCACCCAACTGGCGAACCTCCAGACCTACATGGATGGCAAGGCCGGGGCGGAAAATCTGGTCAATAAACTGTTGCAGGACCCGACCCTGCTGAAAACGCTGGCGAATGCGCCGAAACCGGCCGCTACCCAGCAAGGTGTGTCAGCGGATAATGAATCAGCGGAATAACGTCGAATTTTTAAGGAATTTTCATGGCAAACAGTAATATGCAGGCAACCGACGCGGTTGCTCAGGATACCGTCTCCGCATCCGGTGAATTTGATGCGTTGCTGAATCAGGCCTTCCGACCCAAGACTACCCAGGCGGCAAAAGCCGTGGAAGCCGCGGTGCAGACGCTGGCGCAACAGGCGCTGGCGAACACGATCACCGTCAGCGATGACGCTTATAAAAGCATCAGCGCTATTATTGCGCAGATCGACTTTAAACTGACCGAACAGATCAAACTGATTCTGCAACATCCCGACTGGCAGAAGCTGGAATCCTCCTGGCGCGGTATGGAGCATCTGGTTTACAACACCGAGACCGACGAAAAGCTGAAAATCCGCTTCATGAATCTGTCAAAAGATGAATTGCGGCGCAACATGAAGCGTTACAAGGGCATCGCCTGGGATCAAAGCCCGATGTTCAAGAAACTGTATGAAGCCGAATACGGCCAGTTAGGTGGCGAACCTTATGGCTGTATCATTGCGGATTACTACTTCGACCATACACCGCCCGATGTGGATCTGCTTGGCTCTATCGCCAAAGTCGCCGCGTCGGCCCATGCGCCGTTTATTGCCGGGGCTTCCCCCTCGGTACTGCAAATGGACTCCTGGCAGGAGCTGGCGAATCCCCGCGACCTGACCAAAATCGTCACCCAGAACCTGGAATATGCGCCGTGGAACTCGCTGCGGGCTAGCGAAGACTCCCGTTATATTGGCCTGACGATGCCGCGTTTTCTTGCCCGCCTGCCGTATGGCGCAAAAACCAACCCGGTGGACGAGTTTGATTTTGAAGAAGATGCGGATGGTTCTGACCATACCAAATACGTCTGGAGCAACGCGGCCTACGCGATGGGCGTAAACATCAACCGCTCCTTCAAACACTACGGCTGGTGTACGTTGATTCGCGGTGTGGAATCAGGCGGTGCGGTGGAAAATCTTCCCTGCCATACCTTCCCGACTGACGATGGCGGCGTGGACATGAAATGCCCGACCGAAATCGCCATCTCTGACCGCCGCGAGGCTGAACTGGCGAAAAACGGTTTTATCCCGTTGATCCACCGTAAAAACTCAGACTATGCCGCCTTTATCGGTGCACAGTCGCTGCAAAAACCACAGGAATACTACGATCCGGACGCGACGGCCAACGCTAACCTGTCTGCCCGTCTGCCGTACCTGTTCGCCTGCTCGCGCTTCGCGCACTTCCTCAAATGTATCGTCCGCGACAAAATCGGTTCCTTTAAAGAGCGCGAGGATATGCAGCGCTGGCTAAATGAATGGATTATGAATTACGTCGACGCCGATCCGGTTAACTCCTCGCAAGAAACTAAAGCCCGTCGTCCGCTGGCTGCCGCTGAAGTAGTGGTGGAAGAGGTGGAAGGCAATCCAGGTTATTACGACGCGAAATTCTTCCTGCGTCCGCATTTCCAGCTTGAAGGGCTGACGGGATCGCTGCGCCTGGTGACAAAACTGCCGTCAGTGAAGCAGGGCAATGCCTGATGCATTTATTTTGTGAATGTTTAAGCGAGTGAAGTCAGAGAAGATAGAGAATATAAAGAGGGATATGAAGAAAAGAATTTCGTCTCGCCCACGGTCTCGTAAAGGTGGGTACGTAATGATGACACATATCCGAATGCCAGTAACAATGCCGAAGCTTTTTATATCATTGAGTAGGAAATACATATTATGACCATAAGCCCAACTTTTCATCTGTTACCTGGTATTGTTCTGCTCTTTTCACAATATGCTGTAGCCTGGGAAGTCAGTTGCCCGGCTGTTATTGATACTCAGTCTTCTGCTGTGAGCCTGAAGTCTGATGTCCCAGCGGCGTGGCAGCTTTCTCCCCGATATATGTCGCGTTTATGGTTAAGTAGTATTGGGGTAACGCAGGGTAAACCTGAAAACCTGATGGATCTCAAACCAGAGACTAAAAAAGTAAACGGTGAAAATTGGTCTGTATGGGAAACAGAACGTGTTAGCGATAAAGAAACCGATCGCTATTGGGTTTCGTGTATTTATGGTCATGAACAGATATGGTTGACGCAACCAATACCTGCTTCTTCTACTCGCTGTAAGACTCGTAATTTTGAGGGATCGCCAGAAGACCAGTCTGTATCTTTTATCTGTAATTAGCGATTTGAGACGTGAAAATTTCAGTACAGGTTATGGTTTTTATTATCGGAAGTTATGAAGCATTATTTATATGCATTAAATAATGCAAATTCATAAAATAACTAAATACATTATCGGTACCGGAAAAATATACAGTCCTCTGTTCTCCTGAAGTTATTGGAGAAGGATTCTGTACGGCAATGATTTATCTATAAACAAAAAGATATAGATAAAATCAGGTTTATTTTAAGTAAAACTTAATAAGGATATAAAAATGGCTTATGACATTTTTTTGAAAATTGACGGCATTGATGGCGAGTCAATGGATGACAAACACAAAAATGAAATTGAAGTACTGAGCTGGCGCTGGAATATCCATCAGGAATCCACCATGCACGCCGGTAGCGGCCTCGGCTCCGGTAAGGTCTCCGTCACCAACCTGGATTTTGATCACTATATCGACCGCGCCAGCCCGAACCTGTTCAAATACTGCGCCTCCGGCAAGCACATTCCGCAGGCCATTCTGGTTATGCGTAAGGCTGGCGGCAATCCGCTGGAGTACCTCAAGTATACCTTCACCGACCTGATTGTCGCCGTGGTTTCCCCGAGCGGCAGCCACAATGGTGAAATCGCCTCCCGTGAAACGGTAGAGCTTTCTTTCAGCACCGTGAAGCAGGAATACGTGGTGCAGAACCAGCAGGGCGGCAGCGGCGGCACTATCACCGCAGGTTACGACTTCAAGGCGAACAAAGAAATTTAACGGCTGTTTTTCCGGCCAGATGTTATGTCTGGCTGGTTTTATTGTTTTGATTTTAAAGGAATTTACAGTGAATAAATGGCGTAACCCACTCGGTGGTTATGTGCGGTAGCTATGCCTTTTGCACTGCTCCTGCTTTCCGGATGCGGCCGCTACCTGACCCCTAATCGCAGCGGCCTGGCCTGAGCGTGAAAGCGTTTTACAAGGTGAATTCTGACAATCAGAAGAAAGCGGCGTCCATGAAGATACGTGTTGAGAATTAATGAGCTACACAGAATTTTTAGAGGGTAAGCAAAATGAACAGACCTTCATTCAATGAAGCGTGGCTGGCTTTTAGGAAGGTGAATCATTCCGTCGCTGATGTGGGTAGCATTATTGGTGGAAACGTTGGGAAAAATATAACTGGTGGTTATTTTCAAAATGCCTGTCCTATTCGAATGAGCTATGTTTTGAATGCGACAGGATTCCCAATAGCCCGTAACTCCCCGTATGCAAAGGTTAGTGGTGCCGATAATAAATTCTATATTTATCGCGTGAATGATATGATTGATCATCTTACTCATAATATGGGCAAGCCTGATCTTATTGTTAATAATCCGAAACAGAGTGACTTTATAGGGAAGAAAGGAATTATCGTAGTAAAAGGGCATGGCTGGAGCAATGCCAGAGGACACGTTACATTATGGAATGGCAGTATCTGTTCAGATCAGTGCCACTTATTAAATGACCCAGATAATGGACCATTTGTTCCTGAAGTTGGGACTCTGTGGATACTGCCATGAAATGGTTAATATTAGTTACTTTCAGCATAAGTGGAATGCTGGTATGGCAGCCATCTTTTGCACAAGAAGCATTGACCACACAATATTCACAGTCGGAACTCTTAAAAAATTGGGCGCTGAGTCATTGTCTGGCATTAGTATACAAAGATGATGTCGTTAAAAACGATGCCAGAGCTACGGCCAGTGCTTACCTTGAATATGGTAAACAATCTGTGGAGATTTATCATGAAATTGATGAGATTGCGAAAAAATATTCAGGGTTGAAATATAATGGCTCGATATCATCAGATTTTAATACCATGAAGTGCATAGATTTTATCCACGACAGTGAGTTAAATGAATTAATTGAAAGGCGTGTCGAGAAGTAAAATTCAAAGATATTAAAAGCATATGTTCTCTTGCTCTGATGAATTTATGGGTAATAGAGAGCTGTACAGTAATAGTTAATCTGTTCACCTAATAAAGCAGATAAATCAGGGCTTTATTTAGGTAGTTAAAAGGATAGTAGATATGTCTTATGATATTTTTCTGAAAATTGACGGCATCGACGGTGAGTCGATGGATGACAAACACAAAAATGAAATTGAAGTACTGAGCTGGCGCTGGAATATCCATCAGGAATCCACCATGCACGCCGGTAGCGGTCTCGGTTCCGGTAAAGTATCTGTTACTCATCTTTCATTTGAACATTACATCGATCGCGCCAGCCCGAACCTGTTCAAATACTGCTCTTCTGGCAAGCACATTCCGCAGGCCATTCTGGTTATGCGTAAGGCTGGCGGCAATCCGCTGGAGTACCTCAAGTACACCTTCACAGATCTGATTATTGCAATGGTATCGCCCAGCGGAAGCCAGGGAGGGGAAATTGCGTCTCGCGAATCAATTGAACTCTCTTTCAGCACCGTGAAGCAGGAATACGTGGTGCAGAACCAGCAGGGCGGCAGCGGCGGCACCATCACCGCAGGCTACGACTTCAAGGCCAACAAAGAAATTTAACGGTTGTTTTTCCGGCCAGATTTATATCTGGCCGGATTTATTGTTTTGATTTTAAAGGAATTTACAGTGAATAAATGGCGTAACCCCACTCGGCGGTTATGTGCGGTAGCTATGCCTTTTGCACTGCTCCTGCTTTCCGGATGCGGCAGTAGCGATGCGTTACCTGACCTCGAATCACAGCGACTCGACCTGAGCGTGAAAGCCTCTGATAAGGTGAATCCTGACAATCAGAAGAAGGCCGCGCCCATTGAGATACGTGTTTATGAACTAAAAAATGACGCCGCTTTCACGACAGCCGATTACTGGTCGCTCCATGACAACGACAAATCCGTCCTTACCGACGATTTAGTGCGTCGCGACAGCTTTATTTTGCGTCCCGGCGAAGAGAAAAAACTGCGTCGCCCGCTGAATGCGCAGACCACGGCAATCGGCGTACTGGCCGGATATCGTAACTTGGCCAAATCGGTCTGGCGGGTAACCTACAAAATCCCGGAAGCCCCGGAAAAAGCCTGGTACAGCAACTTTATACCGGGGAAAGGAAAAGTGCAGTTGGATGCGGAACTGGAACAAAGCGCTATTGTAATTACGGAACGGGATAAATGAATTATGAGCTGGAATGACCGCGTAGTCTGGAGTGAAGGACAATTTTTACTGCCGCAGATGTTTCAGCAGCAAGAGCGTTATCTGGAACACGTCATGCATTACCGCAGCCTGCCGCTGACCCCCTTTTTCTGGGGATTCAGCCACTACAATATTGATGGCGAAGCGCTGAACATCGGTAAACTGATACTGAAAGAGGCATCAGGGATTTTTCCTGACGGTACGCCGTTTAACGCACCGGACCATACCCCGCTGCCGCCGCCGCTGACCATCCTGCCGGAGCACCTGAACC
Source organism: Salmonella sp. NW645 (assembly GCF_051703725.1). Taxonomy (NCBI): domain Bacteria; kingdom Pseudomonadati; phylum Pseudomonadota; class Gammaproteobacteria; order Enterobacterales; family Enterobacteriaceae; genus Salmonella; species Salmonella sp. NW645. Next base: position 444,713 of record NZ_JAMMKR010000003.1, on the reverse strand, counting down.
AGCAGATTTGTCTGGCGGTACCGGTACGCGCGCCGAACAGCGAAGAAACTACGTTTGACAATAACCCGGAATCACTGGCGCGTTTCTCGGTACACGAACACGACATCCGCGACGCCAACTCGCTGGGACGTGGCGCGCAGTTATTACAGCTCAGTCATCTGCGCCTGCGGCTGCTGCCGGAAAAGGCGGTGACGGGCGCCTGGATTGGCCTGCCGTTGACCCGCATCACCGGGTTGAACCCTGACGGGCGGATAGATATCGACCACGACCTGATCCCGCCCATCATTAATTATCAGGCCAGTTCACTGATGTGTACCTGGCTGTCGTGGATCAACGATCTCATCCGGATGCGGGCCGATTCGCTGGCGGAACGGCTGACCGGCAGCGACAGCCACGGCCATGAAGCAGCAGAGGTCTCCGATTACCTGCTGCTGCAAATTCTCAATCGCTTTGAGCCGCTGTTGATTCACCTGGCGAAAACCCCGCTGGCCCCGGAAGTGTTGTATCGCTACCTGTCCGAACTGGCCGGGGAACTCTCCACCTATGTGCGTCCACAAACGCGACGGCCCGCTGAATACAAAGAGTACAAACACCTGACGCCCTATGCCGGGTTGAAATCACTGGTCGATGAGGTGCAGTTCCTGCTGAACGCGGTACTGATCCGGGGCGCGCAGCGCATCGAGCTGAAAGAGGGGACTTACGGCATCCTGAATGCGGTGGTGGCTCCTTCCGATCTTGCCGATTTCAGCACGCTGGTACTGGCGATAAAGGCTTCAATGCCGACCGATGTGCTACTGCAACATTTTGCCGCCCAGACCAAAATCGGGCCATCCGATCGCCTGCCGGAACTGATCCGCTCGCATCTGCCGGGGCTGGCTTTGCAGGTTTTGCCTGTACCACCGCGCCAAATCCCGTTTCAGGCCGGATACATCTATTACGACATCCGCCGCGAGGGAGCATTGTGGGAACACATTGCCCGTTACGGCGGGATGGCCATGCATACCGCCGGGGAATTTCCGGGGCTGGAGACAGAACTGTGGGGAGTGCGCGATAAATGACAGACAGTACCCTGACGCCGCCAGCGGCGGACATGATGTCCTTTTTGTCCACCACGCCGGAACATAAGAACAGTGAATATGAAACGCCGGTACACACCAGCCAGCGCACGGAACTCAATGTCATCGTTGAAGACGGTCCGGACAGCAAACTCCGGCTGGCTGAAATCAGCGCGGCGGCTAACCCGTTGCTCGCCGCTGCCCGGCCTTTATTGTGCGCTCTCGCAGCCATGCCCGCTAAACTGGATGCGGCCCTGGTAGAGCCTTACCGTAATCTGCTGGTACGCGAGATGCATCTGTACCAGACATTATGCGATCAGGCGAACCTGCGGCGCGAGCACGTACTGGCGGTACGTTACTGCCTGTGTACGGCGCTTGATGAAGCCGCCAATAACACAACCTGGGGACGGCGCGGCGTCTGGGCCGGAAAAAGCCTGCTGGTAACATTTCATGGTGAAAGCGAAGGCGGGATAAAACTTTTCCAGATCATCGGGCGTCTGGCGGCCAGCTTCCAGAAACATGGCAACGTACTGGAGGTTATCTACCACCTGCTGGGGCTGGGATTTGAAGGCCGCTACAGCGTGCAGCCAGACGGGCGTAAGCAACTGGACAATATTCGTCAGCAACTGCTGACACAGCTTTCACAGCGTCGCGATCCGGTCATGCCCGCGCTCTCGCCTGACTTTCAGGGGGCGATAAGCGGACGACTGCGGCGGATGCGCCGGGTGCCGGTCTGGCTGAGCGCCGGGATAGCCCTGTTGGCGATGCTGACGCTGTTTGGCCTTTACAGCCACCGGATGGATGTGCAGACCGTCACCGTACAACAGCATATTGATGCGATTGGTATAAAACTGCCGCCGCCGCCCGTGCCGGTTCATAAGCTGCGGCTGAAAATCCTGCTGGCAAACGAAATCGCCCGTGGCCTGCTGACCGTGGACGAAGATGACCAGCACAGTAGGGTGGTCTTCCGTGGCGACGCCATGTTTGTACCGGGACAAAAAACGGTGAGTGACGCAATCCGGCCAGTGATTAACAAAGCGGCGCGGGAAATCGCCCGCGTGGGCGGCGCAGTCACTGTAACGGGTCACACTGACAGCCAGCCCATTCATTCGGCTGAATTCCCATCCAACCTGGTGCTGTCGGAAAAACGGGCGGCGGAAGTTGCGGCGTTGCTGACCTCCGGCGGCGTACCTGCCGGACGGGTACATATCGTCGGCAAGGGCGATACGGTGCCGGTGGCGGATAACGGCAGTAAAGCCGGGCGGGCGAAAAACCGTCGGGTGGAAATTCTGGTAGTGGAGTGAATGAATGATAAAAAAATCGACCTATGATGTGTCTCATCATTCGGCAATATGTGGCGTGACGGGGGATTATTATCGGATCTCAGCGACATATCACATAAAACGATCTATCCGTGTTTTTTTGATCATTTTATGTTGTTTATTACCCGGTGGCGTTTTTGCCGGGTCCCTGATTAACGCAGGATTCATTTCCCCCGATAATGTCAATCTCAGTACGCAGGATTTTCTGAAATTTTATGCCATTGACAACGTACAGAAAAAAGACAATACACTGATGTATGTGTTGGGGGTAGCGGATGCCACAGAAGGTAAGACGTGGTGTGGATATGGTCAGGTTGACAGTATAACAATAAACCATACTGTGCTGGCCTGGCTTGATCGGTACTCTGTGAAAAAGCCTGATGCAAGAGCTTCGGTGCTGATAGAGGAAGCATTAGTTAAAAATTTCCCCTGTCAGGGGACTGAACCCTCCGTAAAAATTGCTTCCCGGTCATCTCCTGTGTTATCCCTGACGCCGGATGCGCTTAATCTTTCAGGTAATGACTTTTTTAAATTTTGGGTATCTGGTAATCAACTGGATAAACTCAGGGCGGGTATCTATCTGCTTGGCGTGGAGGATGCAACGGAGAAAAAACTATGGTGTGGATACGATTTATTTAAGACGCTAACATTAAATGAAATTGTCTATGTTTCTCTTAAAAATAAAACCAATGAGGAACTGAATTCTCGCGCGGCTGAACTTATCATAAATAAATTAATAGAGTATCCCTGTAATATATAAAATCATTCAAGTTGCATCAAGGCGGCAAGGGAATGAATCCCCAGGAGCGTACATTAGTTCGTGACTGGGGTGAGCGAGTAAAGCCAACGCACATGCAGCCTGAAGTATGACAGGTATACCCTGTAATAATGTTATCGCTGCCAGTTCAGATAAAGTATTGGTGGTAAAGTCTTGGTGGTAAAGGATTGATATGTTTAAGGTGATGGTCTGTCTGTTGGTGGGTATTCCTGCCATTTCTTATGCGCAGGATTATGGGTGTGCTACGGTTGGAGCATCAATGGAGTCATCGTTATTTGATGCCATAAAAAATGACCTGAATATAGATGTCGCTACTATTATAAAGGATAAAACAAAGTGTATCTAAGGTCTATGCAGAATCTCTGGCCAGGATGGATTATGAAAAAGATAAGGCCAAAAATAAAGTGGCAATATTAGATAAAAAATCCTATTCCGATAGTTACTATGAAAATCAGGTTAAATCTATCGTGGCAAAATATACCTATATTAACAAAGATAAAGAAAAAGATATTTTCATTGCATCCAGCTTCATGAATGCTGATGAGTGTTCTGTAAGATTTAATGGTTATATTACTTTATCCAGGGGATTTTAAAATATTGATTATTGGGTGGCGAGTCGAAATATAATGCAAAAATTTCTTAGTCTGCTTTTTTCCCGGCGCGCGCTGGCAGTTGTGGGCGTTCTGGTTCTGGCGCTGCTGGTCTGGTTTGTCGGGCCGCTGGTGTCATTTGATACCCTGCGCCCGCTGGCCTCCGTGGGTAGCCGGGTAGTGACCATTGCCCTGTTGCTGATGTTGCTGGTACTGTGGCTGGTCAACTGGTCGATGAGTATCATCGGCATCAGTGTCCTGTGCCTGGCGATTGGCTTCGTCACACCGCTGCTGGCCCTGGGCGATGTCCATCCGTTTGCGCCGCTGTGGGTCCGCCTGACATTAATTGGTTTCATCCTGCTGATGTACGCGCTGTACGGCCTGTACCGGCTGTGGCGTGCGCTGCGTATGGATGAACAACTGCTGCGTCGCTTCCTGCATCCGCGCGGGGAAGAGGTACCGGTGGCTGGCGAGATCAAAGCCGACCTGCGCACCGTCAACCATATTGTCACGCAGGCCATCCGGCAACTGCGGCAGTTGCGGGTGGACATGCCCGGCTGGCGTAAAATCTTCGAGGGAAAACGCTTTCTGTATGAGCTGCCGTGGTTCATGGTGGTCGGCAGTCCCGGCGATGGCAAAACCACGGCCCTGCTGAACACCGGATTGCAGTTCCCGCTGGCGGAGCAAATGGAGCAGACCTCGCGCATCCTGACGGTGCCGGGTGGCGGCACGCTACACTGCGACTGGTGGTTTACCAACGAAGCAGTGTTGATTGATACGGCCGGACGCTACGCCCGCCACGATGACGGCCGAGAAGTGAGCGCCGCGCAGCGTAACGCCGGAGAGTGGCAGGGCTTTCTCGGTCTGCTGCGTAAACATCGCCCCGGCGCGCCGCTTAACGGCGTGATCCTGACGCTAAACGTGGCGGATTTAACCGCGCAGTCACCGGCGGAACGCCTGGCGGCCTGCGCTGCCTTACGTGCACGGCTGGCCGATTTGCGTGAGACGCTGGGCATTCGCTTCCCGGTCTATCTGGTGGTCACCAAAATGGATCTGTTGCCGGGCTTCAGTGACTATTTTCGCACGCTGACCAGCCATCTTCGCGCACAAATCTGGGGCTTCTCGCTGCCGTACAGCCGCAGGCGAAAAGCGGGCGACCCGCAGGCGCTGCACGCCGCCTGCGCGCAGGAGCTGGCACGCCTGACGCTGCGGCTGGATCAGGGACTGGATACCCGGTTACAGGAAGAGTACGACCTTAAAAGCCGCCAGCGGCTGTATACCTTCCCGCGTGAGTTCGCCGCCCTCGGCGAGCCGTTGCTGGAGGCTATTGAACAGATCTTCCTCGATTCAAAATTCGATGCCACGCAACTGAATAACACGCTGCGCGGGGTCTTTTTCACCAGCGCCGCGCAGGCGCAGGCCGACGCCGTGGCCGACCAGTTGAGTATCTGGCAGCGCTTTGTCCGGGCGATAAAAACCGCCCGTGGCGAATCCTCCACCTCTCTCCCACACGCTCTGCCGGACGGCAACCGCAGCTACTTTCTGCATGACCTGCTGACGCAGTTTATTTTCCGTGAAGCGCACCTGGTGGAGCCAAACCTCCAGTGGGCCTGGCGTTACCGCCTGCTGCGCCTCGGCGGGCACCTGCTGGTACTGGTGCTGGCATTCCTGCTGTGGCAGGGGATGCAGACCAGCCAGCAGACCAACGGCGACTATCTGAATGAAATCAGCGCCCGCGCGACCCGGCTGGATGGTGAAGTGAAAGCCTACACCGGTAAACCGGCGATGGCTCCCGTCCCGGCACTGCTGGACAGCGCAAGGGAACTGTCCGCCTGGCCGGAACTGGACCCGGACGCGCCGCCGCTGACCTGGCGCTACGGCCTGTACAGCGTACCGCCGGTAACCGACAGCGTGGCGTCGCTGTACAACCGTCTGCTGGATCAACTGCTGCTGCCGCCGCTGGTGAAACGGATGGAGTATGTGCTGGCGGACGCCATTGCCCGTCAGGACAGTAAAGCGGCCTACGATGCCCTGCGCATCTATCTGCTACTGAATCTGGATAAAGATCACGAAGATAAATACAACGCGGCGGAGATCCAGTCGTGGGTGATTAACGATCTGGGGAACAGCGACAGCGTGGCCGGGTTCGGCGGGCGCGCCGCCGTGCTGACGCATATCGAAGCGCTGTTTGACGGCAGCCGGGTGGTGCATTCACCGTATGAGAAAGATGAGGCGCTGATCCGCCAGGCGCGGGCATTCCTCGACGGTCACACCAGTACCGAGCGTATCTATGCGCGGGCGCTGGCGGCAATGGAGAGCGAAGCGCCGCAGGAGTTCACGCTGGTACGCGCCGTCGGCGCGGATGCGGGAACGGTGTTTGTGCGTAGCAACGGCGCGCCGTTGGATCGGGGCGTGCCGGGTATTTTTACCCGTGAAGGTTACCGGGAGCTGTTCGACAAACGATTACCGGAATTTGTGGCGGCGGCGACGGCGAACGATGGCTGGGTGATGGGCCGGGAGAGTACGCCAAAAAAGCTGACTGACAGCCTGCGCAGCCAGATACCGGGGCAGGAGCAGTCTGTCGCCCGCGAAGTCCGCCGTTTGTACCTGACGGAATATGCCCGCCGCTGGCAGGATTTTCTGGACAGTATCCATAGTATCAACAGTGCCGGGGAAGAGGGCAGTTCCGGCCTGGCCTATGATTTACAGGTGCTGCGCACCCTGGCGTCGCCGGACTCACCGCTGATGCGGCTGGGAAAAGCGGTGGTGGAGCAGACCACGCTGGTGCCGCCGCCGGACCCGCAGGCCAGACAGAAACAACTGGCGCAGCGCGCATCCGGTAACGCGGGGAAAGTGGTACAGACGGCAAAACTGTTCCAGGATATTCACCCGGAAGAACGGCTGGAAAAAACGCTGGTGGATGACCGTTTCGCCGCGCTGCGCGAGGTCATTGCCGGGCGAACGGACGGCGGACAGAGCGGCGGTGGGACGATGCAGATCGCTTCGCTGCTGACCATGCTCAACGAGTATTACACCCAACTGACCATTGCTGATAGCGCGCTGGCGGCGGGGACGTTGCCAGCGCGCATTACTGCCGCAGACAAGTTGCAACTGGAGGCGGCGAAACTGCCTGCGCCGCTGAAAAACATCCTGCTGGATCTGACGAAGCAGGGAACGCGCAAAATCAACGCCGGGACCGGCGACGTGCTGAACACCCAGATGGAGGCGATGATGGGCGACGACTGCCGTGACGCCATCGACGGGCGCTATCCGTTCGCCGACAGTCCGCAGGAGGTCAGCGCCGAGGACTTTAACCGCATCTTCGCCAGCGGTGGCGTACTGGATGCTTTCTGGAGCAAACAACTGGCTCCGCTGGTGGATACCGCCAGCGATCCGTGGCGCTACAAACCGACCGAAGGCAACATGACGTTGCAGGGGCCGGATTTAACGCCGTTTCAGCAGGCGAAGCAGATCCGCAGCGTATTTTTTAACAGCGAGGGCGGGAAAAAATTTTCCTGGTCGATGCAGATTAGCGTGGTGGATATGGACCCGGCCATCACGGAACTGGTGATTGATATCGACGGCCAGGTGCTGCGCTACGCCCATGGTCCGGACCGGCCCCTGAAAGTGACGTGGCCGGGACCGCGCAACGGCTCGATGGCGGAAATCACCGCCAGCCCGCGTATTCGCCAGGACACCTCAACGCTACTGACCGGCGGGCCGTGGGCGCTGTTTCATCTGCTGGACGCCGGAAAGGTGCAGGAAACGGCGGTGCGGGGGCGACAACTGGTGGAATATGATTTTGACGGTCGCCGGGTGGTGCTGGAAATCACCGCCGGGCGGGATTTTAACCCGGTCAGCCGGGAGCTGTTGCAGAACTTCAGTTGTCCGGCGAGGGCGTTGTAATGCGCCGGCCAGCGGTGGTATCAGCCCCGGCGATGTTCGGCAGGCTGCCGGACCAGCGCGACTATGTGCGCTGGCGGGTGGGCGCTGAAGAGGGACGAATATGGCAGGACTGGCTGAACCGCCAGACGTGGGTGGGCAGCGGGCGGCATATCGTGTTGCCGGGAGGCCAGACGACAGATGAAGAGCGTGACGGCTGGATGCACCTGTCGCCGCGTGGCGAACATGATATGCCCGCGCCGGAACACCATCCGCTGCCGTGGAGCTTTGTAATGTCGCCGGGATTTTTGCCGATGGGGGGGACGACTGACTGGCTGACCGGAGTGCTGATGGCGTCACGGGATAGCGTGGGACGCCCGTGGCCGCTGGTGATTTACCAGCGCTGCGGTCGGGAGTGGCTGGACGAGAGTTTGCAGGAGACGCAGGGCTGGCTGTACTGGCTGGCGAGGCTGGCGGCGCAGCATATCACGCCGGACACGATGCGGCGCGGGCGGCTGACGGAGCAGGTGGACCAGCTATGGGCGATGTGGCAGCCGGGGCCGTGGTGGGCGCAGTGGCTGCGTGGGTTACGACGTACATCGCAGCGCAGCCGGGAACTGACCGGGCTGCCGGATGAAGCACCGGTAGTAGAACTGCCGGGCGTGCGTTATCTGCCGTGGCCGGGCTGGCCGGGTAAGACGCTGGGGCAGGCAACATCGGGGCAAGGCTGGTTCTGGCAGCAGAACAGTGAAGGGCGGTATGTGGATGCGCTGCGACTGGTGGAGAAATAATGAACATGGTGGTTTTAAAAACACCTGCTAAGGAATGAAGAAATGGGTGCTTATGATAAAGCGTGTAATAACACAGAGGCGGTAAGGTTTATTCAAAAATATAAGAATGATTGTGAGATAATCGCTAATCAACTTGAAGTGCCAGTGGAATTTATACTGGCGGTTGCAGCAAAGGAAAGTCGTTATGGGCAGGGAAGGATTGCAACTGAATATAATAATTTTTTTTCAATGCATGGTCCGGCACCATTGCAGTTGAGTAAAGTTCATCCTCAGGGAAGTCACGACGTGTGGGTTGCCACCTATACGTCTTTTTTAAATTGCGCGAAATCATTCGCCATCAGGTTTGGTAGTGCAGTCAGAAAGATAAAGGACCCTAAACAATTTGCACAAGCATTGATTGAGTCACGATTTAATTCAGGTAAAAGTAGTAATGGAGGGCATACCGGATACGCCAGTGAACAGGTGGCTATGATTGGTATGGTTAAGCGGAGAATGGCATGTTCAGTAAAATAGTGTCATTGCTTTTGTTTACTATTTTATCCGTGAGCAGTTATGCCCAGGTTCTTGTATCAAATATCCCGGTGTTTGATTTGACTAAATTAAATCAGGAAGGGCTTACCGAGACACAGGCTCAGGCATTATTGGTTTTATCATTAAAAAATAAAAAATATAATATTACATTGCCTGGCGTTTTTATGGACGAGGCCTTAAAAAATGATCAGGGTAAACCATTTCATTCTGGATATTATAGCTTTGGTGTGGGCTATGACTCTCCTTCTGCCGGTGCTACGGATATCTGGGGATTATTCTCCGTCAGTCCGAAAACAGGAGATATCTGGGAAGAATATTCATGTGAGAGAATATCATTTCCGGCGCTACAAAAAATACAACAAGAAATAATGAAAAAAACTGGCGCGACATTTGCCAGTGAAGTGGTACAGCGCCGGGGGCTGGGTTGTACAGATGAATAGCGGGGTAGTTGGAGCTATCGGGCATACGTTACTTGTCAGGGCAAGGCTGGCGGAGAAATAATGAGCATGGTGGTTTTAAAAACACCTGCTAAGGAATGAAGAAATGGGTAATTATGATAAAGCGTGTAATAACGTGGGCGCGGTAAGATTTGTCCAGGAGCACATGAAGGTTTGTGAAATAATTGCAAAAGAGCTTGACGTACCGGTAGAGAATATACTGGGTCTTGCTGCTGCCGAAAGTCAATATGGTACAGGTCGTATTGCCAGGGAATATAATAATTACTTTTCTCTCCAGGCTCCTGCATCATTTCAGTCAGGTCGGGTTCATCCAAAGGATAGTAACAAAACTTGGGTGGCTATTTTTCTTCGTTTTCAGTTTGTGCGCGATCTTTTGCTGTCAAGTATGGTGACGCTGCTCGGGGGGAAAAAGATGCTCTGGCCTTCTCTGAAGCTCTGGTAGCTGCTGGGTTTAATTCAGGATCTCATATTACTGGTGGTACGGATAATTACGCCAGGATAACTGCTGGAATAATTATTATGGTCGGTCGGAGAATAGCATGCCCCGTAAAATAATGCTTGTTTTTTTTCTCTTTATATCTGAGTTCTGTTATGCCCAAGTGGTTGTATCTGAATTTAATTTGTCAGATATAAATCGCGGTGGAATGACGAAAGCACAGGCAGAAAAACTACTCATTATTGCACTTAAATATCAAAAATATGATTTATCGCTGGATGGCGTTTTTGTTGACGGTGATTTGCAGGATAAACACGGAAATCCTCCCCATCCGGGATATTATGATTTTAGCCTTGGCTATGATACACCGACTGCCGGAGCAATAGATTATTGGGGACTGTTTTCAGTAAGTTCTCAAACTGGTGATATATGGGAAATAAATAAATGTGAGAGAGTTATATTTCCGCAGTTGCAAAAAATACAACAAGAAATAATGAAAAAAACTGACGCGACATTTGCCAGTGAAGTGGTACAGCGTCGGGGGCTGGGCTGTACAGATGAATAGCGGGATAGTTGGATCTACCGGGCATACGTTACCTGCCAGGGCAAGGCTGGTTCTGGCAGCAGAACAGTGAAGGGCGGTATGTGGATGCGCTGCGGCATATCACGGAAGTTGATAATTCAGGTGATGTCCGAAGATAAAAGGTATGGCATCAACGCGATATGCTTCGGGGATCCCTAAGGAAATCGAATGAGTAAGTTACAGTTTGACCCTCATAGCCCATTGGCTGAATATTTTTCCAGAACAAAGATAGACGGGGAATTTATCAAAAACGATTACGGTGATAGAGGTGAATTTGTCATAAATAGTGAAACGGGAGCTATTTCATTATTGCTAAAATGTAAATATACATGGGTTAAAAATAGCGATGTGAAGGACGACTGGACGTTTATAGAAAAATCATTGTTTATCATTAATGTTTATACGACAGTTTGTTCCGAATGGAATGGTAAAATATTTTTTTCTGTTTCAGGAAGTTCAGATTTCGCCAGGAAGTTTCAGGGGAAGCCTCTGCCATTTGATATACAGATGATCCCTGTCAATCATGGCGAGCACTGGGATGTGACTGCATTGAAAGTGAGACCAGGGGATGATGTAAGGACTTATGTTATCTGGGGTTCTCGTATCCTCCATATTGATTCCGAGGATGTGGTCGCAGTGCGGAAATGTCTTGATCCAGCCCAGACAGTTTGCTCTAACCAGATAAATGTACCTCATGAAATTGGACATATGATTGGTTATCTTGATGATGAGTATGCTCTGGATAAATCAGGCAAAGCAACAACGGCATATAGATCGGATGCTGCCGCATTAATGAATATTGGAATGGAGCTTCGAAGTCGTTACCTGGAACATGTTAACACATTTCTGAATGTAATAATCCCTGATACTTACTTTACAGTTATGAGTGTAGATAAATGATACAAACAGGTATTCTGCTCATTCATTTTCTGATGCATGGCGTAATGTTTAATCCCCCCCTTCAACCCTCTGTCACTGCGCTAAATGGCATGAAATACGAGCTGGTAAATGTAACAAAAAAAGATGATCAGGCAACTCAGTATTATGAAAAAAATAATATACAAAGCGGAGAGGTTGATGCTTCTTTTGTTGAAAAATATGGCAGGCCTGAACATGAATTTGTCAGGCCTCGCTATATGTTTATTGGTGAGTATTATATTGGGCTGGAAAAAACCTATAGGTCAACGGATCCCAGATATAGCAATGTACCGATTAAAGAAATGTTCTGGCATCTCCATGATGATTTGAATTTGACATGCTGGTTTCATTATAAGGACGAGCAGTGGCGAGTGTTCTCTTATATTTTTTGGCCACCCGGTGCTGTATTCTAGTTTGCTATAATAATGAAGAGATATTCTCATTCTGCTTCAGAACATCAGTAGAGCATGAGATAGGTCACACACTTTTATATCTTGAAGATGAGTATGACCTGCCAAAACCACCTGAGAATTTTGATACCAATTATTTGTCTTTAACCAAAGGGGAAAGATTTCCATCGAATGAGTTAAGAGTGGCAAATGATATATATGGTTGGGATATTGATGGAGTGATGAATATTGGAACAGAACTTCGGGAACATTATCTGAATGATATTCCTGTACAATTAAATGTAATAATTCCTGATGCCAGTTTCTCGCTTGCGGAGTTAAAAAAATGAACAGTTTTTTTTGCTTTGATGTCGTTATTGCTAATCGCTACCACAGGGGGGGATATTTTGCTCAGCCTCCAGTATATGAGCAAAGAAGTTATATAAAGAACGGAGAGTCTGAGGCTTTTTTATTAAAAATATGGTCGTCCGACACGTGAGTTTATAAATCCTCGTTACAAATTTGTCGGAGAGTATTCCATTGGCATTGAAAATACTTATCGTTCAACGAATCCTGAATTCAGAAAAATTCAGATAAAGGAAATATTCTGGAATTTGAATAAGGATTTAAATTTGACATGTTTCTTTCATTATAAAAATGGGCAGTGGCAGGCTATTTCTTATTTTTTCTGGCCGCCAGGGGCTTTATTTTAATCCGATATTTAAGGAGTAAATATCATGAGTTTTGTATCTACGGGTAATAAACCAGCTGGAAATGGTGGACCCGTCATCACCACGCCGCCAATAACCGGCGAAAGTGGCGATACGAGCACAGGTTCAGCCGCAACCGGTGTTGCTGATGCAGCCGAACAGATGGCAGAACAGGCAGCGGCGGAGCTGTTTGGTGCGCTGCCGGAGCCGTCAGGGCTGGTAAAAGCGGCAGTAACCGCAGCGCAGGCCGCCGCAGCGGCGGCGGGGATATCGGATATAGTTAGTGCCGCCCAGGATGCGGCGGCGTCGCTTGCTGCCGGCGGGCCGGGAGCGCATAACGTCACGGTCAGCGGCAGCGCTGTGCCGCCGCAGATGCTGCTTTTTGCCGGTATAAATGGTTCGGAGAAACTTGGCAGCCTGTTTACCTACATTGTACAGCTAAAAACGCCCGACACCCTGAATCTGGGCTATGTCTCCCCCGCAGCCAACCTGCCGCTCAAAGCCATGGTGGGCAAAGATCTGTGCGTCAATATCGAACTGGATGGTGGCGGTAAACGACATATCAGCGGGCTGGTCACGGCGGCGCGGGTGGTGGGCCATGAAGGGCGTTCGGTTACCTATGAGCTGCGTATGGAGCCGTGGGTAAAACTGCTGACCCACACCAGCGACTACAAAGCATTCCAGAATAAAACCGTGGTGGATATTCTGGATGAAGTGCTGGCGGAATATCCCTACCCGGTGGAAAAGCGGCTGGTGGAAAGCTACCCGGTACGCACCTGGCAGGTACAGTACGGTGAAACTGATTTTGATTTTCTTCAGCGACTGATGCAGGAGTGGGGCATCTACTGGTGGTTTGAGCACAGCGAGAACAGTCACACGCTGGTGCTGGCGGATGCCATCAGCGCTCATAAAGCATGTCCGGACTCGCCGCTGGTCGAGTGGCACCAGGAAGGGCTGAAGCTGGATAAGGAGTTTATCCACACTATCACGGCAAACGAGAGTCTGCGGACTGGACAGTGGGTGCTGGATGATTTCGATTTTACGAAGCCACGTTCATTGCTGGCAAACACGGTGGCAAACCCGCGTGAAACCGGTCATGCCACCTACGAGCATTATGAGTGGCCGGGAGACTACTTCGACAAGAGTGAAGGCGAGATGCTGACGCGCATTCGTATGGAAGCGCAGCGCAGCCCCGGCAGCCGGGCTGGCGGGGCTGGGAATATCCGCACCCTCATGACTGGCTACACCTTTACGTTGATGAATCATCCGACGGCAGAGGTCAACCAAGAGTACCTGCTGGTACAGACCACGCTGTTTTTACGGGACAATGCGCAGCACAGCGGGCAAAACCAGCATTTTACCTATGTCACCACGTTTGAACTGCACCCCACCCGCGAGGTGTACCGCCCGCAGCGAACCATCAGCAAACCCCACACCAAAGGGCCGCAGAGCGCCATCGTCACCGGCCCGTCGGGCCAGGAAATCTGGACCGATCAATACGGGCGGGTAAAGGTGCAGTTTGGCTGGGACCGTTACGGCAAACGGGATGAAAACAGCTCCTGCTGGATACGCGTCAGCTACCCATGGGCGGGCAAAGGCTTCGGGATGATCCAGATCCCGCGTATCGGCCAGGAAGTGCTGGTGGATTTCAAAAACGGCGATCCGGATCTGCCGATCATCGTGGGGCGGACCTACAACCAGGACACCATGCCACCGTGGGGACTGCCGGGAATGGCGTCGCAGAGCGGGATCTTCAGCCACTCGCTGTATGGCGGGCCAACGAACGGCAACATGCTGCGTTTTGACGACAAAACCGGCGCGGAGGAAGTGAAGTTCCACGCGGAAAAAGATCTCAACACCACGGTGAAGAATAATGAAACACATACGGTAATGGTGGATCGCACTAAAACCATTATTAAAAATGAAACCAACAGTATTGGTGAGGACAGAAACACCACGGTAACGAAGAATGACGGCCTTTCCGTAAAACTGGCGCAGACGATCAATATCGGCACCACTTATCGTTTAGATGTCGGCGATCAATTCACGCTTCGCTGCGGCAATGCGGCGCTTGTTTTACATAAGGACGGCTCCATTGAGTTTTGTGGCAAGCAACTGATGTTACATACCAGCGATGTCATGCAACTGATTGGTAAAGGTATTGATATGAACCCGGATGGCGGCACAGCCGTAACCGCCGATGATATTGCCCCTCTTCCCACCTCTGAATGATCTGAATTAAACCTGGAGTTCTCATGGATCGACCATACCGCATACAGGAAGGGTGTTTTGTCCTGCCTGAAACATTTACGGATCGCAGCGTCAATATTTTTATCCTGGAGGGCAATGAACGAACATCGCCCAGTCTGAATATTTCCCGCGATACGCTAAAACCTGATGAAGACCTGCCCGCCTATATTGACCGCCAGATTGCGCTGATGAAAAAAAATCTCGGTCAGCACCGGGTATTGTCGCGAGCGCCTGCACAGGCAGGAACGGGCAATAATGCCCTTATGGGGGAACAAATTGCCGCCACCCATAAATCCGGGAAAACGGAAGTGTACCAGCGTCAGGCCGGGTTTATTGCAACCCCTGGCAAGGTACTGGTCTTCACCCTGACCAGTCCCCGTCCTTTTGATGATAAAGCAGACCTACTCTGGAACACCTGGCTGGCAGGCTTTCAGCCGGATAAAAACGAATAATCACACGGAGGTGTGACCATGTATGAAGCAGCCCGTGTGGATGATCCTATCTACCACACCAGCGCGCTCGCCGGGTTTCTTATCGGCGCTATCATCGGCATCGCCATTATCGCGCTTGCCGCCTTTGCCTTCTTTAGCTGCGGTTTTCTTGCCGGGCTGATTCTGGGTTTTATGGCCGATCAAATAGCCTCCGGGGTATTGCAACTGGGCGAAGCCATCGGGCGCTCCATCCACCACACGGCAGGAAAAATCCTCACCGGTTCGGAGAATGTCAGCACCAACAGTCGCCCGGCGGCGCGCGCGGTACTGAGTACGGTGAAATGCGATAACCATATCGCAGAAAAACGCATCGCCCAGGGGTCGGAAAATATCTACATTAACAGCCAGCCCGCCGCCCGTAAGGATGACCACACCGAATGCGATGCGGTGATTGAAGACGGTTCGCCGAATGTGTTTCTCGGCGGCGGCACACAGACGGTACTGGAAATCAGTTCTGAAATTCCGGACTGGCTGCGCAAGGTGGTGGATGTATTGTTTGTCGTGGCGAGTCTGCTCGGCGGGCTGGCCGGGGCGTGGCGGCAAGCGGCAAAGCTGGGGACGAAATTTGGCACTAAATGTGCCGCTAAGTTTATCGGCGGGGAGCTTGTCGGGATGGCCGTGGGTGAGGCTATCAGCGGGCTGTTCAGCAATCCGGTGGATGTGACCACCGGGCAGAAAATCCTGCTGCCGGAAACGGACTTCACCCTGCCCGGTCGCCTGCCGGTCACCTGCTCGCGTTTTTACGCCAGCCACCTGGAAACCGTGGGACTGTTGGGACGGGGCTGGCGGCTGAACTGGGAAACCAGCCTGCGCGAGGACGATGAACACATCACGCTGACCGGCGTACAGGGGCGGGAACTGTGTTACCCGAAAACGATGCTGACGCCCGGCCACCAGATATTTGACCCGGAAGAACAGTTATACCTCAGCCGCCTGCATGACGGGCGTTACGTGCTGCATTACACCGATCGCAGCTATTACGTATTTGGTGATTTTGACAGTGACGGCATGGCATACCTGCTGTTTATGGAGACGCCGCACCGCCAGCGCATTGTCTTCGGGCACGAAGGAGGCAGACTGGTACGGATAGCCTCCAGCAGCGGGCATCACCTGTTACTGCACCGCACACAGACCCCGGCAGGGGAGCGGCTGTCGCGAATTGAACTGGTGCAGGGCGGCACCCGTGGCAACCTGGTAGAGTACCGGTATGACGATAACGGTCAACTGACCGGCGTGGTGAACCGGGCGGGAACGCTGGTGCGGCAGTTTGCTTATGAAAACGGGCTGATGACGGCGCACAGCAATGCGGCGGGGTTCACCTGCCGCTACCGCTGGCAGGAACTCGACGGCGCGCCGCGCGTGACGGAGCACGACACCAGTGACGGTGAACATTACCGCTTTGACTATGATTTTGCCGCAGGCACCACCACCGTCACCGGCAGGCAGGGGGAGTCATGGCAGTGGTGGTACGACAGGGAGACGTATATCACCGCGCACCGGACGCCGGGCGGTGGAATGTACCGCTTCACGTACAACGAAGACCACTTCCCTGTCAACATTGAGCTGCCCGGCGGTCGCACGGTGGCGTATGAATATGACATCCAGAACCGGGTGGTGAAGACGACAGATCCGGAAGGCCGGGTGACGCAGACGCAGTGGAACGGCGAGTTCGACGAAATCACGCGCACGGCGCTGGACGATGACGCTGTCTGGAAAACGCAGTACAACGCCCACGGCCAGCCAGTGCAGGAGACGGACCCGGAAGGGCGGGTGACGCAGTACGCTTACGATGAACAGGGGCAGATGTGCAGCCGGACGGATGCGGCGGGCGGCACGGTGGTGACGGCGTTCGACAGCCGGGGGCAGATGACGCGGTACACCGACTGTTCAGGGCGCAGCACAGGATATGACCACGATGAGGACGGCAACCTGACGCGGGTGACGGACGCGGAAGGGAAGGTGGTACGCATCAGCTACAACCGACTTGGGTTGCCGGAGACGGTGAACTCACCGGGGAAACAGCAGGACAGGTATACCTGGAATGCGCTGGGGCTGATGAGCAGCCACCGGCGCATCACGGGGAGCGTGGAGAGCTGGCGGTATACGCCGCGCGGTCTGCTGGCGGCGCACACGGATGAGGAGAAGCGCGAGACGCGCTGGCAGTACACGCCGGAAGGCCGGGTGACCGCGCTGACCAACGGCAACGGGGCGCAGTACCGGTTCAGTCACGATGCGGACGGCAGGCTGGTGCGTGAGGTGCGCCCGGACGGACTGAGCCGTACTTTTATCCTGGACGACAGCGGTTATCTGACGGCGATACAGACCACGGGCACGCAGGGCGGCGTGCGGCGGGAGACGCAGCAGCGGGATGCGCTGGGCCGTCTGTTACGGACGGAGAATGAACACGGCCAGCGGACGTTCAGCTACAACCGGCTGGACCAGATAACGGCAGTGACGCTCACGCCCACGGAGGCGGGGCAACAGCAGCACCGGATGCAGGCCGACACGGTGCGTTTTGAGTATGACCGCAGCGGCTGGCTGACGGCGGAGCACGCGGGGAACGGCAGCATACGTTATCAGCGCGATGCGCTGGGCAACCCGACGGACATCACGCTGCCGGACGGGCAGCACCTGACGCATCTGTATTACGGGAGCGGGCATCTGTTACAGACGGCGCTGGACGGCCTGACGGTGAGCGAGTATGAGCGCGACAGCCTGCACCGTCAGATAATGCGCACGCAGGGGCAGCTTGCGACGTACAGCGGCTACGACGACGACGGGCTGCTGAGCTGGCAGCGCAGTCTGGCGCCCGGCAGTGCCCCTGTTCTTCCCGGCCAGCGCCCGGCGCGGCAGGGCTGCGTGACGTCGAGGGACTATTACTGGAACAACCACGGCGAGGTGGGCACGATTGACGACGGCCTGCGTGGCAGCGTGGTGTACAGCTATGACAGAAGCGGTTACCTGACCGGGCGCTCAGGTCAGATGTATGACCATGACCGTTATTATTACGATAAGGCGGGCAACCTGCTGGATAACGAAGGGCAGGGTCCGGTGATGAACAACCGGCTGCCGGGCTGTGGTCGTGACCGTTACGGTTATAACGAGTGGGGCGAGCTGACCACGCGGCGCGACCAGCAACTGGAGTGGAACGCGCAGGGGCAGCTGACGCGGGTCATCAGCGGCAACACGGAGACGCACTACGGCTACGATGCGCTGGGGAGGCGAACCCGCAAGGCGACGTACGGGCGGCACACGGGCCATACGGCGCGGAGCCGGACGGACTTTGTGTGGGAGGGGTTCAGGCTGTTGCAGGAGAACGTGCAGCAGCAGGGCTGGCGGACCTATCTGTACGATGCGGAACAGCCGTACACGCCGGTGGCGAGCGTGACGGGGCGGGGAGAAAGCAGGCAGGTGTGGTATTACCACACGGACGTGACGGGCACGCCGCAGGAGGTGACGGTGGCGGACGGGACGCTGGTGTGGGCGGGGTATATCAGGGGGTTTGGAGAGAATGCGGCGGACATCAGCAACAGCGGGGCGTACTTTCACCAGCCGCTGCGGCTGCCGGGGCAGTATTTTGACGACGAGACGGGGCTGCATTACAATCTGTTCAGATATTATGCACCGGAGTGTGGACGGTTCGTCAGTCAGGATCCGATTGGGTTAAGGGGCGGGTTAAACCTTTATCAGTATGCGCCGAATCCGATTAGATGGATCGATCCTTTAGGACTTGCTATCCTGGAGCATCAATCTAATTTTGATGCGGCAAGGAGAACCGGATTTGAAAATGCGGGTATGACAAACCCTGAGGATGTCACTTTCTCGAAAGTCGATCCCAAAACTGGTACTGTTGTTGAGTTTAAAGGTCCAAATGGGGCTAAAGTTGCTTATGATGCACCTCATGCAGATATGGATGTGACAGCAGGGCATGATAAACCACATGTTGGTTGGCAATCCGCAGGAAAAAGAGGTTCCGGAGGAGCTAATAGAGGTAATATTACTTATGATGGCCCACAACATCCGCATCGCTCTGACTCTAAGGGAGATGATAAATGTTAAATTCAAATATGTCTGAACTTAGAATCGAACTGGAGAATGCGATTAAAAATCTCGGTATTCATGACTATCGTGTCGATAAACCCGAACAAATCGTTTCTGAGATAAAAGAGATATATGTTAATGGTAATCCTAGAACCTGGTGGTTATCATTAAAACATAGACAATATGTCTTTTCTTATACCGATAATTCTGGATATAAAAACATATCACAAATAGTAAGCAAACAACTCAATGAAAGCAATGTAATCAACAAACATATATTTTTGATTGCTGATGAAGATAATGAGCAAATATATGTATATAACGTTCCTCTTAACTCCCTGCCTGAAATTATAGAAAATTGCAGATATTTTGAATATTATGTTGCAGATCATGAACTATCTTGGCTTATATGTGAAAATGATCATGGTGATTTGATTGTATGTTCAACCATTAAATAAAGCGTGAGTGCTCTTTAGCGATATAGTTGCCTGTATTTAGGCGTTACTAGCCGAAGATGGCACGATTGTCTGGCAGGGGAAACAGCAACTCTGAGGTCGGGAAGATAGCATAACCCATTAACCTGGATAGATCCGCTAGACCTGAATCCAGTTGATGCGACAGGTTATAGTGTTTATGGTTTATTTGCTCCTGGAGCAAATAAACCTTATTACATTGGTATTACTAATGATATGGATCGACGAAGGGCCGAGCATTAAAGCACTGGCAGGTTATCAAAAGAAAATGGAAGGATGCTGCCACTTGATGAAAATGTAATCTAATGGAAAGTCAGAGGTTACGAGCAATATTATATAGAGAAATATAAAACCAGAACCGGAACCATAGGTGAAAAAAATTCCTCAACAAATAGAGAGAATAAATATAATTCATTTGATCATGGGCGAACAGATCCCAGCGCACAAGCATTTAAAAACTCTTAAAATAGTAAGGGAGTTGGCTCCTATAGGGGGAAATGCGGATGAGTTATTTTAAAGTTTGGGACTGGGATAAGAAGCTGAGAACGATGTTGCGCTTTGTGAAGCTCGGAGACATATTTTGTTTTAAATTAGATGGAGATAGATATTGTTTTGGCAGGATAATATCTAAAATAATAACTGGGCATGTTGCTGAGTTATTTGATTATATGTCAGCCGCTCCAGAAATTACAGAAAAAAAGATTAATAAGGTAAAAAGAATTTATTCGCCCATTGTAATTGATACTTATGGCTTGTTTGATAAAAAGGTATACAAAGATGGTGACTGGAGAGTTATTTGTCATCAGAGTAACTTTTCCCCTATAGATGTTGAAAATGTATATTTTACATACGGTCTTGAAAGTTTATGTAAAAGAGTTGATGTGTTTGGTAATAAAATTTCCATATCTAAAGAGGAATCTCTAAAATATCATAAGTTAAGTCCATATGGTGATTTTGATATTAAAAAGCTATTAAATAATATCTGAAGATAAAGCCGGGACAGATCCTCAAATCTTCCCGGCTTTTATTATTTAACCCCCATCAAATCCCGCCTTCGAGCCTGCTCCGCTTAATCACCGGAATATCTCCGGTATCGTTCAGCGCCCCCGGAAAGGTTTTCAGCCACGCTTTCACCTTCTTTTGATTAATAAAAGTCATGCTCATCCCTTCAATACAGCCTCACAGTTCGCGGGTATTTTGCAGCGTGATCACGATGCAGTCTTTCATCACCCGAATTTTAACGGGCATCCCGTTAATAAACCCGGCCTGCGGCATCCATTCGCCGCATAAACGAACTGAACGTCCCTCAACCCATGAATAGAACTCACAGTGGGTAAAATCCGGCACAGTATCAGCGCGAGTTTGCGTATGACGACAACGACTACATGACGATGCCCCGGGAGCCGGCCAGTGATGAGCAACCGGCTGCCGGGGCAGTATTTTGACGACGAGACGGGGCTGCATTAAAATCTGTTCAGATATTATGCACCGGAGTGTGGTTGGTTCGTCAGTCAGGACCCGATAGGGCTGAAAGGGGGATGGAGTCGATATCATTCTCCGCTGAATCCTATTACAGATAGTGATCTTCTTGGTCTTATTACTTGTGGCGCTGATAGAGGTGATCCTGGCACGTTATTAAGATGAAAAATGGTTGAAAATAATTGCATTAGTGAATGCTCATTTATGCCTTTACCTACAAAAAGTAACGGATTTGCTTGCTGGAATTGTGTTAACGAATGTAAAGGAAATCAAGGCTATTGATGTTTTTACTACAGGAATAAGTATGGTTAACGATAAGGATACAGCTATATTAATTAGTGATTTAATGTTGAGATTCGGTAAGGAGCTTGATGAATCTGTTGCTGTTGTTCAGTCCCGTTGTGATGAGGATGAATTTAAGGTATATCGAGAAGCGGTTGGTTTTATCATGGGTGAAATGCTTATTAAAATAATGAATCCATTATATGAAAAACATCCAGAAATAAAACCAAAAGGATTGAAATAAAACATCTGGAACCGGATGAATAATGTGTAAAAGCCGGAGGGGTTATCTTTTCCCGGCTTTTTATTATCAATTACTCATTAACTCCTGTTCCGTTCTTTTACGTTTAATCACCGGAATATCTCCGGTATTGTTCAGCGCCCCCAGAAATTTTTTTAACCACTGTTCTGCATTCCGTTTATTAATGCGGGTTACACCCATCCCTTCAATACAGCCAAAGAGTCCGCGGGTATGCTGCGGCGTAATCACGATGCAATCCCTCATTACCCGCACCTTGACGGGCATCCCGTTAATAAACCCCGCCTGCGGCATCCATTCACCGTACAAACGAACTGAAAGTCTCTCAACGCGTGAGTATGTAAGTATCCCGCATAATCGAGCCATTCACATTTAGAGATCATCCGGCATAATCAATCTGCCAACGCAGGAGATCGCTGTGCGTAAAGCCCGTATTACTGCGCACCAGATCATCGCTGTGATTAGATCAGTCGAATCCGGACGGACTGTTAAAGATGTCTACCGGGAGGCCGGTATTTCTGAAGCCACCAGGGACAACTGGAAGTCTGGATACGGCGGCAGGGATACGCGTGGAATCACAAAAGGCTCCACCGTATTTACTGTCTGCTCAAGCTGAATTTTCGCCGTAAGGGTAAACAACGGCTGCCGGTACGCAATCCCTCGCCACTGGTCACGCCGGAAGCGCTGAACCAGAGCTGGTTTATGGGCGTCGTTTTCGCACGTTCAATGTTGTTGATGACTGTAATTGTGAAGCGTTGTCGGTTGAAATCGATCTGAATCTGCCAGCTCTGCGAGTGGTCCGTGTACTCGACAGGATTACAGCAACCGCGGTTATCCGGCCATGCTGCGTATGGATAAGGGACCGGAATTTATCTCGCTGGCACTGGCTGAATGAGCAAAGAAACATGCAGTAAAGCTGGTGTTTATCCAGCCGGGTAAGCCGAAGAAAAACGTTTTCATCGCGCGCTTTAACCGGACATACCGTACAGAAATACTCAATTCTTATCTGTTCAGAACGCTGAATGAGGTGCGGGAAATTACGGATAAAGGGTTATCAGAATATAACTGCGAACGTCCACATGAATCGCGGAACAATATGATACCGGAGAAATACCGCTAACAACATTATCTGGCCGGAATCTTAAAAATGCATGGAACTAAAACGGGTCTATTTACAGGGGCACCTGCGATGAATTTCGCTGCACTGAAAAGCGATACCGGATGAGAGCTGCTTCAAATTAATGTGCCATGTTCACGGGGAGGTGGTGCGACGTTTGCATAATCCAGCAAGAACTGAAAGGAAGGGGAGAGCTTTTTCATGCCTGTATAATCAGTCTGGCCTGTGTCAGTCAGCTCTTAGTGTTGAGACTCTCGTTGGAGCGTTATAATTGCTTTTCCGTTTCGGAAAACAAGATTTTCCATTAAAGATCTTCCCTGCGAGGAAAAGTTAACTAATAATCTTACCGTCGAGTTAGGAGATGTATGTTTAAATATAAACAATGTTGCAACGATGCCTGATAATTATCCTCTCTTCGAAGATAAGTTTCCCACACCCAGTGTGGTGGGTGTCATTGTAATGTTATCACTTGAATGTAAATGGAAGGTATAATTGCTTTTTGACTAGTATTCTATTCCACCCTGACAACACGATGTTAACATCAACACTGTTTATATTGGCAATAACGCAATTTTTTTCAGATTAAGAGGTGCTCTGATATATAGATTTTTATGACATTACTTATTTGAATTGGTAACAAATACCAATAAGCACAAGCTGTTATTACCAGCCACGGATTTTTCCATACGGTAAGATTTGGTATGGTGTTATGTATTCTGGATGTGCTGGATTATTTTAATTTGGTTAAAAAAAGGTGGTTATTCAAATGAAAAGCATAAAAAAATTGATTATCGCAAGTGCGTTGAGCATGATGGCTGCTAGTTGTTATGCTGCTGGATTTTTGCCGGGCACAGAGCAACAGACATCAGTGGATATTAGCTTTGGCGCTCCCGAAAATTTAACCGTATCGCTTGAGCAAGTGCCGGGCTTAACGGCTGGGAGGGGGCATGATGGTATGGATATTGCGAAGCTTACAGTTAGTTCTGCTTCTATTAAAGAATTCGGGGTCAGGGGGGTTGCTAGCCCGATACTGGGCAGCGCTGGCCATGCATGGAAAATAACTGGTAGAAATAGTGGCAAGTCAATCGTTGTGGGCTTCTCACCTAATATAGCCACAGCTAGGGGCCCGGAAATGTGGAATGGGGAAACCTGGAGCACCTTTGATACCAATACCCCAGTTAATATTATTACAATAGGGGATCAGGATATCCCACCTGATACGTACCCACTGACTTTAGATGTAGTGGGATATCGGGCGTAATAGTAAACAACTATTAGTGTATTGCGCCTTGTTTAAGGCGTAATACACATCAAATTTTTCATTTTTCTTTTACAATTTTTGATATGAAAACAATTAATTTTGTTTTAATGGCGGTAGCTTTTTTCGCCTCTAATTCTATGGTTTCAGTATATGCCGCTAGGCAGCAATTAAATTCAGCCACTAAATCATTCAGCGTGAAGCTGGGAGCTACACGTGTGATTTATCACGCTGGTACACCCGGCGCGACGCTCTCGGTGAGCAACCCGCAGGATTACCCTATTTTGGTTCAGTCTTCAGTCAAAGCAGAAGATAAAAATTCGCCAGCCCCCTTTATGGTGATGCCGCCTCTATTTCGTTTAGAAGCGAACCAGCAGAGTCAACTGCGTATTATCCGTACTGGTGGTGACATGCCAACGGATCGTGAGACTTTACAGTGGGTCTGTATAAAGGCGCTACCACCCGAAAATGAACCGTCGGATACACAGGCTAAGGGCGCGACCCTTGACCTCAATTTGTCCATCAGCACCTGTGACAAGCTGATTTTCCGCCCGGATGCCGTGAAGGGGACGCCGGAAGATGTTGCAGGAAATTTAAGATGGGTGGAGTCGGGCAACAAACTTAAGGTGGAGAACCCCACTCCGTTTTACATGAATTTAGCCTCTATCACAGTAGGGGGAAAGCCCATTACAGGGCTTGAGTATATCCCCCCCTTTGCTGACAAAACACTAAATATGCCAGGTGGCGCTCATGGTGATGTCGAGTGGAAAATTATTACAGACTTAGGTGGTGAAAGTCATCCGTTCCACTACGTTTTTAAATAAATTCAAGGATTTAGCGGCAGAAAATGAAGTTCAAACAACCTGCCTTGCTACTGTTCATCGCGGGAGTGGTTCATTGCGCAAATGCGCACGCTTACACATTCGATGCATCAATGTTGGGCGATGCAGCGAAAGGGGTTGATATGTCGCTCTTTAACCAGGGGGTACAACAGCCAGGGACTTATCGAGTGGACGTGATGGTGAATGGTAAACGTGTCGACACCCGTGATGTGGTGTTCAAATTGGAAAAGGATGGGCAAGGAACGCCTTTTCTGGCTCCTTGTTTGACGGTCAGTCAGCTTTCACGCTACGGCGTAAAAACGGAAGATTACCCTCAGTTGTGGAAAGCAGCAAAGACCCCAGATGAGTGTGCGGATCTGACCGCCATTCCACAGGCTAAAGCGGTACTGGATATCAATAATCAGCAACTGCAACTGAGTATTCCGCAGTTGGCGTTGCGTCCGGAATTTAAGGGGATCGCTCCTGAAGATCTCTGGGATGATGGTATTCCGGCGTTTCTGATGAACTACAGTGCGAGGACAACGCAGACGGATTACAAAATGGATATGGAGAGGCGTGACAACTCTTCCTGGGTACAACTGCAACCGGGAATCAATATAGGTGCGTGGCGTGTCCGCAATGCGACCAGCTGGCAGCGGAGTAGTCAACTGTCGGGGAAGTGGCAGGCAGCATATACCTATGCTGAGCGTGGACTGTACTCACTAAAAAGTCGTCTGACTCTGGGGCAAAAGTCTTCGCAGGGGGAGATATTTGATAGTGTGCCATTTACCGGTGTGATGTTGGCATCGGATGACAACATGGTGCCCTACAGTGAGCGGCAGTTTGCTCCGGTAGTGCGTGGGATTGCCCGCACGCAGGCTCGGGTGGAGGTCAAACAGAATGGTTACACCATTTACAACACCACTGTGGCGCCCGGACCGTTTGCACTGCGGGATCTGTCGGTAGCAGACAGTAGTGGTGATCTGCATGTCACCGTGTGGGAGGCCGATGGCAGTACACAAATGTTTGTGGTGCCGTATCAGACCCCGGCGATAGCACTGCACCAGGGATATTTGAAGTACAGCCTGTTGGCGGGCCGATACCGATCGTCAGACTCTGCAACGGATAAGGCGCAGATCGCGCAGGCTACGTTGATGTATGGTCTGCCGTGGAATCTCACTGCATACGGCGGTATACAGAGTGCAACGCACTATCAAGCTGCATCGCTTGGTTTGGGGGGATCTCTCGGGCGGTGGGGGAGTTTATCTGTCGATGGAAGCGACACACACAGTCAGCGTCAGGGGGAGGCGGTACAGCAAGGAGCCTCCTGGCGACTGCGTTACAGCAACCAGCTGACTGCGACGGGGACAAATTTTTTTCTGACGAGATGGCAGTATGCCTCGCAGGGCTATAACACCCTATCCGATGTGCTCGACAGTTATCGACATGATGGTAACCGTCTATGGTCGTGGCGGGAAAATTTGCAGCCGAGCTCGCGTACTACCCTGATGTTGAGTCAGTCATGGGGGAGGCATTTGGGCAATCTGAGTTTAACCGGTTCCCGTACCGACTGGCGTAATCGCCCCGGTCATGATGACAGCTACGGACTGAGTTGGGGAACCTCTATCGGAGGGGGCTCGCTGTCATTGAACTGGAATCAAAACAGGACGCTGTGGCGCAATGGCGCGCACCGTAAAGAGAACATAACCAGCCTGTGGTTCAGTATGCCATTAAGCCGCTGGACGGGGAATAATGTAAGTGCTAGTTGGCAGATGACTTCACCATCACACGGTGGTCAGACGCAACAAGTGGGGGTCAACGGAGAGGCATTCAGTCAGCAACTGGATTGGGAGGTGCGTCAGAGTTACCGTGCCGATGCCCCGCCAGGTGGTGGTAATAACAGCGCATTGCACTTGGCATGGAATGGGGATTACGGCCTGTTAGGTGGTGACTATAGCTACAGCCGGGCGATGCGCCAGATGGGAGTCAATATCGCGGGAGGTATAGTTATCCACCATCATGGTGTGACGCTGGGGCAACCTTTGCAAGGCTCAGTGGCGCTGGTTGAAGCGCCAGGGGCCTCGGGGGTGCCAGTTGGCGGCTGGCCTGGCGTTAAGACGGATTTTCGTGGCGACACTACAGTGGGCAACCTGAGCGTCTATCAGGAGAATACAGTCAGCCTCGATCCGTCGCGACTACCGGATGACGCAGAGGTCACACAAACCGATGTGCGCGTGGTGCCAACCGAAGGGGCGGTGGTGGAAGCGAAGTTTCACACTCGCATCGGGGCCAGGGCACTGATGACGCTGAAACGGGAAGATGGTAGCGCCATTCCTTTCGGGGCGCAGGTTACAGTCAATGGGCAGGATGGCAGTGCTGCTCTGGTGGATACTGATAGCCAGGTTTATCTCACTGGTCTGGCGGATAAGGGCGAACTGACGGTGAAATGGGGAGCACAGCAATGTCGGGTTAACTACCGCCTACCTGCCCACAAGGGAATCGCGGGCTTGTATCAAATGAGCGGTCTCTGCAGATAGCCGATTCTGAAGGAGAGAACAATGTGGATGAAAATACAGCGAATGAAAACGGTTATCTATAGCGTAACCTTACTGGTCGCTGCCAGTAGCTTGATGCCGATAGCGAACGCCGCAGAAAAACTTCAGACAACGCTACGTGTAGGGACTTACTTTCGGGCTGGGCATGTGCCAGATGGGATGGTGCTTGCGCAAGGCAGGGTGACTTATCACGGCAGTCACAGCGGGTTTCGGGTATGGAGCGATGAGCAAAAGGCGGGTAACACGCCTACCGTATTGCTGCTGAGCGGGCAACAGGATCCTCGCCATCACATTCAGGTTCGCCTGGAGGGTGAGGGGTGGCAACCAGATACGGTGAGTGGTCGTGGCGCCATTTTAAGAACCGCTGCAGATAACGCCAGTTTCAGTGTGGTCGTTGATGGCAATCAGGAAGTGCCTGCGGATACCTGGACGCTGGATTTTAAGGCCTGTGCATTGACACACGAGGAGGCGTAGACATCTGTTCCACTCATACTACCTGTATCAGTGAATAAGGCGAATACTGTATATCAGGTTCGAGGATGTATTGAAAATTTACTCAAGGCAAATATGGTTAGCAATCTTCATTGCAGAAAAATCAATTGCTGATTTATTTTAAAATCTGAAATTCATCTTTTTTGTAGGGAGAGGAATGTTATGTTTCGTAAAATAATTTAACAGACACTGATGCCTTTATTATTTTCTGTTTTGTGGATTTGTTTGATTCACTCTTTTGTGAGCGGGGCTTTATAAGCCCTTGGTATAAGGTTTGTTTATCTGTCAGGTATTCATATGTGATATTTAAGATTTTATGTTTAGGGGGCTTTTTCTTGTCCCCTCAGGCGTAAAAATAATTTATTTTTTACATAAAGGAATAAAGCATATGTCTTATGCACGACATTTACCGGTATTAATGTATCACCATGTCAGTGATAAACCCGGACAGATAACCTTATCTCCCCGTACGTTCCGGGCGCAGATGAAATGGCTGGCTGAATCTGGCTGGAAAACCGTTACCGCTGCAGAGGTGGAAGCTTTTTATCATGGTGCAAGATTGCCTCGTAAAAGCGTCATGCTGACCTTTGATGGCGGCTGGCTGGATAACTGGTTGCAGGTTTTTCCGGTGCTGCAGGAGTTTAATCTGCATGCGCATCTCTTTCTTGTGACCAGTTTGATCAGTGACGGACCGGTCCGTATTCCTGCAGGCGAACCGGTGTACTCTCATGATGAGTGTCAGATGCTGGTTAAACAAGGCCGGGCTGATGAGGTCATGCTGCGTTGGTCAGAGGTTCGGGAGATGCACCTCAGTGGCCTTGTTGAGTTTCACTCGCACACGCACACCCACCGACGCTGGGACCAGAAACCTGTGTCCCGTAATCCGTCGGATTTGCTTCGTGTCGATATTCTTCTTAGTCGTAAGCGGATGAGGGAGATGCTGGGTTACTGCAGTCAGCATCTGTGCTGGCCTGAGGGCTGGTATTGTTCTGATTATATTCATGTGGCTGAAGAGTTGGGGTTCACATACCTGTATACCACAGAAAGGCGTATGAACAATCCAGTCATCGGTTCACAGCGTATTGGTCGTATCAACACAAAGGAGCGAAAGAATGTGGGCTGGCTGAAACGTCGTCTGTTTTATCACACCACGCCCGGATTTTCTTCGCTGCTGGCCCGGCATAAGGGGGCACGTCGGATAGCTGACTGAGCCGGAGACCAGGATGAAAGTGCTGCATACCGAATCCTCCCCCATCATCGGCGGGCAGGGGTTGTAGGCTATATCCCAAATGATGGTGCTGATTTTGAGCAGAAATAAGATAACACCGGAGGCCGTGATAGACCCGGTTGCGCAGAATCTGGAGGCCGCAGGTCACTGGCGCAGGGCTTCTACCCGCTGGCTTTTGGTCATGGGAGATTTTGAATGTACAGAGGCCCAGCGGGAGTGGTTGTTGTTGCGCCGGAATTATTGCCTTGCGCAGATATCTTCCCCTGGCGCCAGTAAAGCTGGATATCAGCGACGTGACGAAATGAGAGGAGCCTGCACATAGGTTTATGTTTTGAGTAAGCGTCTTATTTAAACCGTCTGTTCTTTTTCCTCCACTTTCACAAATAATGTCGAGCCGGGTGGGGGGGACTCAAGTAAGAATAATCTGGCGATGTTTTGCTTGTTTCCACGGGATACTTTGTTAGGTGAACGATACAATTAATGCGTTCCAGACTGCGTCACAGAAAAGGACAATGCCTTTGCAGAACGGGCGCATGACAATGAACCACTTTATTATTGGTATCTGGTTCGGCGACAACCTTGACGATCACTTCTGAGATAGGGTATTTACACTGAGTGGTAAACAGGTTCAATTAGTAACCGGAGATGGATGCAAAATCATGATCGATTCAGATGCTATTTTGCAGCCAATAGATTTTTTATTATGATGATATCAAGGACATTGAGGCACACAATGACGCATCAGTAAGTCGTTGATAGCTCCTTTAATATAAGAATTTCTTTTATCAACGGAAGATAATGATGGAACTGATCAATAATCGTGGTATGCGAGACTGGATGATATTTATTAAAGTGGCGGAAGTAGGGAATCTTTCCCGGGCTGCACGGGAATTAGATATTAGCATTTCTGCTGTCAGTAAATCG
This sequence comes from Salmonella sp. NW645, assembly GCF_051703725.1. Lineage (NCBI taxonomy): Bacteria > Pseudomonadati > Pseudomonadota > Gammaproteobacteria > Enterobacterales > Enterobacteriaceae > Salmonella > Salmonella sp. NW645. Next base: position 414,600 of record NZ_JAMMKR010000003.1, on the reverse strand, counting down.
CTTAGTCGCCTTGAGAATTCTATTGAGGTTACTTTACTTCGGCGCGATTCACATCACTTAGAATTGACTGGAGCTGGTCAGACAGCCTATGCAAGCATGAAAAGGATAACATCTTCCTTTCAGTCCTTGCTGGATGAATTGCGAAATCCGGATAAAATTATCAGAGGGAGTATAAAATTTTCGGCTCCGGCTATTGTCTGTGAGTTTCTTGCCAATAAGTGGATATGGGAATTTACAGCTAGCTATCCGGATACAAAAATCTACCTGGATTCACGAGAGCGTAGCGATTTTTTTAGTAAATCCCTGGAGTTTGATGAGCTGGTTTTTAAAAGTGGCATAATCGAAAGTGAGGATCTCGTGTATCGAAAGATAAGCCCTTTAAAGTTGGTTCTTTGTGCGAGTCCGAAATATATCAGAAAATATGGCAGGATCTCACACCCTGGCGATTTGGAAAATCACATTATTGTGGGTCTTCACAACCATGGTCTTTCCGGACCTCTTACTCTTTTCCGTCAAGATGAATCATACACTATTAGTGGCGCTGTTAATGTTCATTTATCTTCCAATAATCTTTTGAGTGTTCTTAATTTGGTTTTAGAAGGAAAGGGTATCAACCTCATGACTCCGGCCTGGCTTGCCACCAAATACTTAAAAAATAATGAACTTGAAATTATACTTCCTGAATGGAGGGTTCCAGATCTCCCCATTTATCTTGTATGGCGTCATCGTCAGTATTATTCTCCTTTATTTCAACGCTTTCTGTCTTTTATTGAAGATAAATGGAATAATCGCCCACAAATTGATTTTCTGAATGATGATTAACCCGTTTGGAATGGTTTTGACACGTTCCTGACTTAAACCCACATGATGATGACTGAATTGAGGCATCGAGATATGCGACTGGCCGGCCAGTCGTCTTTTGACGATGCCCAATACAAAACATGATGCCGACTGACGGAAATGATAATACCCGGAAACAGGACGGGGCTGTTTTTGGGCAGCCGGAAGTTAAGCCCATACCAGAAACGTTGCAGTGTACTGAAAAATGGCGCCAGGTTGCACTGTAAGTATCCCGCATAATCGAGCCATTCACATTTAGAGATCATCCGGCATAATCAATCTGCCAACGCAGGAGATCGCTGTGCGTAAAGCCCGTATTACTGCGCACCAGATCATCGCTGTGATTAGATCAGTCGAATCCGGACGGACTGTTAAAGATGTCTACCGGGAGGCCGGTATTTCTGAAGCCACCAGGGACAACTGGAAGTCTGGATACGGCGGCATGGAAGCTTCTGATATTAAATCTTGAGGATGTCAACGCCAGGATTTATGGTCGTTTTTCGCTATTTTTAATATCCGCTGTTTGATCACTTCTGCTGTCCGCTTTCCGCCATTTCATCTTCACTGATTGGCGTTGCGCTTTTGGTCAGCGCCCCGACTTTGCGTTTTTCCTTCAGTTGGTAACTTTCTCCTTTGATATTCAGTGTGGTTGAGTGATGCAGTAGCCGATCCAGGATCGCTGTTGCCAGCACGTTATCACCGAACATCTCTCCCCAGTCTGCGAAGCCTTTGTTTGACGTCAGGATAATGCTCGCTTTTTCATACCGTCGGTTCAGCAGTCGGAAGAACAGACTGGCTTCCTCACTGGTCATTGGCAGGTAACCTATTTCGTCCAGGATCAGCCCCCGCGCATAGCTCAGTTGTTGTAGCTGGCGCTCCAGGCGGTTTTCCAGCTTCGCTTTCATCAGCGTCTACCAACCTGTCCTGCGGCATGAACAACACCCGATGGCCCACATCTGCCGCTTTCACACCGGGGGCAGCGGCCAGGTGGGTTTTCTCCACTCCGGGGGGGGGGGCCAGCAGGATCACATTCACGCAGCGCTCCACGAACGCCAGACCGGCCAACTCCCGGACGACCTTATGATCGATGCCTGGCTGGAAGCTGAAGTCGAACTGCTCCAGCGTTTTGACTCATGGCAGACGAGCCTGTTTCAGCCGGGATTCCATTCCGCGCTGATGTCTGCCGTTCTATTCCTGCTGCAGCGCCATGCACAGGAATGTCGACTTATTTTGGGCTGACAGAGGCATTGGTCGTTAAGACTTGTATATTCATGTTGCTTACTCGCACAAAAGGGGGAAAGGAACCGTAAACAACATTGACAGGTAAGGGACTGGCATCAATTTGAATGGTGTTTTTTTATAACATTATGTTTTAAAAGGTGAATTATATTTTCATGGTGAATTATTCTGTTTTCTATTGTTATTTATGGAATATTTAACCAATATTTCAGCTAAAAATAGTGTATTATATTGATTACACTTGGCTGGAGAGGTGTAAACATCAAGCATAACCATATGATGTATATAAGTTTTTGTTTGCTGATATCATATTTTTGACAGATATTGAGCAAGTAAATCTGATCTAACTGTAACTTTAGTTTTCTAAATTAATTACCTTGCTTACTTTTTTTTACCTGGTTTTGTAAAACCTCATAATGATCAGTCTATTTGTGGCTTTGTTTAAGGTTTATTTGGTTTTGTAGTCTGAATTGTATCTCCCTCCTGGAGGGCTTTCTTTAGATTCTCTGTCTCCTACGTTGTTATGTTACGTATTTGTTGCTTTGAAGGAGGGGGAAATACAGTTCCATTTATCTGAGTAAGTCAGGTACACAGTAACAACTTTCTTATGAAGAATTTCCAAAATTTTTACTGCGGCGTTATTAATTGTTCAGCGATTCTTACAGATCTGTCGTTCGCTTTTGGTGAATGAAATCCGTGGACTTTTATTTACTAATTTTTCCTTTCCTGAAAAAAACAGAGGTATTGAGCGAAAAATTTTATTCCGTATGATGCCCTCCACACAAAATGTATTAACACTGAATCGTAATTTGCTTCTTTATGCTGATAACTTTCTGTCTATGCTAATACTAAAATTTAGATGACTTTTATACGGTAAAATCTGGTATGAATTTTAAAGATACTCTTCCCGGGGTGTTTCTCTGTGTCGCTATGTTTGCATGTGGTCATGCCAGGGCGAATATGCTCGTTTATCCTATGGCGGCAGAAATTAATAGTAGCCGCGAAGAGGCCACCTCGCTGTTCGTCTATTCTAAATCAGATCATGTGCAATATATTCGAACAAGAATCATGCGTATTGAACATCCTGGTATGCCACAGGAGAAGGAGGTACCAGCAGGGAATGATATAGAGACAGGACTTGTTGTCTCCCCGGAGAAATTTGCCCTTTCCCCGGGAACAAAAAAAACAATACGTGTTATCAGTACTCAGGCACCGGAAAGAGAGGAAGCCTGGCGGGTATACTTCGAGGCTGTTCCTGAACTGGAAGATGATCCACAGGCAGGTGGAAAGCAAAATTCATCCGTAAGTGTGAATCTTGTCTGGGGGGTGTTGCTGCGTGTTTCTCCGTCAGACCCCAGGCCTGCGCTGGTAACGAACGGTCACCACCTGCTGAATACGGGAAATACCCGGCTTTCTCTTATTCGGGCCGGCAACTGCGACACCACATGCCACTGGCAGAATATAGACAAAAGTATTTATCCCGGCGGGAGTGCTGATATTCCGGCCGGAATAAAAAGTAATGCATTTCGTGTGGAATATCGTACGGGTGCAAATTCACCGGTAATCTCTGCTGATTTAACAGCAGCCGGAAAGTAAAAACACACGGAGCGTACGCTATACCCTACATTTATTCTCAGGGGGAGCGGATGTATACCGAGTGTACATATATCACTGTAATAAACAACAAAGCAAGGTTATTTTTTATGAACATGAAAACATCTTTTATTGCCGCAGCTGTGGCATTGGCCACCGTTTATTCTTTTTCTGTTTCTGCGGTTCAGAAGGATATTACCGTCACTGCCAATATTGACAGTACACTTGAACTGCTGCAGGCCGATGGTTCATCCCTCCCGTCGACTATGAAGCTGGATTTCATGCCGGGTAAGGGCCTGGTCCATAAATCACTCCAGACCCGCCTTTACAGCAACGATCAGACCAAGTCGGTTAATGTAAAACTGTTGAATGCTCCACAACTTATCAACGTCCTGGATCCCACCAAAACCATTGATATGGAAGTGACTCTGGGAGGACGGTCACTGACCACCACCAATTCTGTACTGGAAGCTAAAACCCTGTTCCCGGACGGAAAAACTGGCGATGCTTCAGCTCCGCTGAACCTGGATATTGGTCAGAAGGCTGGAGCAGCCTTACAAAACCTGCCTGCCGGTGAATACAGCGGATTGGTCAGTCTGGTGATTTCACAGGCTGTCACTGCCGGCTAATAACCGGTTATTAGCTCTTCATCTGATCCGGTTTTGGGGTGTCACCGTTCGTACCTGAACCGGATCCGGTATTGATTTTATTATTCATTGCAATTCAGGTCTCTTTACGTGAGTCGTTATTTCTGGATGTATTATTTACTGGGATTGTGCAGTTTTACCAGCCAGGCAACTCTTATTCCCCCTCCTGGATTTGAATCTCTGCTGGAAGGACAGACTGAGCAAATTGAAGTGTTGCTACCAGGGCATTCACTGGGATTATTTCCGGTGGTGGTTAAACCGGACACCGTGCAGTTCATGTCCCCATTGATGGTACTTGAAAGCAGTGGGCTTGCCGCGTTGCCGGCCGCAGAACGGCAAAAAGCGCTGGCTGCACTCAGCCGTCCGTTGCTACGTAACAGCAATCTGGTCTGTGGTGTCTCAGAAGCAAAAGACAGCAGCGAGTGTGGTTACGTGGCAACAGATAAAGAGGATGTTGCGGTTATTTTTGATGAGAACAACGGTCAGTTATCTTTGTTTCTTAACCGGGACTGGTTGCCGGATGAAGAACGACGTGATAAACGCTGGCTGACTCCGACCCCGGAGGGTGTCAGCGCATTTATTCACCGCCAGACGCTGTATCTGAGTGATGATCTCCACAGTCGTAATATGACACTGAATGGTAGCGGTGCCCTGGGGCTTGGTGACGGTCGTTATCTGGGAGGCAACTGGGCGGCTATCTGGAATCAGTCAGAACATTACAATAACAGTCAGACCTGGTTTGACAATCTGTTTGTCCGTCAGGATCTCGGCAATCAGTATTATCTCCAGGCTGGTCGGATGGATCAGCGGAATCTGTCCAGCGCCACGGGGGGGGATTTTGGGTTCAGTCTGCTTCCCCTGAGCCGGTTTGATGGATTACGAACCGGGACCACCCAAGCTTATGTGAACCATGAGGTGGACCAGAATGCCACTCCGGTTATGGTTCAGGTTACCCGAAATGCCCGTATTGATATTTATCGTGGCAGCGAGTTGCTGGGGAGTCAGTTCCTGACCCCGGGAATGCATACCCTGGATACTCACTCTCTTCCACCGGGAAGCTATCCTCTGGCGTTGCGGATATATGAGGATGGAATTCTGCGACGAACGGAGAGCCAGCCCTTCAGTAAGGGGGGTAATAGCTTCAGTGCACAGACCCAGTGGTTTATTCAGGGCGGGCAGGAAGATACCGGGGATAAAGCCAGCCATTATGACGGTGAGACTGTCATGGCTGCCGGATTCCGAACTGGGCTGCGGAAAAATATCAGTCTGACCGAAGGTATCTCTCTGGCACATGAGGCCTGGTACAGTGAAACCCGACTGAATTCACAGCATGCAGTGCTGGATGGCACGCTGGACCTTTCTGCCGGGATACTGCATGGGACAGACAGCACGAGCGGTAACACTGAGCAGGTGACATACAACGACGGATTTTCCGCGAGTCTGTGGCGTAACCATACGGAAAGTGATGCCTGTAGTGGTCGTCATCCACAGTCAGTGCATGCCAGTATGACCTGCCAGACTTCGATGAACGCCTCCCTGTCGGTTCCGGTGGGGAACTGGTATGCCCTACTGGGATACAGTACCAGCAGGACAGAAGGTCGGCCGGTTTACCGGGGATATGATGATAACAGTGACAAAGAAAATGTGTTCTGGCGACAGGCATACATCCCTGCCTCTCACCGCGAATCTGCTCAGGCTAGTGCAACGTACAGCCTTAATATGGCTGGCATGAATATTAATACCCATGGGGGAGTATGGCGAACCCGAAATGACGGAGTGAATGATGATGGCTTGTTTATGAGTGTCAGTGTGTCATATGCCTCTCAACCACCGACAATGACTGGCAGTAATGGGTATACCTCAGCCGGGACCGATATTCACAGTAGCCGGAATCAAAAAACACAGACGTCCTGGAATGTGAACCATGTGAGATCCTGGCAGCAGGATCTGTATCGTGAACTGTCGGTGGGTTTCTCCGGTTATAACGACGACAGCTGGAGCGGGAGTCTCGGCGGACGCATGAGCGGCCGTATGGGTGAACTGAGCGCCACTATCAGTAACTCCCATCAACGTAATGCGGGCAGCGCCAGTTCACTCACCGCTGGCTACAGCTCGTCTCTGGCGTTATCCCGTAATGGACTGTTCTGGGGAGGTGGTCAGGACGGTGAACCGGCCTCTGGCATGGCGGTGAACGTGGAGTCAGAGGGGGACGAGGGCAGTAGCGGGAAAGTAGTCAGCGTTCGTGGCAGCAGCCAGCCGTTCAGTCTCGGTTTTGGTCAGCAGTCGCTGTTGCTGATGGAAGGCTATAACGCCACGGAGGTGACCATTGAGGATGCAGGGGTTAGTTCACAGGGTATGGCAGGCGTAAAAGCGGGAGGGGGAAGCAGGCGTTACTTCCTGACACCCGGGCATCTGCTGGTTCACAACATCAGCGCCAGTATGAGCCGACTGTACGTTGGCCGCGTACTGGACAAGGATGGCAGACCGCTGCTGGACGCACAGCCACTGAACTATCCATTTTTGTCGTTGGGACCTTCCGGGCGATTTAGCCTGCAGAGCGAGCATAAAGAATCCAGCCTGTGGCTGCTGTCTAAAAACAGGATCCTGCGTTGTCCGATGTCAGTACATAAACGTCGGGATGTTATGCAGGTAGTGGGTGATGTGCGGTGTGAATTAAGTGACGTGGAGGCCCTGCCACAGGCGTTGCAAATATCGCCGCGGGTCATCCGTTTGCTGAACGTGGCAGGTTTGCTGCGCCATTCCGTTCAGGAAGCCTGACGTAGAGATAAAGGCGATTACTATGAAGAATAAAATGAAGTGGACAAAGATAAACCATTATTTACATCCGAAAATTTGTTCGGCCTGCGCAATCTTGCTGATGGCTGGCGCTACACTGCCACAAGTCGCCGATGCGGAGACTACCTACGACCGGACCAGCACCGTCGACCTGAATTACGACAGGAGTAATGTACTAGGCTTTGAACGCATGTTTGAGCAGCATATAGATACGAATTATCTAGGATGGGTATGTAGATCCAATAGTAATGAAAACGAGGGGGCGTGTGACGATACAAATCTGATATGGGATAAACGGGGGGTAACAAAGATTCGTCTGCGTTTCAGAGAACAAATCAGTCATGCTGAAACTACGCTCATACTGGACGCTCGTGCTGGAGGAGCATGTGGATATTTTACTATTAATGGAGCCTGTACTTGTGTATATCCACATAACTACGTAACGGCCGGTATTTCCGCCGAAGAGCTAGCGAAAATACCGAAAGCCGGTATATGGAAAGCAACGTTGGTCTTGGATGTACATAGATGGCTAGACGGAAAAGTTGGTGTCGGGACTGCAGATATCACGCTGAATGTGACAGACCACTTTGCAGAAAATGCGGCTATTTATTTTCCGCAGTTTGGTACTGCAACACCTCGGGTGGACCTGAATCTGCACCGGCTGAATGCCTCACAAATGTCGGGCAGGGCTAATCTGGATATGTGTCTGTATGACGGAGGTGTGAAAGCCCGTTCATTACAGATGAAGATAGAAGGAAGCAATAAGTCAGGTACGGGATTTCAGGTTATAAAGAGTGATTCTGCTGATACGATTGATTATGCGGTCAGTATGAATTATGGGGGACGAAGTATTCCTGTCACCCGTGGCGTGGAGTTCAGTTTGGAGAACGTGGATAAAGCAGCAACGCGTCCGGTGGTACTTCCCGGGCAACGGCAGGCGGTACGTTGTGTGTCAGTGCCCCTTACCCTGACAACACAACCCTTTAACATCAGGGAGAAGCGTTCTGGTGAATATCAGGGAACGCTGACAGTGACAATGCTGATGGGAACACAAACCCCCTGACAGTAATTATTTATTTTATTGATATCTTTCTTATATGGTTTTTTAAATCAGAGTTCTCTTTATATACTTGTTTTATTTAATAAAGAGAATCTATTCACTTATGAAAATCAATGCGTGAGGTTCTGCTTTCCTATGACTGAGTATTTAGATGATAAAGATAAAGAATTATTGAAAGAAATCCAAAAAGATTGTGCGCAAACTTTATGGCAACTTGCATATAAAGTGGGACTTACGCCCACACCATGTTTCAAACGTTTAAAAAAACTTAAAGACAGGGGGGTTATCATTGGTCAGTTCGCTTTATTGGATAAAGAAAAACTAGGTCTTTCACTTAATGTCTTTATTATGATTAACATATCTGAGGAGCAATACGCTAGTATTTCTGAGAAAATAAAGTCAATGCCTGAGGTTATTGCCTTTTATCGAATTTCTGGATCATTTAATTATTTAATGCATACAGTATTTACAGATATGAACGATTACTATAGTTTTTATGAGAAAATAATATTAACTAATTCTTCAATTAGTGGATCTGCATCGAGCTTTGTTCTTGAGCAAATAAAGGAAACAAACGAACTGCCAGTGTGAAAGTGTGATGTGTACTTACTGATTTAATACATTATTATCCTTCTTACGGAACAACAACGGCAGATTGCGGCTGTTGAACAAGGATTTTAATCAGCAGTGGTGAAATTAAGCGGCACAGAATAACACAGCGGAATATCACATGGTTAAATATCACCCCGTGCATGTAACAAAAAACCGCATTAAAACAGATGATGTTACTGATATTTATTTCGTTGAACCCTTCTGGAAAGAAGGCGAAAACCACATAATTGAGTCATTGATGTTTTTTGAAGAGTTACAAAAGTCATTTAATTTATTCAACCATAAATATGGGTTAAATAAATATATACTCAGGATCCCCTGGGAATTTGTGCTCATACATATGGAAAGGATCAGTAAATTAAATAGCGTCGGGTTATTTGCTGTTTCTGTTGACTTTAATAACAACCACAAATTTCTGAGCGAGTACATCAGGAGTCGCAGAGATTATGGTATGGAAGTTTGGTTTGATTTTTGTGGTAAACATTCTTATTCCAGTGAAATTAAAAACCTTGGGTTCTTTTTTCAGGCTTGCGTAGTGCCTCGTGATCCTAATTTTATTAGTAGTGTTTATCATTATCATAAGTTCCAAAAGATTCTTGTCGGGGATATAAATGATGTAGAACAGAGAGCCGTGTACCAGAACGAAGTTGATTACATGTATGGAATGCAATGGCCATCGTCATATGACGGTTTTTTCTTTCGGGATCATAAAAAAAATGAAACTTGGTATATATAACAGAAGGAGTGAAAATTTGAATCAAAAATATCTTATTTATTTTTTGTTTAATTATTGTTTTGTTTTTTATTACGATTAAATATAAAGAACATCATTGTTCGTGCGGTGGGGAGGCTGGAAGTTTAGGGGATGACCGTTTATCAACAATTTTATTACAGCCACCATACGAATGGTTTATATATGCACTAGATGTATTATTTTAGTTTAATATATCGATGGTTGCTATTTGCATTGATGATGTTCCGTTACATTAAGGAATATACATCTGTATCTCGTTATACGCACACTCACATTACTAATCATTATTAATATGAGTGTGGTTCTTGTTTTACGCATGCATGGTTGCATGTGACGTTAAATTTAAATGAGCTGACTGTATGAATTCTAAATACTTTAGAGAGGTGTTTTTTGTCTCGGTAGTTGTTATATTATTATTTTATTTGGTGTTATTTGCAGCCAGTGCTCATGCTGAAGGCGGCTTCAGCTCTGGAGGCATTGGGTTATTTATGACGGGAACAAGAGAGATGCTACTGTAGAGATAATAAATTCTGCTAAAGATTCCCCAATTCTTGTGCATTGACATCCTCCACGTCCTGAAGGGCGTGGGTTCCTGCTCCAACGGGCTGCCTGACTGCACGCTCCTTCCACAGGCAAGCACGGCGTGTCCCGCTCTAAAATGTTACGCGCGCCGTTTACATCGGCGTTCGCAGTATATCTTCATACCAGACACTTGTAAGTATCTCGCATAATCGTGCCATTCACATTTAGAGATCATACAACAGGACGGGGCTGTTTTTGGGCAGCCGGAAGTTAAGCCCATACCAGAAACGTTGCAGTGTACTGAAAAATGGCGCCAGGTTGCACCTGTTCAACGATTTTCTGAAGGCGCAGGAGTATTCATTACTGATATCCTCCATTGCGCCTTCGGGAACCCACAGGACCAGCTATTTTACCGATAGTGTTTAAAAGGCGTAAGTAATGCCGAGCATGAAGTCATTGGAGGCAGCCTTTGTGTCTGCATCATAAGCGGTATGTTCATCACCAGCATAGTGATTTTTTGAAATGCTTACTTTGCCTGCATTAATGTATTTATAACTGGCGTCAATCATAATATTATCTGTTACAGCATATTTTGCACCGATACCTGCGCCCCAGGCAAAGTTATTTTTTGAAGCAGACAGAGTTTCATTAATACCAAAACCAACAGGAATGGTGTTATTACTTAGCTTCACATGAGCGAGGCCAACGCCTGCGCTGATATAGGGTGTAAATGCCGTACTATTGTGAAAATCATAATAGCCATTAACCATGTAAGTGGTCATTCGGACCTGATTTTTTACATTTATGTGTACTGGCTGACCAAATGCAATAATATCCTGCCCGCCTTTAGCATCCGTCTCACCTCTGAAAGTGGTATCCAGTTCTAAACGTACTGGAAGCTGGAATGGATCATAAAAGTCATAACCGATAGCAACCCCGCCGCCAAAAACGCCTTTGGTACGGTCAGGTAACGTTGCATGACCATTGACTATCTCATCCTGGCTGAAGGTTGAGTTGATTCCATAGACATTGACTACGGATGTCCCCGCTTTCCCGGTGATATAGATCCCTTCTTTTGCTGATGCAGTAGCGGACCAGGTTACCACAAGGGGAATGATGCAGACTGCGAAAAAGTTTTTCATTTCAGAACCTGCCTTAACATTGGGCTAAAAGACAAGTTTCACGGTATAGGGGGTGATATAACGATTACATAAACGAAGCCCAAAAAACGGTCTATTGTAACGCTGGGTTTTCTGTAAGCGGGTAAAAAATGAGATGAAGATTTTAAATAACAATACGATAATCGTCGGTATGGAAATCCATCTCCTCGCCAAATTCCCCCACGTACGGTTTCACTTCTACGTTATGTAACGGGTAGTGTGAGATGGTGCGATGCTGTAAGAAAAAGATGAAGATGAATTTGTACCTGTCCTGGATAAAGCCCGTTATCCAGAAATAACGGGCAAAAATATTTACTCAAGTGCCTGGGCGAGATCTTGTTGTACCTGTTGACGCTGTTCTGGTGTTAAGACTTTGCTTAAATCAAAATAATATTTAACCCGATAATAGCGAGCCTGTTGTTCTATGTTACTGAAGGCTGCAAGCTGCTGTTTTACGGCGGCGTCATCCCATTTACCGGATTTAATCACCTCTATCAGCGCACCGTCTTTAATTCCCTTCATAGAAATCTGACTGACGTCGGTTTCCAGTTGTTGGTGAAGTTTTTTGATCCGGGTAATCTGATCGTTTGTCAGCTTCAGATGCTGGACAATAGGATCCTGGGCGGGCAGGGGAGGATTGGGAACAGCGGTGGCGAAAGCGCCAAAAGAAACGCCCGCCAGAGTCGCTGCCAGTAAAGTTGTGCGTACAAAGTTTTTCATGAAGATATCCTGATAAGGGAGTGATTAACCGTTTTTATTACCCACGAATGGCGAGCAATTATCTTAGAGCCTATCCCATTAGGGCTATTTTACTTGCCATTTTGGACCTGGGCAGTGCTCAAAATCCTCACGTACTACGTGTACGCTCCGGTTTTTGCGCGCTGTCCGTGTCCAAACTGGCTGCGCCAATAACGCCTGGTGGGATAGGCTCTTAGTCAGAATACGTTGCCTGCCACATTACGCCACGCGAATTTGTTTTACGGAGAGTTACGGAGTGAAACAATCCCGCCGCGGTGAGCGGCAGGTTGCTTACAAGGTGAATGGATCGGCATCGCGCCAGGCTGGAAATTTTTCGCGATAGTCCTGCAAGGCGACGAGAGAAAGATCGGCATCAATACGTGTCGCCTGGTGTGGTTCGGCGGTGGCGATAATATCACCCTGGGGATTAATGATCCGGCTATCGCCGCGATAATGTAACCCATTGCCATCGGTGCCAACCCGGTTGCAGCCTGCGACATAAGCCTGATTTTCAATAGCGCGCGCTGTCAGTAATGTTTGCCAGTGTAGCGAGCGCGGCGCAGGCCAGTTCGCTACATACAGCGCCAGATCGTAATCATTGCGGTTGCGCGACCATATCGGAAAGCGCAGATCGTAACAGATCAGCGGCAGGATGCGCCAACCGCGCCACTGCACGATGATGCGTTTATCGCCTGCGGCATAATGTTGATGTTCATCCGCCATACGAAACAGATGGCGCTTATCATAGAGATGAACCTTACCTTCCGGTTCAACCAGTAAGAAGCGATTTACGGCGCCGCGCTCAGTTTGTAGCGCCGCGCTGCCGGCAATCAGAGCGTCAGTTTGTCGGGCTTTGGCCTGCATCCACGTAATCACGCTATCTTGCGAAAGTGAGTTATTAGCGGCCTCCATCGCGAAGCCGGTGGTAAACATTTCAGGCAGAACAATCACATCCCGGCCAGATACGAGCTCTAGCTGTCTGTCAAAATGACGCAGGTTTGCCGGGCCGTCCATCCAGACTAAAGGTTGTTGCAACAGAGTAATTTTCAAACCAGACACGATCGGAGCTCCTCATTGAACAGCGTCTTTACACTGTAGCATGAGCAATAATAAAAAAGCGGCAAGAAAAAGCCCCGCGAAAGCGGGGCAGGAAAGATGCGAGACTGATTATGCGGCTTCGACTTTACGCACTTTCTCCGGCAGCTTTACCGGTTTGGTCGCCAGCGCTTCAGGTTCAAAATCATCAACGTTGATACTGCGCAGGCGGCTCTCTTCCGCTTTCGCCAGGATGGCGGCTTCATCTTTATCTATAAGCCCTTTCGCCAGCGCATTGCGCGCCAGTTCATCCAGACGAGTAAACGGCAGATTTTTACCCAGTTCTTTGCAGATGCGCTGGTGGATAGGGTCGGCAGCGATGACATCACGCAGCGCTTCTTCCAGTAAACCGACCGGATTATGTTCGGCGGGTGTCAGATACTGGCCGCGCCCAATGCGTGAACGTGTGGCGTTCGGCACCTGCAGGATCTTCGCCACGGCGTGATCCAGCTTATCAGACGGCGCCAGATAATGACGGCCAGTCGGGAAGATCATCGCGGTGAGCAATCCGGCCACGACGCGGTTCGGGAAGTTCTGCAGCAGATCGTCCATCGCTTGTTCAGCACGATACAGCGCATCCTGTACGCCCCAGTGCACCAGCGGCAGGTCGGCTTCGTGGCGACCTTCGTCGTCGTAACGCTTCAGTACGGCTGAGGCCAGATAAAGCTGACTCAACACATCGCCCAGACGCGCGGAGATACGCTCGCGGCGTTTCAGGCTGCCGCCCAGTACCGCCATTGACACGTCAGACAGCAGCGCCAGGTTTGCGCTCAGTCGGTTCAGATGCTGGTAATAACGCTTCGTGGCGTCGCCGGTTGGCGTATGGCTCGTTAATCCGCGGGTCAGGCCAAGCCAGAAACTGCGAACGGTATTGCTGCCGACATGACCAATATGTTTAAACAACAGCTTATCAAAGGCATTCACATCATTATTCTGCGCTGCGGCCATCTCTTCCAGTACATAAGGATGGCAGCGAATGGCGCCCTGACCAAAGATCATCATGCTACGGGTCAGGATATTCGCGCCTTCCACGGTGATCGCGATAGGCGCGCCCTGGTAAGCACGCGCCAGGAAGTTGCTCTCGCCCAGCATAATGCCTTTACCCCCTGTGATATCCATCGCGTCGATAATTGACTGCTGGCCGCGGTGGGTGCAGTGGTACTTCACGATAGCCGACAGTACCGCCGGTTTTTCGCCCAGCATAATGCCGTAGGTGATTAACGATGCGGCGGCATCCATCACATAAGCGTTACCTGCAATACGCGCCAGCGGTTCCTCAATACCTTCCATCTTGCCGATAGAAATTTTGAACTGACGACGAATGTGAGCATAGGCGCCGGTTGCCAGCGCGACGGATTTCACCCCGCCAGTGGAGTTGGACGGCAGGGTAATACCGCGTCCTACCGACAAACATTCCACCAGCATACGCCAGCCCTGTCCGGCCATTTTGGGGCCGCCGATAATATAATCAATAGGCACGAAAATATCGTTACCGCGGGTTGGACCATTCTGGAACGGAACGTTAAGCGGGAAGTGGCGACGACCAATTTCCACACCCGGCGTTGAGGTGGGGATCAGGGCGCAGGTAATACCCAGCTCTTCTTCTCCGCCTAACAGTCTATCCGGATCGGAAAGCTTAAACGCCAGACCCAACACGGTAGCTATCGGCGCCAGCGTAATGTAACGCTTGTTCCAGGTCAGGCGCATACCCAGCACCTGCTGGCCCTGCCATTCGCCCATGCAAACCACGCCGGTATCCGGAATGGCGCCTGCATCAGAACCTGCTTCCGGGCTGGTCAGCGCAAAGCAGGGGATCTCCTGGCCGCGCGCCAGTCGCGGCAGATAGTGATTCTTCTGCTCTTCCGTACCATAGTGCTGCAATAACTCGCCAGGGCCGAGTGAGTTTGGAACGCCGACGGTGATAGCCAGAATCCCGGAGACGCCGGACAGTTTTTGCAGTACACGGGACTGCGCATAAGCGGAGAACTCCAGCCCGCCATACTCTTTTTTAATGATCATCGCAAAAAAACGATGCTCTTTCAGGTAAGCCCACAGTTCCGGCGGCAGATCCGCCAGTTCATGGGTAATCTGAAAATCGTTCGCCATCCGGCACGCTTCTTCTACCGGACCGTCGAGAAACGCTTGCTCTTCGGCAGTGAGTTGCGGTTGCGGATAGTTGTGCAGTTTTTTCCAGTCAGGCTTGCCCTGGAACAGATCGCCTTCCCACCAGGTTGTACCGGCATCAATCGCTTCTTTCTCAGTGCGCGACATCGGCGGCATGACCTTACGGAAGCCGCGGAACACCGGTGCGGAAATCATTGATTTTCGCATCGGTGTGAGGTTAAACGGCACGAGGATAATGGCCAGAGGAACCAACAGCCAGATGGACCACAGGCCAGCGACGCCAAGTGCGGCGGTCCAGGCGAGCAGAATCAGGCTGCTGAGAAATAAACTCACGCGGTGATAGAACAATGCGCCGAGCAGAACAACCGTAGCGATAATACTCAAAATCATCATAACGAAAAGCTCCCTTGCTTGTAGGAGGTCTGACCACTTGTGATGATTAGGTTGTAGTAGATGTAAAATTTTTTAGCAATGTGTTTACAAAATAATTACAACAAAGCTCACATTGTTGCCGTTTTTGGGGGCACGAAAAATCAAAAGCGTGAGGCGTTAATTCGGCTTATGCTTCTCGCCTGTACTGCTATCCGGTACACTGCATACTGTCATTTACATTCATGCTGAAGGATATCCTCATGTACCAGGATCTTATTCGTAACGAACTGAACGAAGCGGCGGAAACGCTGGCTAATTTTTTAAAAGATGACGCCAATATTCACGCCATTCAGCGCGCGGCGGTCCTGTTGGCTGACAGTTTTAAAGCGGGTGGTAAGGTACTTTCCTGCGGTAACGGCGGCTCCCATTGCGATGCGATGCACTTTGCTGAAGAGCTGACAGGTCGTTATCGTGAAAATCGTCCGGGCTACCCGGCAATTGCGATTTCTGATGTTAGCCATATATCCTGCGTCAGTAATGATTTTGGCTATGACTATATTTTCTCTCGTTACGTTGAGGCGGTAGGGCGCGAAGGCGATGTCCTGTTAGGGATCTCGACGTCGGGTAACTCTGGTAACGTGATTAAAGCGATTGCCGCGGCCCGTGAAAAAGGCATGAAAGTGATTACGTTGACCGGCAAAGACGGCGGCAAAATGGCGGGAACGGCGGATATTGAAATTCGCGTACCGCACTTCGGTTATGCCGATCGTATTCAGGAAATTCATATCAAAGTAATTCATATTTTGATTCAGTTGATCGAAAAAGAGATGGTTAAATAACTATACCCGTCATACTTCAAGCTGCAGGTGCGTTGGTTGCGCTCAGAAACCCCAGTCACATAGTTATCTATGTTCCTGGGGATTTCCTCCCTTACCGCCTTCCTGCAACTCGAATTATTTAGGGTATAGCATATTGTTTTCTTTGATATTTTGAGTTTTGATTGGCTGTAAAAATTACGCCTTCCCGCTTAAGGCGTTTGTGGAGGTGATGTATGTGCGAACTGCTTGGGATGAGCGCCAATGTGCCGACGGATATCTGCTTTAGCTTCACCGGACTGGTGCAGCGTGGCGGCGGAACCGGGCCGCATAAAGACGGCTGGGGAATTACCTTTTACGAAGGAAAGGGCTGTCGCACGTTTAAAGATCCGCAACCGAGCTACCATTCGCCGATTGCGAAACTGGTACAGAATTACCCGATCAAGTCCTGCTCGGTTATCGCCCATATCCGTCAGGCTAATCGCGGTGAAGTGGCGCTGGAAAATACACACCCTTTTACCCGGGAATTATGGGGACGCAACTGGACTTATGCTCATAACGGTCAGCTCAACGGTTATAAGTCGCTGGAAACCGGTAATTTTCGTCCGGTGGGGGAAACCGACAGCGAAAAAGCGTTTTGCTGGCTATTGCATAAATTAACGCAGCGTTATCCCCGCACGCCGGGCAACATGACAGCGGTATTTAAATATATTGCGACACTGGCGACGGTATTACGTGAAAAAGGCGTTTTTAACATGCTGCTGTCAGATGGGCGATATGTGATGGCGTTTTGCTCAACCCATTTGCACTGGATCACTCGCCGGGCGCCGTTTGGCGTAGCCACGCTGGTGGATCAGGATATGGAAATTGATTTCAGTTCACAGACCACGCCAAATGACGTGGTTACCGTGATTGCTACCCAGCCGCTAACGGGGAATGAAACCTGGCAAAAGATTATGCCAGGCGAATGGGCGTTATTTTGCCTCGGAGAGCGTATAATTTGAGGCCAGCTGTGGCTGAACAACTTCGTGACTCAACGGTTTGCTCACGACGTAACGTCCATCAACGATAGAAACAGTTGGCGGCTTATGCGTCTGTTCAAAATAATCGTAGCCGGGTTTTAGCTGCGCCCAGAAATCTTTGTAATAAGAATATTTATGACGCTGCATATTGGCGTCGGTCATCCGGAACGGATAAATACTCACCTGCACGCTCGGCTGACCAAAGACCAGCGCGGCGGTGACAAACTGGAAAATCTCATCAATGCCGCTGTCGGTCATGGCATAGCAGCCGACGGAAACACAGGCACCGTGAATCATCAGATATTTACCATCATAGCCATGCGCGCGATCGTAGGCATTGGGAAAACCAATGTTGATGGCCTTATAAAAACGGCTGTCTGGCTTGAGTTGATTACGCTGAACGCTGTAAAACCCTTCCGGACTTTTAAAATCGCCCTGACGGCGTTTCGGGCCTAACCCGCCGGAATAGTTGCAAATTTTGTAGCTATCAAGCAACTGGTATTGCTCACCCATTTTGACGTAGAGATCAAGAGTGCGCTCTTCTTTAAAAATCTGAATATAGACCGGTGAGCCCATTAACTGCTGCTTATACTCTTTACTGACCGGCGTGACGGGGCTGCTGCTGCTCAGCAAACCGGCAAATGAGACGCACGGCATCAGAAGCATCGCAAGAAAAAATGCGATTTTACGCATACTGCTTGTTCCTTGATAAAACGGTTACACACGCCAGAACGGCAAAAGAGTCCCCAAATCGGAGTAATCTGGATTTGGAGCGCTCACATTAGCACCACGGCAGTTTTTCGCAAGTCCCCGTGTGTACGTTTACAATTTTCCCGCCGCTTTCGTCGTCATACCTTCGAATATGTCGCATTTTTAACGCGAATGTATCTTTGCGCGCAATAAAACATACTGTACACTTAAACAGTATTGTGGGGGCGAGCGATGCGCAAAATCATACATGTTGATATGGACTGTTTTTTTGCCGCGGTAGAGATGCGTGATAATCCGGCGTTACGCGATATTCCCATTGCCATTGGCGGGAGTCGTGAGCGAAGAGGCGTTATCAGTACCGCCAACTATCCTGCGCGCCAGTTTGGCGTACGCAGCGCGATGCCGACTGCCATGGCGCTAAAGCTGTGCCCCCATCTCACCTTACTGCCTGGCCGCTTTGACGCCTATAAAGAGGCTTCGCGGCATGTACGTGACATCTTTTCCCGCTACACTTCACTGATTGAACCGCTCTCGCTGGATGAAGCCTGGCTGGATGTGACTGACAGCCCGCACTGTTATGGATCGGCGACTCTGATCGCCAGGGAGATTCGTCAGACTATTTTCAATGAACTGCAACTCACCGCCTCTGCCGGCGTTGCGCCAGTGAAATTTCTGGCGAAGATCGCCTCCGATCTCAATAAACCGAACGGGCAATATGTTATTACGCCAGCCGATGTACCCGACTTTCTTAAAACGTTGCCGTTAGCCAAAATTCCAGGCGTGGGGAAAGTTTCCGCCGCCAAACTGGAAAATATGGGGTTAAGAACCTGCGGGGATATTCAACAGTGCGATCTGGCGATGCTTCTCAAACGCTTTGGTAAATTTGGCCGGGTATTATGGGAGCGTAGTCAGGGTATTGACGAGCGTGATGTTAACAGCGAAAGGCTGCGTAAATCGGTAGGCGTTGAGCGTACTCTGGCGGAGGATATTCATGAATGGTCGGACTGCGAGGCCATTATTGAGCATTTATATCCGGAGCTGGAGCGTCGTCTGGCTATAGTGAAGCCCGATTTACTGATTGCCCGACAGGGCGTTAAATTAAAATTTAATGATTTTCAGCAAACCACTCAGGAACATGTCTGGCCGCAATTAAATAAAGAAGACTTAATTACCACCGCCCGTAAAACCTGGGACGAGCGTCGCGGCGAGCGCGGCGTACGGTTGGTGGGGCTACACGTAACGCTGCTCGACCCTCAATTGGAACGACAGTTGGTGTTAGGGTTATAAGTCAGGCCATTAAGATTTTATCACTATTACGATTGCGCCATCTAAATTTCAGTATTACTATACCCGCGTTTTCTCATTCTCAATAACTGCAAAGGAGGTTCATCATGACACTTTATTCTCTGAACGCACTTTGCAGACATTTCCAGGATTAATTTTCTCTTATTGCTCTGGATTAGTCTGCCATTTCCTGATTTTTTAATTCATATATGGAATGGTATATGGGCAATTATATTCGTCCTTTATCAGATGTGGTATTTTCTATCGCATCAGATAACCTGTGGATCGAAGATTCCGCGATCCAACAATTATATACGACGGCTAAGTTAACCGGTATGAGACGCGTTATCGGGATGCCAGATCTGCATCCGGGGCGCGGTTACCCTATTGGCGCAGCCTTTTTCTCGCGTGGACGTTTTTATCCGGCGCTGGTCGGCAACGATATCGGCTGCGGCATGGCGTTATGGCAAACGGATATTTTAGGGCGTAAATATAACGCCGATAAACTGGAGAAGCGGCTGGCGTCGCTGACTGACGTGGCGGACGCGCAGTGGCTGGAGGAGAATGTCCCCGCCGCAATGCAGCATCATTCGTGGCGCTCTGCGCTGGGTTCCATTGGCGGCGGCAATCATTTTGCCGAGCTGCAGCAGGTCGATCGCATCGTCGATGCTGATTCGTTCGCTTTGTCGGGGTTGCAAAAAGCGCAGTTATTACTGCTGGTACACAGTGGTTCACGCGGTCTGGGGCAAGCTATCCTGCGTCGTCATGTGGAGGCGTTTTCGCATAACGGTTTGCCGGAAGATAGCGACGATGCGCGCCGCTACCTTGCAGAACATGACGATGCGCTGGCATTTGCCCGCAGTAATCGCGCGCTGATTGCCCGCCGGATACTGCAACAGCTCAAGGCTGAGGGCGAACCGCGGCTGGATGTGGCGCATAACTTCGTTGAACCCTGTACTGTCGCGGGTGAGGCGGGGTGGCTGCATCGTAAAGGCGCTACGCCAGATGGGCAGGGACTGGTGATTATCCCCGGCTCGCGCGGCGATTATAGCTGGCTGGTGAAACCCGTCGTCAGCGAGGAGAGCCTCTTCTCCCTGGCGCATGGCGCGGGGCGCAAATGGATGCGTACCGAGTGTAAAGACCGGTTATCGGCAAAATTTACCCCACGACAGCTCTGCCATACCGGGATGGGCAGCCGGGTGATTTGCCGCGATCGCCAGCTCATTTATGAGGAAGCGCCGCAGGCGTATAAATCCATCGATAGCGTTGTGGATTGTCTGGCAGACGCCGGACTGATTACGCCAGTTGCCTGCCTGCGTCCGGTGCTGACGCTGAAAACCTCAGGGGAGAAAAGCGCATGATCTTACTGCAACTTTCTTCCGCACAGGGACCGGACGAGTGTTGTCTGGCGGTAAAAAAAGCGCTGGATTGTCTGACGAAAGAAGCCGCCAGAGAAAAGGTATCGTTGACACGGCTTGAAACAGAGCCGGGACGATTACCAGACACGCTACGTTCCGCGCTGGTCTCGCTGGACGGCGAAAAAGCTATGGCTTTCAGTAAACGTTGGTGCGGCACGTTACTGTGGATTTGTACCAGCCCGTATCGCCCGCACCATGGGCGAAAAAACTGGTACGTCGGCATTGGGCGCTTTTCCGCCGACGAACACATACAGTCTGATGAGATTCGTTTCGAGACTCTGCGCTCTTCCGGTCCGGGTGGGCAGCACGTTAATAAAACCGACTCGGCAGTGCGGGCCACGCACCTGGCGAGCGGGATTAGCGTGAAGGTTCAGTCGGAGCGCAGTCAACATGCGAATAAGCGTCTGGCCCGGCTGCTGATTGCCTGGCGGCTGGAACAGCAACGGCAAAATGAGTGTGCGGCGTTGAAGTCTGAAAGGCGTCTGTTCCATCATCAGATTGAGCGCGGAAATCCGCTACGGATATTTAAAGGAATGGCGTTTACGCCACAATAATTCGGTGTTACCGGCGCTGTTATCGGGCTGTCTGGCTATTCGCGTGTAGCCGCAGCGCTATTTCAGCGCATCCAGGAGAGCTTATCTGGCAATGGATACCCGATATTCCATATTGATAGCCCGTCCAGAAATGGGACGGGCATTTTAGCGCTTTCTTACTTCGCAGGAATCGCTTTCAGCAATTCGGTCAGCAGAGTCCAGTAGTGGCCGACGCTTTCGATATGTACCTGCTCATCCGGAGAGTGAGGTCCGGTAATGGTAGGTCCAATAGAGACCATATCCATATCCGGATAGGGTTTCTTAAACAGACCGCATTCCAGGCCGGCGTGGATAATCTGGATGTTCGGTGTCTTGTTGAACAGACGCTGATAGGTTTCCCGCACCAGGTGCATGACCGGCGAGTTCGCATCGGGCTGCCAGCCAGGATAGCTGCCTTTTGCTTCGGTTTTCGCGCCAGCCAGCTTGCCCAGCGAATCCAGCATACTCACCACATAATCTTTACCGCTGTCGATAAGAGAGCGAATCAGGCAGTGAATTTCGACATTCGCATCAGACATTGTGACCACGCCAACGTTCAGCGATGTTTCCACTACGCCTTTCGCCACGTCTGAATTGCGGATCACGCCGTTCGGCGTTGCGTTCAGCAGGCGCACAAAGGTATCGCGTGACGGCGCGGTCAATGCGGCTTTATCACTAGCAACCTCATTGAGTTGCAGCGTCAGGTTTTTCTCTTTTTCCGCCAGTTCGTTTTTCAGAATATCCTGGTAAGCATTCACTAATGTTTTCAGAGTGCCTACGTTGTCTGCGGCAACGGCGAGGGTAGCGAACGCTTCGCGCGGAATCGCGTTACGCAGCGTGCCGCCGTTGAAATCGATCAGACGCAGATCCAGTTCTTCTGCGTGCCCGGCCAGGAAACGCGCCAGCAATTTGTTGGCATTGCCAAGGCCGAGGTGAATTTCACCACCGGAGTGGCCGCCTTTCAGGCCTTTCAGGGTTAGCTTAAAGCATGCAAATCCTGCGGGTACAGCTTCACGGGTCAACGGCAGATTAGAGGTAAAATCGATGCCGCCTGCGCAGCCCATATAGATCTCACCTTCTTCTTCAGAGTCGGTGTTGATCAGGATGTCGGCCTGCAACCAGCCGGACTGGAGGCCGAACGCGCCATCCATGCCGGCTTCTTCGGTCATGGTCAGCAGCACTTCCAGCGGGCCGTGGACGACATTATCGTCAGCCAGTACCGCTAACGCAGAAGCCATTCCAATACCATTGTCGGCGCCGAGCGTAGTACCGCGCGCTTTAACCCATTCGCCATCAATATAAGGCTGGATAGGATCTGTAGTGAAGTCGTGAACGGTGTCGCTATTTTTTTGCGGCACCATATCCAGATGCGCCTGTAAAACGACCGGCTTGCGATTTTCCATACCTGCAGTGGCGGGCTTACGGATCAGAATATTACCGACCTGGTCGCGATCCACGTAAAGGCCTTTCTCTTTGGCCCAACTCACAATATGTTCCGCGAGTTGCTCTTCGTGATAGGACGGGTGAGGAATAGAACAGATTTTGGCAAAAATATCCCACAAAGGTTGTGGTGATAACTGAGACAGTTCAGACACGATAAGTCTCCTTGGCGGTGGTCTGAAAAACGTTCTTACAGGCCACAGGGTTAGCGGAATTGATAACTCTTACGAGATGCGACTGAGAATACCACTTTCTCCGCCTGCGGGTAGTATAAAGCATACAAAAAGAGGCGTGGATTCCGCTAAACACTGGTTTTTAGCGCGTCAGGTCTCTATAATCTCGCGCAACTATTTCCCCCTCGAACACTTTTTAAGCCGTAGATAAACAGGCTGGGACACTTCACATGAGCGAAAAATACGTCGTCACCTGGGACATGTTGCAGATTCACGCACGCAAACTGGCGAGCCGCCTCATGCCTTCAGAACAATGGAAAGGCATTATTGCCGTAAGTCGTGGCGGCCTTGTACCGGGCGCACTACTGGCGCGTGAATTGGGCATTCGTCATGTCGATACCGTATGCATCTCCAGCTACGATCACGATAACCAGCGCGAACTGAAAGTGCTGAAACGTGCAGAAGGCGACGGCGAAGGCTTTATCGTCATCGACGATCTGGTCGATACCGGCGGCACCGCCGTCGCGATTCGCGAAATGTACCCTAAAGCGCATTTCGTCACGATTTTCGCTAAACCGGCGGGCCGTCCGCTGGTTGATGATTATGTTATTGATATTCCTCAGAACACCTGGATTGAGCAGCCCTGGGATATGGGTGTGGTATTTGTACCGCCGATTTCAGGTCGTTAATCAGCAGCTTTTCAGAGCGCCCGGCAATGCCGGGCGCTGTTTTATTGGTTACAATAAGCCTCTATGAGTATCCAAGGAGGCTGCACGAATGACACAGGCTAACCTCAGCGAAACCCTGTTCAAACCCCGCTTTAAACATACTGAAACGTCTACCCTTGTCCGTCGGTTCAATCGTGGGTCGCAGCCGCCCATGCAATCCGCGCTGGACGGTAAGAACGTTCCGCACTGGTATCGCATGATAAACCGCCTGATGTGGATTTGGCGCGGCGTTGACCCACGAGAAATCCTTGATGTGCAGGCGCGCATTGTGATGAGCGACGCAGAGCGAACGGATGATGATTTATACGATACGGTCATCGGTTACCGCGGCGGCAACTGGATTTATGAGTGGGCAAAGCAGGCGATGGACTGGCAGCAGAAAGCCTGTCAGGAACAGGACGCCATGCGCAGCGGACGCTACTGGCTTCATGCCTCAACGCTCTATAACATTGCCGCCTACCCGCATTTGAAGGGCGATGAGCTGGCGGAGCAGGCGCAGGCGCTGGCGAATCGCGCCTATGAAGAGGCCGCGCAGCGGTTGCCCGGCTCGTTACGTGAAATGGAATTTGCCGTTCCTGGCGGTTCGCCTGTCACCGCGTTTTTACATATGCCGAAAGGGGATGGTCCGTTTCCGACGGTGCTCATGTGCGGCGGCCTGGACGCCATGCAAACCGACTATTACACCCTGTATGAACGCTATTTCGCGCCGCGCGGTATCGCGATGTTAACGCTTGATATGCCTTCGGTTGGATTTTCATCAAAGTGGAAATTAACCCAGGATTCCAGCTTGCTCCACCAGCATGTGTTAAAAGCGCTTCCTAATGTCCCCTGGGTGGATCATACCCGTGTTGCGGCGTTTGGTTTCCGTTTTGGCGCCAATGTTGCGGTGCGTCTGGCCTATCTGGAAGCGCCGCGTTTGAAAGCAGTGGCTTGCCTGGGGCCGGTGGTCCATGCGCTACTTAGCGATCCGCAACGACAGAGCACGGTGCCGGAGATGTATCTGGATGTGCTGGCCAGCCGTCTGGGTATGCATGATGCTTCGGATGAGGCGCTGCGTGTGGAGCTCAATCGCTATTCGTTGAAAGTACAGGGGCTACTGGGCAGACGTTGTCCTACGCCAATGCTTTCCGGCTTCTGGAAAAACGATCCTTTCAGCCCGGAAGAAGAGTCTCGCTTAATTACAACATCATCTTCAGACGGTAAGCTGATAGAGATCCCTTTTAACCCGGTGTACCGCAATTTTGACCACGCGCTGCAAGAAATTACCGACTGGATTAATCATAGATTGTGTTAATAGATTGATAAATTCTATTGATTTGGTAAAACAGTTGCTTCATTAAAGGAGATCGCAATGACGTTACCGAGTGGACACCCGAAAAGTAGATTGATCAAGAAATTTACCGCGCTTGGCCCCTATATCCGGGAAGGGCAGTGCGAAGACAATCGTTTTTTTTTCGATTGCCTGGCAGTTTGCGTCAACGTGAAGCCCGCGCCAGAGAAGCGTGAATTTTGGGGCTGGTGGATGGAGCTGGAAGCACAAGAGAAACGCTTCACTTATCGTTATCAGTTTGGTTTGTTTGATAAAGAGGGCAACTGGACCGCAGTACCGATTAACGAAACCGAAGTGGTGGAGCGACTGGAATACACGCTACGCGAGTTTCATGAAAAGCTACGCGACCTGCTGATTTCTATGGAGCTGGCGCTGGAGCCGTCTGACGATTTCAACGACGAGCCGGTAAAACTGTCGGCATAACCCTGCTGCCATGCCTGATGGCGTAGCGCCATCAGGCACAATGCGACTTATCAGAACTGGTAGGTCAACCCTATTGCCACAATATCATCGTCATTAATGCCTAACGTGTTATCGCTATCAAGCTGATTGATTTTGTAATCTACAAACGCGGACATATTTTTGTTGAAGTAATAGGTTGCGCCCACGTCAATGTAATTCACCAAATCCTCACTGCCGACGCCCTCAATATCTTTGCCTTTTGACAGCACATAGCCTAATGACGGACGCAGACCAAAATCAAACTGATACTGGATAACTGCTTCGAAGTTTTGGGTTTTATTGGCAAATCCGCCGGAAACTGGCGTCATGTTGCGGGTTTCTGAATAGAAGGTCGCAATATAAATATCATTCGCGTCATACTTTACACCCGTAGCCCAGGCTTCGGCTTTATCGCCCGTACCGCGGCGCTGCAGATTTTGCTCCCTGGTGCGATCGGAGAGAGTATAAGCGCCGCTGACGGCAAAATCGCTGCCGCCGAAATCATAGCTCACGGATGTGCCGAAGCCGTCGCCGTTTTGCTTTTTCACATCGCGATTTTCGTTTTTCCCCTGATACTGTAAGGTAAGATCCAGTCCATCAACGATGCCGAAGAAATCGGTATTGCGGTAAGTCGCCAGCCCGCTGGCGCGTTTAGTCATAAAATTATCGGTCTGGGCGGAAGAGTCGCCGCCGAATTCGGGAAACATATCCGTCCAGGCCTCAACATCGTACAGCGCGCCCAGGTTACGTCCATAGTCAAAAGAACCGATATCTTTTAATTTCAGGCCTGCAAAGGCCAGGCGGGTTTTTTGCTGGGACGAATCACTTTCGGCTTTATTAGCGGCAAACTCAGCTTCCCAGCGCCCGTAGCCGGTCAATTGATCGTTAATTTGCGTTTCGCCTTTAAAACCAAAACGAACGTAGCTTTGATCGCCATCTTTGCTGTCATAATCGCTCATATAGTGCATGGCTTTAACTTTTCCATACACATCAAGCTTATTACCGTTTTTATTGTAAACCTCGGCGGCGTGAACAGATGCTGATGCGATGATACTCACCACTATTGCCAGAGTGCTCTTATTCATTTCCATTCCTGTTTTAATTACGCGCTATGATTTGTCGGGAGACCCGGTAAAAAACAGGAAGGTTTTTAACGTTCGGTAATGAAAGATTTATGACAAAGTGAGAATTTTTTTAAAAAAATATGTTTAATTGTTGCGGTAATAAAATGGTCAAATTCTGCCGCTACGCTTGCTGATCCTGCACAACAAAATTTCACGCTACGCGTACAGGTTGTTGGCAACCGGAGCCAGTCCTGCTAAAACGTTCATTTGGTCTTTATTTCTTATTTTGAACGGCAGAGAATCATGAGTGACAGCCAGACGCTGGTCGTAAAACTCGGCACCAGCGTGCTAACAGGCGGATCGCGCCGCCTGAACCGTGCCCATATCGTAGAACTTGTCCGCCAGTGCGCGCAGCTACACGCCGCGGGACATCGTATTGTTATTGTTACCTCTGGCGCGATTGCCGCCGGACGTGAACATCTCGGCTACCCGGAACTGCCGGCAACAATTGCCTCTAAACAGCTTCTGGCGGCGGTAGGGCAAAGCCGCCTGATTCAACTGTGGGAGCAGTTGTTTTCAATTTACGGTATCCATATCGGGCAGATGCTGTTGACGCGTGCGGATATGGAAGACAGAGAGCGCTTTCTGAACGCCCGCGATACGCTGCGTGCATTACTGGATAACCATATTGTGCCGGTTATCAATGAAAATGATGCCGTTGCGACAGCGGAAATTAAAGTGGGCGATAACGATAACCTCTCCGCGCTGGCGGCGATCCTGGCAGGCGCGGATAAACTGCTGCTGCTGACCGATCAGCAAGGATTATTTACCGCCGATCCGCGTAGCAATCCGCAGGCGGAGCTTATCAAAGATGTGTATGGCGTTGACGATGCGCTGCGCTCTATCGCGGGAGACAGCGTTTCCGGACTGGGAACCGGTGGTATGAGCACTAAGCTTCAGGCGGCAGACGTGGCCTGTCGCGCGGGTATTGATACGATTATTGCCTCAGGCAGTAAACCGGGCGTGATCGGCGATGTGATGGAGGGGATTTCCGTCGGCACCCGTTTTCATGCGCAAGCCTCGCCGCTGGAGAACCGCAAACGTTGGATCTTCGGCGCGCCGCCGGCAGGCGAAATTACGGTTGATGAAGGTGCGACTGCGGCAATGCTGGAACGTGGCAGTTCACTTCTGCCAAAAGGCATCAAAAGCGTGACGGGCAATTTCTCGCGGGGGGAGGTCATCAGAATTTGTAACCTGCAAGGGCGTGATATCGCTCATGGCGTCAGCCGTTATAACAGTGATGCTCTGCGGCGGATAGCCGGCCACCACTCTCAACAAATCGATGCGATTCTGGGCTATGAATATGGCCCGGTCGCTGTTCATCGTGATGACATGATTACTCGATAAGGAACAGGCATATGCTGGAACAAATGGGCATTGCTGCTAAAGCGACGTCGTATAAGCTGGCGCTGCTCTCCAGCTGCGAAAAAAATCGCGTGCTGGAAAAAATAGCCGATGAACTGGAAGCGCAAATGGAAAGTATCCTCAGCGCGAACGTACAAGATGTTGAGCAGGCGCGAGCCAACGGCCTGAGCGAAGCGATGCTGGACCGCCTGGCGCTGACCCCTGCGCGTCTGAAAGCGATTGCTGACGATGTGCGCCAGGTCTGTAATCTCGCCGACCCGGTCGGGCAGGTGATCGACGGCGGTCTGCTGGACAGCGGGCTACGTCTGGAGCGCCGCCGCGTGCCGTTGGGCGTGGTTGGCGTTATCTATGAGGCGCGTCCGAATGTTACCGTTGATGTGGCTTCTTTGTGTCTGAAAACCGGTAATGCGGTGATTCTACGCGGTGGGAAAGAGACGCATCGCACGAATGCCGCAACCGTTCGTGTCATTCAGAAGGCACTGAAAGCTTGCGGTTTACCGGAGGCAGCGGTTCAGGCAATTGATAATCCGGATCGTTCGCTGGTCAATGAAATGCTGCGTATGGATAAGTACATCGATATGCTGATCCCGCGCGGCGGCGCAGGCTTGCATAAACTGTGCCGCGAGCAATCCACAATCCCAGTGATTACCGGCGGGATTGGCGTGTGCCATATTTTTGTCGATAGCAGCGCAGACATCGCCCCGGCGCTGAAGATTATCGTCAACGCCAAAACCCAGCGCCCGAGCACCTGTAACACGGTGGAAACCTTGCTGGTGCATCAGGACATCGCAGAACGCTTTTTGCCTGTGCTGAGCAAGCAGATGGCGGAGGGCGGCGTAACGTTGCATGGGGATGAAACCGTCATGCAGGCACTGCATGGCCCTGCCAAACTGGTGCCGCTGAAACCGGAAGAGCTGGATAACGAGTTTCTGTCTCTGGATCTGAACGTTGTGGTGGTCGAAAATATGGATGGCGCTATCGCCCACATTCGCGAACATGGCACTCAGCACTCCGATGCGATTTTGACGTGTGATATGCATAATGCTGCGCGTTTCGTGAACGAAGTGGATTCCGCTGCGGTTTATGTCAACGCCTCTACCCGTTTTACCGACGGCGGGCAGTTTGGGCTTGGCGCAGAAGTGGCGGTCAGCACGCAGAAATTACATGCCCGCGGTCCGATGGGGCTTGAAGCGCTTACCACCTATAAGTGGATCGGCTTTGGCGATGGTACGATTCGTGCGTAATTAATGTCGAGCGGTGCAAAAATAGCCGGTTGAGTAGCAAGGCTATTGACGCACCGCCCGGTTAGTTTTAACCTTCTATCCCGTGATTCACCCGCGTGAACACACCCTTCTCAGGGCCGATATAGCTCAGTTGGTAGAGCAGCGCATTCGTAATGCGAAGGTCGTAGGTTCGACTCCTATTATCGGCACCATGGACTGCCATCTCAATCAAGTAGTTACAAACTTTTCTTTCATAACAATCTTCTCATTTTCTTTCTCGCGTACTTGTTTTGCATGGTATAGATGTCTATGAGGACGTCAGTCCGGAAAGCATTCGTTCTGCATGGTATGCCTTTCGTTATTCTCAGGGGCTGCTAAGCCTGTGACAACGGGCATCGAAAATAATTTTCGCGGTTATATGATGCGTAATAATAATACGTTCTACACATTAATTGAGTCAGATAATGAAAACGTATGGGATATGTCTGTTGAGGAGAAGGAAACTCAACAGAACAAAGATGCCGTGCAAAAAGAAAAATATCAGCTTAATGCTATTTTTGACAATGGTACATGCTGAATTCTGGCTTGTCTCAGGGATACGACCGTATCCCTGAATATTTCCCATCAAAACTCAGGAATAAAATCACTCTTACTAATATATTTTTCCAGTATGGCGGTATATTGTCGCCAGTTCCCGGAGTCATTGATTACTGCATAATTTATCGATGCTCCCGGCGTTGGCGAGCGTGTTAGCGGCACATCAAGTGCTGTTTTCGGCGCAACCATGATATCGCCGATACTTTTCTTGTCATCCGTCGTTAGTGTTAAACTCATATACCACGAGGTGGGGTTAACTATCCGTATAGTATTTTCTTTAGCAATAAAGCGTAATTTTTTCTCCTCCGCTTCCGTTGGCGCTTTTAATCCGGTCGGGCGAATTAAAATTTTTAGCCGCAAACGAAGCGGTAATACCAGTTTTCGCGGGTGGTTTTTAATGTCATGGGGGAGTGGCGGTATCTGATAAATGTCTAGCCAGAAGAGACTCTCCCGGTCCGTTGCAAGCTGCTGGCGGGAACTCAGGAGCAGGCGAAGCGTTCTCAGTTCTCCTGGCTGCATTTTAAATACCGGCGGCAGCGCCACCAGCGGCGTTTTGCTGTTATCCGGAGAGGCGTCAATGTTTCCGGCGTCGGTCCATACCTGTAACAGCATCGGCGTTGTATTATCATTGGATAATGTCAACGATTGAGCGATATCATCTGAAGCAAAAATAATTCGGGTTCTGTCAATATTAACGGCGGCTTGTGCCGGGCCATACCATCCCGTCAACCCAAGTAGCGTTAATATGACTTTACTGAAAACTAACCACTGCCTGTAATTGCGCATTCACGCTTCCTGCCGTTACTGTTTGTCCGCCGATCGCCTCAAGCGAGGCAGTAAAATCACCGCTATAGGTTTCTACTGAACCGGATGATACCCGTGTGGTTAAATCTTTATAGCCATACCAGCCTCGGGCGTTGCCAGTGCCTGTCTTGATCCGATCGGGTAACAGGTTAATCGGCGTACCGGCATCGTTATAGATGCGGATACCCACTCCGGAGGCTACGCCAGGTTCGCCATAATGGGTGTCCAGTAGCCACGACAGACCACCTGCGGATGTGGTTAGCCCCAGGCGACGCGCCGCCGCCACGGCGGTGGGTTGATTAACGACAAACCCCATTGCGACATTAGCGGCGCTGGTGGACGGGAGGGCACTGGACACAGCGCCGGACTCACATTCCAGGCTGACGTGGAAAGGCGCCTGGCTATTGCCTCCGGCGGCTAATATGCCGACGGCGACAGGGGGAATTTTCACGATCGCAGGATAATCTGTGATTTTACATAACGCGCCGCGAACATAGGTGACGCTATTATATGTACTCCATGCCCCGGGCCAATAGCCGGGCCAACCATAATAATCGCTGGCATGATCCAGTCCCGCTTGGATCCGCTCGGTAATCAAGCCTGGGCCTTTAAAGGCGATATAACCCCGAGGCTGCGTCCAGGTATCTCGGTCCATTGGATTCTGGTAGGCAAAATATTTTCTTGAGTCAATTTTAAACATCTCATATAACACGTTGCTAAACGCGCTGGCAGGAATATAAATATATTTGTCATCCTGAAACCAACTATCTGCGGTAAGTTGGCGTTCTTTCCAGAAACGGCTGTAATATTCGCCGGTACTGAGGTTTGTCATACGGACAGCAACATTACGCTCCACATCATAATAGGCGCCTTCTACTTCGGGAGTAAAAAATGCCCCCGCAAAAGCGCTATCGCCATTTGTCGAATACATCTCATAGAGCTTCCCGGCATCGGCAGAATCGCAGCGGTAAAGTACCTGTTTACTGGAATAGGGCGTGCCGGTGGCGGCCGTCAGGAAGTTACCGATCCCACTGGCCAATAATGTGCCGGAGGGTTGAAATGTTTCACTATTACTGATGCTAATCACCGTTGGCAAACCGATATTACCGGTATTCGTGTCAGTTGCGCCGATCCAGTTTTGCGCCGTGTAGCCCGCTTTTATCGCCGCGGCAGAGAGCGCGCTCTTATCGGTGACTTTGATACATGACGACCATGTTCCGGCGCTGACGAACAGGCTGGTGATAAACAATAGCGTTCGGAAACTAAAAAGCATTGTGCTATTCCTTCTCGCAGATTTTGTTCAGATAGAGAAACGGTTCTTTGGTGTGAAGATCGAGTTGGTAGGCAACCCTGCAACGCTGGTTTGCCCCTGTTCCCCAGCGCACCAGTAGAGAACCCGACGGATGGGCGATACGGGCATAAATCTGCCCACTCTGGCCGACCATGCCGATGTTTGTGCCTTCACCGTTGAAAACATCAGCGCCCATTGGCGGTATGCCGCCATCCGGCATCTTCACGGAGATCAGCACCGCTTTGCCGTTAATAGTGGCGAAATTGACACGCGCGATGGCGCCAGCATAGGGCACAATCTGCTGACTTCCTCCCGTCAGTTCGGCATCGCTGCGCATCTTACGGGTGTCGAGCGTAACGTTATTGACGCGGTAAGGAGATAACGAAGGCAGAATGGCGTAACCAAAGCGATCAACCACAGCGCCCTGGCCATTTTGTACGATCGCGCCCTGCGCGCCATCGGCATGAATAAGCGCAAAGGTATCGCTGGTATAGGGGCCAGCCGTCAGACCTCCAGAGTGAAGTACCAGGGTGCCGGACGCGCCCAGCCCTTCCTGACGATAGTTATCACCCTGGTCATAGTTGGCGCGAAGTGCGCCAAACCGGGTGTTCTGTTGTAGATTACCGCCAAACGTCGTTGGCGCGCTGCTATCGCTATTACTATTGCGATAACGCTCGTAGCCGCCATAAACCGACCATGACAGGTCGCTGTTTTCACCGCTACTGCCGGTCATGGATACGGTTGAGGAACGGCTTTGACTGGACTGGTTATAATTCATGGCGACAGACGTTCTGTTTTCGCCCCAATCCAGCGGTATAGAGACATTAAACGACATTGTGGTTTCGGTATATTTTTGTCGGCTACTCACGTCCAGTGGTTCGTTAACGCCGTGATAAAAGCGATCGTAATCCCAGGTGGTGCGCTGTCGTGCGATATTCACCCCGTAGCTTATATTCCGCCACTGGTTGCTATATCCCATTTGTAGCTGTGTTATACGCGATTGGTTATTGTAGTAGTCTGCGGTGCTGGCGCTGAGGTTAAGCGTGCCAAGCTGTCCTAACGGCTGGCTTACCGTCGCGGACAGGCGATTGCGCTGATGCAGCGTGTCGGAGTAGTAATCAATCCCCGTTTTTGCTTCCCGGCGTACGCCGAGCACGTCCTGAAGATCGCGAAAGCCGTTGGTTGAATAACGATAAGCCGCCAGTACCAGGTTAGTGCCGGTGGTAAACGTTTTGCTGTAACTGAGTTCCGCGCGCCAGCCTTGCTGGCGATCGTTATGCTCTGCGCGCGCATTCGACCAGGTGGCGTTGAGGCCGAATGCGCCCATACCGGTGGCCCAGACGCCGCCCGCCAGCCATGCCTGGTAACGCTGCGCAATTCGTGAACCGAGGTTGAGGGTAATGGTGTTATTAACGCCGTGCTGGAACGTTCCCTCAAAGAAACGATTTTCAATATCGTAGTACTGACGAACCCTGCCGAAGGCCAGCGAATAGTGCCAGTTACCGGGACGTACCGAATCCGGCACGGAAGAATAAGGCACGGTGAAACGTGAGGTTTTACCGCTGGCCTCGATAACCTCTACCTCCAGATCGCCTTGATAACGGGTGTTGTACAGATCGTCAATATAAAATGGGCCCGGCGGAACGTTGGTTTCATAAATCACTTTCCCCAGTTGTTTTACTACCACGTGCGCGCTACTGGCCGCTACGCCCCGAACTTCCGGCGCATAACCGCGTTTGCCCTGCGGGCGCATCCGCTCGTCGGTGACTAGTTTAGCTCCGTTAAAAGACAGACTGCCGAATAAGCTGGAGTCCGTATAGCTATCGCCCAGCGACAGAATACTGTTAATAGACGCGACAGGTCTTTGCACCCAGGTTCGAACGCTATTATAGCGCCAGGCGCTTCCGCTCTGGTTGCTATTGGCATAGCGCAGATTACTTTGATGACGGACCTGCCAAAGTCCAAGGTTAACGCCCATGTTTAAACCGCTCCATAAGTATTGGTAGCGATAATGGCTGTCGGTATTTTCGGTGTGGGTCCAGTTTGTGTTATGGCGTAAAAACAGCGCCAGCGCGCCGCTATCCCACTCTGAAGGGGAGATATAACCGCGCGGTTTGTGCGTAAGTTCGGTCATTGGAATCGTCAGCAACAGGCGAAGCGTGGCGCTATCAAATTGCCAGCCGGCATGAGGTACCCACTCCCTGAGCGGGCGACACTCGGTCGCAGCGTCGGTCGCGGGGAGTGATTTTATCTGTGCCGCTTTCATCACCGATAAGGGCAGACAGGGTTCAGTCTGTTGTCCCTCTTTTACAGCATTAAATCGAATATTAGTGCTCGAGGTTACCAGCGTGCCATTAACGTAAACGTCGGCAAGATAGTCTCCGGAAGGCGTTTGCTGTTCATTAAAACGGGCAATATTTTGTCCGTAAGTGGCCCCCTGAAGTAGCGCAGGATCAAAATAATACTCTTCACCCTGCGCGGAGCCTGAGCAAACTATGGCGATCAATAGCGCAAGGCTTTTGCGGTTCAAATTAATGGTGGGGGACATCGTAGCTCTCGCTTATCCTTGCGCCCAGGTCGTTAACCAAAGTAACGGTGACTGTACCGGAGAAGGATTTGAGTGACCGTTTGCCCGGCAGCCACCAGGTTTGACTGGAAAAAGGGGCAATCATGTCAGCATCCAGGTTATACGAAGCGCCGTTCACTTTTACATTCAGGTTACTTAAAGAGGCAAACCAGGGCTGCGGATTAACAATAACAATACCGCTTTTTCCGGAACCCTTATTTACCGTTTTAATCTGTAGTTTTTTCGCCAGATTATCAGGTTTACCTAGCCCGTCAGGACGATAGAAAAGTTTTATTCTTGAGCGCAGCATCACCAACATTTTATTTTGCCCGCCGTCGCTGCCAATATTCGTTGGTGGTACCTGTAATACGTTAAACCAGAATACTGACTCACGATCCTGCGGCAATTTTTTCGTGTTGTTATAAATTACGCGTACAACCTGGCCTGCTTTGGGTTGAATACGAAATACCGGCGGCGTGGCAATGAACGGCATCGCGCTGCTATTTTCCGGGCTGGTATTCATATCGCCATCGTCAAACCAGGTTTGTACGATATAAGGTATTGCATCATTATTTTTTAACTGCACATCTACGGAGGAGGCTGTTGATGGGTAAATTATTCGGCTACCCAAAATAGTAACGCTCGCCCACGATGCTGTGGCGGGTAGGGCCAGCAATAGAAAAACTATTAAGTAATATAATGCGGAATGTCGGGTATCCATTTTCATCTCAACAACTCCCTGGCGATTGAAAATGGTCTGGCGTTTCAACGCCAGACCGTAGCGACAATTATTTATACGAAACGGCGTATTGAAGGGTGGCAGCGACTGTCCCAGCCTCTGCTTTCCCGGTAGAGTAATACCGCGCGGTATAAGTCGCGCTCGCTTCAGAAGCATTTGGTTCCAGCTGTAGGTCGCCGTCGCCAGTAAAGCCGCCGGTCAGATTGATTGGCTCCCCTGAAGTGTCGAGTAATTGGACTTCAACATTTTTCGCGCTGCCAGTATTACCCAGGTTACCGTTACTGGTGACCTGATTACCGACAAAGACAGTGGAAATTTTTGTTGTTTTGTCCTTAGAGCCGGTACACCCGGACAGCCCAATATCAAACGTTATTGGCCCCGCAGTTTTCCCTTGTTCTGATAAATCTTTAGTACTTACTGTTGGTAATAACACGACGGGTTTAGCCTGATTACCATTAATCACGACAGAGCATGTTTCATCAGAGACTTCCCCTTGAAAGGTGATGGTGTTATCAGAAACAGCCATCGCGCTGCTGGAGACAAGAAGTGAGCCTGTGATCATTGCTAAATACTTTTTCATAGACATATGATAATGTTCCTGTATTAATCTTTACTTTTTCAGGACGAGTGCAATTCGCCTGAATGTTTCGTGCTTATGGAGGAGTGGTAAAAATAACGATCATTAACTCTATTTTTGGATGTGAGCTATACCCTCCTGACTATTGATAATGCGATATAAAACAAACAGACTTATTTCTCTTATCATGAAATAGAGCGATAAGCGCTTTCGTCCATACATCTCATTAGTACAACTGATAGTGTTATCATTTGATTGAGTGTAATCCGATAACAATTCTCTCCGCGTCTGAATAGATAGACTATGTTGCAATACAAACCTGCACATTTTTGCTATGTAAAATCCGCATCAGTTAAACCTCCCGATGGATAATACGATGGTGAGATTAAGGTAAATTTTCTGAAATGTGCTTCTGAAACAGTATAATTAGTCTTACTTTTTTCTTACTTTTGGCCTTTCAGAAGTTTCCTGAGTTTGCGTTAAGGTAAAGAAAAGTGTTCAGATTTACCTATAACTGTTTGATTTGTAATGTGCGGGTAATACTTGTGTCAATTATTGTTTACTATAAGTGAGACTTATAAGTTAAACTCAGGTTAATTAGGGGGCTGAATTCTTTTTTGAGCATGATAATATGTCGTCTGAATGATGGATGCAGTTACCTTTAGGATTGTCATGAATGAAAGCATATTTTTACTTGATAAGCGTGTTGTATTTGATAGTACGAAGATGACCTTATCGCATGGTAATGAGATAATCAGAATATCAGAAGCTGAGACCCATCTGCTTCTTGCTTTTTGGCATGGTCTTTACAAAAAAGAAGATATTATTCATTTTGTTTGGGAAAATCGTGGAGGCTGCGTCTCAGAATCAAGTTACTATAAACTCATTAATCAAATGAGAAATGATTTTAGTAGCATCGGTCTACAGCCATCTGATATCGTAACTCGCCCTCGGGTGGGGGTGTCGCTGTCTGTTGCCATTGAACCTATAAAAAAAATCACCTCCCTCAAGGTGAGTGATGAAAACGTTAAGGGCACCCCGACTCGGGAGAAAATATTTTACAAAATTAAACGTCACAGCGTATTTGTGGTGTTAACAGGAGCCATTCTTCTGGCATTGCTCTATGGTGTATTTACTATATATAAAGCGCCTGTTCGTAACAGCTCTGATAGTTTTTTTACATATCTTGGCGAATATAACGATTATGCAATCTATAAAACAAAAGAGGATAAGGTCACATTAAGTGAAGTAGTTTTTGCTTTTAACTCTCTAAAAATTAAAATTTACCGGCAAAATGGACGCCATCTTTATTATATCAGGGAGCCTAACATGAATATTTTTCTGCAATGCTTAAATCCTGTTGAAATGGCGGTGCCAAAATGTATTACAGTAAAAGAACGTTACTGATTATATTTGTAATATTTATCGCCATTGTCTCAATCGGATCGGTAATAGCGCTTGAGTGGGTAAATCGTGACTCTTATAGAACCAATAATCTTATATGCACGACAAAATCAGAAGCGTATATTGCGCCACGAAAATTGTACATGGATGGTGGACTTGTGCTGGATCTTAAATCCGGCAGGATTACCCTACACTACGATGTTACTACCGATACGAAAGAAAAACGGCTTTTTTTTCGTGACATCTGCATCAGCAAACTGCGCAGAACGGGTATGAAAACATTTACTTTTAAAGTTAATTCAGTTAAGACTTTTGAGTCTGATACTGCTGGCGATTTGTTTTCCTGGTTGAGACTGTTACAGCCTGGTACGATTAATGAGTTAAAGATGGTAAAAATTGGGAAAAATACCTACATGTTTTCGCTTAATCGGCATTTGTATAATGTGTGTACCACCAGTAGTAACGTTGAGTTGTAGCCAATAATCCCTGTATTGATGGGAATTCGTTCCATGATGGTTACGCCTCATCAGGCAGCGAACCTGGTATCAGGCTAACATATTGAATGCGTCTGTATTTTAGATATCTGCTATCGCTTATTTTAACGATAGTATCCTGCACCTGTTGGGTATTGATATTTTCTTGTCTATTTTCGGCACAGGGAGTGCTATCTTGCTATCATTAAGAACGTATAACCTATCTCTCAATATTGCTTTTCTATATTAATGTTACTTTAGTTATCTTATAAAAGCGTACAGTGGCAAAAGGAAGGCCGGTAAGAGGGCAATGATTTGAAAGTAAGAAAGCTATTTCTGATGTTGTTTATTGCCGTTCCACTGATCGTCATGATATTGGTGGGGTTACTCGCGGGTATCTTCCAGCTAAAACGAGATATCGCCGTCAGCGCCAATACGCTGCTGCGGTTTAGCGCGGATATATCAGCCGCCTCCTGGCAAGTCGCCGGAAAAGCCGCCAGACTGGCTGAGAGTTCCTGTACTGACACGCTGAAAGAACTGTCCAGAACGCGGGCCTTCACTCCTTATGTCCGTGACATTGGGTTTCTGGAAAATGGTGATATCACTTGCTCCTTTGTCACAGGAACCGAACGCTATCATTTTTCCCGGCTGGCAGGGCTTTCTTTACCTGCTTCTTATCCGAAACGGTGGTTGCGATCTATCGGTAGTATGGCCGAAGGACCCAATCGCCTTGTTGTGGTTTATGTGAAAAAAGTAGCAGCGAATAAAGCGGCCTTCGTCATTGTGGACTCGCAGTATGTCCAGGAGCTCATGGAGATATTGGCTGCAGAGAGAGCATCAGCCTTTAGCCTGACATTCGGCGCAGGGGAGGCGATTACCAGCGCTGCGACGTTGCGCGGTAAGGCGTTTTTAACGCAGCGGTTCACCTCAACCGATCACACTATCCAGCTGATGGTGCGAACCCCTTTCTCAACGTTATCGGCATACTGGTTACAAAACCTTTTTATTTTTGTTCCGCTGTCATTGTGTCTTTCTGTAGGGATGATGTTGTTCTACAGGCGCTGGTATTTAAAACGTTTATCTCTGGCCCGGGAGATTGCCAGGGGAATAACGCACAATGAGTTTACGGTACATTATCAGCCTGTTTTTAATGTTAAACACGGTAGTTGCGGCGGCGTGGAGGCGCTAATGCGCTGGCCGCAACCGGATGGCCGTTTTATAACCCCGGATATTTTTATTACCGCCGCAGAAAATGAAGGCATGATTATTCCACTCTCTCGTCATCTGTTCGAACTGATTGCTCATGACGTAATAAACTGGACTGTACCGGATGATTTCTATATCAGCGTAAATATATCGCCTGCGCATCTTATGGATGACGGTTTTATACAAGATATAGAGGCGCTCAGGACTCGTTTGGGAACGATAACGCTTATGTTGGAGCTCACCGAGCGTAGCCTGATTGTAGAACCTTCACAGGTCGCAGAAAAACTTTCAACGCTCCGTGAAAAAGGCGTGTTAATAGCGATTGATGATTTTGGGACCGGCTATTGCTCACTCTCCTATCTCCAGCAATTACCTGTAGACTCTCTTAAAATAGACAGAACGTTTATCGATACCATTGATACCAGCAGCGATGATGTTCCTGTCCTGGATA
This sequence comes from Salmonella sp. NW645, assembly GCF_051703725.1. Classification (NCBI taxonomy): domain Bacteria; kingdom Pseudomonadati; phylum Pseudomonadota; class Gammaproteobacteria; order Enterobacterales; family Enterobacteriaceae; genus Salmonella; species Salmonella sp. NW645. Next base: position 375,294 of record NZ_JAMMKR010000003.1, on the reverse strand, counting down.
CTATCATTACGCTGAGTCAGCGACTGGGGCTTAATGTGGTTGCCGAAGGGGTCAGTACCCAGCACCAATTGCGTTACATCTTAAGCCACGGGGTAGGATTCGTTCAGGGATTTCTTTATGCCAGGCCGATGGGGGCTAATGACTTTATGAGCTGGCTTGGCAAGTCGGCCCAGAGGCAAAATGGTTTACTCAAGGGGGAAAACGGATCCGCGAGCGGCCTGGTGGCTGAATAATACAGGAGCTCGCTACGGAAAAAAATTCAATAGCGCGATATATCCTGGTAATATGTTTATGCCGTGAAGAAACGTGATAGCACTGGGGCGGATATTTTTATGAGTCAGAACAATTATCTGATTGACAAAAGAGTTATTCTTGATTGTGAACGAATGACGCTTTCCTGCGCCGGAGAGTCGATAACGATATCTGAATCGGAACGCAGTTTGCTTATCGCTTTTCATGAAGGCCTTTTTAAAAAAGATGATTTAATTAACTATGTCTGGGGGCGCAAAGGTGTCGTGGTCTCTGATGCCAGTTATTACAAACTGATTAACCAGCTACGAGGATCATTTGATAAAATTGGTCTTAAGGGGGCGTCTGTTGTGACTCGTCCCCGCGTGGGTGTTTTACTCTCAGTTTCCATTGAACCGTTGAGTGATGAGGCGCAAAATACGCCGTTGCCTGCTGTTGCTGAAACAGAATTATCGACGGTTGAAGTGCGACACGATGACACTATTATTACCCCAATACCGGGCGCTGTGAATAAAAAAGATTGGCTCTACTTTTGCCTGGCCGCGCTTCTGATGTTTTTTATGATGTATAAAGTTAAGGGTGAAAATATTGATTACTTTACCCTCCAGGGTTCGTATGATGGATACACTTTTTATAGTGTCGGGCATGATAAAACCCATCTGACGGATATCGTTGAAGCGTACTCTGAGATGAGTAATGAAATACATAAACAAAACGGCAAAATCATTTATTACATTCGCGTTCCTAATACAAATATTTTTGTCCAGTGTCTTAACCAACTTGATATAGCGGAGCCGAAATGCATTTCCATAAAAGAACGTTATTAAGCGTGGCGACGCTTGGTATGTTGGCTGTTTCAGTCGTACTGATGGTAGTTTGGGTACGAAACAGTAACCATAGTTCTATTAATACTAATGAATTTTTATGTACGACAAGAACGGTAACGACGATACAGCCTAAAGATATCCATGCCGATGGCAGTCTTGTTCTTGATTTTAAGATGAAGAGAATTACGCTTCAATATGAAATAAAAACAAAAGATAACGGTATAAAAATATTATACCGGGACGTGTATATGAAAAATTTACATCGAACAGCGCCTGGTGTTTATACGTTCGAAGTATCCCAGGTAAAAGTCTTTGCCACGGACACGGCTGGCGATCTGTTATCATATTTACGGGTTCTGCATCCGGACGCGGCTAATGAGATTCGAATATCTAAAGTGGGTGAGAAAACCTTTTTTTATTCTCTTAATCGGCAGCTTTATAACGTTTGTACCGCGCAGTAGATCTGAATGTTGTCTGAATGCGTCAGAAAGCGAGTTGCGAAATTGCCCTCCGCAAGGGTAAAGGTTAACTTGAATGTTAATTAAAATGTATATAAAACAGTTAGTTATGAATTTTTGACTCTTCGGGAAGGTGACTGATACTCGCTGATAACCTCTCGCAGTCCGCCTGACGGATGTGATGCCAGGATCGGGTCTGAAGCAACTATGAATCCGCCATTAATAAAAAAGTAAGAACTCTGTAAGACTGATTTCATATCCATTATCGAATATATCAGGTTATATTACCTCCGCAGTTGGCATGACTGGTAATAAGCGCATTAGGTGCTCTTAATCTAAATGCTATTTGTGTGCCATAAGTTCCGGTACCGCCTTAATTATATATCAAAAATGGAGTGGTTTTAATGAAAAGACGGTCTTCGTTCCTTGTTTTTTTAGGTTTATTATTAGCGTCACCTTTAGCTTTGGCTAACGATCAGCACACCGTATCGTTTGGTTATGCACAAACTCATCTCAGTTCATTGAAAAATAGCGATAGCAAAGATCTGCGAGGCTTTAATTTTAAATATCGTTACGAGTTTAATGAGACCTGGGGGATGTTAGGCTCATTCACCGCGACGCGCAATGAAATGGAGAACTACACCTGGAAAGAGGGGAAGTTGCATAAAAATGGTTCCGATTCTGTGGACTATGGTTCTTTGATGTTTGGACCAACATATCGTTTTAATGACTATGTGAGCCTGTACGGCAATGCGGGTATAGCGACGATGAAATTTAATAAACACTCAAAAGAAGACTCCTTTGCCTACGGCGCTGGCGTAATATTTAATCCAGTTAAGAGTATATCTATCGATGCATCATGGGAAGCCAGTCGTTTCTTCGCTGTGGATACCAATACATTTGGTGTCAGCGTAGGTTATCGCTTCTGATATTAAAAGTATAAGCGTTACGTTTATGGCAAGGAATTAAAAATAATATGGCGCTGCTACAGAATAGGGATGGTTATGATCGCTCAGGTAATCTTAAGAGGAAGATAAAACACTCACCGTAGCGTTATTCTATTGATGAAATTATGATAAATTCACTATCGGAACAACTTCCGTTAAAAACGATAGGTATAGTTTTAACGGATGATTATTATACTTATTTAGGCATCGCTTCACTCTTTGAGGATGGGAAGTGCTTTATGTTCCCACTCAATGGAGAATATAATTCGTGTCAGATATCAGCTAGCGAAGATATCATAATTATTATTGATGGACGAGTTTTGATTCAGGGGGTCTGGAAAGGTTTTAAGGCGCTCATGCAGCATTATCCACATGCTCGTCGAATCTGGCTCACGCGCAGAGATATTGGAAAACTTTATCCACATGGCTGCGATAGAGATCCTGATATCGATCCCGATTTGGCAAAGCCTGTTTTTATTGAGCATTTCATTAAATACGCTTGTGCAAACGATGTAGCGGTCGGTGAACTTGCGCCGTTGACAAAAAAGGAGGAGGAGTTGTTATGGCACTTTTTATATAAAAAGTCGATGAGTCAGATCGCCAGTAGCTATGGCATGAGTCGTAAGACTTTGTACATTCATAGATTGCGTATCTGTCGTAAATATGGCTTCAAACGCTTTTTCCATTTGCTATTTATTTACCAAAGAAGTCGCCATATCTTCGCATCTAAAATTTGCCGTGTAGACAAAAACGCCGATCAGGCTTGAAGCAAACAAGATGAAAAAGTTAACGATGAGAGAGTGTGAAAGCATCAATCCTACTTTGCTGCTTGCCATTAAGATACTTATCTCGGCGCTTGACGAAAAAACAAAAATAAGGCTCAGAGAGCATATTGAAAAAACTGAACAAGAAATAGCCTCAAGCATACATGATAGCATCATGACAGAGACTTTTCTTCAGCAAATGAAAGACATTCGTTACATCTTAAATATAGTTCCTTGACGGCGTTCAGAAGCAAGAACGCGTTATTATTTAATGATTAATAGACCAGGTATTAGTATGAAAAAGATCTTAGTATGTTTCGTCGGCTTGGCTTTAACCGCATGTAGTGCTAATTCGTTGAATTATGGCGCTGAACAGGTACGGGTGATGACCAGCGAGCCAGGTAAGGAATGCAGCTACTTAGGAGATATCACGGGCAGCCAGGGGAATTTCTTTACCGGTGGCTGGACTTCCAACAGTAACCTGGAAACGGGTGCCCGTAACGATCTGAAAAACAAAGCTTATAAAATGGGCGGCAATACGGTAGTCCTGTTAACCCAGCGTGCAGGCCAGACAGGAAGTTCATGGCACGGTTCGGGCTCAAGCAAACAAACGAATGTCACGTTAAGCGGGAACGTTTATCGTTGCCCTCGTTAACCTTATTTTGCAGGTAATATATGCCTGTTTAGCGCGCGCGCCGCACTGGCGACGCGCGCTATTTGGGCTAACCTTGCTTTTTCTCACTGTATTCCCGCCAACCGCCGCCTAATGCTTTATACAGGTTAATGATATTTAACTGTTGCATGAGACGTGTGCGTACCAGGCGCTGTTGCGCGCCATAAAGCATACGATGGGTATCAAGCAGCGTAAGGTAGTCATCGACGCCTTCCTGAAAACGGAGTCCGGCCAGCTCATAGGCGATTTGACTGGCTTCAACCGCGCGTTGTTCTGATTGCACCTGGTCATTCAGCGTACGCTGTCCCGCCAGACCATCCGCCACGTCGCGAAAGGCTTGCTGAATAACGTTTTCATACCTGGCGATTTCAATCTGTTTTTGGACATGCGCCCTGTCCAGGTCAGCGCGTAATGCGCCGCCGTGAAAGAGAGGCAAGGTGATTTGCGGTAGAAAACGCCAGCTTCCCGATCCCGGTTCAAAGAGCCCGCTAAGAGACGCGCTGGCCGTTCCCGCCGTGCCTGTCAGGCTGATTGTCGGGAAGAAGGCGGCGCGCGCTGCGCCTATTCGGGCGTTTGCGCCGCGCAGCCTGTACTCGGCGGCGCGAATATCCGGGCGGCGTACCAGCAGATCTGACGGTAATCCGCCTGGCAGAGTGGTCGGGATCGCGCCTTCCGTAAGCGTGACCGCCTCGTTTAGTCGACGCGACAGTTCAGGCGTGAGCGGCTGGCCCAACAGCAATTCCAGCGCGTTACGATCCCGCGCCAACTGTCGCGTATACGCCGCGCGATTGATTTCCGCAGAACGCAGCGCGATCTCCGTCATACGCAGATCGAGCTGTGTGGCGTTGCCTGTCCGGGCAAGCTGGGTTGTCAATGTGTATGAACTTTTTTGCGCGGCCAGCGTATCTTCGGTTAAGCGCAGCAGCTCCCGGTCAGCCCGTAGCGTCAGCCAGGCGCTGGCGACTTCGGAAACCAGGCTCATTCGCGCCGCAATGTACGTCTCATCAAGCGCCATATAGGCGGCTAATGCCTGGTCGCTAAGGCTTCGCACTCGCCCCCAGAGATCCAGTTCCCAGGCCGTCGTCGCCCCAGCCATCTCGTAGCGTCGGTTAATCTCAGGCTCGTCCGTGACGCTGAGATCGGCGGGAGTGCGACCGGCGTCCATGGCGGTGGCGATGCCGAGCGTCGGCAGCATCTCCGCGCGCTGAATACGGTATAACGCCCGGGCGGCTTCAACATTGAGCCCTGCCTTGCGTAAATCCCGATTATTGCGTAACGCGATCGCGATCAGTTCCTGTAGAAGCGGATCGTGGAAGAAATCACGCCAGCCAATGTCAGCGGCATCCGGCGCGCCAGAAACGGTTGACGTTGCGTAGGGATAGACCATCGCAGTCGGCGATGCGGGGCGTTCGTGTTTCGGCGCCATCGTACAGCCAGCAAGCGTGGTGACGAAAGCAAGCGTCGCCAGCGTGGCGGTCTGCCGATAGCCTGTAAAAGTGATCTTCATTATGCCATTCCCATCATTATGCTTGCTGATCATGCGAATCAACGCGGTTCTCACGCTTTAATGCCATCCTGCGAACCACCACGTAAAATACAGGCGTCAATAACAGGCCGAAGAGCGTGACGCCCAACATTCCGGCAAACACGGCGATGCCCATCGCATGTCGCATTTCCGCGCCGGCACCCGTCGCGAGTACCAGCGGTACTACGCCTGCGATAAAGGCGAATGAGGTCATCAGGATAGGACGCAGACGCAGGCGTGACGCTTCCAGCACGGCGGTCAGCGGGTCTGCGCCGTCGTGTTCTTTGGCGCGGGCAAACTCGACAATCAAAATGGCGTTCTTGGCCGCCAGGCCGACCAGCACCACGAAACCAATCTGCGTAAAGATATTGTTATCTCCGCCAGATACCCACACGCCGACAATGGCTGAGAGTAATGACATAGGCGCAATAAGCAGGACGGCGAAGGGCAGCGACCAACTGTTGTACTGCGCCGCCAGGATCAGGAAGGCCAACAGCACCGCCAGCGCAAAGATAGCAAGCGCGGAGTTGCCGGCCTGTTTTTCCTGATAAACCAGATCGGTCCATTCGAAGACCATCCCTTCCGGCAACGTTTCACGCACGATCTTTTCAATCGCGTCCGTCGCCTGTCCGGAGGAAAAGCCCGGAGCCGGTCCACCGCTAATATCTACCGAGGGGAAGCCGTTGTAATGGATGATTCTGTCCGGCCCCGACTGGCGCATAATCGTGACGAAAGCGCTAAGCGGGATCATCTCGCCCTTCGCATTGCGGACTTTAAGCAGGCCGATATCCTCTTGTTGCATACGGAATGGCGCATCGGCCTGCGCCATCACCCGCCAGGTGCGGCCAAATCGGTTGAAATCGTTGACGTAAAGCGATCCGAGGTTAATTTGCAACGTTTCAAAGATGTCGGTGAGCGATACCCCCATTGATTTCGCCTTCACCCGGTCGATATCCACCTGTAATTGCGGGGCGTTCGTCTGGAAACTGGCCAGCATATTGGCCAGTTCGGGCGTCTGCATCGCCTTAGACATAATCTCGCTTTGCACCTTTGTCATCGCTTCAAATCCCAGTTCCGCACGATCTTCAATCTGCAATTTAAAGCCGCCCGTCGCGCCAAGCCCTGGAACCGGCGGCGGCGGGAAGATGCCAATAAATCCGTCGGGAATGTGGCTAAATTTGTGCATTAGCTTTCCGGCGATAGCGTTAGCGGAAAGCGAAGGATCTTCACGCTCGTCAAAGGGTTTCAGCATGGCGAACATCAGCGCCGAATTTGGCACATTTACCGGGCCGTTAACCGACAGGCCGGGGAAGACGACGACGCTTTCAACGCCGGGTTCCGCCAGCGCGATAGCGGACATCTGTTTCACGACCGCCTCTGTGCGATCCAACGATGCGCCGCTTGGGAGCTGGGCGATGCCGACGAGATAGTATTTATCCTGCGCAGGCACAAACCCGTTCGGCACCTGATGGAAGCCAAGCCAGGTCAGCCCCACAAAGCCAGCATAGAGCACCATCACAATGACGCTGCTGCGCACGGCCCGACGGACGGCGCTAACATAGCGGTTCGACGCGCTGTCGAAGAAACGGTTAAAGCGATGGAAAAAACCGCCAGTGACCGTGCCCATCAACCGCGTTAGCCAGTCAGCCTTCGCAGTATCGTGGTGCGGTCTTAACAAAATGGCGGCCAGCGCAGGGGAGAGCGTCAGTGAGTTAATGGCCGAAAGGATGGTCGAAATAGCGATGGTCAACGCGAACTGACGATAAAACTCACCCTGCAGGCCCGCCAGGAATGCGGAAGGGATAAAGACCGCCGTTAGCACCGAGGTAATAGAAAGAATGGGACCAGTGACTTCATCCATGGCCTTCTTTGCCGCCTCTCCGGGACTTTTGCCCTGCGAGATATGCCGTTCCACGTTTTCGACCACAACGATGGCGTCATCGACAACGATACCTATCGACAGGACCAAACCAAACAGCGAAAGCGTATTCAGCGAAAAGCCAAACAGGTGCATCAAGGCAAAGGTGCCGACCAGCGAAACGGGAACCGCCACCAGAGGAATAATGGACGCCCGCCAGGTTTGCAGGAACAGCACCACGACAAGGACGACCAGCACGAGGGCTTCCAGCAACGTAATCGCCACCGATTGTAGCGATGCGCGCACGAAGACCGTAGGATCATAGGCAATCCGGTATTCGATATCCTGCGGGAAGTTTTGCTGCAACTCATCCATTTTGCCGCGAATCGCGTTAGAAACGTCAATCGCATTGGCGCCCGGACTTTGAATAATCTGTAACGCTGGCGCCGCTTCGCCATTCAGTAAACTGCGCAGCGTATAGGCATCTGCGCCCAGCGTGACGCGGGCGACATCACGCAGACGCGTCACCTCGCCGTCAGCGCCGATTTTTACCACAATCTCGCCGAACTGTTCTTCGCTGGTCAGGCGGCCCAGCGTGTTTACCGTCATCTGAAAAGCGGCGGAGGCCTCCGGCTGCTGCCCGACGGAACCGGCGGCGACCTGTACGTTTTGTTCCCGCAACGCCGTAACGATATCACTGGCGGTAAGACCGCGGTTGGCGATTTTCGCCGGGTCCAGCCAGACGCGCATGGCGTACTCGCCCGCGCCCCAGACGAGAACATCGCCGACGCCGGGTAAACGTGCCAGCTCGTCGCGAACCTGCCGGATGGCGAAGTTAGACAGGTAAAGCGAGTCATAGCGTTTTTGCGGCGAGACAAGATGGACCACCATCAACATATCGGGGGACGTTTTCTCCGTTACAACGCCAATTCGCTGGACTTCTTCGGGCAGGCGAGGCAGCGCGCGGGATACCCGGTTTTGCACCTGAATTTGCGCCATATCAGGATCGGTTCCCTGTTCGAAGGCGATAGAGATAACCATGCGACCATCAATGGCCATCTGGGTATTCATATACAACATGCCGTCAACGCCGTTGATTACCTGTTCCAGCGGCGCGGCTACCGTATCGGCAATCACTTGCGGGTTAGCGCCGGGGTAGCTGGCGCTAACCTGTACCGTGGGCGGCGTAACGGCCGGATATTCACTCAGCGGCAGTTTTAAAAAGGCGATAGCGCCAGCCAGCAGCATTAACAGCGACAGGACGATGGCGAAGATGGGTCGTGCGATGAAAAAGTGGGTGAATTTCATTGGCGCACCGCCTTCGGCGCACTGTCGCCGTCCGCTTTAGTCAATGTCGCGGTCTGTTTATCGGGCATATTCTGCCGCATCGGCACCAGACGCGGCGCAACGGTCATGCCAGGACGCACCAGCCCCTTGAGGATGATTTTTTCTCCCGGCTGTACTCCCTGTGTAACGACGCGGAGTCCATCGACCATTTGTCCCAGCTCAACCGGACGATACTCCACCTGATTCTCCTTGCCGACGATCAGCACATAGTTTTTGCCCTGATCGGCGCTCACCGCCAGATCGTCAATCAGCACGGTTTCCCGCGGCTCGCCGATGGGCAAACTGATTCGGGCAAACAGGCCGGGAGAAAGCATTCCGTCGGGGTCAGGAATCACGGCGCGCGCCCGGATAGTGCCGGTGCTGCGGTTCATCTGATTGCCCATAAAGTCGAGTACGCCCTGATAAGGCAGCCCGTTATCGGTGGTTAACCCCATGTTGACTACCGGTGGATTTTTGTCGGAGCGGGTATGCCGTAACGCCTTCAGCCAGGTGGCTTCGTCAATATCGAAATACACATACATGGGATTGTGAGACACGATAGTCGTCAGAAGCGTGGCGTTACCCGCTACGCCGCCGCTGACCAGATTGCCCCGGGTCACCAGTATGCGGTCAACGCGTCCGGCAATGGGCGCGGTAATACGGGTCCAGGAGAGTTCAAGGCGCGCTGCGGCGACGGCGGCTTTGGCCGATTGCATCTGCGCCTGTCGCGCATTACGCGTGGCGGTGACATCGTCAGCGTTTTTACGTGATACGGCGCCGCTGGCGACCAGTCGTTGAATGCGATCGAAATCCGCCTGCGCCTGGCGGGCCAGTACTTCAGCCTGACGTAATTGCGCGACGGCGGTGTCGAGGGCGACCTCGAACGGGCGCGGATCGATCTGGAACAGCAGTTGTCCGCGGCTTACCAGACGTCCTTCCGGAACGCTGACGGCGTCAAGGGTTCCTCCCACGCGCGAACGCAGCTCCACGGTCTCCGGCGCGGCCAGAAAACCGGTGAATTCCGCCGTAGGCGCGAGTGTGCGGCTAAGGGCTTTAGCAACCGGTACCGACGGTGGAGGCGGCGCGCTGGCCGGGGGGCCGACGGCGTTGTCTTTATCCCATAGTGCTTCGCCGGCCATGTAAATCACGCCCCCGATGGCGGCGATGACGCCGGCTATCAACATAATTTTGAATGTTCTACGCATGTCGTTTCCCTCTTTACCGCAGCGTGTTGGCCATTCCGCAACGCTGCCGCAGAATTTTTGGCAAAGGCTAGGCGTTACAACGAAGGAAAGGTCAAGCGTTCCTGACGGGTTTTTTCGGGGCGTGGGTCGGCATCGTGGCGTAAATGTCTCGCATCATCCTCTTTTATGAGCCATCTCACATTCTCGCCGAACCGTACAGCCTGAATACGCTTGACCTTCCCACAATGGCAAGCTTTAGGCTTTCTGATACCGAATAGTCAGGATGGGGAAGTCGTCATGAGTCAGTCAGAAAATCGTCACGACACGATAAGCTTGCTTATTGAAGGTATGACCTGCGCGTCGTGCGTCGCTCGCGTTGAAAAAGGTATTAAGGCTGTGCCTGGCGTAACGGACGCTACGGTGAATCTGGCGACGGAGCGCGCCACCGTCCGCGGGACGGCGTCGGCGGAGGCGGTGATCGCGGCGATTGAAAAAACGGGGTATGAGGCGCGACCGGTAGAGACGGCGGGGCAGGGCGAAGACGACTCTGAAGAGAAAAAAGAGGCCGAGCGCGTCAGGCTGAAGCGCGAACTGATTCTCGCCAGCGTGCTGGCGCTCCCCGTTTTTGTGCTTGAAATGGGTTCGCACCTTATTCCTGGTATGCACGAGTGGGTGATAAAAACGATTGGCCTGCAACAAAGCTGGTACTGGCAATTTGCACTGACCCTGTTGGTGCTGACGATCCCCGGTCGCCGTTTTTACCTTAAAGGGTTCCCGGCGCTGGCGCGTCTGGCGCCGGACATGAACTCGCTGGTCGCCGTGGGAACCTCAGCGGCATTCGGCTACTCGCTGGTGGCGACCTTTACGCCCGACCTGTTGCCTGAAGGGACGGTAAACGTCTATTACGAGGCCGCCGCAGTGATTGTCGCGCTTATTCTGCTGGGGCGCTTTCTGGAGGCAAGGGCGAAGGGGCGGACTTCCGAAGCGATTAAACGTCTGGTGGGGCTACAGGCGCGGGTCGCGCATGTGTTACGCGAGGGCCGCATCGTGGATATCCCTGTCGACGAAGTTGTGCTGGGAGACTGTGTGGAGGTTCGGCCAGGCGAGCGGATACCGGTTGACGGCGAAGTGACCGAAGGCCGCAGCTTCGTTGACGAGTCGATGATTACCGGCGAACCGATACCGGTAGAGAAATCCGCAGGAAGCGCGGTGGTGGGCGGTACCGTAAACCAAAAAGGCGCGCTCACGCTGCGGGCGACCGCCGTCGGCGGACAGACCATGCTGGCGCAAATCATTCGTCTGGTGGAACAGGCGCAGGGTTCAAAACTGCCGATTCAGGCCGTCGTGGATAAAGTGACGCTGTGGTTTGTCCCGATGGTGATGCTTATTGCTGCGCTGACCTTTGTGGTATGGCTGGCGTTTGGGCCGTCGCCAGCGCTGACTTTCGCTCTGATCAATGGCGTTGCAGTTCTGATTATCGCCTGTCCTTGCGCGATGGGCCTGGCGACGCCGACCTCCATTATGGTGGGAACCGGTCGTGGGGCTGAAATGGGCGTGCTGTTCCGTAAGGGGGAGGCGTTACAGCTACTCAAAGACGCTAAGGTGGTGGCCGTAGACAAAACCGGGACGCTTACCGAAGGCCGCCCGGTACTGACCGATCTCGACGTGGCCAGTGGCTTTGAACGCCGTGAGGTGCTGGCGAAAGTCGCGGCGGTAGAATCGCGTTCAGAGCATCCGATTGCCCGTGCGATTGTCGTGTCGGCAGAAGAGGAAGGGATCGCGCTACCAGGCATGAGCGGCTTCGAATCGGTGACCGGGATGGGCGTATACGCTACCGTTGCCGGTACGCGTGTTGACGTGGGGGCCGATCGCTATATGCACGAAATTAGCGTGGATATTAGCGGCTTCGCCACCACCGCCGAACGGTTAGGACAGGAAGGGAAATCGCCGCTCTATGCGGCTATTGACGGTCAACTGGCGGCGATTATCGCCGTGGCCGATCCGATCAAACCCAGTACGCCCGCCGCGATTAACGCTTTACATCAACTCGGGATTAAGGTCGCCATGATCACTGGCGATAATGCCCGCACGGCACAGGCTATCGCCAGACAGTTAGGAATTGATGACGTGGTCGCCGAGGTATTGCCGGAAGGGAAAGTCGAGGCGATACGGCGCCTGAAAGCGGCGTATGGGCAGGTGGCGTTTGTCGGCGATGGCATCAACGATGCGCCAGCGCTGGCGGAGTCCGACGTGGGGCTGGCGATTGGCACCGGCACCGATGTGGCGGTGGAATCCGCCGACGTCGTACTAATGTCCGGTAACCTGCAAGGCGTGCCGAATGCTATCGCGCTGTCTAAAGCGACCATCCGCAATATCCACCAGAATCTGTTCTGGGCCTTTGCTTACAATACGGCGCTGATTCCTGTCGCGGCAGGCGCGCTATTTCCGGTCTGGGGCATATTATTGTCCCCGGTATTCGCCGCAGGGGCGATGGCGATGTCGAGCGTGTTCGTGCTGGGCAACGCTTTGCGGCTGCGCCGTTTCCGGGCGCCGATGGCAACCCCATCCGACACATCCACGACCTGAGGAGGAGCGTCATGAACATCGGTAAAGCAGCTAAAGCATCGAAAGTTTCGGCCAAAATGATTCGCTACTATGAACAGATTGGTCTGATTCCCGCGGCAAGTCGGACGGATTCCGGCTATCGGGCCTATACCCAGGCTGATGTTAATCAATTGCATTTTATACGCCGCGCGCGCGACCTCGGATTTTCAGTTGCTGAAATCAGCGACTTACTGAATCTTTGGAATAATCAGTCGCGGCAAAGCGCTGACGTCAAACGCCTGGCGCAGACGCACATTGATGAACTGGACAGACGTATCCAGAACATGCAGCACATGGCGCAAACCCTCAAAGCGCTGATTCACTGCTGCGCCGGCGACGCGCTGCCAGATTGCCCCATTCTGCATACGCTTGGACAACCTGACGATAGCGAGCCGGAGGCGCGTACCGGAGCGGTATTGCGCCGTCCTCGTCGCCACGGACTGGCAAAGCGTCTGTAAGTCCTGAGATTACGCTTGACCTTCCAACACTGGCAAGGCCCAGACTGGCAACAGTTCCCACACAAAAGGAGTTCACCATGCAGTTCCATATTGATGACATGACCTGCGGCGGCTGCGCCAGTACGGTAAAAAAGACGATTCTGACTCTCGATGCTAATGCGACGGTGAGAACCGACCCGGCGACGCGTCTGGTTGACGTTGAAACGTCGCTATCCGCGGAGCAGATTGCCGCCGCCCTGCAAAAGGCCGGTTTCCCGCCGCGCGAAAGGTAATCGGCAATGGCGATCGGTCTGGCGACAGGCCGGTCGCGATACGCTAGCCACGCTTCGCTTTCCTTTGCATGAGAGAATCCCCATAAAAAATGTGACAAATCATGTGCCAGTAAGCTTTGTTAATAATATGTAATGATTTGTCTATTTTTGCTAACATTTTACCTGCTATATACAAAAAGATAACAAATAAGTAGCGCAACGCTACCTTGTTACGTCGCTTTGACGACGGGTGCGCTCCAGCGTTTCGCCGCTTCAAAGCTTGATGTTATTTTTTGATGCAGGACACTACCTATGTACACCCCCCTGAACTGGACGACGACACAACGACATGTGGCGTTTGCCAGCTTTACCAGTTGGATGCTGGATGCGTTTGATTTCTTTATCCTTGTCTTTGTACTTAGCGATCTCGCCGAATGGTTTCACGCTTCCGTATCGGACGTTTCCATTGCGATTATGCTGACCCTGGCGGTACGTCCCATTGGCGCGCTGCTATTTGGCCGAATGGCGGAAAAGTATGGACGTCGACCGATACTGATGCTCAATATTCTGTTCTTTACGGTATTTGAACTGCTTTCCGCCTGGTCGCCCACCTTCATGGCATTTCTGATTTTTCGGGTCATGTACGGCGTGGCGATGGGCGGGATATGGGGCGTCGCGTCATCACTGGCGATGGAAACCATTCCCGATCGTTCGCGTGGCCTGATGTCGGGCATTTTTCAGGCGGGCTATCCCTGCGGCTATCTGTTCGCCTCGGTTATTTTTGGCCTCTTTTACAGTATGGTAGGCTGGCGCGGTATGTTCCTGATTGGCGCCCTGCCTGTTGTCTTGCTGCCTTATATCTGGTTTAAAGTGCCGGAATCCCCCGTCTGGCTGGCGGCCAGAGCGCGTAAAGAGAATACCGCGCTGCTTCCTGTTCTGCGCAAACAGTGGAAGTTGTGTCTGTATCTGGTGCTGGTCATGGCGTTCTTTAACTTTTTCAGTCACGGCACGCAGGATCTCTATCCTACCTTCCTGAAGATGCAGCATGGTTTTGATCCGCATCTGATCAGTATCATTGCGATTTTTTATAACATTGCCGCCATGCTCGGCGGTATTTTCTACGGTACGCTATCGGAACGTATTGGGCGTAAAAAAGCGATCATGATCGCCGCCTTTCTTGCGCTTCCGGTACTCCCGCTATGGGCATTTTCCAGCGGATCATTCACGATTGGCCTGGGCGCGTTCCTGATGCAGTTTATGGTGCAGGGTGCCTGGGGTGTCGTGCCGACCTGGCTGAACGAGCTGGTTCCGGCGAATGCGCGCGCCGTGCTGCCAGGGTTTGTTTACCAACTGGGTAATTTACTGGCGTCGGTTAATGCGACGTTACAGGCCCGCATCGCGGAAACGCATGGTGGCAATTACGGGTTGGCAATGGCGATCGTGGCTGGCGCGGTGGCTATTTTAATCTGTGTATTTGTGGCATTTGGTCGCGAGACCCGGGGAGTCGTCATCTCCGGTACAGATAGCGACGCACTCCCGGAGTCGGCCGTCGGTCATCGCACGTAAACACTACGCTCCTGGCGCATACTGTCGCCGGGAGCACGCCTTCCCCCCGTAGTTTTCACGCCCTTTCAACGAACAACAAAGGTTAATGATGGCATCTGCCTTTCGTGACCATTACAATCATCGCTTACTTTTTTCTTTATAAGAAATTGATTGTTGGACCTTAAAATTGTCAACGGAGCGAAGATATCATGTTGAAAGATAACCAAAAACACAACGAGTCTGTTGCCCCGAATAGCGCCTTTCTGTCTGAGTTACAACGTGCATTACCGGAATTTTTTACCGCCGATCGCTATAACGAGCAGGGCGAACTGATCGCGAAAGGCGGATTTGATCTCGCCAAATTTGAGCGCGCGTTGAAAGCGCGTAATATTGATGAGCTGACTAGCGGTTATCAGATTGATTTTATTGGCAAAGATTACGCAAAAAAACAGGCGGGTGAAAAATCCGTTACCGTTATCGTTCCTGACGTGGAACACAATACTCTGGCAGAAAATAAAAACAGCCATAATCTTTTTCTGACCGGAGATAATCTGGATGTGTTACGCCATCTGCAAAATAATTACGCCGATACCGTCGATATGATCTATATCGATCCCCCTTATAACACCGGATCGGACGGGTTTGTCTATCCCGATCATTTTGAATATAGCGATCGGGCGTTGCAGGATATGTTTGGTCTTAATGATACTGAACTGGCACGTTTAAAATCCATTCAGGGTAAATCGACGCACTCCGCGTGGTTATCTTTCATGTATCCGCGTCTTTTCCTGGCCAGGAAGCTCCTGAAAGATACCGGATTTATTTTTATCTCTATCGACGATAATGAGTACGCCAATCTTAAATTAATGATGGATGAGATTTTTGGCGAAGGCGGATTTGTCACCAATGTGATGTGGAAGCGCAAAAAAGAGATTTCTAACGACTCTGATAACGTTTCCATCCAGGGGGAATACATTCTTGTTTACGCCAAAACCGGTCAGGGCGCTTTACGTTTAGAACCGCTTTCTAAAGAGTATATTCAGAAATCCTATAAAGAACCGACCGAACAGTTTCCAGAAGGGAAATGGCGTCCGGTGCCGTTAACGGTGTCAAAAGGGCTGAGCGGCGGCGGCTATACCTATAAAATTACCACGCCGAACGGTACGGTACACGAAAGACTATGGGCTTATCCTGAAGCCAGTTACCAAAAACTGGTGGCCGATAATCTGGTCTATTTTGGCAAAGATAACGGCGGTATTCCCCAGCGAGTCATGTACGCGCACCACAGTAAAGGGCAGCCAACGACCAATTACTGGGATAACGTCGCGTCGAATAAAGAGGGGAAAAAGGAGATTCTGGATCTCTTCGGCGACAACGTTTTTGATACGCCGAAACCGACCGCATTATTGAAGAAAATTATCAAGCTCGCCATCGATAAAGACGGCGTCGTTCTGGACTTTTTTGCCGGTTCCGGCACTACGGCCCATGCGGTAATGGCGCTGAATGAAGAAGATGGGGGGCAGCGCACGTTTATTCTGTGTACTATCGATCAGGCATTAAGCAATAACACTATCGCGAAAAAAGCAGGTTATAACACTATTGATGAAATCAGTCGCGAGCGAATTACACGCGTTGCGGCGAAGATCCGCGCCAACAATCCCGCGGCCAATAGCGACCTCGGTTTTAAACATTATCGTTTTGCCACTCCGACACAGCAGACGCTGGACGATCTGGATAGCTTCGATATTGCTACCGGCCATTTTATCAATACCAGCGGTCAACTGGCCGCTTTCACCGAGTCAGGATTTACCGACATGATCAATCCTTTTTCCGCCAGAGGATTGGGCGTGCCGGGCGGCGCAAGCGGCGAAGAGACCTTATTAACGACATGGCTGGTCGCCGATGGTTATAAAATGGATATTGACGTACAGACCATTGATTTTTCCGGCTATTGCGCCAGGTATGTTGATAATACGCGCCTGTATCTGATTGATGAACGATGGGGAACCGAGCAGACCCGCGATCTTCTCAACCACATTGGTACGCACCAGCTTCCGGTTCAGACCATTGTCATTTACGGCTACTCTTTCGACCTTGAATCCATTCGTGAACTGGAAATCGGCTTAAAACAGCTTGATCAAAAAGTGAACCTGGTGAAGCGTTATTAAGAGGGGATGATGATGAATATTTTACTGGAAGAACTTCCCCATCAGGAACAGGCGTTAGCGGCGATTCTGGCGAGTTTCACCGGTATCGATCACGCGCAGGCCGATCATAATCACTATGCTAATCCGCTGATTAAGGAACGTTACGACGATAAGGCCAATATTGACGTTAAAATGGAGACCGGGACGGGCAAAACCTATGTCTATACCCGGTTGATGTATGAACTGCATCAGAACTACGGCCTCTTCAAATTTGTGCTGGTGGTGCCGACGCCAGCCATTAAAGAAGGCGCGCGGAACTTTATCACCAGCGATTACGCCAGACAGCATTTTTCACAGTTCTACGAAAATACGCGGATGGAACTTTGCACCATTAACGCCGGTGATTTTAAAGTAAAGTCGGGGCGTAAAAATTTTCCGGCTCAGCTATTAAGTTTTACCGATGCCAGCCGTCGTGATAGCCATACGATTCAGGTTTTGCTGATCAATGCGCAAATGCTCAATTCCGCCAGTATGACGCGAGACGATTACGATCAAACGCTCCTGGGCGGACTGACGTCGCCTGTTAAAGGGCTGCAAATGACGCGACCGGTGGTCATTATTGATGAACCGCATCGTTTTGCGCGAGATAACAAATTTTATCGAGCGATTCAGGCCATTCAGCCGCAAATGATCGTCCGCTTTGGCGCTACCTTCCCGGATATTGTCGAAGGTAAGGGTAAAAATAAATGTGTACGTAAAGATTACTATCGCCGGCAACCGCAGTTTGATCTCAACGCGGTGGACAGTTTTAACGATGGTTTGGTGAAAGGTATTGATATTTATTACCCAAATCTCCCCGAAGAACAGGCCAACAATCGTTATATCGTTGACAGCGTCACGGCAAAGAAATTAATCCTCCGACGGGGGAGCAAAATTGCCGAGGTTGGCGTGGGCGAAAATCTCGCCGATGTCGATGCAGGATTTGAGGGCAGTATTGAATATGCCGGCAGTAAAATGTTGTCGAACGATCTGGAGCTGGAGGCAGGGATGGCGCTGGTGCCAGGAACCTTTGGCGCAAGCTACCAGGAACTGATTATTCAGGACGCCATTGATAAGCATTTTGACACCGAGCAGGCAAATTTCTTACGCAGCAATGAGCCAGAAAATAATGCCCCGCGTATTAAGACCTTAAGCCTTTTCTTTATTGACAGTATTAAAAGTTATCGTGATGACGAAGGCTGGTTGAAAGTCACTTTTGAGCGTTTGCTGAAAAAGAAACTGACGCAACTGATTGACGATTATCAGCGCAAGACCCTGCCGCGAGAAGTGGAGTATCTGTCGTTTCTGCAGGCCACGCTCGCCAGCCTGCACTCGGATAACCAAAACGTCCACGCTGGTTACTTTGGCGAAGACCGCGGAAGCGGCGATGAGGCGATCCAGGCTGAGGTAGATGATATTCTGAAAAATAAAGAGAAGTTGCTCAGTTTTTCAGACCATCACGGCAACTGGGAAACGCGCCGCTTTCTGTTTTCAAAATGGACGCTTCGCGAAGGCTGGGATAACCCGAATGTTTTTGTCATTGCTAAATTACGTTCTTCCGGTAGCGAGTCGAGCAAAATTCAGGAAGTGGGGCGCGGTCTGCGGCTACCGGTAGATGAAAACGGTCATCGCGTTCATCAGGAAGAGTGGCCGTCCCGGCTGTCGTTTCTGATTGGTTATGATGAAAAAACGTTTGCCAGTATGCTGGTTGATGAGATTAATCGCGACAGCAAAGTTCAGCTTAACGAGCAGAAACTGGATGAGGCGATGATCACACTCATCGTCACCGAGCGACAAAAAGTCGATCCTGCGTTTACGGAGCTTCGTTTGCTGGAAGATCTGGATGATAAAAAACTGATCAACCGGAGTAATGAGTTTAAACCCAGCGTAACGCTTAACGGGGAAACTAAAAGTGGTTTTGCGTGGCTACTGGAGTTCTATCCTGAGCTGACGCAGGCGCGGGTGCGAGCGGATCGCATTCGTGACAATAAGCCCGCCTCCCGACTGCGAGTCAGGTTACGCAAAGAGAATTGGGAACAACTTAGCAGTATCTGGGAGCAGTTTTCCCGTCGTTATATGCTGCAATTCGAGCGTAGCGGCGCTTCTCTGGAACAGATTGCCGCCGAGGTGCTGCGCGATCCGGCGCTGTATATACGCCAGAAGCCAAGCCAGGTGCAACAACGGCTGGTATCGAATGAAGATAATGGCCGTTTTGAAGTGGCGCAGCGGGAAGGCGAATTAGCCGCCAGCGAATTTATGGCGGGCATGAAATATGGCCATTTTCTTAAGCAACTGGCGTTACGTACCAGTCTGCCGGTTAACGTCCTGCACCCGGTGTTAATGGCGATGCTGCGTGATGTTTTGCACGGAGATTCACGTTATTTAAGCGAGATCTCGCTGGACAATATGACCCGCGCATTACAGGCGCGGATTAATGCGCATTTTGCGCAGCGCCACGATTATCTGCCTCTCGATTTTCAGGCTTCAACGTCGGTATTTGATTCCACGGCACGGCAGTTCAGAGAGGAGATTAGCGCTGAAATTGTGGGGAAAAATGTGGATGAGAATGCGATAGACGATCCCCGTTCTCTCTATCAAATACCGCCGTTGCGTTATGACAGCGTCGATCCAGAATTGCCGCTATTAAAATACGATTATCCGCAACAGGTTTCTGTGTTTGGCAAACTGCCTAAGCGGGCCATTCAGATCCCCAAATATACGGGGGGCTCTACTACGCCGGATTTTGTGTACCGTATTGAGCGTCAGGACGCCGACAGTGTTTATTTACTGGTTGAAACTAAAGCAGAAAATATGCGCGTAGGCGATCAGGTTATTCTTGATGCGCAACGTAAATTCTTCGATATGCTGCGTCGGCAAAATATCAATGTCGAGTTTGCGGAAGCGACCAGCGCGCCAGCGGTATTTTCTACGATCAATGGCTTGATTGAGGGGAAGGTAAACTAACGGGTTTGAATGGACCTTAACGGTTATCTTTTTGATAGACCATATAAAATGGCCGCCGCGCAGCGAGCGTTGCGGTCATTCTCCCTGTGCTAATCCCCCGTCCCGTAAACCGCGTTGACTTGAAGGTTATCGTTTTACGTCTATTCTTAACTTTCAGCTAAGCGTATTTTGCTGAAATTGCAAATAGTCTTGAGGACGCTGTTTTTTTGTTTTGCCGTTATTTTTATAACGGCCGGGTAGATATTGCCGATTGAATGTAACTAAGGGAGACATGTTATGCTAAATAGATACTACCGTTTCGCTGTCGAAAAAGACGACCCCTCCGAAGCGCCAGAGTCGGGCGATAAGCCTGACAGCCAGCCGCAAAAAAAATCGTAATTTATCTGGATATTCCCCGACGTTTTTACGTTTGGGGAAAATAACCGTTTCGTTTCAACCTGGTTGCGAACAGTGAATATTTTACACGAAGTGACTATATATAAACGGGAGGGAACATGGAGTTTGATGCATTCTTTTTAGCGAGACTCCAGTTTGCCTTTACCGTCTCTTTTCATATTATTTTCCCCGCGATTACGATTGGCTTAGCCAGTTACCTGGTGGTACTGGAAGGTCTATGGCTAAAAACGCGTAATCCTGTCTGGCGCTCGCTCTATCAGTTCTGGCTCAAAATTTTTGCCGTCAACTTCGGGATGGGCGTGGTCTCCGGTCTGGTCATGGCTTACCAGTTCGGAACGAACTGGAGCGGTTTCTCCCAGTTCGCCGGCAGTATCACCGGGCCTTTATTAACCTATGAAGTGCTCACCGCATTCTTCCTGGAAGCGGGATTCTTAGGCGTGATGCTTTTTGGCTGGAACAAAGTCGGGCCGGGCCTGCATTTCTTGTCTACCTGTATGGTGGCGTTGGGCACGTTAATGTCGACGTTCTGGATTCTGGCGTCTAACAGCTGGATGCATACCCCGCAGGGATTTGAAATTCACAACGGTCAGGTGGTCCCGGTGGACTGGGTCGCGGTGATTTTCAACCCGTCGTTCCCGTATCGCCTGTTGCATATGTCCGTTGCGGCGTTTTTAAGTAGCGCGATGTTTGTCGGCGCGTCCGCTGCCTGGCATTTACTGAAAGGTAACGATACGCCGGCTATCCGCCGTATGTTCTCGATGGCGTTATGGATGGCGGTCGTGGTGGCGCCCGTTCAGGCATTGATTGGCGATATGCATGGCCTTAATACTCTGAAGCATCAGCCGGTCAAAATTGCCGCGATTGAGGGGCACTGGGAAAATACGCCCGGCGAGCCAACGCCGCTTACGCTGGTAGGCTGGCCGGATATGGAGGCGGAACGGACCCGATATGCGCTTGAGATCCCGGCGTTGGGCAGTCTGATCCTGACGCATAGCCTGGACAAACAGGTGCCTGCGCTAAAAGATTATCCCAAAGAGGATCGCCCCAACTCTACCGTGGTGTTCTGGTCTTTCCGTCTGATGGTGGGCATGGGCGTACTGATGATCTTCCTGGGGCTGGCCAGCCTGTGGCTACGCTACCGACGCCGACTGTATCATTCGCGGCCCTTTATGCACTTTGCGCTGTGGATGGGGCCGTCCGGGCTTATCGCCATCCTTGCCGGATGGGTGACGACTGAAGTAGGACGTCAGCCGTGGGTGGTCTATGGCCTGCTGCGAACGCGTGATGCGGTTTCCGCGCACAGCACCTTGCAGATGAGCATCAGTTTGCTGGCCTTCTTTGTGGTCTATTCCCTGGTCTTTGGGGTTGGCTATATTTATATGATTCGCCTTATCCAGAAAGGGCCGCAGCCGGCGGAGACACCGACCGCTGAAACCGATGGCAGACCAGCGCGTCCTATCTCTGCCGTGGGAGAATCGCTTGAGCAGGAGAAACGCGAATGACCATCGATCTTCCGGTTATCTGGTTTGCTATTATCGTGTTCGCCACGCTGATGTATATCGTAATGGATGGGTTCGATCTGGGCGTCGGTATCCTGTTTCCGTTTATTCGCGATAAACACGATCGCGATGTTATGGTGAACTCGGTCGCGCCGGTATGGGACGGGAACGAAACCTGGCTGGTGCTGGGCGGCGCCGGGCTTTTTGGCGCGTTCCCGTTGGCTTATGCCGTCATCACCGACGCGCTGACTATCCCGCTGGTGGTTATGCTGCTTGGTCTTATCTTTCGCGGCGTCGCTTTTGAATTCCGTTTTAAAGCCACCGAGTCGCATCGCGCGTTCTGGGATAAATCCTTTATCGTCGGGTCAATCCTGGCGACCTTTGCCCAGGGGGTTGTGGTGGGGGCGGTGGTGAGCGGTTTTCAGGTGGAAGGGCGAACCTTTAGCGGTTCGCAGCTTGACTGGCTGACACCGTTTAACCTGTTCTGCGGCGTCGGTCTGGTCGTCACCTATGCGCTGCTGGGCGCTACCTGGCTGATTATGAAAAGCGAAGATCCACTGCATAGCCGGATGTGCGCGCTGTCGCGCCCGTTGTTGATCGTCTTGTTGTTGGTGATGGGAGGCGTCAGCGTGTGGACGCCGCTCACCCACGACGACATCGCCGAGCGCTGGTTCACGCTGCCCAATTTATACTACTTCCTGCCGGTGCCTGTGCTGGTGTTGGCTTTTAGCGTCTGGCTATGGCGCAGCGTGAAAAAACCAGAATCCCATGCGCGTCCATTTATTCTCACGCTAGGGCTGATTTTTCTGGGGTTCAGCGGGTTAGGCATCAGTATTTGGCCGAATATTATTCCACCGGATATTTCGCTGTATGCCGCCGCCGCGCCGCCGCAAAGTCAAAGCTTCATGCTGGTTGGGGCGCTGATAATCATCCCGATTATTCTGGCTTATACCTTCTGGAGCTACTACGTCTTCCGTGGAAAAGTGCGACATGGAGAGGGATATCACTGATGGTTAAAGTGAAAAAATGGTCGCGGCGAGTCGTATGGATGGTCGCGATATGGTGCGCCAGCGTGCTTCTGCTGGCGGGCGTCGGAATGTTGTTCAGACTGCTCATGACCTCCGCAGGATTTCGCTCCTGACTGATACCCCCCGGACGCGCTTTCGTCTCTGGCGAAAGCGCGTTTTTATCGACAGATCGGCGTTTATCGATCACCTTTGCTCGCCTTATCTCTCCCCTCAATAGCGGTTGATAATTATTCTCATCTTTATTGTCGTTCCCGGGCCGCAGTGATATGGTTACACAGTGGCTAACGCTCTGGTATAACGCAGATAAACGGTATTGATAATGTCTCCGATCTCCTGTCACTCTTCCGCCGCCCCGGCGATGAAAAAGATCTTTTCCGTCAGCGACTTCATCGCGTTTGGCGAGCGTTATGGCATTGATTACCGCTTCCCTGCGTTACCGCAGTATACGCAGAGTAGTCCCGTACTTCATGGCGATATCGAAGAGATAGCGCTTCCCGGCGGGATTTGCATTACACGCTCGGATGTTCACGTGTTACAACCTTATGAAACCACCTCTCGCCATAGCAGTCCGCTGTATATGCTGGTGGTGCTGGAAGGTAACGTTGCGCTGGCTGTCAATGAGCAGACCTTTTTGTTGAGCGCGGGGATGGCGTTTTGCTCGCAACTGAGTGAGCAGCAGACGATACGCGCCCATCACGGCGCAGACAGTAAATTGCGCACCTTATCGCTGGGAATGTACCCGGACGGCGGATGGCGGGAGCGTTTGCCTGTCTCGCTGGCAGACGAGTGGGAAAATAGCGCGGCCTCGGCGAGGGTCTGGCAGGTGCCGGAGTTTCTGCTTTCAGGGCTACGTTATGCGCAGCAGCCCGGACCTCATACGGCGTCACGTCAGTTAATGCTGGAAGGCATCATGCTGCAATTGCTGGGCTATGCGCTAAATCTATGTCAGCCCGCAACGCAAAAACGCGGACTTCCCGTCACCGGTGAATATCAGCGGCTGGAGCTCATTCGGCGTTTACTGGAGCAGACGCCGGAAAAAGCCTACACGCTGAACGAACTGGCGCGTCGGGCGGCAATGAGTCCAAGTAGCCTGCGGTGCAAGTTTCGCCATGCCTATGGGTGTACCGTGTTTGATTATCTGCGCGATTGCCGCCTGGCGCGCGCGCGTCGTTATCTGATGGAGGGATACAGCGTGCAGCAGGCCGCCTGGATGTCAGGCTATCAACATGCCACAAACTTTGCGACGGCATTTCGTCGGCGTTATGGCTGCTCGCCCGGCGAGCTGCGTGACGCGTCTCTGACGGCGTCCCGACACTGTGCGTAACGCGCTCCGCCAGAGCGGTAATATCCGCCGCTAACCCGGTTTTCTGCCGCTTTGGGTGATTTTTTATCATTGCGCATAGGCAATCTGGCGTTACGCATAGTGGTCCGTCATCTCTAAAAGGTAATAATTCTTATTTACAATAAAGATGCCTTTGGAGATGTTCATGTTTGCGACAACGCGTATGGCGCTATTGATAGGCGGAGCTATCGGCGGCGCGACTTTTCCTCTTTTTGCCCAGGAAACCACAAAAAATGATACCGTCATTGTCACCTCGCCCGTTCAGAGTGGCGCGACCAAGCTGGCGACGCCAGATATTGAAACGCCGCAGTCGGTATCCATTATTACCCGCCAGCAGTTTGAAGAGCAGGGCGCAACCAGCGTGCGTCAGGCGGTCAGCTACACCCCAGGCGTATACAGTAATCAGATAGGCGCCTCTAACCGCTTTGATTACATCGTATTGCGTGGTTTTTCGGACGGTAGTCTGGATAACGTCTATCTCGACGGGTTAAAAATGATGGGCGACACCAATTCACACAGTTCGTTGGTGGTTGACCCCTGGTTTCTGGAAGATATTGAGGTGGTACGCGGCCCGGCGTCCGTTCTGTATGGACGTTCATCGCCAGGCGGCATTGTCGCGCTGACGTCGCGAAAACCGGCGTTTGATGCCGGGGGAGAGGTGAAGCTGTTTGCCGGCAATCACAACCAGCGCGGGGCGGCTTTTGATGTGACCGGCCCACTGGATGACAATGAACGTGTGGCGGCGCGTCTTAGCGGTATGACACGTTACGCCGATTCGCAGTTTACCCCCTTGAAAGAGGAACGCTATGCGCTGATGCCGAGCCTGACCTGGCGAATTACCGATCGGACGCGTCTTGATCTTATGGCCTATCTGCACCGTGATCCGCAAGGCGGTAGCCACTCCGGACTGCCTTATCAAGGCACGGTTGTACCTTATAACGGCGGAAAAATTTCTAACACTTTCTTTGAAGGTGAAGATGACTACGACAAATACGATCGCCGTGAAAATATGGTGGGTTATAACATTGAGCATCTGTTCGATAGCGGCTGGTCGGTACGGCAAAAATTGCGCTATTTGCATACCAAAGTGACGTTGAATCAGGTCTATGCCGCAGGTTGGTTGAATGAAACGGCGCTGAATCGCGGCTATTCCGGCTCCGGGGAGAAAATGTCGGCTATCGCGCTGGATAATCAGCTCGACGGTAGCGTGGATACCGGGGCGATTAATCATCGTCTGCTGGTGGGGATCGATTATCAGGATCGCAGTAATCATACTACTGGCTATTATGGCGCGTTTCCGCCGATTGACGCTTTCAACCCTGTTTATGGCGCTCAGCCGGATTACATTACGTTGTATAGCCGTGAAAAACATAAGCTGCGGCAGACCGGATACTATTTACAGGATCAGATGTCATGGGATCGCTGGCGCTTTACGTTGGGCGGTCGTTACGATCGGGTCAGCGTGTCTAACATCGACAAACTTCATGATTCACGCAGCGATCTCGATAAAAACAACGTCAGCACCCGTGCCGCGTTGCTTTATCTGTTCGACAATGGCGTCGCCCCCTATCTCAGTTATTCCACCGCGTTTACGCCGACCAGCTTCGCCGACGAAAACGGCAATGTGCTGGAACCGATGAAAGGCAAGCAGTGGGAGGCGGGGGTAAAATACGAACCGCTGGGGGGGAATAGCCAGTTTAGCGCCGCCGTGTATCGTATTAACCAGACCAATATCGCGACCAAAGAAGAACCTACCGATCCGTACCGCTCGATTGGTGAAATTGAGTCTAAAGGGGTTGAACTGGAGGCCATTAGCCATTTGTCGGATAACGTCCGTTTGCAGGCGGCGTATACCTATACTGATATCCGTTATAAGAAAAGTAGCCCGCAAGAACAGGGTAAGCGCGCGGTTTATGCTCCACGGAACCAGGCCAGCGCCTGGCTAAGCTACGATGTGAAAAGCGGTCTGTTAGAGGGGCTGACTTTGGGCTCCGGCATTCGGTACGTCAACGGCGTGACCAGCGATCGCCTGAATACCCACACGTTGCCGTCCTATACACTGGTCGATATGGTGGTTGGGTATGATTTATCCAGCATTGGGTTAAATGGCTTGAGCGCCCAGCTCAACGTAAATAACCTGACAGACAAACGCTATGTCGCTGCCTGTAATTCGCTCTCTTATTGTTATTTTGGTGCCGAGCGTAGCATTGTAGGCAGCGTGTCATGGGCGTTTTGATAACGCTTATCGTCCGGTAGCAAAGGCTACCGGGCAAACATTAGCGGTGCGTCACGCCTTCATAGAGAAGTCTGAGCGCAAACATCCCGATAATGGCGCCGATAACACGGCTGGCAATGCGCTGTATTCGCCCATAAGCGCGGCGGACTGCGGGGAGCGAAAAGGCCTGGCTGAGAAAAATACGCCAGATAACGGATGACAGCACAATTCCGGCCCAGGCCATTAACCTTGCCCATGTGGGCGTTTCTGCGCTAAGCGTTACGGAAAAAATACTAATAAAAAACAGTACGGTTTGCGGATTGGATAAATCGGTCATTAATCCCCGGCGAAAGAAAATTGTCCACGGGGCGGCAATCGGCGTCTGGAGCGTGCTCATTTGCGGCGTCGCCTGGTCGCGAATACTGTTCCAGGCGAACCATAATAAATAGGCGCCGCCGACAATTTTGATAAGAGAAAATACCGCTTCGCATTGCGTAATGAGCGTCGCCAGACCGAAAAGCCCCAGCCCGGAATAAAAGGCGTCTCCCGTGGCGACGCCCAGGCCGGTGATGACTCCCGCCCGGCGTCCTGATGCGAGGCTGGTTTGCACCACCACAAACAAATTCGCGCCGGGATTAAAAAAGGTTAACACAAACAGACTGACGGTAAGCACAACGGCATGAAACGGCTCCATAGGCAACTCTTCTCTTAGCCTCAAGAAATAACCTTCATCTTATTAATAGTCAAACCAGATGATTGCGAGAGAGATCACAAAGCAGGGGCGTTTTAATCCGCGTTGTTACGCCGACAGAGCGGGGGCTGACTGGATTTTTCCAGCAATCTACACTACTTATTTAATCAGTCCGAACGGCCTTTTTGTTCTGATAAAGCGATGATGGCGTAATAATAAAACGAGGGTTTTGCTATGAAAACTGGCTACAAGGTTATGCTTGGCGCATTAGCGTTTGTCGTGACAAACGTTTATGCCGCAGAAATCATGAAAAAAACGGACTTTGATAAAGTCGCCTCCGAATACACGAAAATTGGCACGATTTCCACCACCGGGGAAATGTCGCCGCTGGACGCCAGAGAAGATTTAATCAAAAAGGCGGATGAAAAAGGGGCGGATGTGGTGGTGCTGACGTCCGGGCAGACAGAAAATAAAATTCATGGTACGGCTGATATTTATAAAAAGAAATAAAAGCGTTGCATCATAAAAATACCCGCCTGGGTTTCCGGCGGGTATTTTTATTCCTGGCAACCGGCATCCGTTTTGCCGGATGACGGCCTGCAGTAAACGTAGCGCCATCAGGCATTCAGGACGCTGTCATTTGTCTTAATTACCCGACTGGTCTTTGGCACCTGCTTTTAAACGACGCCACAGAGTGGTGCGGCTAATCCCCAGATAACGCGCCGCCGCGGTCTTATCGCCCTTAAAGCGCGCCAGTACATCCTGTAACGTGTGCGCATCCACGGTTGAAGGCGTCAGCTCTGCTGTGTTCACCATAAGCTCAGGTAATAACTGCCGCATAAATTGCCTGTCCAGCGTTGGCGCGGGATCGACGCTTAAAAAAAGTGCCAGGCGCTCCATCATATTACGCAGTTCGCGAATATTACCGGGCCAGCGCCAGGCCAGCAAAAGCGGCTGACACTGTGTCAATCCATGACGTATCGATTCGGTAAACGGAATTTCCATCGCCGCCAGCGACTGTTTTAAAAAGTTTTCCGCCAGCGGCAAAATATCAGCCTGCCGCTCGCGCAAAGGAGGAAGCGTCAGACGCAGAATACTCAGGCGATAAAAGAGATCGGGGCGAAAACGTCCTTGCATTATCTCCCGATCCAGATCGCAATGCGTAGCGCTGATCACCCGGACATCCACCGGGATCGGCTGGTGTCCGCCGACGCGAGTGACGGCTTTTTCCTCCAGTACGCGCAAAAGTCGGGTTTGTAACGGCAAGGGCATTTCGCCGATTTCATCCAGAAACAGCGTGCCGCCGTGTGCGATTTCAAACAGCCCCGCCCGGCCTCCTCGTCGTGAACCGGTAAACGCACCCTCTTCATAACCAAACAGTTCCGCTTCCAGCAACGACTCGGTAATCGCGCCGCAATTGACGGCGACAAAGGGAGGGGATGGCTTATTCTGACGGTGAGGCTGGCGGTGAAAAAACGTCTGGTGAATCGCTTGCGCCGCCAGCTCTTTTCCGGTCCCTGTTTCCCCCTGAATCAGCACTGCCGCACGGGAGCGGGCATAGAGTGTAATCGTCTGGCGGAGCTGCTCCATTTGCGGCGACTGGCCGCGTATATCGCCCAGTTCATACCGGGTTTGTAATCCCTTGCCGGGTGGGTAATCCACGCGCTGTCTCCGTGTCAGACGGGTCATATCCAGCGCATCATGGAAAGCCTGACGAACGGTCGCCGCAGAATAAATAAAGATGGCGGTCATTCCCGCTTCTTCCGCCAGATCGGTAATTAATCCCGCGCCGACGACAGCCTCAATACCGTTGGCCTTAAGTTCGTTAATTTGCCCGCGCGCGTCCTCTTCGGTGACATAGCTTCGCTGTTCAAGACAGAGGTGAAACGTTTTCTGAAAGGCAAGTAAAGCCGGAATGGTCTCCTGATAGGTCACGATACCGATAGACGAGGTGAGCTTTCCCGCTTTCGCCAGTGCCTGTAATACATCGAATCCGCTGGGCTTGATGAGGATCACCGGTATTGACAGGCGACTTTTTAAATAGGCTCCATTCGAACCCGCCGCGATAATCGCGTCGCAGCGCTCGGTCGCCAGTTTTTTGCGAATGTAGGTCACCGCCTTTTCAAAGCCGAGTTGAATAGGCGTGATGGTCGCCAGATGATCGAATTCCAGGCTGATATCCCGAAACAGTTCGAACAGACGCGTTACGGAGACCGTCCAGATCACCGGTTTATCGCTATTATCGCGCGGAGCGCTGTGGGCAGTCGTCATCGCAGTAGGTTCATCTTTAAGGGGCGATTTTTTGTTTTAAACGTGTTTCATAAATGTTGCAATGAAACGGAACGATTCGTTTCATGAAACGTTAGCTGACACGTTTTTCTTTTACCTTAATCGCGCTTATTCATAACAGAAATGACTGTAATCACCTGTTTTTAAATCTCATTGTATTTAATTTTCTCGCTGCCTCTTTGCCTGGCATAGCCTTTGCTTTGGTGAATACATCTTGAGTAACAATTTACTAACATGAGGACGAGATATGTCTTTACATTCGCCGGGGCAGGCATTTCGCGCCGCGCTCGCTAAAGAGAATCCATTACAAATTGTCGGCGCGATCAATGCTAACCATGCTCTGTTGGCCCAACGGGCCGGGTATCAGGCTATCTATCTTTCTGGCGGCGGCGTAGCGGCAGGCTCGCTTGGACTGCCGGATCTGGGGATTTCTACGCTGGATGATGTGTTAACCGATATCCGTCGCATCACGGATGTTTGCCCGCTGCCGCTGTTGGTGGATGCGGATATTGGCTTTGGCTCCTCCGCCTTTAATGTCGCGCGGACGGTAAAGTCCATAGCCAAAGCGGGCGCCGCCGCGCTGCATATTGAAGACCAGGTTGGCGCTAAGCGCTGTGGACACCGTCCAAACAAAGCGATCGTCTCGAAAGAGGAGATGGTAGACAGAATTCGGGCGGCAGTGGATGCGCGCACCGATCCGAACTTTGTGATCATGGCGCGTACCGATGCGCTGGCGGTGGAAGGGCTGGAGGCGGCTCTCGATCGCGCGCAGGCTTACGTGGATGCGGGGGCTGACATGCTGTTCCCGGAGGCGATCACCGAACTGTCGATGTACCGCCAGTTCGCCGACGTGGCGCAGGTGCCGATCCTCGCCAACATCACTGAGTTTGGCGCGACGCCGCTGTTTACGACCGACGAGTTGCGCAGCGCACACGTGGCGATGGCGCTCTATCCGCTGTCGGCGTTTCGCGCCATGAACCGCGCCGCAGAAAGAGTCTATACCGTGCTGCGCCAGGAAGGGACGCAAAAGAACGTGATCGACATCATGCAAACCCGCAACGAGCTGTACGAAAGCATCAATTACTACCAGTTCGAAGAGAAGCTGGACGCGCTGTACAGGAATAAAAAATCGTAGCCTGTAGGCCTGATAAGGCGAAGCCGCCATCAGGCAATGCCGGATGGCACTACGTTTATCCGGCTTACACGCCTCAATACCCTACACATTAAAAAAATGACGAGGACACTATGAGCGACACCACGATCCTGCAAAATAATAACCATGTCATTAAGCCCAAAAAATCCGTCGCCTTGTCTGGCGTACCAGCCGGAAATACCGCTCTGTGTACCGTGGGAAAAAGCGGTAACGATCTGCACTATCGCGGTTACGACATTCTCGATCTGGCGGAGCATTGCGAATTTGAAGAAGTCGCGCATTTGCTGATCCACGGAAAATTACCGACCCGCGACGAGCTGAACGCTTATAAAAGCAAGTTAAAAGCGCTGCGCGGATTACCCGCCAATGTCCGTACCGTTCTGGAAGCGTTACCGGCGGCCTCGCACCCGATGGACGTGATGCGTACCGGCGTTTCCGCGCTGGGCTGCACCCTGCCGGAAAAAGAGGGACATACCGTCTCCGGCGCGCGCGATATTGCCGATAAGCTGTTGGCCTCGCTCAGCTCTATCCTTCTTTACTGGTATCACTACAGTCACAACGGCGAACGTATTCAGCCGGAAACCGACGATGATTCCATCGGCGGCCATTTCCTGCATCTGCTGCATGGTGAAAAGCCAACCCAAAGCTGGGAAAAGGCGATGCATATTTCGCTGGTGCTGTATGCCGAGCATGAGTTCAACGCCTCGACGTTTACCAGCCGGGTGATTGCCGGGACCGGCTCGGATGTCTACTCCGCGATTATCGGCGCGATTGGCGCGCTGCGGGGCCCGAAACACGGCGGGGCGAATGAGGTGTCGCTGGAAATTCAACAGCGTTATGAAACGCCGGACGAGGCAGAGGCGGATATCCGTAAACGCGTGGAAAACAAAGAGGTGGTGATTGGCTTTGGACATCCGGTTTACACCATCGCCGACCCGCGCCATCAGGTGATCAAACGGGTGGCGAAACAGCTTTCAGAAGAAGGCGGCTCGCTGAAGATGTACCACATCGCCGACCGTCTGGAAACGGTGATGTGGGAAACCAAAAAGATGTTCCCGAATCTCGACTGGTTTTCGGCGGTCTCCTACAACATGATGGGCGTCCCTACCGAAATGTTCACCCCGCTGTTTGTCATCGCCCGCGTTACCGGCTGGGCGGCGCACATTATTGAACAGCGTCAGGACAACAAGATTATTCGCCCCTCTGCCAACTATACCGGGCCGGAAGATCGTCCGTTTGTCTCGATAGACGATCGTTGCTAACTCACTCTTATTAAAAATAAAACGCAGGAAACGTACCCTATGTCTACCCAAGAACTGAACATCCGCCCGGAATTTGACCGCGAAATCGTCGATATCGTGGATTACGTGATGAACTACGACATCACCTCAAAGGTGGCGTACGACACCGCGCATTATTGCCTGCTCGACACGCTCGGCTGTGGTCTGGAAGCGCTGGAATACCCGGCCTGTAAAAAATTGCTTGGGCCGATCGTGCCAGGCACGGCGGTGCCCAACGGCGCACGCGTGCCGGGCACCCAGTTCCAGCTCGATCCGGTACAGGCAGCTTTTAACATTGGCGCGATGATCCGCTGGCTCGATTTTAACGATACCTGGCTTGCCGCCGAGTGGGGCCATCCTTCTGATAACCTCGGCGGTATTCTGGCGATTGCGGATTGGCTGTCACGCAACGCCGTCGCCGCCGGCAAAGCGCCGCTGACCATGAAACAGGTATTGAGCGGGATGATCAAAGCCCATGAAATTCAGGGCTGCATCGCGCTGGAAAACGCCTTCAACCGTGTCGGGCTTGATCATGTGCTGCTGGTCAAAGTGGCCTCGACCGCGGTGGTCGCTGAAATGCTGGGGCTGACGCGCGATGAGATCCTCAACGCGGTATCGTTGGCGTGGGTCGACGGCCAGTCGCTGCGCACTTATCGTCATGCGCCGAATACCGGTACGCGCAAATCCTGGGCGGCGGGCGATGCGACTTCGCGCGCGGTACGTCTGGCGCTGATGGCGAAAACCGGAGAGATGGGCTATCCCTCGGCGCTCACCGCCAAAACCTGGGGCTTCTACGACGTTTCATTCAAAGGTGAAACGTTCCGTTTCCAGCGTCCTTACGGCTCCTACGTGATGGAAAACGTGCTATTCAAAATTTCTTTCCCGGCAGAATTCCACTCGCAAACCGCCGTCGAAGCGGCGATGACGCTGTATGAGCAGATGCAGGCCGCGGGTAAAACGGCAGCGGATATCGAGAAAGTGACCATCCGCACCCACGAAGCCTGTCTCCGCATTATCGATAAAAAAGGCCCGCTCAATAACCCGGCGGACCGCGATCACTGTATCCAGTATATGGTCGCCGTGCCGTTGCTGTTCGGACGGTTAACCGCGGCGGATTATGAAGACGAGGTGGCGCAGGACAAGCGTATTGACGCCCTGCGCGAGAAAATCGTGTGTTATGAGGATCCGGCTTTTACCGCCGACTATCACGACCCGGAAAAACGTGCTATCGGCAATGCGATCACCGTGGAGTTTACTGATGGCTCACGCTTTGGCGAGGTTGTCGTGGAGTATCCGATTGGTCATGCGCGTCGCCGCGCCGACGGTATTCCGAAGCTTATCGAAAAATTTAAAATTAACCTGGCGCGTCAGTTCCCGACTCGCCAGCAGCAACGCATTCTGGATGTCTCCCTGGACAGAGCCCGCCTGGAGCAGATGCCGGTTAACGAATACCTCGATTTATATGTCATCTGAGCCAGCCAGCAGTAAGGCGTAAGTTCAACAGGAGAGCGTGATGTCTTTTAGCGAATTTTATCAGCGTTCCATTAACGAACCGGAGGCGTTCTGGGCCGAGCAGGCCCGGCGTATCGACTGGCGACAGCCGTTTACGCAGACGCTGGATCATAGCCGTCCACCGTTTGCCCGCTGGTTTTGCGGCGGCACCACTAACTTATGTCATAACGCCGTTGACCGCTGGCGGGATAAACAGCCGGAGGCACTGGCGCTGATTGCCGTCTCATCAGAGACCGATGAAGAGCGTACATTTACCTTCAGCCAGTTGCATGATGAAGTCAACGCTGTGGCCGCTATGCTGCTGTCGCTGGGCGTGCAGCGTGGCGATCGCGTATTGGTCTATATGCCGATGATTGCCGAAGCGCAGATAACCCTGCTGGCCTGCGCGCGCATTGGTGCGATCCATTCGGTGGTCTTTGGCGGTTTTGCCTCGCACAGCGTGGCGGCGCGCATTGACGATGCCAGACCGGCGCTGATTGTGTCGGCGGATGCCGGAGCGCGGGGCGGTAAAATCCTGCCGTATAAAAAGCTGCTTGATGACGCTATTGCGCAGGCGCAGCATCAGCCGAAACACGTTCTGCTGGTGGACAGAGGGCTGGCGAAAATGGCGTGGGTGGATGGGCGCGATCTGGATTTTGCCACGTTGCGCCAGCAGCATCTCGGCGCGAGCGTGCCGGTGGCGTGGCTGGAATCCAATGAAACCTCATGCATTCTTTACACCTCCGGCACTACCGGCAAACCGAAAGGCGTCCAGCGCGACGTCGGCGGTTATGCGGTGGCGCTGGCAACCTCGATGGACACCATTTTTGGCGGCAAGGTGGGCGGCGTATTCTTTTGCGCATCGGATATCGGCTGGGTCGTCGGCCACTCCTATATCGTTTACGCGCCGCTGCTGGCAGGCATGGCGACTATTGTTTACGAAGGACTGCCGACGTACCCGGACTGCGGGGTCTGGTGGAAAATTGTCGAGAAATACCAGGTTAACCGGATGTTTTCCGCCCCGACCGCGATTCGCGTGCTGAAAAAATTCCCGACGGCGCAAATCCGCAATCACGATCTCTCCTCGCTGGAGGCGCTTTATCTGGCCGGTGAGCCGCTGGACGAGCCGACGGCCAGTTGGGTGACGGAGACGCTGGGTGTGCCGGTTATCGACAATTATTGGCAGACGGAGTCCGGCTGGCCGATCATGGCGCTGGCCCGCGCGCTGGACGACAGGCCGTCGCGTCTGGGAAGTCCCGGCGTGCCGATGTACGGTTATAACGTCCAGCTACTCAATGAAGTCACCGGCGAACCTTGCGGCATAAATGAAAAAGGCATGCTGGTGATCGAAGGGCCGCTGCCGCCGGGCTGTATTCAGACTATTTGGGGCGACGATGCGCGTTTTGTGAAGACTTACTGGTCGCTGTTTAACCGTCAGGTTTATGCCACCTTCGACTGGGGAATCCGCGATGCCGAGGGGTATTACTTTATTCTGGGCCGTACCGATGATGTGATTAATATTGCGGGTCATCGGCTGGGGACGCGAGAAATAGAAGAAAGTATCTCCAGCTACCCGAACGTAGCGGAAGTGGCGGTGGTGGGGATAAAGGACGCTCTGAAAGGGCAGGTGGCGGTGGCGTTTGTCATTCCGAAGCAGAGCGATACGCTGGCGGATCGCGAGGCGGCGCGCGACGAGGAAAAAGCGATTATGGCGCTGGTGGACAACCAGATCGGTCACTTTGGTCGTCCGGCGCATGTCTGGTTTGTCTCGCAGCTCCCCAAAACGCGTTCCGGAAAGATGCTTCGCCGCACGATCCAGGCAATCTGTGAAGGCCGCGATCCGGGCGATCTGACAACCATTGACGATCCCGCATCGTTGCAGCAAATTCGCCAGGCGATCGAGGAATAGCCGTAAGCCGATAAGCCGCGTCCGGCAACGGGTTAGCGTCAGCGACTGAATAGTGGGGGGGGGGAACGTCGGGAAAGGGCGGCAGCGCGCCGCCCTGTAACAGAATTAACGCAGAATATTTTTCTCAGCCAGATCCAGCGCGAAGTAACTGAAAATCAAATCGGCGCCGGCGCGTTTAATCGAGCCCAGACTTTCCAGCACGACCTTTTCTTCATCAATGGCGCCAGCCATAGCAGCAAATTTAATCATGGCGTATTCACCGCTCACCTGGTAAGCGCCAAGCGGCAACTCTGTGCGTTCGCGGATTTCACGCAGCACGTCCAGATACGCGCCGGCCGGTTTCACCATTAAGCAATCCGCGCCCTGGGCTTCGTCGAGCAGTGATTCGCGAATCGCTTCACGGCGGTTCATCGGATTCATTTGATACGTCTTGCGGTCGCCTTTTAACGCGGTACCCGCTGCTTCACGGAAGGGGCCGTAGAAAGAAGAGGCGAACTTGGTGGAGTAGGACATTATTGCCGTATCGGTAAAACCGGCGGCATCCAGCGCCTGGCGGATAGCCTGGACTTGTCCATCCATGGCCGCGGAGGGCGCAATAAAATCTGCTCCAGCCGCCGCCGCGATAACGGCCTGCTTGCCGAGGTTGGCCAGCGTCGCATCGTTATCCACACCGTGTTCGCACAACACGCCGCAGTGGCCGTGCGAGGTGTATTCGCAGAAGCAGGTGTCGGACATGACGATCATCTCCGGCACGGTTTGCTTACAGATGCGGGACATTCTTGCCACCAGACCGTCTTCTTTCCAGGTATCGCTGCCGGTGTCATCAGTATGGTGGGAAATGCCGAAGGTCATAACGGAACGAATACCAGCATTTGCGATACGTTCAATCTCTCGCGCCAGCTGCTTT
The DNA here is from genome assembly GCF_051703725.1 of Salmonella sp. NW645. Classification (NCBI taxonomy): domain Bacteria; kingdom Pseudomonadati; phylum Pseudomonadota; class Gammaproteobacteria; order Enterobacterales; family Enterobacteriaceae; genus Salmonella; species Salmonella sp. NW645. The sequence continues at coordinate 339,275 of NZ_JAMMKR010000003.1, read as the reverse complement.
TCCGGGATACGCATTACGCCGGGCATGGCATCAATAGCTTTGTAATCGTCGAGTTCTTCTTCAACAAAGATCGGCAACACCAGGTCGTTCAGGCTAAGTGTTGTCTCTTCAAACATAGCGCGCAGCGCAGCGGATTTGCGCAGGCGGCGAGGGCGATGGATAAGGTCTGTCATGGTCTGCCTGATGTTTGTGGAATCGAAGGCCCAGTATACCTGAATCTGCAGGCAGATGTTTTACGAAAACGGTCCTTAACGTAGCAGGCGCAGCCCCAGCGGCGGCAGAACATGGCGCTTCTTTTATATACCGGAGATTAATACCTCAGGTACTATATCATTTTAAATAAGAATTAGTTTTACGTTGTTTTTAGTTTTATTTCATCGTCATTTAAGTAAATGTGGGTTTTAACATTATTCATATTTATTTTATTTTTCTTTAATCCATATTTATCTCATATGTATTTTATTTTTTTATTTTCTTGTAACCTCATGAAAAAGAATGATTTTTAATTATCTATTTTCCTTTTATTACGTCTTTTTAATTCATGTCCGAATCCGGACTGAGGATAAAGAATAATTGAACCTTTTAGCAATGACGCCGCATAATCCTCCTTGCTAAACATCTATATGTTTTTATGCATTGATAATTGATGGATCAACTATATTACGTCCCTGAGGAGGGATGACAAATGCACTCCTGGAAAAAGAAACTTGTAGTCTCACAATTAGCATTGGCTTGCACTCTGGCAATCACTTCTCAGGCGAATGCTACTACTTACGATACCTGGACTTATTACGACAATCCTACCACCGCGCTTGATTGGAATAATATGGATGCCGCAGGCACTGTTGATGGTAACTATGTAAACTATAGCGGTTTCGTTTACTACAACAATGCCAATGGTGATTTCGATCAGACGTTCAACGGTGACACTGTTAACGGTACGATTTCTACCTATTATCTGAACCATGATTATAATGACGCAACCAGTAATGAGCTGAATATTAGTAATTCAGTTATTCATGGCTCGATTACTTCCATGCTGCCGATTGGTTATTACGATCGTTTTGATACGTTGGATCACGATGGGTATTCTGAATATTATCGGTTCAACAACGGTACTGATACTGTTGACGGAAACTGGTATGACGGTGATGTGTTCACGCTGAACATCGCTAATTCCACCATTGATGATGATTATGAAGCGTTTTACTTCACTGATTCCTATAAGGATGGTGATGTAACTAAGTACACAAATGAAACATTCGATGTCAGCGAAGGCGTGGCGGTGAATCTTGATGTAGAAAGTAACATCAATATTTCCAACAATTCCCGTGTTGCAGGTATTGCCTTGTCTCAGGGAAATACTTACAACAACACTTACACGACGGAATCCCATAACTGGGATAACAATATTAATGTATTTGACTCTACTGTAACTTCCGGTTCAGATTATATCCTGGATAGTGCTTATACTACTGACACTGGTACTTTTGGCACAGGTCACTTTGGCAATTCCGATGAGCCGAGCGATTATACTGGTGCTGGCGACGTTGCATTATCTTTCACTGATGACAATGGTGCTTCAGACTATGCAATGAAGAACAATGTGTACTTCAGTAATTCTACGCTGATGGGTGATGTCAAATTTACCAGTACCTGGAACCTCAATTTCGATGAAGATGGTGATGATACTAACGGTGATGGTGTTCCTGATACCAACCATGGCTGGGCTGATGACGGCCTCAACGTCGACGAACTGAACCTTACACTTGATAATGGCAGTAAGTGGGTTGGTCAGGCGACTTATACTGTTGATACAACGTCCCGTATGTATGATGTTGAAACGAACAGCCTTACTCCAGGCGCAACATTGGAAGATAATGCCTGGAATCGTATCGTTGGTAATGAAGTTTTCCAGAGCGGCGTGTTTAACGTGACGCTGAACAATGGTTCTGAATGGGACACCGTTGGGGACTCGACTGTTGATACTCTGGCTGTAAACAATGGTTCTCAGGTTAATGTTTCTAATTCTGATTTAACATCAGACACCATTAATTTGACTAATGGTTCTTCACTGAACATTGGTGAAGATGGTTATGTTGACACCGATCACCTGACAATTGACTCCTATAGTACTGTTGGTTTGACCGAATCTACTGGATGGAGCACTTATTCCAATCTGTATGCCAATACCATTACTGTAACTAACGGTGGTATGTTGGATGTGAATGTTGGTCAGTTTGATACCGAAGTATTCAGCACTGATAAACTGGAACTGACCAGCGGCAATACTGCTGATCACAACGGTAATGTTGTTTCTGGTGTGTTCAATATCCATAGCAGCGATTATGTTCTGAACGCTGACCTGGTGAACGACCGTACCTGGGATACCACTCAGGCTAACTATGGTTACGGTACTATCGCGATGAACTCTGACGGTCACCTGACCATCAACGGTAATGGCGATATCAACAACGGCGACGAACTGGATAACAGCTCTGTTGACAATGTTGTAGCGGCTACCGGTAACTATAAAGTTCGCATCGACAACGCTACTGGTGCCGGTTCTGTTGCAGATTACAAAGGCAACGAGCTGATTTATGTCAATGACGTAAACACCGACGCAACCTTCTCTGCAGCAAACAAAGCTGACCTGGGTGCTTACACCTATCAGGCTAAGCAGGAAGGCAACACTGTCGTGCTGGAACAGATGGAACTGACCGACTACGCTAACATGGCGCTGAGCATTCCTTCTGCGAACACCAATATCTGGAACCTGGAACAAGACACCGTTGGTACTCGTCTGACCAACGCTCGTCATGGCCTGGCGGATAACGGCGGCGCATGGGTAAGCTACTTCGGCGGTAACTTCAACGGCGACAACGGCACCATTAACTACGATCAGGATGTTAATGGCATCATGGTCGGTGTTGATACCAAAGTTGACGGTAACAACGCTAAGTGGATCGTTGGTGCGGCAGCAGGCTTCGCGAAAGGCGATCTGAGCGATCGTACCGGTCAGGTGGATCAGGACAGCCAGTCTGCCTACATCTACTCTTCCGCTCGTTTCGCAAACAACATCTTTGTTGATGGTAACTTGAGCTACTCTCACTTCAACAACGATTTGTCTGCTAACATGAGCGACGGTACTTACGTTGACGGCAACACCTCTTCTGACGCCTGGGGCTTTGGCTTGAAACTGGGTTATGATCTGAAGCTGGGTGATGCAGGCTACGTAACGCCTTACGGCAGCGTATCCGGTCTGTTCCAGTCTGGCGACGACTACCAGCTGAGCAACGACATGAAAGTTGACGGTCAGTCCTACGACAGCATGCGTTATGAAATCGGTGTAGATGCAGGTTATACCTTCACTTACAGCGAAGATCAGGCGCTGACGCCGTACTTCAAACTGGCTTACGTTTACGACGACTCCAACAACGATGCTGACGTAAACGGCGACTCTATCGACAACGGCGTAGAAGGTTCTGCGGTACGTGTTGGTCTGGGTACTCAGTTCAGCTTCACGAAGAACTTCAGCGCCTACACCGATGCTAACTACCTCGGCGGCGGTGATGTTGATCAAGACTGGTCTGCAAACGTTGGTGTTAAATATACCTGGTAATCATTTTCTCTCAGGAGAAATAAAGGTAATTTAAACTGAAAAATGCCCGTCAAGGACTTGACGGGCATTATTGCAAGGAATGCATATGTTATCTTTAAGCAAGCCACTACAGGAATTCAACAGACTCGATAAATGCCTTTCTAAGCATGGTACGCGTTTCGAGTTTGTTAACGATAAAGAGATTATCTGTTCACCTGATGAAAGTAATACCCATACCTTTGTTATTTTAGAGGGGGTTGTTTCGTTAGTTCGGGGTGATAAAGTTCTTATTGGTATTGTGCAGGCTCCCTTTATTTTCGGCTTAGCCGATGGTGTGGCGAAAAAAGAGGCACAATATAAATTAATTGCGGAGAGCGGTTGCATCGGTTATCGCCTCTCATCATCACAAACTCTCGCCATCATTGAGCAGAACCAACTGTGGCGTGAGGCCTTCTGTTGGTTAGTATGGAAAAGCCAGGTACTGGAACTTCGTGACAAGCAGCTCATTGGTAATAATTCTTACGACCAGATTCGTGCGACGTTAATGACAATGATTGAGTGGGATGAAGAACTTCGCTCACGTATTGGTGTTATGAATTATATTCATCAACGAACGCGCGTATCGCGATCGGTGGTGGCGGAAGTTCTCGCGGCCCTGCGTAAGGGTAATTACATTGAAATGAATAAAGGCAAACTGATCAGTATTAACCGTTTGCCCTCCGAATATTAACAAAAATGTTGCGCCTCGTCTGATATAGCGCGAGGCGCGACGACTCAGGATGCAGGAATAGCAATCGGTTTATTGCCGCTTAACTCAGTAACCAAATCGTTAATCCCGTCGCTCATATTGGTAAAACGAGTGAGGGGGGAACGGGTTACGACCACAAAAGCGCCAATATTATATTGTGGGATCATCGCCATATAGGTAATAAAACCGCCGCCGCCTCCTGTTTTCTGGATAATGCCAGGACGTCCGTCTTTTGGCGCCATATAGACCCAGCCCAGACCGAGCGCGTCGGCTTTACCTGGTACGTCCATCCCGATGATTTTCTTTAACTGTGTGCGCTGATAAATCAACGTTTGCATACGATCGGCCTGATGACTACGGTGATAGAAATCTGACGACAGATACTGTTGCATCCAGCGCATCATATCTCCTGGCGTAGAATAGACCCCGCCGCTGCCAATGGCTGCCAGCGTATTATTACAGGGGCTTGCGCCTTTCTCTGCCACCATCAGACGCTTACACTGATCGGGAGAGGGGGTAAACGTGGTGTCTTTCATTCCCAGCGGGCGGGTAATCTTTTCTTCAAACAGTTGCGTATAAGGTTTGCCGGAGGCGGTCGCCAGCGCGTCGGCTAACAGGTCGAACGCCAGATTGGAATAGGCCGCCTGCGAGCCTGGCGCGACTTTTAACGTTGCTGTGGAGAGCCAGCTCCAGCGTTGTTCGCGGGTTGGCCAGACAAATACCGGACGATGCGCCGCGCCGCCGGGCTGTTCTCGCGGAAGCGCGCTGGTATGGGTCGCTAAGTTGACCAACGTAATCGGCGTGCCTTGATACGTCGGGACATGCGCGCCGGGAGGCGCATATTTGCTGAGAGGGTCGTTTAATTTTACCGTTCCCTGATCGAGCAATTTTACCAACATTTCACTGGTCATTAGCTTGGTGAGCGAAGCGATACGAATGACCGAATCAAGCTGTGGACGAACATTATTGCCCGGTCTGGTGTCACCGAAACTACGAAACACGCGTTGATTGCCGTCGATCACCACCAGCGCCATGCCCGTGGCGCCGCTACCATAAAAGATATGCTCGGCATAACGATCAACGATATCAGAGGCAAAAACCGGATCGGCAATCGGCTGAGCCGCCTGGACAGAAGTAAGTGATGCCGCAAACAGCATGGCAGTAAAAAGCAGACTACGTTTCAACGGTGATGTCCATAAGTGAAATAACGGTGGTTATGCGTATTTATACTACCCGGCGGCACATTGCAAAACGTTAAAGAGAAAAAAGTGGGTGAAAAAACGTAACGGCGGGTTTTCGTGATGAAGAATGTTTACTTTTGTGATAGAGCGCTTGTGATAACCTGATAGCGCCAGCCTGCCTGCTTAGAATGAAACTCGTCGAAACAATTCTGTTGAGCAGAAGTGCGAACTAAGCGTCACAACGTAGGTCACAATGCCTGGTTTAGCCCTTTCATTTGCGTGGGCATGGCGTGATATTGCCGCCGTTACAGCAGCCGTAATAAAGAGAAGAAGTTAGCAGGAGAGCATGATGTTTAAATCTTTTTTCCCAAAGCCAGGGCCGTTTTTCATGTCGGCGTTTGTTTGGGCGCTGATCGCCGTCATTTTCTGGCAGGCGGGAGGAGGAGATTGGGTGGCGCGACTTGTAGGGGCATCCGATGAAGTGCCTATCAGCGCAGCGCGCTTCTGGTCGCTGGACTATCTGATTTTTTATGCTTATTACCTGATTTGCGTGGGATTATTTGCAACGTTCTGGTTCATCTATAGCCCGCACCGCTGGCAGTATTGGTCGATACTTGGCACCTCGCTCATTATTTTTGTCACCTGGTTTTTGGTGGAGGTTGGCGTTGCGGTTAACGCCTGGTACGCGCCGTTCTATGATTTGATTCAAACGGCGCTCAGCTCGCCGCACAAGGTCACTCTTGGTCAATTTTATCATGAAGTGGGGGTGTTTCTCGGTATTGCGCTTATCGCCGTGGTGATCGGTGTGCTGAACAACTTCTTTGTCAGCCACTATGTATTTCGCTGGCGTACCGCAATGAATGAGCACTATATGGCGCACTGGCAGTACCTGCGCCATATCGAAGGGGCCGCCCAGCGTGTACAGGAAGACACCATGCGTTTTGCCTCTACACTGGAGAATATGGGCGTGAGTTTTATCAATGCCATCATGACGCTCATCGCCTTTCTGCCGGTGTTGGTCACCCTGTCAGCGCATGTGCCGGATTTACCCATCGTAGGGCATATCCCTTACGGCCTGGTCATTGCCGCTATAGTCTGGTCATTAATGGGGACGGGCCTGCTGGCGGTCGTCGGGATCAAATTGCCGGGGCTGGAATTTAAAAATCAGCGAGTGGAAGCCGCTTATCGTAAGGAGCTGGTCTACGGTGAAGATGACGCCAGCCGCGCCACGCCGCCAACCGTCCGTGAACTGTTTAGCGCGGTGCGCCATAACTACTTCCGTCTCTACTTTCACTATATGTATTTCAACATCGCGCGCATTCTCTATTTGCAGGTCGATAACGTTTTCGGTTTGTTCCTGCTGTTTCCTTCCATTGTTGCCGGTACGATTACGCTGGGGCTGATGACGCAAATCACCAACGTGTTTGGCCAGGTGCGCGGTTCGTTCCAGTATTTGATTAACTCCTGGACGACTCTGGTGGAGCTGATGTCTATTTATAAACGTTTACGTAGCTTTGAACGCCAGTTGGATGGTCAGCCAGTTCAGGAAGTGAGCCACTCTTTTAGCTAACAGAAGGAAACGTTATGTCGACGGCGTCCCGTCTTTATCCTCTGCCTTTTCTGGCGGTCGCCATATTGGCTGGCTGTAGTAGTCAATCCGGGCAGCCGGTGAGCAAGGGCGAGAAGCCTGTCGACGTGGCAAGCGTAGTACGTCAGAAAATGCCGGCCAGTGTCAAAGACAGAGAGGCCTGGGCGAAAGACATCGCGACAACGTTTAAGAGCCAGGGGCTGGCGCCGACGGTAGAAAATATCTGTTCGGTGCTGGCTGTCGCCCAGCAGGAGTCCGGTTATCAGGCGGATCCTGTCGTGCCGGGGCTAAGTAAAATAGCCTGGCAGGAGATTGATCGCCGTGCTGAACGACTACACATTCCGCTGTTTCTGGTGCACACCGCGCTGAAAATTAACTCCCCTAACGGCAAGAGCTATAGCGAACGCCTGGACACGGTAAAAACCGAAAAACAGCTTAGCGCTATTTTTGACGACTTTATCAATATGGTTCCTATGGGGCAGACGCTATTTGGCTCATATAACCCGGTGCATACGGGCGGCCCGATGCAGGTCAGCATTGCCTTTGCCGAACAGCACGCGAAAGGTTATCCGTGGAAGATGGCGGGTACGGTACGTCAGGAGGTCTTTACGCGCCGTGGCGGATTGTGGTTTGGAACCTACCATTTGCTGAATTACCCGGCGAACTACAGCGCGCCTGTTTTCCGCTTCGCCGACTTCAACGCGGGATGGTACGCCAGCCGTAACGCTGCGTTCCAGAATGCCGTCAGTAAAGCCAGTGGGGTAAAACTGGCGCTGGATGGCGATCTGATTCGTTATAACAGCAAGAAACCGGGCAAAACAGAGTTAGCGGTGCGCAAACTGGCAGGGCAGTTGGGAATGAGTGAGCGCGAAATTCGCAGCCAACTGGAGAAAGGCGATAGCCTGGCGTTTGAAAAAACGGCGCTCTACAAGAAAGTCTATAAACTGGCCGAGGCCAAAACGGGCAAGACGCTTGCGCGGGAAATGTTGCCCGGTATTCAACTGGAAAGTCCGAAGATCACGCGCAAGCTGACGACCGCCTGGTTTGCTAAACGAGTTGATGAGCGGCGGGCGCGGTGTATGGGGCGATAAATTTCGCGCTGGGATATTTTCTCCAGCGCGCTAAGGTTTATTGGTGACGGTGACGCCAGCGTAAAAACGCGGCGATAACGGCGAAAATGAGGCAGCCTGTGAGGAAGGGCACCAGACCAAAAATCGTCCCGACGCCCAGACCAATCTCTACCCGCGGTCGACCTGTATCCTGTACCTGCATCAGATGCTCATAGATGCCCGGCGCATGAACCAGCAGGTTTAAGAGTTGCGCTCCGGCCCAGAAGCAAAACAGTACAAATATGGCGTAAGCAATATTTCCGGGCGTAGAGGAGGTTTCTTGATGCTTCCCGCTGAACAGCGATTTTGAGAGAGTGAAATCAGCCATAAAGACCTCCAGGATGATCGGCTACGATCTGGCGTTATGCCATCGGCTTACTGTGAAGTCTGACAGGTCATTGTGTTTGTCAATATCAGAATCATGGTAATTTCACATACGGAATGTATCCATCGCGTAAATTTTTGTTAGTTGTCACAAAATGATCACTTTTATCAAAATCAATTAACATTTAAGAAATTCCGTATCCCCCACAGACTCGCTCGCCAGAAGTATGCAAAAATACGTTTTTGTTGCTGTTAATACGTCGGAGTCGTTATGCGTTTGCCTGTAAAAATTCGTCGTGACTGGCACTACTATGCCTTCTCTATTGGCCTTATCTTTATTTTGAATGGCGTCGTAGGATTGCTGGGTTTTGAGGCGAAAGGATGGCAAACCTATGGCGTTGGGCTGGTAACGTGGATTATCAGCTTCTGGCTGGCGGGGTTCATCATTCGCCGGCGCGAAGATGATGAGGTAAAAGACGCCCGATAAACGTTGCGCTATCGGGCGTGCGCTATTACATCGTGGTTTTTAAGGCGTTATTCGCCGTATGGCGTTCCAGCGCCAGCTCAATCAGGCGGCTGATCAAATCGGTATAGCCCAATCCGCTCGCCTGCCAGAGTTTTGGATACATACTGATATTGGTAAAACCTGGCAGCGTATTGATCTCGTTAATCACGACCTCATTGTCTGCCGTTAAGAAGACATCGACACGCGCCATACCCGCGCACCCCAGCGTCTGATAAGCCTGGATCGCGATCGCGCGGATCTTGTCATTCACCTCGGAAGGGATCTGCGCAGGCACGACAACTTGTGCGCCGTTATCATCAATATACTTAGTATCGTAGGCGTAAAATTCGCTATTCAGTACGATTTCGCCGCAGGTACTGGCCTGTGGGTTATCGTTACCTAATACGGCGCATTCGATCTCGCGCCCTTTGATCCCTTGCTCCACCACCACTTTATGATCGAATTCGAAAGCCAGCGCGACCGCCTGCTGATATTGCGCTTCGTTAGCGACTTTACTAACGCCGACCGAAGAGCCCTGATTGGCGGGCTTAACGAACAGCGGCAGTCCCAGACGGGATTCAACCTCGGCAAAACTAAACGCGTGACGATTCGTTCGGGTGAGTGTAATAAACGGGGCGATATTCAGTCCTGCATCGCGTAGCAGTCGTTTGGCGACGTCTTTATCCATGCAGGCTGCGGAGCTCAGCACGTCTGAACCGACAAACGGTAAGTTTGCGACGCGCAGCATCCCCTGCAATGAGCCGTCTTCGCCCAGCGTACCGTGGACGATAGGAAAAATAACATCTACCGTCGGTAGCGGCTGCCCGTTCTGGGCGTTAATCAACTGGTGTTGGTGTTTGCCAGGCACCTGGGCCAGACTGATTGCCGAAGGACGTAGCGCGATATGTGCCGGATCGTCTGCATTCTGCAAATAATTTTCCGCATCGTTAACATGCCATTGTCCTGCCTTATCTATCCCTAACAGCACCACGTCGAAGCGGGTTTTATCGATCGCATCAACGATATTTTTCGCTGATTGCAAAGACACTTCATGTTCCGCCGACTTACCGCCAAATACTATTCCTACCCGCAATTTCGCCATCTTAAAAACCCATTCCATCGAATGCAAAGCGTATACATTACCACGACAAAACGCGGGTTTCGCGGGCTTCTGCCATAATGTTTATGGGATGTGAGAACGGAGGCCGCGTGAGAGGTAAGGGTTTTCTGATTATTGTGCTGTTGGGCGGCATTGGCGGACTGGGATATCGTTATCTTCCCTCTTATTATAATCCTTTTGCTCCGCTACAACTTGCCGATCCGCCAGGCTGGATCACTACCTTCAAACTACAGCGCCTTACGCTGTCGCAGTGCCGGGAGCTTTTGACGGCGGCCAATCAACAGGGATTAATTTCATCACAACCTGTTGCGGATAGCACTGGTGAATGTCCCTTGTCCCATGTTGTGCGCGTCAGAGATTTTGGCCAGGTCAAACTGAGCAGCAGTTTTTTAGCCTCCTGCCCGTTGGCGCTGCGCTCCGCGCTGTTTGTCGAACAGCAGGCAAAACCTTTAACAGAAACGTGGATGAAGCGCCGCCTGACCCGCATCGAACATCTGGGCAGCTATGCCTGCCGTAATATTTATCACCGCCCGGATGCGCGTCGCAGTGAACATGCCAGCGCAGAAGCGCTGGATGTCAGCGGGTTTCAGCTATCGGATGGCCGAAAAATCACTGTTCTGCGCGGCTGGGGGCGTGAGGAGACGGGGCCCTGGTTACGCGCTATGTTAAACGCCAGTTGCCATTATTATGGCAATGGACTCGGGCCTGACTATAACGCTGCTCATGCTAACCATTTTCATCTTGGAATGCGGGGCTACGGCGTGTGTCGTTAAAGCATAAACGTCTGCCTTGCGCGGCTATATAATGTGATATGTTTCACAAAAATGATGAACGGGGAGACAAAATAGCAAAGTGTGACGTATCGCACCTCTGGAACCACCAGGAAAATGAGAGCTTGCTAAGCTAACGCGTATTTTCAGCTACTTACCGTTACGAGTCTTATGGAATCCTGGAAAGTTAATCTAATTTCCGTTTGGTTTGGATGTTTTTTTACCGGGCTGGCAATCAGCCAAATCCTGCCATTTTTACCCCTTTATATTTCCCAGCTTGGCGTCTCTTCCCATGAAGCGTTATCAATGTGGTCCGGGTTAACGTTTAGCATCACGTTTCTTATTTCCGCCATTGTGTCGCCGATGTGGGGCAGTCTCGCCGATCGTAAAGGGCGTAAACTGATGCTATTGCGCGCGTCGCTCGGGATGGCGATAGCTATTCTACTGCAGGCATTCGCGACCCATGTCTGGCAACTTTTCCTGCTGCGCGGAATCATGGGGTTAACGTCAGGCTATATCCCCAATGCCATGGCGCTGGTAGCCTCTCAGGTACCGCGCGAACGTAGCGGCTGGGCGCTCAGTACGCTTTCTACCGCGCAAATCAGCGGCGTTATCGGCGGGCCGTTAATGGGCGGCTTTGTCGCGGATCATATCGGGCTGCGGGCGGTATTTCTGATTACCGCCATGCTGTTGGTGGTGAGCTTTCTGGTCACGCTATTTTTAATTAAAGAAGGCGTACGTCCGGTCATCAGGAAAAGCGAACGCCTGAGCGGTAAAGCCGTTTTTGCGTCGTTACCTTATCCTGCGCTGGTGATCAGTTTGTTTTTTACCACGATGGTCATTCAACTCTGTAATGGTTCCATCAGTCCAATCCTGGCGCTGTTTATCAAATCAATGATGCCGGACAGTAATAACATCGCCTTTCTTAGCGGGTTAATTGCCTCGGTGCCCGGTATCTCCGCGCTTATCTCCGCGCCTCGCCTGGGAAAACTTGGCGACAGAATCGGCACGGAAAGAATTCTGATGGCCACGCTTATCTGCGCAGTGCTGCTTTTCTTCGCGATGTCCTGGGTCACCACGCCGTTCCAGTTGGGGCTGTTGCGTTTCTTGTTAGGCTTTGCCGATGGCGCGATGTTACCCGCCGTACAAACGTTATTGGTGAAATACTCCAGCGATCAAATTACCGGACGTATTTTTGGTTACAACCAGTCATTTATGTACCTGGGCAACGTGGTTGGGCCGTTGATGGGCGCGACGGTATCGGCGATGGCCGGTTTCCGCTGGGTTTTTATCGCTACGGCGGCGATCGTGTTGATCAATATTGGGCAACTGACCCTGGTGTTACGTCGTCGGCGTAACGCGCAAAAAGCGAAAGGCCAATAGCGGTGCATCGTAACGGCGCTTCTGCCGTTACGATATGGTTTAAATTAAAAGATATATTCTTTATCCGTGAAGTTTTTCTATAGATGGCATAACCTTAAATTATGATATAGCGTGATTATTGTTTTTTGATGGTTTATTATCGTCTCGTTTTCGGTCTGAGAAACGTTTCGCTGCGGCGACAGTGATAATTATTTGTGTAAAGTTCTTCCTGTATCATAAAAATAGTACTTTCAGCCTCTAGGCAGTGGTTCTTCATAGTGATAACGTCACCCTGGAACTAATAAGGAAATATGGTCATGAAAAATCTCATAGCAGAGTTGTTGCTTAAGCTAGCCCAAAAAGAAGAAGAGTCGAAAGAACTGGTTGCTCAGGTAGAAGCGTTAGAGATTATCGTCACAGCAATGTTACGTAACATGGCGCAAAACGAGCAGGAGATGTTGATACGTCAGGTAGAGGGGGCACTTGAAGGCGTAAAGCCGGATGCCAGCGTTCCTGATCACGATACGGAATTGCTGCGCCAATATGTAAAAAAGTTGCTGAGACACCCCCGGCACTAATCGTATTTAAAACAACACAGTTGTTATAACGTTACTTTTATAAAATAGCCCTGGCCGCTTCGTTTTTATTTTGCTCTGTATTAACCAGAAGAAAATAAAAACGAAGCGGCTATGGTAATAACAGTGTAACGCTATGCGCTGTTCTTCTGCATCCTGCCAGTGTGACTGTGGATAATCGAATTGCACATTAGCCTACGGTTTGTCAATCAATAAAACATCTATTGCTCACGGTAAGTAATACTTTTACAACCGGGTGGTATTTTTGCCAGTAACAGCCAGACTTATATAAAGTCCCTGGGATATTTCCCAAAGGGACAACGTGTAATGTGTACACTGACAAAAGGATGGTGCTATGAAAATAACATTACTGGTGACTTTACTTTTTGGCCTGGTCTTTTTAACCGCCGTCGGCGCAACCGAGAAACCGTTAACGCCGCAACAGCAGCGCATGACAACCTGTAATCAGCAGGCGACAGCGCAAGCGTTGAAAGGCGATGCGCGTAAAACCTACCTTAGCGACTGCCTGAAAAACAGTAAGTCAGCCCCTGGCGAGAAAAGCCTGACGCCGCAACAGCAGAAAATGCGTGAATGCAATGTTCAGGCGACGGAACAATCCCTGAAAGGCGATGACCGTAGCAAGTTTATGAGCGCCTGCCTGAAAAAAGCGGCGTAGTGCTATCGGGTGAGCCCTGAAAAACACTCACCCGAAATTTCATACTCCCTCCATGCGCTCTGTTTCTATAATTTGGGAAAATTGTTTCTAAATGTTCCCAAAAATAATGAATGATGAAAATTTTTACCGAAAAGCAGTTGAACAGGCGGTAGCGCCGCCTGACCCTCCTGATGATCGTCAGCGCTCCGGGTTGCGCTTCGCCCGGCGCATCAGGCTACCGCGCGCGGTGGGGTTAGGGGGGATGTTTTTACCGGTGGCCGCCGTGTTAGTGACGCAACCTGTCTTTGGCGGCTGGTGGCTGTTGCTGGTCGGCTGGTCTTTTGTCTGGCCGCATCTGGCGTGGCAGTGGTCGGCGAAAGCCCTTGATCCGCTACGTCAGGAAATTTACAACCTGAAAGTGGATGCGATCCTCTCCGGCATGTGGATCGCGCTGATGGGCGTCAATATGTTGCCTGCCGCCGCGCTGTTTATGATGATGAGCATGAATCTGATGGGGGCTGGCGGGCGGCAGCTATTCACTGCCGGAATGGGGCTTTTGCTGGCGTCATGTCTGGTGACGTTGCAGCTTACCGGGCTACCCGTCGCTATGCGAAGCTCGTCGCTGGAAGTTACGCTCTCTTTGCCCGTCATTATGTTGTATCCGCTTCTGTTCGCCTGGGTAAGTTACCAAACGGCCATTAAATTAGCGGAACATAAGCGACGCTTGCAGGCGATGAGCTCGCGGGATGGCATGACCGGCGTCTATAACCGACGCCACTGGGAAATTTTATTACGTAATGAATTCGATCACAGTCGACGCCACCATCGGGAGGCGACATTGTTGATTATCGACATCGATCATTTTAAGAGCATTAACGACACCTGGGGACATGATGTTGGGGATGAGGCTATTATCGCCCTGACGCGTCAATTACAGATAACGCTACGCGGGAGTGATATTATCGGGCGCTTTGGCGGCGACGAATTTGCGGTGATTATGTGCGGAACGCCGGCAGACAGCGCGATTACCGCCATGTCGCGAGTGCATGAACGGCTAAATACCTTACGCTTGCCGGGCGCGCCGCAGGTCATGTTACGTATCAGCGTGGGCGTGGCGCCGTTAACGCCACAAATCGGTCATTATCGGGAATGGCTAAAGTCTGCGGATATGGCGCTTTACAAAGCAAAGAATGCCGGACGTAACCGCACCGAAGTGGCGGCATGACGTCCAGCCGGGCTTCAGGATTTACTGAGCGCCTCTGATTTTTCCATACACTTCGTCATCGCTTCTATTACCGCAGCGCGGAAGCCACGTTCTTCCAGAACGCGTACGGCTTCAATCGTCGTTCCGCCAGGCGAGCACACCATATCTTTCAGTTCGCCGGGATGTTTTCCGGTTTCGAGTACCATTTTCGCCGATCCCATGACGGCCTGCGCGGCGAATTTATAAGCCTGAGCGCGAGGCATACCGCCCAGAACGGCAGCGTCCGCCATCGCCTCGATAAACATAAAGACATAGGCCGGCGAAGATCCGCTCACGCCAACCACCGGATGGATCATCGGCTCAGCAATCACTTCCGCCTCGCCAAAGCAGCGGAAAATATTCAGGACATCAGCCGTATCTTCCGGTGTGACCAGCGCGTTGGGCGTGACGGAGGTCATTCCTGCGTTAACCAGCGACGGCGTATTCGGCATAGCGCGAATGATTTTACGGTCGTGTCCCAGCGCGCGCGCAAGCTGATCAAGCGTTACGCCTGCGGCGATAGAGACCACCAGAGAGTCTTTGTTCAGGCTGGAGGAGATTTCACTGAGCACTTTCACCATAATGCCCGGTTTTACCGCGCCGAAAACGATATCCGCGACCTGAGCGACCTCCTGCGCGCTTTGCGCCGCATTAATGCCGTACTGGTCATGCAGGGCGGCAACTTTATCGGGGGAGGGGGTGTAGACCCAGATCTGACCGGGAAGTACCTGACCGCTGGCAATCAGTCCGCCAAGAATAGCCTTGCCCATATTACCGCAGCCAATAAAACCGATTTTCTTCTCCATCTCGTCACTCCCTATGTTTGTGTGTTATGGGGAATGGTTAGCTTAACGCGGATTGAAAACGGGCAGAAGGAGAAACAGCACTTTGATGAAAGACAAAAGCGCGAGACAATAAAAGATTGTATACCGTACGGGAGACATTATGACCATCTGGGTGGATGCGGATGCGTGTCCGAATGTCATTAAAGAAATTTTGTACCGCGCCGCCGAGCGGATGCAGTTGCCGCTTATTCTGGTTGCCAATCAGGCCTTGCGTGTGCCGCCTTCGCGTTTTATCCGCACGCTCCGCGTGGCCGCCGGGTTTGACGTGGCGGACAATGAAATTGTGCGTCAATGCGAAGCGGGCGATCTGGTGATTACCGCGGATATTCCGCTGGCGGCTGAAGTGCTGGAAAAAGGCGCTGCGGCTCTTAATCCCCGGGGAGAACGCTATAGCGACGCCACGATTCGCGAACGTCTGACGATGCGTGACTTTATGGACACGCTACGCGCCAGCGGCGTACAAACGGGGGGACCAAACACTCTCTCGCCGCGCGATCGTCAGCATTTTGCCGCCGAGCTGGATAAGTGGTGGCTGGAAAGCCAGCGTAAAAAATAAATCGTGTAATGAAAAATTTACAGTTTATTCATTTCTGATTCTTGCTATAGTACTAATATTGTGACTTTAGTACTTTAATGTAAATTATTGTTTACATTTATGCGTTGTACTAGTTAGATGATATGATTATAACATTGCTGCTATCAAATCCTGCGTATGCGCAGTTCCTGGGGGAACGCCTGCTATGATGCAACCTCTTTATCTTGTTGGCCCGCGGGGCTGTGGGAAAACCACCATCGGTATGGCGCTGGCGCAGGCAACCGGTTTTCGGTTTGCAGATACCGACCGCTGGCTGCAATCGCACGTGCAGATGAGCGTCGCTGATATCGTTGAAAAAGAAGGCTGGGGAGGGTTCCGCGCCCGGGAAACCGCGGCCCTGGAAGCGGTAAGCGCGCCTTCGACTGTTGTGGCGACGGGGGGCGGTATTATTCTCACGGAGTATAACCGACGTTATATGCACCGTGTTGGCGTAGTGATTTATCTGTGCGCGCCGGTATCCACGCTGGTTAACCGGCTTGAGGCTGAACCTGAAGCGGATCTGCGCCCGACCCTCACCGGCAAGCCGTTGAGCGAAGAGGTTCGGGAAGTGCTTGAGCAGCGTGACGCGTTGTATCGCGAAACGGCGCATTACATTATTGACGCGACGAAAACGCCGGCCCAGGTCGTTTCTGAAATTATTGCGGCGTTGCCGCCGTCGACGCAACGGTTACAGGGAGATGTCTATACTTAACGCTCACCCAGAATAAAGGAAACGCTATGCCAACCAGACCACCTTATCCGCGGGAAGCTTATATCGTCACCATTGAAAAAGGCACGCCGGGCCAGACGGTGACGTGGTATCAGCTACGGGCTGACCATCCGAAACCTGATTCGCTCATCAGCGAGCATCCGACCGCAGAAGAAGCGATGGATGCGAAAAAACGTTACGAAGATCCGGATAAATCATAGACGCATGAAGCACTCGGAAGGGATTCCGGGTACCCCTAAATTGTATCTCCATCACATTCTTGAAACATTTATACTGGCAACTAAAACCGTAAATTAAGCGATAACAATACAATATTGGAGTTATTTGGAATCTTTACACAATACGTTGCTCATCTGCTGCTACGCTTTCTGAGATTTGTAGGGCAGGTAGCGCGGTGAGCGTGTGAATATTTGCCCGGGAATTACGACGAAGTAATAAGGTGGAATAAAAATGAGTGCGTCGTTGGCAATCCTCACAATCGGCGTTGTGCCAATGAGCGAAGTGTTACCGCTTCTGACGGAATACATCGACGAACAACACATCACCCATCATAGCCTGCTGGGAAAAATGAGCCGGGAAGACGTTATGGCGGATTACGCTGTAGAGCCTGGCGACGATCCGCTTTTGACGTTGCTGAATGATAACCAGATAGCCCATGTTTCCCGCCAGAAGGTGGAGCGAGATTTACAGAGCGTTGTCGAGGTGCTGGATAACCAGGGTTATGATGTCATTATACTGATGAGCACCGCGGCGATTAAAAGTATGGCAGCCCGTAATTCTATTTTGCTTGAACCGCTGCGTATTATCCCACCGCTTGTCGCCTCTATTGTGGATGGACATCAGGTGGGCGTGATTGTGCCTGTTGCAGAACTTCTGGCGGCCCAGGAGAAAAAATGGCAGGTATTGCAAATGCCGCCGGTGTATTCGCTGGCGAATCCGGTTCACGGTTCTGAGCAACAGTTAATTGATGCCGGACAGGCGCTACTGGATCAAGGCGCGGACGTCATTATGCTGGATTGTCTGGGTTTTCATCAGCGTCATCGGGATATTTTACAGCAGGCGCTGGATGTGCCGGTTTTACTCTCTAATGTTTTGATTGCGCGGTTAGCTTCAGAACTGCTTGTCTAATTTTACGTGACAGGCCGAACGTCAGGACTCTATATTGGGTGTTAATTTAATAATGAGACGGGGCCTGATTATGCTACAAAGCAATGAATACTTTTCCGGGAAAGTGAAGTCTATTGGATTTACCAGCAGTAGCACCGGCCGGGCCAGCGTTGGTGTGATGGCGGAAGGGGAGTATACCTTTGGCACCGCCGAACCCGAAGAGATGACGGTTGTGAGCGGCGCGTTGAAGGTACTGTTGCCGGGAACTGTCGAATGGAAAGTGTATACAGCCGGTGAGGTGTTTAACGTGCCTGGCCACAGCGAGTTTCATCTACAGGTCGCTGAGCCCACCTCGTATCTGTGCCGCTATTTGTAACGGTGAGTCCCCTCTCCGGCGGAGAGGGACCCTCTGGTTAGCGCTGCGCTTCGCCGCCTAATCCTTCCACCAGGCTTTGAATCAGCGCCGCCAGCTCGCCGGTCATCAGGATAAAGTCCGCGTCAAAACGTTGGGCAAAATCTTCCCGGTCGATATCTTCGTTCTGATCGCGCAGCTCGTCGCAGAATTTCAGACGCTTAATGGAGCCGTCGTCGCACATGACGAATTGAATACGCTGCTGCCAGTCGAGCGCCAGCTTCGTGACCACTTTACCCGCTTCAATATGAACGGCGATCTCGTCGCTGACCAGATCCTGCTTTTTCGCGCGGATCACGCCGCCATCTTCCAGCATCGCTTTCAATTCGGCTTCGTCCAGCAACTGGAAACCCTGAGCGACCGTACCGGAGCGCACCCACTCGGTGAGCGTCAGCTCAATCGGGTTTTCCAGCGCCAGCGGGACGACCGGCAGCGAGCCAAGACTTTTACGCAGTAGCGCCAAAGTATCTTCCGCTTTTTTCGCGCTGGCGCAGTCAACCATAATCAGGCCGTTAACGGTATCAATCCACATCATTGTCTGACTGAAGCGGCTAAACGCGCGCGGCAGCAACGAATGCAACACTTCATCCTTCAGGGAATCTTTTTCCGTCTTCTTCAGCTTGCGTCCCTGATCGGCTTCCAGTTTCTGGATTTTCGCCTCCAGTGCCTGTTTGATCACTGGCGATGGCAGGATTTTCTCTTCTTTGCGCGCGCAAATAATAATTTGGCCATTGGCGGTGTGCGTTAACGCATCGCTGTGAGAGCCCATCGGCGGAACCCAGCCCATTTTGGCCATATCCTGGCTACCGCATGGGGTAAACGTCATTGAGGTGAGCTGTTTCTCCATCTCTTCGGCGCGTAATGTAATATCGCGGCTAAGACGGTAAACCATTAAATTTTTGAACCACAGCATGATAATTTCCACGGCCTTGTCGTTAAATCCAGGCGGTATAGTAACGAATTGTCGGCAGGCTTGCATTGCCAATCAGAACGGTGAATTCTACCCTGTTGATATTCCCAAAAAATGAGGAGCGGTATGTGCGTATTGGTATCGATTTAGGCGGCACAAAAACGGAAGTCATTGCGCTTGATGATGCAGGAGAGCAGCGGTTTCGCCATCGTCTGCCTACGCCGCGGGAGGATTATCAGCAAACGACAGAAACCATCGCTACGCTGGTCGACATGGCGGAACAGGCGACCGGCCAGACCGGTAGCGTCGGCATTGGCATTCCCGGTTCTCTCTCGCCTTACACCGGCGTGGTAAAAAACGCTAACTCTACGTGGCTTAACGGCCAGCCGTTCGATAGCGATGTGAGCCGTCGTCTGAAGCGTGAAGTGCGGTTAGCCAACGATGCCAATTGCCTGGCGGTATCAGAGGCGGTGGATGGCGCGGCGGCGGGGGCGCAAACGGTATTTGCGGTGATTATCGGTACCGGGTGTGGTGCGGGCGTAGCGCTAAATGGCCGGGCGCACATCGGCAGCAACGGTACGGCAGGTGAATGGGGCCACAATCCGTTGCCGTGGATGGATGACGATGAGTTGCGTTACCGCGAAGAAATTCCCTGTTATTGCGGTAAACAAGGCTGTATCGAAACCTTTATTTCCGGTACGGGATTTGCCACGGATTACCAGCGTTTGAGCGGTAAAGCGCTAAAAGGCGATGAGATTATTCGTCTGGTCGACGCGCAGGACGCCGTGGCGGAACTGGCGTTAAGCCGTTATGAGCTGCGGCTGGCGAAAGCATTATCTCATGTCGTGAATATTCTGGATCCGGATGTCATTGTGCTGGGCGGCGGTATGAGCAATGTTGAGCGCCTGTACAAGACGGTTCCGTCGCTGATGAAATCGTTTGTTTTTGGCGGCGAGTGCGAGACGCCGGTACGTAAGGCGCTGCATGGCGATTCAAGCGGCGTGCGCGGCGCGGCCTGGCTGTGGCCGCTGGCGTAACGTTTCTAGCCGGATGGCGTCATCCGGCAACCGGCGTGACCGATGGCTGCTTGTGTTTTAGACGTCCGTATACCAGCAACGACGACATGGCGGAAAACGAGAGCAGGGCGGCGGGAAGCGCCACATAGTGGTACGCAAAACCTAGCGTCAGCATCAGCCCGCCGCACCAGGCGCCAATCGCGCTACCGAGATTAAAGGCGATTTGCCCTCCCGCCGCGCCCAGCAGTTCGCCGCCTTTGGCGTTTTGCAGCAGCAGGATTTGCAGCGGCGCAGAGAGCGCAAACAGACCAGCGCAGCAGATAAACGCGAAAGTCAGCGATGCTGTTTTGTATCCGCTGAAGAAAAAGAGCGCCATGAGAGAGAGCACGATAATGAGGTCAGTCACTACCGCGATGCGCAGTGGAGTATATCTGCCGGAGAGTTTGCCGCTTAACAGATTGCCTAACACCATCCCCAGCCCGACCAGCATCATAATAAACGTCATGCTCGTCTCCGAAAAACCGGAGATGTACATCATAAATGGCTTGATATAGCTGAACCAGGCAAAAACGCCCGCATTGCCGAACATCGTGGCGGCGAAAATGAGCCACGGCGCGGGGCTACGCAAGAAGTGGAACTGCTCGCGCAGGCTGCCTTGGGCTTTGTCGCGAATATCCGGCACCCAGAAGAAAATCGCGGTGAGCACGGCGATGTTGAAAACCGCGATCAATAAAAAGGTGTAGCGCCAGCTAAATTCCTGGCTCAGGTAAGTGCCGACCGGAATGCCCACCAGATTCGCCACCGTCATCCCTGAAACCATACCCGCGACGGCGGCGGTGACTTTCCCGGGGCGGATAATCTTTGACAGGACAATGGCGCCGACGCCAAAAAAGGCGCCATGCGGAAAGCCGGAAACCAGTCTGCCGACGGCGAGCATCAGATATGACGAGGAAAAGGTAAATATGGCATTGCCCATCACGCACAGCGTGACCAGAAACAGCAGTATATGTTTAAGCGAAAAGCGGCTGGAAAAGAGCGCCATAACAGGCGCGCCCAGCACGACGCCGAAGGCGTAAAACGAGATCATATGCCCGGCGGCGGTAATCGTTATCCCGACATCGCGTGCCAGCTCCGTCAGCACGCCCATAATGCCAAACTCGGCCATCCCCAGTCCGAACGTACCCAGCGCCAAAGAAAAAATAACTTTTTTCATACCACCTGCCGAAAATAAAGGCGCATGTTGCGCGCTGTGGCTGTGAATTGTCACAGCCAATCAACGTATAGCTTGCGGATAAGCGCGAGGTAATACCATTCCTTATCCGTCTTTGTGTATTCATTATTATGCTATGTCATGACGGTATGCTGTGCGCAGGATGACACTCGTGTTACTCCACGGCAAACGCTTTGTCCAGTTTGCTATAACCAAGCCCATTGATTTTTTTCACTTTTATCTGCACGGGGATACGTTCTTTCATGGCTTCCACGTGGCTAATCACACCGATGGTCTTCCCGCTGGCATTCAGCGCGTCGAGCGCATCCAGCGCGGCGTCCAGCGTTTCGCTATCAAGCGTGCCGAAGCCTTCGTCGAGGAACAAAGAATCAATGCGCGTTTTATGGCTGACCAAATCTGATAACGCCAGCGCCAGCGCCAGGCTGACCAGGAAGCTTTCGCCGCCTGATAACGTTCGCGTATCGCGCACGGCGTCGGCCTGCCAGGTATCGACAACCTCCAGTTCCAGCGCGTCGCTGGCTTTGCGCTGCAATAAATAGCGGCCATGCAGGCGGGTGAGCTGATGATTCGCCAGCCAGACCAGATTATCCAGCGTCAATCCCTGGGCGAATTTGCGGAACTTATCACCTTCTTTAGAGCCGATCAGCTCATTGAGATAGCCCCAGTCTTCCACTTGCTGAGAGGCTTGTTTCATTTCCGCCATCAGCGCCCGTTGGCGCTGCCGATTATCTGCATCCTGTTTAATTTGCTGGCGGATTTCCCCCTGGCGTGTCGTGTTTTCACGCAGTTGTTGCGCCAACTGCGCCAGCCGCTGCGCGAGCTGCTCCGCCGTACACGTTGGGTCCAGACCGGCGGGCGGCTGTTGCTGATGGTCAGCCAGCGCCTGCGCGGACTGCGCGCTTAACGCCTTCGCTTGTTGTAGCTGACTTTCCAGCGTTTGTTGTTGTTTTTCCAGACGGGTCACGGTCTCTTCATCCAGCAACGCCGCCAGGAACGTTGCCTGGCTGTCAAAAGGGCTATTTTTTAACGCCGCATCAAAGTGCGCTATCGCCTCGGCGGCGCGCTGCTGGTCCTGCGTCGTCTGTTCCTGCAGGGTTTGCAACTGGCTTTGTAATGACACGCACTCATCATGCGCCTGCCGCCAGTTATCCAGCGGCACGTCGTCGTCGGAATCCGCGGTATCCGTTTGCGGTAGCGTCTCCAGCAACGGGGCAAGCCTGTCGATCTGCATTTGCAAATCCGCGAACTCTGTCTGACGCTGTTGCCATATTTTCGCTTCGTCGGCGCGCTCATTCAGCCACGAAGCCTCGTCTTCTGGCGCAGGAAGGGAAAGCGTATACTGCGCCAAATCAGCCGTCAGCGAGGCCTGACGCTGCGCAATCTGCGCGGTAAAGCGCGCTACCTGTTCAGTATGCGCCGCGATTTGCGTTTGTAGAGCATGACGCTGGCTGAGCTGATCCAACTGTTGCTCATGCTCTTCCGCGGCAGTCAGCCAGCCAGCGAGGTTTTCTTGCGGCTGGAGCTGAACGCCCAGCGTAGCGCACAGCGTTTGCCATTCTTCAGTAAGCGCTTGCTCCTCCTGCAACAACGACTGCGCCTCGCTTTCATCCCGCTGTAATTGTTGCGTTAAGGCATCTAACTGTCCTCGCAGCGCCGCGCCTTCTTCCGCCAGCGTTTTGACCTCTTTTTCCAGCGCGTCGCGGCGGGTTTGATTCGCGCTCAGCTCCAGCGCCTGATAGGCGGCGATGGCGGGGTGCGTCGTCGAGCCGCAAAGCGGACACGGCTGGCCGGACTGTAAGTGCGCCCGCTGGCTTTCCAGATCTTTGATGCGCGCCTCCTGCTCGCAAATAGTGCGAACGTCCGCAAGCTCCTGCGCTTTAGTCTTATAACTCAGGCGCTTATCCGCCAGACGTTGGGTGTATTGCGCCTGCTCCTGATGATGACGCGCGATAGCTGCCTGTAGCTGCGCCTGACGCTTTTGTTTCGGGACAATTTGCCCCTGAAGCGCGGCGAGACGATGGCGTAGCGGACGCTGTCGGGTATGCAATGCTCTGGCTTCCGCCAGCGCCTGTGGCGTGAGGTCGAGCGTGAGCGGCGGTAGCGCATCACGCTGACGCGTATCGCTCAGCAACTGCTGTTGCCATTGGCTCAGTTGCGCCCGGTCGTGGGATTGTTGTGTTAACAATGCTCGCCAACCCGCCAGTTCGCTGCGCCAGACGCGGATGCCGTCGTGTTCCGCCAGCCATGTCTTCAACCGCTGCCCTGTGGCGTTCAGTTGGGTGAATTGTCGATGCGCGCAGGCGCGGATACGCTGGCGCAGGCGATACGCACTTTGTAAGCGAGCATTCACTTCATCACTGTGTTGGCGAACACGCTCAACGGCGCGGGTTTGTTCCTGAATGCGCTCCCAATGCGGGCGCAACTGGCGAGCAGGTTGCGCCAGCGTCAGCGCCGCGAGCTGCGGCTGCGCTTTTTCTCGCGCCTCTTGCGCCGCGTACAGCGCCTGCTGCCGGGCGTGTAATTCAGTGTGGAGTTCGTTTTTTCGGGTCAGCCAGTGAAGGTGCTGCTGCTGTCCCTGCTGGTCGGCCAGCAGGCGTTTCTCTTCGTCAGTAAGCGCCTGCAAACTGGCTTCCAGTTGCTGTAACTGTTCGTCCGCCAATAGGGCGACGCCGCTGGCCTGCGCTTGTAACTTTTCCAGTTCGAGACGGGCTGATTTATGTTTTTCAAATACCTGTGCGGAGATCTGCCCGTAAATCTCAGTGCCGGTGAGCTCCTCCAGAAGCTCTGCGCGCTCTTTCGCTTTGGCGTTAAGAAAGGCGGCGAACTGCCCCTGTGATAACAACATCGAACGGGTGAAGCGCCCGTAGTCCAGCCCGGTCAACGTGGCGATCATCTCCAGTTTATCCTTTACCTTATCGGCAAAGATCTTTCCGTCTGAACACCGCGCCAGCTCCACGCGTGGGGCCTGGAGATTGCCGTCAGGCTGATTTCGGGCTCGGTTCTGGCTCCAGAACGCGCGCCAGGCCTCGCCTTTTACCTCAAACTCCACTTCGGCCAGACATTCCGCCGTATCGCGCGTCATCAAATCGTTTTGCGACTGCGATACCGTATTCAGGCGCGGCGTTTCGTGGTATAGCGCCAGGCAGATGGCGTCAAGCAAGGTGGTTTTTCCCGCGCCGGTCGGGCCGGTAATGGCGAATAACCCGTTACTGGCAAACGGTTCGGCGGTAAAGTCGACCTTCCATTCACCTTTCAGCGAGTTCAGGTTTTTCAGACGCAAACTGAGAATTTTCATGCCTCATGCTCCTCATTCAACGCGTAGAGCGTGCTGGAAAAGAGCTGATTCAGGCGCTCGCGCTGCGGGGGATCTAACGCTTCCAGCGCCAGACGCCGCGCAAAAACCTCCTCCACGCTAAGCTCGCTTAATGTTTCCCGCCGCTCGTTCGCCAGCGAGCGCTCGCGCTGTTCGCGGCTACGGCGCACCAGTAATACCTCTACGGGTAGCGACTCCGTTAGCGTCTGTATTCTGCGTTGGATATCGTGCAGATAATCATCGGTGGTGATTTCAATATCCAGCCAGACGGGGGGTGATTGCTCCACGCCGCGCCACTGCTCAAGCTGTTCGGTAATTGACGCCAGGTCGCCTTTTAAAACCGCCAGCGGTTGAGTCACGGGGACAGCCAGACTTTCGGTACTTTGCCATTTCCCCTGCTCGAAGGTCACCAGATGCACGCATTTGCTTTTGCCGCACTCATCAAAGCTGAGGGCGATGGGTGAGCCGCAATAGCGGATATGCTCTGTGCCGCCGACACATTGCGCGCGGTGAATGTGTCCCAATGCGATATAATCCGCTGGGGGGAAATGCTGCGCCGGAAAGGCATCCAGCGTACCGATATAAATGTCGCGAACCGCATCGCTTTTGCTGGCGCCGACGGTGGTTAAATGCCCCGTCGCGATAACCGGCAGCTTTCGTTCGCCGCGTAGCTGGCACGCTTCCCGATATTGCTGTTGATAATAATCGGCAATCGCATGAAGAAGTTGCTGCTGTTTCTCGCTGCCGGATAATCCCGCCTGACTGGTAAGAATGTCGCGCGGGCGCAAAAAGGGAATGGGGCACAGTACGGCGCCTGGAGAACCGTCGCGACGATGAAGTAGCTGCGGCGCATAGCCCGCGCTGGCGATCACGGTTGTATTGAGAAACGCCAGAATGTCGCGTGACTCGTTTAGTGTGGCGACGGAATCATGATTACCGGCCAGCACCACCAGATGACAGCCCGTTTGCTGTAAATTAACGACGAAACGGTTATAAAGTTCTCGGGCATAGCTTGGCGGCGAACCGGTATCAAAAATATCGCCAGCGACAATAATGGCATCCACCTGATGGGCCTGCGCGATCTCCAGCAGCCAGTCCAGAAAAGCCTGATGCTCCGCGGCGCGGCTTTTACTATAGAAATTTTGTCCCAGATGCCAGTCAGAGGTGTGGAGGATGCGCATAATTGTTCCATGCAAAAAAAGCGTGAACGGGATTATACACGTCATCCCCTCCATTTTTGGGCGCAATTTACCGCCGGTACACGGTAATGCACGGTTTCACCGGTGTCATAAATCATCAACATGCTGTCAATGCCGCCTTTTTTTTTCATAAATCTGTCATAAATCTGACGCATAATGGCGCGGCATTGATAACTAACGACTAACAGGGCAAATTATGGCGAGACGTATTCTGGTCGTAGAAGATGAGGCGCCGATCCGTGAAATGGTGTGCTTCGTGCTCGAACAAAATGGCTTTCAGCCCGTAGAAGCCGAAGATTATGACAGTGCGGTGAATAAACTTAATGAACCCTGGCCGGATCTCATCCTTCTTGACTGGATGTTGCCCGGCGGGTCAGGGTTACAGTTTATTAAACATCTCAAACGTGAAGCCATGACCCGGGATATTCCCGTGGTTATGCTGACCGCAAGAGGTGAGGAAGAAGATCGCGTGCGCGGACTGGAAACCGGCGCTGACGATTACATTACCAAGCCGTTTTCCCCCAAGGAGTTGGTGGCGCGCATTAAAGCCGTTATGCGGCGCATCTCGCCGATGGCGGTCGAAGAGGTGATCGAGATGCAGGGACTGAGCCTTGATCCCGGCTCTCACCGCGTGATGACCGGCGACAGCCCGCTGGATATGGGGCCGACCGAATTTAAATTACTCCATTTCTTTATGACGCACCCGGAACGGGTTTACAGTCGCGAGCAGCTACTCAATCATGTCTGGGGCACCAATGTGTACGTTGAAGACCGGACGGTCGACGTGCATATTCGCCGTTTGCGTAAGGCGCTGGAGCACAGCGGCCACGACCGGATGGTGCAAACGGTACGCGGGACAGGGTATCGTTTTTCGACCCGCTTTTAATGCCTTTTCCGCCAGTAGAACACAGGTTTCTGGCGGAGAAGGCTTTCCATTCTTGAGGGAGTATGACGCGTGCTGGAACGGCTGTCATGGAAAAGGCTGGTGCTGGAGCTGGTGCTCTGTTGCATCCCCGCGCTTATCCTTAGCGCTTTTTTTGGTTATCTGCCGTGGTTTTTACTGGCGGCGGTGACGGGACTGCTTGTCTGGCATTTCTGGAATTTATTACGCCTCTCCTGGTGGCTTTGGGTCGACAGAAGTATGACGCCGCCGCCGGGACGGGGAAGTTGGGAACCGCTATTATACGGTTTACACCAGATGCAGTTGCGAAATAAGAAGCGTCGTCGCGAGCTGGGGAACCTGATTAAACGTTTTCGCAGCGGCGCGGAGTCGCTGCCTGATGCCGTGGTACTGACCACAGAAGAGGGCGGCATTTTTTGGTGTAACGGTTTGGCGCAACAGATACTGGGGCTACGCTGGCCGGATGACAACGGGCAGAATATTCTCAATCTACTGCGTTATCCGGAGTTTACCCAGTATTTAAAAACGCGTGATTTCACCCGTCCGCTTCATTTGGTGCTCAATACCGGGCGGCATCTGGAGATCCGCGTCATGCCTTATACCGATAAACAACTCCTGATGGTGGCGCGCGATGTGACGCAAATGCATCAGCTTGAAGGCGCCAGACGTAACTTTTTCGCCAACGTTAGCCATGAGTTGCGTACGCCCTTGACGGTATTGCAAGGCTATCTGGAAATGATGCAGGAACAGGCGCTGGAGGGGGCGACGCGAGAGAAAGCGCTGCATACGATGCGCGAGCAAACGTATCGTATGGAAGGGCTGGTAAAACAACTGCTTACGCTGTCTAAAATTGAGGCGGCCCCGGCGCTGTTATTAAATGAAAAAGTGGATGTACCGATGATGCTGCGGGTCGTGGAGCGTGAAGCGCAGACGCTCAGCCAGCAGAAACATACCTTTACGTTTGAGGTCGACGATAGTCTTAGCGTTCTGGGCAATGAAGAGCAGCTACGTAGCGCGATCTCAAACCTGGTGTATAACGCAGTAAACCATACGCCGGCGGGAACGCATATTACGGTGAGCTGGCGACGTGCCGCGCATGGCGCTGAATTTTGCATTCAAGATAACGGTCCGGGGATTGCTGCCGAGCATATTCCTCGTCTGACCGAACGCTTCTACCGCGTCGATAAAGCGCGTTCGCGGCAAACGGGCGGCAGCGGCCTGGGATTGGCGATTGTGAAACATGCGTTGAATCACCATGAAAGCCGCCTTGAAATCGACAGTTCGCCTGGCAAAGGAACGCGATTTAGCTTTGTGCTGCCGGAACGTTTAATTGCCAAAAATAGCGATTAATTGCCTTTCGTAAGTATAACTTTCCATAAGCCAGCGGATGCTGGCTTATTTTCTTTGCAGTTAAGACGGGCTCGTTGAAACATTCAACGTTTGGTGATTTTTTGTTCGCATGATTAGCCATAACTTTTTCATGAGAATGGTGTTTTATTCTGGTTGTAAATTTCATATCGCTATATTCATCTGGTTTTTAGATCCCACCTTGCTTTAAAACGTTATAAGCGTTTAAATTGCGCTTCAGGTGCTGTCATTACGACTGCATTTGCGCGGTAAATCGAAAAACAATTCTTCGCCGCATCGGTCCGGGAGCTTTTCCCGCTGAAATTGATAAAAAACGCCGCTTTATAATCCTCCGGGAAAGGCAAAAATTTTAATGTTTACAACATCACCATCCACAGGCAGTAAGACTTTATGACCCATCAGTTAAAATCGCGCGATATCATCGCCCTGGGCTTTATGACATTTGCGCTGTTCGTTGGCGCAGGCAATATTATCTTTCCTCCTATGGTCGGTTTGCAGGCGGGTGAACACGTCTGGACAGCCGCTATTGGCTTTCTGATTACCGCCGTGGGGCTACCGGTTCTTACTGTTGTGGCGCTGGCGAAAGTCGGCGGCGGGGTAGACAGCCTCAGTACGCCGATTGGTAAAGTGGCGGGACTCCTGCTGGCGACCGTTTGCTATCTGGCCGTCGGGCCGTTATTTGCGACGCCGCGTACTGCGACGGTGTCGTTTGAGGTCGGTATCGCTCCGTTGACCGGCGATTCTGCAATGCCGTTGCTGATTTACAGCGTGGTCTATTTCGCTATCGTTATTCTGGTTTCCCTCTATCCGGGTAAACTGCTGGATACGGTAGGGAATTTCCTGGCGCCGTTGAAAATTATTGCGCTGGTCATCCTGTCCGTCGCGGCTATCGTTTGGCCTGCCGGCCCAATCAGCAACGCCCTGGACGCTTATCAGAATGCGGCCTTTTCTAACGGATTTGTGAACGGCTATCTGACGATGGATACGCTGGGCGCGATGGTGTTTGGTATCGTTATTGTGAACGCGGCGCGTTCTCGCGGCGTGACCGAAGCGCGCCTGTTGACGCGTTACACGGTCTGGGCCGGCCTGATGGCGGGCGTGGGGCTGACGCTGCTTTACCTTGCCTTGTTCCGCTTAGGTTCTGACAGCGCGACGCTGGTCGATCAGTCAGCGAACGGCGCGGCGATTCTTCATGCCTACGTTCAGCATACCTTTGGCGGCGCGGGAAGCTTCCTGCTGGCGGCGCTGATCTTTATCGCGTGTCTGGTGACGGCGGTGGGGCTGACCTGCGCCTGCGCTGAGTTTTTCGCGCAGTATATTCCGCTGTCTTACCGTACGCTGGTCTTTATTCTCGGCGGCTTCTCTATGGTGGTGTCAAACCTTGGACTGAGCCATCTGATTCAAATCTCCATTCCGGTGCTGACGGCTATCTATCCGCCGTGTATCGCACTGGTTGTATTAAGTTTTACCCGCTCATGGTGGCATAATTCCACCCGCATCATCGCGCCGGCCATGTTTATCAGTCTGCTTTTTGGTATCCTTGACGGCATCAAAGCATCTGCCTTTGGCGATATGCTGCCAGCCTGGAGTCAGCGTTTGCCGCTGGCGGAACAGGGACTGGCGTGGTTGATGCCAACGGTGGTGATGGTGATCCTGGCGATTATCTGGGATCGCGCGGCGGGTCGGCAGGTGACCTCCAGCGCTCACTAAAATCGCTGACATATGTGTACACCACGGGGCTTAACGCCCCGTGGTTTTTTATTGTGTTGATAGGTCAGAAATTGATGGAAAGCAATAATAAGCTAAAGCGTGGGCTGAGCACCCGGCACATTCGCTTTATGGCATTAGGTTCGGCAATCGGCACCGGCCTGTTTTACGGCTCGGCGGACGCCATCAAAATGGCGGGGCCGAGCGTGCTGTTGGCCTATATTATTGGCGGGGTCGCGGCATATATCATTATGCGCGCATTGGGGGAAATGTCCGTTCACAACCCTGCCGCCAGCTCATTTTCGCGCTATGCGCAGGAAAACCTCGGCCCGCTTGCGGGCTATATTACCGGCTGGACCTACTGTTTTGAGATCCTGATCGTCGCCATTGCCGACGTGACCGCGTTCGGCATTTACATGGGAGTCTGGTTCCCCGCCGTGCCGCACTGGATTTGGGTGCTTAGCGTGGTGCTGATCATTTGCGCCATCAACCTGATGAGCGTCAAGGTGTTCGGCGAGCTGGAGTTTTGGTTCTCCTTCTTCAAAGTCGCCACCATTATTATCATGATTGTCGCGGGTATCGGCATTATTGTGTGGGGAATTGGCAACGGCGGGCAGCCCACCGGCATTCATAACCTGTGGAGCAACGGCGGCTTCTTCAGCAATGGCTGGCTGGGAATGATCATGTCGCTGCAAATGGTGATGTTCGCTTACGGCGGGATTGAGATTATCGGTATCACCGCCGGGGAAGCGAAAGACCCGGAGAAATCCATTCCGCGCGCCATTAACTCAGTACCGATGCGTATCCTGGTATTTTATGTCGGCACGCTGTTCGTCATTATGTCTATCTATCCGTGGAATCAGGTCGGCACAAACGGCAGCCCATTTGTGCTGACGTTCCAGCATATGGGGATTACCTTTGCTGCCAGCATTCTGAACTTTGTGGTATTGACCGCCTCGCTTTCCGCTATCAACTCCGATGTGTTTGGCGTAGGGCGTATGCTGCATGGTATGGCGGAGCAGGGGAGCGCGCCGAAAGTCTTTGCTAAAACGTCACGCCGTGGTATTCCGTGGGTCACTGTGCTGGTGATGACGATTGCGCTGCTGTTTGCGGTTTATCTGAACTACATCATGCCGGAAAACGTCTTCCTGGTGATTGCTTCGCTGGCGACGTTTGCGACGGTATGGGTATGGATTATGATCCTGCTGTCGCAAATCGCCTTCCGTCGTCGTTTACCGCCGGAAGAGGTAAAAGCGCTGAAATTTAAGGTGCCGGGCGGTGTCGTCACGACGATAGCGGGTCTGATTTTCCTGGTCTTCATTATTGCGCTTATCGGCTACCATCCGGATACCCGCATCTCACTGTATGTGGGCTTCGCCTGGATAGTTCTGCTGTTGATTGGCTGGATGTTTAAACGCCGTCGCGACCGTCAATTGGCGCAGGCGTAGTCGTTTTTCTCTGCCTTATCCGGTCTGCAGGCAACAGTAGGCCGGATAAGCGGAGCCGCTTCTCCTCCTGGAGTCTCCTCCCCTAATAAACCCCTGGATGATGAGTTATCCTTTAAATCTCTATGGCAAGGTGGCCCCATTTTCAGTAGAGGGGATACGAGATGTTGAATGCCTGGCACTTACCGGTTGCCCCATTTGTGAAGCAACATAACGACAAATTAACCATTACGCTGTGGCTGAGCGGAGAAAATCCGCCGTCTCGCGTGACGTTGCGCTCAGAATTCGATAATGAAGAAATCTCACTGGCGATGCGCAAACAGCGCCGCCAGCCGCAGCCGGGCGTGACGGCGTGGCGAGCGACGCTCAATATCGCGTTAGGGCAACCCCGTCGCCGTTACAGCTTTAAATTGCTTTGGCATGATCGCCAGCTTTGGTTTACGCCACAGGGATTTAGCTGTTTTCCGCCTGCGCGTTTGGAGCAATTTGCCGTTGATGTGCCGGATAGCGGGCCGCAGTGGATCGCCGATCAAATTTTTTATCAGATCTTCCCGGATCGTTTTGCCCGCAGCGCGACGCGTGAAGCCGATCAGGACCGGGTGTATTTCCACCATGCTGCCGGTCACGACATCGTGCGTAAAGGGTGGGATGAACCGCTCACCCCCCAGGCGGGCGGTTCCACCTTTTACGGCGGCTGTCTGAATGGCATTTGTGAGAAGCTGCCGTATCTGAAAAAACTGGGCGTCACAGCGCTATATCTGAATCCGGTATTTACCGCGCCGAGCGTCCATAAGTACGACACGGAAGATTATCGCCATGTCGATCCGCAATTTGGCGGCGATCGGGCGCTGCTACGCCTGCGGCGTGAAACCCAGGCGCAGGGCATGAGGCTGGTGCTGGATGGCGTGTTTAATCATAGCGGCGACTCGCATGCGTGGTTTGACAGGCATAACCGCAGCACTGGCGGCGCGTGCCATCACCCGGACTCGCCGTGGCGCGACTGGTACTCCTTTTCACCACAAGGCGTGGCGCTGGACTGGCTGGGTTATCCGAGCCTGCCGAAACTCGATTATCAATCAGAAACGCTGGTGGATGAGATCTATCGCGGTGAGGACAGTATCGTTCGTCACTGGCTAAAGGCTCCGTGGAATATGGACGGCTGGCGGCTGGATGTCGTACATATGCTGGGCGAGGCGGGCGGGGCGCGCCATAATTTGCAGCACGTTGCCGGCATTACCCGGGCGGCAAAAGAGGCGCAGCCTGAAGCCTATATTGTGGGGGAACATTTCGGCGATGCGCGGCAGTGGCTACAGGCCGATGCGGAAGATGCCGCCATGAATTATCGCGGCTTCACCTTCCCGCTGTGGGGATTTCTCGCCAATACTGATATCGCTTACGAACCACAGCATATCGATGCCCGGACCTGTATCGCGTGGATGGATAACTACCGCGCCGGGCTGTCACATCAGCAACAACTGCGTATGTTTAATCAACTCGACAGCCATGATACTGCGCGCTTTAAAACCCTGCTGGGTAAAGACGCGGCGCGCCTGCCGCTGGCGGTGGTCTGGCTGTTTACCTGGCCCGGCGTGCCATGTATTTATTACGGCGATGAAGTGGGCGTGGACGGTGCAAATGACCCCATGTGCCGCAAACCGTTCCCGTGGGATGAACGCAAGCAGGACGGCAACTTGCTGGCGCTGTACCAGCGTATGGCGAAACTGCGTCAGCGCAGTCTGGCGCTGCGTCGTGGCGGATGCCAGGCGCTGTATGCCGAAGGTGACGTAGTGGTATTCGTGCGGGTTTATCAGCAGCAGCGGGCGCTGGTGGCGATTAACCGGGGCGAGGCCTGTGAAGTAGTGCTGGAAGCGTTGCCGTTGCTGAACGTGGCCGGATGGCAATGTAAAACGGGGAGCGGTGACATCCGCAAGGGAAGACTTAGTTTACCCGCGATTTCCGCGACGGTATGGATGAATCGTTGAGGCGAGGTGGTTCGTAACACCGCACGCATAAAAAAGGCTCGCATTCGCGAGCCTTTTATCAATGCACTGACTTACAGGCTGGAAATGTTCTCAGCCAGGTATTTAGCCACGCCGTCCGGAGAGGCGTTCATGCCTTCTTTGCCTTTTTCCCACTGCGCCGGGCAGACATCGCCGTGCTCTTCGTGGAACTGCAGCGCGTCGACCATACGCAGCATTTCGTCGATGTTACGACCCAGCGGCAGATCGTTTACGACCTGGTGGCGAACAATACCGTTAGCGTCAATCAGGAAAGAGCCGCGCAGCGCAACGCCTTCGTCCGGATGTTCGATACCGTAAGCTTTCTGAATTTCACGCTTCACGTCAGCAACCATTGCGTATTTCACCGGGCCAATGCCGCCTTTATCGACAGGGGTGTTACGCCATGCGTTGTGGACGAACTCAGAGTCGAAAGAAACGCCGACCACTTCAACGCCGCGCTTCTGGAATTCTTCATAACGTTTATCGAAGGCGATCAGCTCAGACGGGCAAACAAAAGTGAAGTCCATCGGCCAGAAGAACAGAACGGTTGTTTTACCATTGGTGTGCTGTTTGAAGTTGAATTTATCAACAATCTCACCGCTACCCAGTACCGCCGCAGCGGTGAAATCCGGGGCCTGACGAGTAACCAGTACCATAATAATTCTCCTGCAATATTAAGGGTTTTAGAACGCAACGCGGGCAGTATAGGGAGGGCGAAGCGACAAAACAATGCGGTCTTGACAATCAATGAGACAGCTTTTGCCTATCGATCGGGTCATTATAAATCGTAATGATGACCCCTTTATGACAGCGAACCATCTTTCTGCCAACGGCGGATCTGACGCACGCCCTCGCTATCAGGCCGTCACAGCGCTTTGCGGGCGGCCTGTGCCATCATACGCGGATAAAAATGCCAGAAGCGCTCTTCTAACGCGTCGTAGTGCGCGTCCAGATCGTACCAGGAATCACGCAAGGCATCCAGCCGGGGACGGCGATTCGCCATGCCATTCAGCACGTTTTGAATGAAATCCATATCGCGATACCGCTCTAACCATTTTTCTGACCAAAGATAATCATTCAGGTTGACAAAGCGCGGCGGGGAGTCGGGCAGAATCGTCGCGACCTGCGCATGGGCGTAGCCGACAAACGCCTGAAGTGGAAAATCAGGGGAGATTTGCGTCCAGTGGCGCGATAAAAAATGATCCCACATGACGTCCAGCGTAATGGGCGCCACGCGCCGCGTTTCATGGCGGAACCACTCTCGCGCCTCACGAACTTCCGGCAGGTTGTCGGTCATGACGTCAATACGCCGATGCATATAAATACCCTCTACGACGTCAGGAGGATAATGTGTTGCCGGGTTACCGCGGACAAAATCGGCCAGCAGATTACCGGAAAGCGAGCTGTCGGCAAGGTGCGCCAGATGCAGGTGAGCAAGAAAATTCATTATTGATTCTCTGTCCAAAAAGCGGGTAACGGTTGCAGCGGGAACGCCCCGGCACTAGACTACCCGCCTCTTATTTTAGTCTGAGTCAGAGTCATGCGCGTTACCGATTTTTCCTTTGAACTACCCGAATCCCTGATTGCCCACTACCCACAGCCGGAACGCAGTCGCTGCCGTTTGCTGTCATTAGAGGGGCCGACGGGCGCGCTGACGCACGGTACTTTCACCGATCTGCTCGATAAGCTCAACCCTGGCGATTTGCTGGTCTTCAATAATACCCGCGTGATCCCGGCGCGGCTCTTTGGCCGTAAAGCCAGCGGCGGCAAGATAGAAGTGCTGGTCGAACGTATGCTCGATGATAAACGCATCCTGGCGCATATTCGCGCTTCTAAAGCGCCAAAACCGGGTACGGAACTGCTGCTGGGCGACGACGAAAGTATTCACGCGACCATGACCGCGCGTCACGGCGCTCTGTTTGAAGTTGAGTTTAATGACCCGCGTCCGGTGCTGGATATTCTTAACGCCATCGGCCATATGCCGTTGCCGCCGTATATCGACCGTCCGGACGAGGACGCCGACCGCGAACTGTACCAGACGGTCTACAGTGAAAAACCGGGCGCCGTCGCTGCGCCGACGGCCGGGCTGCACTTTGATGAGCCGCTGCTGGCGGCGCTTCGTGAGAAAGGTATCGAAATGGCGTTTGTTACGCTACACGTAGGCGCGGGCACTTTCCAGCCGGTGCGTGTCGATACCATTGAAGATCATATCATGCACTCCGAATATGCGGAGGTGCCGCAAGAGGTGGTCGACGCGGTGCTGGCGGCGAAAGCGCGCGGCAACCGGGTTATCGCCGTCGGCACCACCTCGGTACGCTCGCTGGAAAGCGCGGCGCAGGCGGCAAAAAGCGATTTGATAGAGCCATTCTTCGGCGATACGCAAATCTTTATTTATCCAGGTTATCAATACAAAGTGATTGATGCGCTGATCACCAACTTCCATCTGCCGGAATCGACGTTGATTATGCTGGTTTCCGCATTTGCCGGTTATCAACACACCATGAATGCCTATAAGACTGCGGTAGAACAAAAATATCGCTTTTTTAGCTACGGGGACGCGATGTTTATCACGTACAATCCGCAGGCTATTTTTGAGCGTCCGTAAGAAGGCTATCTCACTTGCCATTTTGACGCCGGGCAGTGCTCGCCATCCTCACGTACTGCGTGTACGCTCCGGTGGCTGTGCGCTGGCCGACCCCAAACTGGCTGCGCCGATGACGCCTTCGGGAATTTATTAGCTATGGAATCATTCCGTAGCGAGTCGTTAAACGTCGGACTGTTTTTCTGACGCAGGAGTGATAATGAAATTTGAGTTAGATACCACCGATGGTCGCGCGCGTCGCGGTCGTCTGGTGTTTGATCGTGGCGTAGTGGAAACGCCTGCTTTTATGCCTGTGGGTACTTACGGTACCGTGAAAGGCATGACGCCGGAAGAAGTGGAAGCGACCGGCGCGCAGATTATTCTCGGCAACACTTTCCACCTGTGGCTGCGCCCGGGTCAGGAAATCATGAAGCTGCATGGCGATCTGCACGATTTTATGCAGTGGAAAGGGCCGATTCTCACCGATTCCGGCGGCTTCCAGGTTTTCAGCCTCGGCGATATTCGTAAGATTACCGAGCAAGGCGTGCACTTCCGTAACCCGATCAACGGCGATCCGATTTTCCTCGATCCGGAAAAGTCGATGGAGATCCAGTACGATCTCGGTTCCGATATCGTGATGATCTTTGATGAATGTACGCCGTATCCGGCAGACTGGGACTATGCTAAACGCTCGATGGAGATGTCGTTGCGTTGGGCGAAGCGTAGCCGCGACCGTTTTGATAGCCTTGGCAATAAGAATGCGCTTTTTGGCATCATTCAGGGCAGCGTTTACGAAGATTTACGCGATATCTCGGTGAAAGGTCTGGTAGAGATTGGCTTTGATGGCTACGCTGTCGGCGGTTTGGCTGTCGGTGAGCCGAAAGCAGATATGCACCGCATTCTGGAGCACGTTTGCCCGCAGATTCCGGCTGACAAACCGCGTTACCTGATGGGCGTGGGTAAACCGGAAGATCTGGTGGAAGGGGTGCGTCGCGGTATTGATATGTTTGACTGTGTCATGCCAACGCGAAATGCCCGTAATGGTCATCTGTTTGTGACCGACGGCGTGGTGAAGATTCGTAATGCAAAGCATAAAAGCGACACCAGCCCGCTTGACGCCGAGTGCGATTGCTACACTTGTCGCAATTATTCACGCGCTTACTTGCATCATCTCGACCGTTGCAACGAAATATTAGGTGCGCGTCTCAATACCATTCATAACTTGCGTTACTACCAGCGTTTGATGGCGGGTTTACGCAAGGCTATTGAAGAGGGTAAATTAGAGAGCTTCGTAACCGAGTTTTACCAACGTCAGGGGCGACCCGTTCCACCTTTGAACGTTGATTAATTTTAATAATGAGGGAATTTGAATGAGCTTTTTTATTTCTGATGCGGTAGCGGCAACAGGTGCTCCGGCGCAGGGCAGCCCGATGTCTCTGATTTTAATGCTGGTGGTGTTTGGTCTGATTTTCTATTTCATGATCCTGCGCCCGCAGCAGAAGCGCACCAAAGAGCACAAAAAGCTGATGGACTCCATTGCGAAAGGTGATGAAGTTCTGACGAATGGCGGTCTGGTCGGTCGAGTGACCAAAGTAGCGGAAGCCGGCTACATTGCCATCGCGCTGAATGACACCACGGAAGTGGTTATCAAACGTGACTTCGTAGCTGCCGTTCTGCCGAAAGGCACCATGAAGGCGCTGTAATATTTCGTTTTCCCAAAGGGAACTGCCGTGTTAAACCGTTATCCTTTGTGGAAGTACATCATGCTGGTCGTCGTGATTATCGTCGGCCTGCTTTACGCACTTCCCAACCTGTATGGTGAGGATCCGGCTGTTCAAATCACTGGCGTGCGCGGCGTCGCCGCCAGTGAGCAAACGCTGATCCAGGTCCAGAAAACGTTACAAGAAGAAAAAATTCCCGCTAAGTCTGTGGCACTGGAAGAGGGCGCTATTCTTGCGCGCTTCGACACCACCGATACCCAGCTACGCGCCCGTGAAGCGCTGATGAGCGTGCTGGGGGATAAATATGTCGTGGCGCTTAACCTTGCGCCGGCTACGCCGCGCTGGTTGGCGGCTATTCACGCCGATCCGATGAAGCTCGGTCTTGATCTGCGCGGCGGCGTTCACTTCCTGATGGAAGTGGATATGGATACCGCGTTAGGTAAACTCCAGGAACAAAATATCGATAGCCTGCGCAGCGATCTGCGTGAAAAAGGCATTCCTTATACCACCGTTCGTAAAGAAAATAATTATGGGCTGAGCATCACGTTCCGTGACAGCAAAGCGCGTGATGAGGCGATCGCCTATCTGACGCCGCGTCATCGTGACCTGGTGATTTCCAGCCAGAGCGGCAATCAACTTCGCGCGGTAATGACCGATGCGCGCCTGAGCGAAGCGCGTGAATACGCCGTTCAGCAGAACATTAATATTCTGCGTAACCGTGTTAACCAACTGGGCGTCGCGGAGCCTGTCGTACAGCGTCAGGGCGCAGACCGTATTGTGGTTGAGCTGCCGGGTATCCAGGATACCGCTCGTGCGAAAGAAATTCTCGGCGCGACCGCGACGCTGGAATTCCGTCTGGTGAATACCAACGTTGACCAGGCCGCTGCTGCTGCCGGGCGCGTACCGGGTGATTCCGAAGTGAAACAGACCCGCGAAGGTCAGCCGGTGGTATTGTACAAACGCGTGATCCTCACCGGCGACCATATCACCGACTCGACGTCCAGCCAGGATGAATATAACCAACCGCAGGTTAACATCTCGCTGGATAGCGCAGGCGGCAATATCATGTCTAACTTCACTAAGGACAATATCGGCAAACCGATGGCGACCCTGTTTGTGGAGTATAAAGACAGCGGTAAGAAAGACGCTAACGGTCGCGCCGTACTGGTGAAACAGGAAGAGGTGATTAACATTGCCAACATCCAGTCTCGGCTGGGTAACAGCTTCCGTATTACCGGTATCAGCAACCCGAACGAAGCGCGTCAGCTCTCGTTGTTGCTGCGTGCGGGCGCCCTAATTGCGCCGATTCAGATCGTTGAAGAGCGCACCATTGGCCCGACTTTGGGTATGCAAAATATTAAGCAGGGCCTGGAAGCCTGTCTGGCCGGTCTGGTGGTCTCCATCCTGTTCATGATCTTCTTCTATAAGAAGTTTGGTCTGATTGCGACCAGCGCGTTAGTGGCTAACCTGGTGTTGATTGTCGGTATCATGTCGCTGTTGCCGGGGGCAACGCTCAGTATGCCGGGGATTGCGGGTATTGTGTTAACCCTTGCGGTGGCGGTCGACGCCAACGTTCTGATTAACGAACGTATCAAAGAAGAGTTGAGTAATGGCCGCACGGTACAGCAGGCGATAAACGAAGGCTATGCCGGCGCGTTCAGTTCCATCTTCGATGCGAACATCACGACGCTGATTAAAGTCATCATTCTGTATGCTGTCGGTACCGGGGCAATTAAAGGATTCGCGATTACGACCGGTATCGGTGTGGCGACGTCGATGTTTACCGCGATTATCGGTACGCGTGCTATCGTAAACCTGCTATATGGCGGCAAGCGCGTCACTAAGCTGTCAATCTGAGGAGTGCGATGTGGCACAGGAATACACTGTTGAACAACTAAACCACGGCCGTAAAGTCTATGACTTTATGCGCTGGGACTTCTGGGCATTCGGCATCTCCGGGCTGTTGCTGATCGCGGCCATTGTCATTATGGGCGTACGCGGGTTTAACTGGGGGCTGGATTTCACCGGTGGTACGGTAATTGAAATCACGCTGGAAAAACCGGCTGAAATGGACGTGATGCGCGAAGCGCTGCAAAAAGCGGGCTATGA
Organism: Salmonella sp. NW645; assembly: GCF_051703725.1. Classification (NCBI taxonomy): domain Bacteria; kingdom Pseudomonadati; phylum Pseudomonadota; class Gammaproteobacteria; order Enterobacterales; family Enterobacteriaceae; genus Salmonella; species Salmonella sp. NW645. Next base: position 299,325 of record NZ_JAMMKR010000003.1, on the reverse strand, counting down.
AGAGCCGCAGTTGCAGAACTTTGGCAGCAGTCACGACATTATGGTGCGTATGCCGCCAACCGAAGGCGAAACCGGTGGTCAGGTGCTGGGTAGCAAAGTGGTGACGATCATTAATGAAGCCACCAACCAGAACGCGGCCGTGAAGCGTATTGAATTCGTGGGGCCAAGCGTGGGTGCCGATCTGGCGCAAACCGGCGCTATGGCGCTGCTGGTGGCGTTGATCTCTATCCTCGTTTATGTCGGTTTCCGCTTTGAGTGGCGACTGGCGGCAGGGGTGGTCATCGCGCTGGCGCACGACGTGATCATTACGCTGGGGATACTGTCGCTTTTCCATATCGAGATTGACCTGACCATTGTGGCATCGTTGATGTCGGTGATCGGTTACTCGCTGAACGACAGTATCGTGGTCTCTGACCGTATTCGTGAAAACTTCCGCAAAATCCGTCGCGGGACGCCTTACGAAATCTTTAACGTGTCGCTGACCCAGACGCTACACCGCACGTTGATTACCTCCGGTACGACGTTAGTGGTAATTCTGATGCTGTACCTCTTCGGCGGTCCGGTACTGGAAGGCTTCTCGCTGACGATGCTGATCGGTGTCTCTATTGGTACGGCATCTTCTATCTATGTCGCATCGGCGCTGGCGCTGAAACTCGGTATGAAGCGCGAGCATATGCTGCAGCAGAAAGTCGAAAAAGAAGGGGCGGATCAGCCGTCCATTCTGCCGTAAGCTGGCGTTAACATGACTGAAAAAAGCCGCAACATCGCAGGGTGCTGCGGCTTTTTATTATCCAGAATAAACTCGATTGCATGAGGAACTATCATGGCTATCATCCCAAAAAACTACGCGCGCCTGGAAAGCGGCTATCGTGAAAAAGCGCTGAAGCTGTTTCCGTGGGTGTGCGGACGTTGTTCCCGTGAGTTTGTGTATTCAAATCTGCGTGAGCTGACGGTGCATCATATCGATCATGACCACACCAATAATCCGGAAGACGGCAGCAACTGGGAGCTATTGTGCCTCTACTGCCACGATCACGAGCATTCCAAATATACCGAAGCCGATCAGTATGGTTCGACGGTCATTGCCGGGGAAGATGCGCAAAAAGATGTCGGCGAGGCGACTTATAACCCGTTTGCCGATCTGAAAGCGATGATGAACAAAAAGAAATAAGCAGGCTGCTGACAAAGTTGTTGGTGCTGTTGAATGTTAGGTTACGCTTCGCTCCACCCAACGGAATCCGCAATATAAATGAATTATTGGTTTTCGTAGGTCGGATGCAATCTGACATTTTTTCAGCCCCGGAGTTTGTCGCCAGCCCCAAACGTCCTGTAACGCATACATTGTCACTGGAATCCCGATCGCAAGGTTGGGATTTTTTTGTTTTTAATTCATGCCGATACTGGCGAGCAGAGTAGAATCAGCGGTAAGCCGGGGCAACCCGGTGAGGCGCAATGTTGCGGGGGCTTGATCCCCGGTGGCCTTGTCGCTGGAAAGAGAAAACCCCCGCACATTGTTCGGTATTCACCGGCAACATTACGGGGGCTAACTTGACCCTAGACAAGTTGAGGATAGCCGCGAACCGTTGCCATTGCAACAAAGGCGGCAATATGACGCTCACAGAGTTGAGCATTACTATCTGGCACGATCTGGCGGCACCAACGCTGGTCGGGATTGCGACAGGTCTGTTTTTAGGCTGGTGGCATCGCCGGAAGTAATGTGAAGTGGGCGCGACTCGCCGCCGCATGGCAGCATGCGCCCGAAACGGGCCAGAGGGCGACCTCTGGCCTTTTTTGCAGGTTTAGAAGTTGTAACCCACGACCAGGTAGCCGCCCCAGCCGGTAGATTTCGCGCTGAAATCGCCATCGCCCCAGTTCAGTTTTGCGCCATTCTGCCACTGTCCGCCGTTATGGAAGTAACGCGCAACGACCGAGTAGTGCCAGTGATCGTAGTTCAACGCCAGGATATGGCTGGAAGCGATGGAGTTGCTGGTACGGTTCGGATCGTCGCCTAAATCAGATCCCCAGTCAAAGTTGGTAAAGCCGATATAGCTCAGTTTGCCGCCCCACAGATCGGTGATGGGGACGAAGTATTTCACTTTGAAACGGTAGCCGTCCCATTCGTTTTCATTGGACGCGCCGTAGTTTTGCCACTGATATTTCGCATACACGTTCAGCGACAGGCCCATCGGCAGGCCGGTGTCGATATCGGTCCCCAGACCCATATACCACGTGCTCTGGCGGCTGGCTTTGTTATCGCCCATATCGTAGATGTAGTTGTTGGCGAAATACCACTCTTTAAACGGGCCGAAGCTCAGGTCTGCGCCGGTCAGCTTATCAATCGAGAAACGCGGTTCGATTTCCATGAACAGCGGAGAACCGTCGGACCAGATACCTTTATCGTTGCCGTTACCCCAATCAAAGGTTTTGGGAATATCGATATAGCCGTAGAAATCAAACCAGTCTTTTTTGGCAAATGCTTCATATTCCAGATAGACGTCGTTGTTCAATTTCGGCGAGAAACGGGTATGGTAGCTGCCTACCACGTTTACGCTCTGGTGCCACCAGTCGGACAAATACTGCGGCTGATCATTTTCTGCTGCGTTAGCAGTAAAAGATGAGGTGAGCGCCAGCGCTGCGCTGACTGCGAGTAAAGTTTTTTTCATATGTATGCCACTGTTTGAAATCCCTTACGGGAGTGAAAAGAACGCAATTTGCGTTTCTAAATATTTCGTGTTTCTGCGGAGCCTATTATAAAAATCATTGCTCACAAAAATATGTCTTGTTTCACATATCTATCATTTACGTAATCGATTGCGTTCACGTTTGCGCATTTTAGGTGCGGCGACAGTACTGTCTTTCATGAATATTACCAATCTATGTCATAAATGACGAAAATGTCAGTAGGGCAACAAAAGTCGCGCGGGGGATGTTGCGGAACGCACAAAACGCTCCGCCAGAACGTTTATTGATTAACAGGCTGAATATCATGGATGCGAATGAAGCCTAACTGCGCCGGAGTGATCCCCTTCAACGGTAACGAAATATTGACATCACTGGGCGCCAGCAAGCTGGCAGGGGCATTTACCAGAAGGCTCTGTGCATTCACCTCCTGATAGTTCTCCGTAGTGCCCTGAATTTGCCCGTACTCTACGGTAGCGCTGAATGCCGGCAGCGGATCGCGGGACTCGCCCTGAATGCGTAACGTTGCGTGAGCGCCGTCTGCGACAGGCGTAATCTCCAGCAATGTCATACGTAGCGTACCGATCTGACTCTCCAGCCGGGCAGGCGTATTGGCGCCAGGCAACAAATAGACGCCGCGGGTTGACTCCGCATTCAGCTTATTTTGTTGGGTAATTTTTACCGTTTCCTGATTCAGTTGGGTCATCTCTTTATTCAGGGTGCTAATGCTTTGATGCATCTGGCGAACTTCGCTCTGCGGCGCGCAGGCGGTCAGGCTCAAGAGACTTCCCACCAGGAGAATTCTTAGGTAACGTCTTGTCATGTCGATCATTTCCTTCGTGGTCCGATAGCGTAATGGTAGTGCGCTATACGCACAAAGGCACCGATCCTTTATCTCAAAAGCGCTCCGCCTTTGTTGTCGCGCCAGTTCAGGGTAAAATAGTGTTTTCTAAATCATCTGGTCAGGACGCCGTATGCATTGCCCATTTTGTTTCGCCGTAGATACCAAAGTCATTGACTCTCGTCTTGTAGGCGAGGGCTCGTCCGTGCGCCGCCGTCGGCAGTGTCTGGTGTGTAATGAACGCTTTACGACCTTTGAAGTGGCTGAACTGGTCATGCCGCGCGTGATAAAAAGTAACGATGTGCGCGAACCCTTTAATGAGGATAAGCTGCGTAGCGGCATGTTGAGAGCGCTGGAAAAAAGACCCGTCAGCGCAGATGATGTTGAAATGGCATTGAACCATATTAAGTCACAATTACGTGCCACTGGGGAGCGTGAAGTTCCCAGCAAGATGATTGGCAACCTGGTCATGGAGCAGCTGAAAAAACTCGATAAAGTCGCGTATATTCGCTTTGCCTCCGTCTATCGCAGTTTCGAAGATATCAAAGACTTTGGCGAAGAAATCGCTCGCCTACAGGACTAAGCCATGCAGGATGAGTTTTACATGGCGCGAGCGCTCAAACTGGCGCAGCGTGGACGTTTCACCACTCACCCGAACCCTAATGTCGGCTGTGTCATTGTTAACAATGGCGACATCGTCGGCGAAGGTTATCACCATCGCGCCGGAGAGCCGCACGCCGAGGTTCATGCGCTGCGGATGGCGGGCGCAAAAGCCAAAGGCGCAACCGCCTATGTCACGCTTGAACCCTGTAGCCATCATGGGCGAACGCCGCCATGTTGCGATGCGCTGATTGCGGCCGGCGTCGCGCGCGTGGTCGCCGCGATGCAGGACCCGAACCCACAGGTCGCCGGGCGCGGACTGTATCGTCTGCAACAGGCGGGTATTGCGGTCAGCCACGGGTTAATGATGAGTGAAGCGGAGGCGCTCAATAAAGGCTTCCTCAAACGGATGCGTACCGGATTCCCTTATCTTCAGCTTAAACTGGGCGCCTCCGTGGATGGACGGACGGCGATGGCCAGCGGCGAAAGCCAGTGGATCACCTCGCCGCAGGCCCGGCGCGACGTTCAGCGCTTGCGTGCGCAAAGCCACGCTATCTTAACCAGTAGCGCGACGGTATTGGCTGACGATCCGGCCTTGACGGTGCGTTGGGCGGAGTTAGACGCCTCTACGCAGGCGTCTTACCCGCAGGAAAATCTGCGCCAGCCGGTGCGAATTGTTATCGACAGCCAAAACCGGGTAACGCCTGCGCATCGTATTGTGCAGCAGCCTGGCGAAACGTGGATTGCGCGTACCCAGGAAGATAGCCGCACGTGGCCCGATGCGGTTCGTACTATCAGCGTACCAGCGCACAACGGACATTTGGATCTGGTTGTGCTGATGATGCAGTTAGGCAGGCAGCAGATTAATAGCATATGGGTTGAAGCCGGACCGGGGCTGGCGGGCGCGTTGCTGCAAGCCGGGCTGGTGGATGAACTGATTGTCTATGTCGCGCCTAAATTGTTGGGAACCCAGGCGCGGGGATTATGCGAATTGCCGGGGCTTGAGAAGCTCGCCGACGCGCCGCAATTTACCTTCAGCGAAATACGACATGTCGGCCCGGATGTTTGCCTGCATATGGTGAGCGCATGAGTTCTCCCGTCGAAAGGGGAGCAGCGCTCAAATTATTATGATAAAATCCGCCCCCCTGCGGGGCCAAATGAACCCTGGAAGAGAGAATATGAACATTATTAAAGCTAACGTTGCAGCCCCTGACGCTCGCGTCGCCATCACTATTGCGCGTTTCAATCAGTTTATCAACGACAGCCTGCTGGATGGCGCGGTTGATGCCCTGACGCGTATTGGTCAGGTAAAAGATGATAATATTACCGTAGTGTGGGTGCCTGGCGCCTATGAACTGCCGCTGGCGACCGATGCGCTGGCGAAAAGCGGTAAATATGACGCCGTGGTTGCGCTGGGAACCGTGATTCGCGGGGGGACTGCGCACTTTGAATATGTGGCAGGCGGCGCCAGCAATGGCCTGGCAAGCGTTGCCCAGGACAGTGGCGTGCCGGTAGCCTTTGGTGTTCTGACCACCGAGAGTATTGAACAAGCCATCGAACGTGCTGGTACAAAAGCCGGTAATAAAGGCGCAGAAGCTGCGCTGACCGCGCTTGAAATGATTAATGTATTGAAAGCCATTAAGGCCTGATTTTTTGTAAGGGGAATTCCGTGAAACCTGCTGCTCGTCGCCGCGCCCGTGAGTGTGCCGTCCAGGCGCTTTACTCCTGGCAGTTGTCCCAGAACGACATCGCTGATGTTGAATACCAGTTCCTGGCGGAACAGGACGTAAAAGACGTCGACGTTCTCTATTTCCGTGAACTGCTATCCGGGGTGGCGACTAACAGCGCGTACCTGGATGGTTTAATGAAACCGTATCTGTCCCGCCTGCTTGAAGAGCTGGGACAGGTTGAAAAAGCCGTGCTGCGTATTGCGTTGTTTGAGCTGTCAAAACGCAGCGATGTGCCTTATAAAGTGGCCATCAACGAAGCGATTGAACTGGCGAAAACCTTTGGCGCTGAAGACAGCCACAAATTCGTCAACGGCGTACTGGATAAAGCAGCTCCGGTGATTCGTCCTAACAAAAAGTGATTCACAGGCCGGAAAGATAGCGGGCGATCGATACCCGCCGTCTCCGGCCTTTTCTTTTTTTCTGCTGAGGCATAACGTATGGCATGTGGCGAGTTTTCCCTGATTGCCCGTTATTTTGACCGTGTAAGAAGCTCTCGTCTTGATGTTGAAACCGGTATTGGCGACGATTGCGCGCTCCTGAATATTCCTGAAAAGCAGACCCTGGCGATCAGTACCGATACGCTGGTGGCGGGCAACCACTTCCTCCCCAATATCGATCCTGCCGATCTGGCTTATAAAGCGTTGGCGGTGAATTTAAGCGATCTGGCCGCGATGGGGGCCGACCCGGCCTGGTTAACGCTGGCGTTAACGTTGCCGGAAGTGGATGAGCCGTGGCTGGAGGCTTTTAGCGACAGTCTGTTTGCGCTATTGAATTACTACGATATGCAGCTCATTGGCGGGGACACCACGCGTGGACCGCTGTCGATGACGCTGGGTATCCACGGTTATATCCCGGCAGGGCGCGCACTCAAGCGATCTGGCGCGAAGCCGGGCGACTGGATTTATATCACCGGTACGCCGGGCGACAGCGCTGCCGGGCTGGCGGTTTTGCAAAACCGGCTACAGGTGTCGGAGGAGACAGACGCTCACTATTTAATTCAACGGCATTTACGCCCGACGCCGCGTATTTTACACGGCCAGGCGCTGCGTGATATCGCCAGCGCGGCTATCGATCTTTCCGATGGTTTGATTTCCGATCTGGGGCATATCGTCAAGGCCAGCGGCTGTGGGGCAAGAGTAGATGTTGATGCGCTGCCAAAATCCGATGCGATGATGCGCCATGTTGATGACGGGCAGGCGCTGCGTTGGGCGCTTTCCGGCGGCGAAGACTATGAGCTGTGCTTTACGGTGCCGGAACTGAACCGTGGCGCGCTGGATGTCGCCATTGGTCAACTGGGTGTTCCCTTTACCTGCATAGGTCAAATGAGCGCAGATATTGAAGGGCTGAATTTTGTACGTGACGGAATGCCTGTCACCTTTGACTGGAAAGGATATGACCATTTTGCCACGCCATAAAGATGTTGCGAAAAGCCGCCTGAATTTGCGCAATCCGTGGCATCTGCTCGCTATCGGCTTTGGCAGCGGGCTGAGCCCCGTGGTGCCGGGCACGATGGGCTCGCTGGCGGCGATCCCCTTCTGGTATCTGATGACGTTTCTGCCGTGGCAGCTTTATTCGCTGGTCGTGATGTTTGGGATCTGCATTGGCGTTTATCTTTGCCATCAGACGGCGAAAGATATGGGCGTACACGACCACGGCAGTATTGTCTGGGATGAATTTATCGGTATGTGGATAACGCTGATGGCGTTGCCGACGACGGACTGGCAGTGGGTGGCTGCCGGGTTCGTTATTTTCCGCATTCTGGATATGTGGAAACCCTGGCCGATCCGTTGGTTTGATCGCAACGTGCACGGCGGCATGGGGATTATGATCGATGATATCGTCGCCGGGGTGATATCCGCCGGCATACTGTATTTTATCGGTCATCACTGGCCGCTCGGTATTATTTAAAGGGTTTGCCGGATGGCGGCGTAAACACCTTATCCGGCCTAACCCCGAACAATATGTCGATTTCACAGGCCCGATAAGCGTCGCGCCATCGGGCAATGGCGGATTATTTAAATCCCACCACCGGATGCTGTTTGTACGGTGTTTCGAGTTCGGCAATCTGCTCCGGTTTGAGCGTTAAATCAACGGCATTCAGCAACTCATCTAACTGCTCTTCACGCGAAGCGCCGATAATCGGCGCGGCGACGCCTCGTTTGCTGAGTAGCCAGGCCAGCGCGACCTGCGCTCGCGTTGCGCCAAGCGCCTCGCTGACGCCAGCCAGCCGTTCCGCTATTTGCGCATCATTTTTATCGCTTTCAGCGTATAAATTTTTACCCACGTCATCCGAGACCAGCCGGGCCGTGGTTTCTCCCCAAGGGCGAGTTAAGCGTCCGCGCGCCAGCGGACTCCACGGAATCACGGCAACGCCTTCCTGCCAGCACAGCGGTAGCATCTCTCGCTCTTCCTCGCGGTAGATCAGGTTATAGTGATCCTGCATGGTGACAAACGGCGCCCAGCCGTGTTGTTTTTGTAGCGCCAGCGCCTGGGCAAATTGTGAGGCGTGCATTGAGGAAGCGCCGATATAGCGGGCTTTACCCGCCTTCACCACGTCGTTTAGCGCTTCCAGAGTTTCTTCTATTGGTGTGGTGTAATCCCAGCGGTGGATTTGCAGGATATCGACATACTCCATTCCCAGACGGGCGAGGCTATCGTCAATAGAGCGCAGGATTTGCGCGCGGGACAATCCTTCCGGCAGATCGCCGACGCGATGGAAGACTTTCGTCGCTACCACCACCTCGTCGCGCCGGGCGAAATCACGCAGCGCGCGACCGACAATCTCTTCGCTGCTGCCGTCGGAGTAGCTGTTGGCGGTATCAAAAAAGTTAATGCCGCCCTCAAGGGCGCGCTTGATGATGGGACGGCTGCTCTCTTCGGGAAGCGTCCAGGCGTGATTGCCGCGACTCGGCTCGCCGAATGTCATGCAGCCCAGACAAAGGCGGGATACCCGAAGATCTGTATTTCCTAACGTGTTGTATTGCATGACTCCGCTCCTGTTATACCCGTCACTCTTCAAGCATAGCAGGAGCAAAGAGGGGATTATGCCAGCCAGGCCTTGATTTTGGCTTCAATGCCTGCGGCGTCGAGCCCCAGTTCCGCGCGGGCTTCTTCCTGCGTTCCTTGCGGGATAAAGAAATCCGGAAGGCCGATATTCAGCACAGGTACAGGTTTACGATGGGCCATTAGCACTTCGTTTACGCCGCTGCCAGCGCCGCCCATAATGGCGTTTTCTTCCAGCGTCACCAGCGCGTCATGCTGCGCGGCCATCTCCAGAATTAACGTGTCGTCCAGCGGCTTAACAAAGCGCATGTCGACCAGCGTGGCGTTCAGCGCTTCGGCGACTTTCGCCGCCTCAGGCATTAAGGTGCCAAAGTTCAGAATCGCCAGTTTTTCGCCATGACGCTTCACAAGGCCTTTACCAATAGGCAGTTTTTCCAGCGGGGTTAGCGCCACGCCCTGCGCATTACCGCGTGGATAACGTACTGCCGTCGGGCCGTCGTTATAGTGATACCCGGTAAATAACATCTGGCGACATTCGTTTTCGTCGCTTGGCGTCATGATCACCATATCCGGGATGCAGCGCAGATAGGAGAGATCGAACGCGCCCTGGTGTGTTTGTCCATCCGCGCCAACGATACCGGCGCGATCGATGGCGAACATGACCGGCAGTTTCTGGATAGCGACGTCATGGATGACCTGATCGTAGGCGCGTTGCAGGAAAGTAGAGTAGATCGCCACGACGGGCTTATAGCCGCCAATCGCCAGGCCTGCGGCGAAGGTGACGGCATGCTGCTCGGCGATGGCGACGTCAAAATAGCGATCCGGGAATTTACGTGAAAATTCCACCATGCCGGAACCTTCGCGCATTGCCGGGGTGATCGCCATCAGCTTGCTGTCTTTGGCGGCGGTTTCACACAGCCAGTCACCGAAGATTTTTGAATAACCTGGCAGACCGCCGCTGCTTTTCGGCAAACATCCGCTGGAAGGATCAAATTTAGGCACCGCATGGAAAGTGATCGGATCTTTTTCCGCGGGCTCATAGCCGCGGCCTTTCTTGGTCATGATATGCAGGAACTGCGGGCCTTTCAGGTCGCGCATGTTCTTCAATGTGCTGATAAGCCCCATGACATCGTGACCATCGACCGGCCCGATGTAGTTAAAGCCCAGCTCTTCGAACAGTGTGCCCGGCACAACCATGCCTTTAATATGTTCTTCGGTACGCTTGAGCAGTTCTTTAATTGGCGGTACGCCGGAGAAGACCTTTTTTCCGCCTTCGCGCAGAGAAGAGTAAAGCTTACCGGAAAGTAGCTGCGCCAGATGGTTGTTGAGCGCGCCGACGTTTTCCGAAATCGACATCTCATTGTCGTTCAGAATGACCAGCATGTCGGGCCGGATATCGCCTGCGTGATTCATTGCTTCAAACGCCATACCGGCGGTGATGGCGCCGTCGCCTATCACACAGACGGTGCGGCGATCTTTGCCTTCTTTCTCCGCCGCCACGGCAATGCCGATACCGGCGCTGATGGAGGTGGAGGAATGCCCAACGCTCAGCACATCGTATTCGCTTTCTCCGCGCCACGGGAACGGGTGCAGACCGCCTTTCTGGCGAATGGTGCCGATTTTGTCGCGACGACCGGTAAGGATTTTATGTGGATAAGCCTGGTGTCCAACATCCCAGATTAGCTGGTCAAACGGGGTGTTGTAGACATAATGCAGCGCCACGGTAAGTTCTACCGTGCCCAGTCCGGAAGCGAAGTGCCCGCTGGAACGGCTTACGCTGTCGAGTAAGTAGCGGCGTAGCTCGTCGCAGAGTTTCGGCAGAATCTCTTTCGGTAACAGTCGTAACTCCTGGGTGGAGTCGACCAATGCCAGGGTAGGGTATTTGGCTATATCAAAACTCATCGCAAGCTCATTGGATATGGGGTTTATTTATCACGCTGGATTATGTAGTTCGCTAGCGCTTCCAGTGCCGAGGTGTCCAGTGATTGCGCGGCCAGCTGATGTAACGACTGACGGGCGTCCTCTATCAGGTCCCGGGCTTTATTCCGGGCTTGCTCAAGACCCAGAAGTGCAGGGTAGGTACTTTTGCCAAGCTGCTGGTCTGCGCCCTGACGTTTACCTAACGTTGCAGTATCGCCCACCACATCCAGAATGTCATCCTGAACCTGGAAGGCAAGGCCGATACTCTCTGCATAGCGGTCAAGTATCGGCAGAGTATTCCGTCCTTCATCGCCCGCGCTCAACGCGCCAAGTCTAACGGCGGCGCGAATGAGCGCGCCGGTCTTATGGCGATGAATGCGTTCCAGCGCGTCCAGAGTGATCCGCTGGCCTTCTGCCGCCAGATCCAATGCCTGACCACCGCACATACCGGCGATGCCGCTGGCGTTCGCCAGTTCGGCGATCATCGCGATACGATCGCGATCGGCGACTTCCGGCATCGGCGCGTCGCTGATAATGGCAAACGCCAGCGTTTGCAACGCGTCTCCCGCCAGGATTGCGTTGGCTTCGCCAAATTTAATATGGCAAGTCGGCAGGCCGCGACGCAAATCGTCATCGTCCATTGCTGGCAGGTCGTCATGGATCAGCGAATAGGCATGAATGCATTCGACCGCCGCAGCTGGCGCATCCAGCGTTGCCGTACTGACGCCAAACATTTGACCGGTGGCGTAAACCAGAAATGGCCGCAGGCGTTTACCGCCTAATAATGCGCCATACTGCATGGCTTCGACCACGGGAGTGTTCTGAAAGGGCAGTGGCGCGATAAAACGGCTCAGCGCCTGATTCGCTTGCGTTACGCAAGCCTGTAGCTGCTGCGTAAAGTCCATTTACTCATTATCCGCGATAAAAGGCTCAGGTGAAGCCTCTTCATTATCAGACAGCAAAATTTGCACGCGCTGTTCCGCCTGCTGCAGTTTTGCCTGCCCCTGACGCGCCAGTTGTACGCCGCGCTCGAATTCATTCAGCGCGTCTTCCAGCGGCAAATCGCCGCTTTCCAGGCGGGTAACAATATGTTCCAGCTCGCTCAGCGCAGTTTCAAAGCTGGCGGGCGCCTCATTTTTCTTCGGCATGATGACTGTTTGACTCTCTGTAATGGCAGCACAAGTCTATGGTAACGGACTCACACTGATAAGCAAATAACGCGCAATGGTAAGGGGAAATGCGCAAGATGTCCGTGATAGTGATATACTTCCGCGCCTGGATGCAGCCGTAGGTATGGGCTGCTGTACTATTTCTCCACGACAAGCCTTAGATAGCTTGCTAAAGAACCATTGCCGCCATGAAGTTTATCATTAAATTGTTCCCGGAAATCACTATCAAAAGCCAATCTGTGCGTTTGCGCTTTATAAAAATTTTAACCGGGAACATCCGTAACGTTTTAAAGCACTACGATGAGACCCTCGCGGTTGTCCGTCACTGGGATAACATTGAAGTTCGCGCCAAAGATGAAAACCAGCGTCTGGCGATTCGCGACGCGCTGACCCGCATTCCGGGGATTCACCATATTCTTGAAGTCGAAGATGTGCCGTTCACCGATATGCACGACATTTTCGAGAAAGCGTTGGCGCAGTATCGCGAGCAGCTTGAAGGCAAAACCTTCTGCGTGCGCGTAAAACGTCGCGGTAAGCATGAGTTTAGCTCCATTGAGGTGGAGCGCTATGTCGGCGGCGGATTAAATCAGCATATTGAATCGGCGCGCGTGAAGCTCACTAACCCGGATGTGACGGTGCATCTGGAAGTGGAAGATGATCGCCTGCTGTTAATCAAAGGGCGTTATGAAGGTATTGGCGGTTTCCCGATTGGCACCCAGGAAGATGTGCTGTCGCTGATCTCCGGCGGTTTTGACTCCGGCGTCTCCAGCTATATGCTGATGCGTCGCGGCTGCCGCGTACACTACTGCTTCTTTAACCTCGGCGGCGCGGCGCATGAAATCGGCGTTCGCCAGGTGGCGCATTACCTGTGGAACCGCTTTGGCAGCTCCCATCGCGTGCGTTTTGTAGCGATTAACTTCGAACCGGTGGTCGGCGAGATTCTGGAGAAAGTTGACGACGGCCAGATGGGCGTGGTGCTCAAACGTATGATGGTACGCGCGGCGTCGAAAGTGGCGGAACGTTACGGCGTACAGGCGCTGGTGACCGGCGAAGCGCTGGGCCAGGTGTCCAGCCAGACGCTAACCAACTTGCGCTTGATCGATAACGTGTCTGACACGCTGATCTTGCGCCCGCTGATCTCTTACGATAAAGAGCACATTATCAACCTGGCGCGCCAGATTGGTACGGAAGATTTTGCCCGTACGATGCCGGAATACTGTGGCGTGATTTCCAAAAGTCCGACGGTGAAAGCCATTAAAGCGAAAATTGAAGCCGAAGAAGAAAATTTCGACTTCAGTATTCTCGATAAGGTGGTAGAAGAAGCGAACAACGTCGATATTCGTGAAATCGCCCAGCAGACCCAGCAGGAGGTGGTGGAAGTAGAAACCGTGAGCGGTTTTGGCGCCAACGATGTGATTCTGGATATCCGTTCTGTCGATGAGCAGGATGACAAGCCGCTGAAAGTGGAAGGCGTCGACGTCGTTTCGCTGCCTTTCTACAAGCTGAGCACTAAATTTGGCGACCTCGATCAGAGCAAAACCTGGCTGCTATGGTGCGAACGCGGCGTAATGAGTCGCCTGCAGGCGCTCTATCTGCGCGAGCAGGGGTTTGCCAATGTGAAGGTGTATCGTCCGTAATTCCTTTGCCGGGTGGCGGCTATGTCCTACCCGGCCTACCGTTTTATTTGTGCCCCAACCGTTTTGCAATGCGCTCCAGCTTCATCATCAGCAGCAGCGTAATGGCCACCAGCACAATGGTCAGCGCCGCGCCGTCGGCGATATTTCCACGGTCGGTCAGGCTAAAGATAGCCACCGGTAGCGTCGTCCAGCCCGGCGGATAAATCATCATCGTCGCGCCCAACTCCCCCATGGAGAGCGATAAACTCAGCGCCAGCGCTGACATCATCCACGGCATCAATAACGGCAACGTCACGTGACGCAGACGATACCAGGGCGATGCCCCCAGACTCGACGCGACGTTTTCAATATCGGCGGAAATTCGCGCCAGTCCGGTCGACACGTTACTGAAGGTAAAGGCGGAAATCAGCACAAAGTGCGCTGTCAGCACAATCCATAGGGTGCCGTTCATTTGCAATGGCCCCTGGCTGAAAGCAACCAGAATGCCCAGGCCCACGGATACTGACGGAATCGCACTCGGCAGATAGAACACCATACTTAACCATTTCTGCGTTTTCACCCCATATTGACGCAGCGCCAGCGCCGCCCAAACGCCGCAAAGCAGCGCAAACAGGCTGGCGCAAAAGCCAATCGTGAGGCTGGCAAGTAGGGCGTCCCATGCCGCACCGTGCAGAGCGTTAACAAAGTGGTTCAGTGTGAAGCCACTCGGCAGAATACCGTTCCACTGCTGGCTAAGGCTGGACATCAGAATCACTGCCAGCGGCAGGAAAAAGAACACGATAAACAGTACGCTAGCCACAACGCCCGCCGCTGCGCGTCCTTTAGGTGACCAAATTAGCATGGCTAGCTCCTTACGCTGGTACGCGATGCCGCCAGGCGATAGAGGGAGAACAGCCCCAGCGACAAGACAATGTTAATCAACGCAATCATGCAGGCGACCGTATAGTCGGACTCCAGAATCGCTTTGCTGTAAACCATCATCGGCAGGGTGTTAACTCCCTTCGCGCCAATAAACAGTACGATGCCAAACTCGTTAGTGGTCAACAGCAGGCACAGGCTGCCACCAGCCATCAGCGCCGGTAGCGCCGCCGGGAAAATCACCTGCCCAATCACCCGTAATGGGTGCGCCCCCAGAATGCTGGCTGCCTCTAGCTGGCTTTTATCAATTTGCCGCAGCGCGGCCATCAGTGGCCGCATCACCAGCGGAGTGAACACCGTGATCTCCGCCAGAATGACGCCCTGCATCGAGTAGAGAAAATCCACCGGCGGTAGCTCAAAGGCAAACAGGCTCATCAGCGTACCGTTGAGCAGACCCGCTGACCCATAAATAAAGGTGAACGCCAGCGTAATCAGGAAGGTCGGCAGCGCAATAAAAGTATCGACGACCCGACCAATCAACTCGCTTCCGGGGAAAGGAATAAACACCAGAATCAGCGACATCACGCTGCCCAGCAGCAGGCAACCGGCGGTGGCGAAAAAGGCGATTTGCAACGTGTTCAGCAACGCGCCGACAAAGCGTTTCGAGTCGACCACCTGGCGGAAGGTCTCGAGCCCGATCTCGCCATTGGCACCGCGTAGCGCCTGTTCAACGATGAGCGACAGAGGCCAGAAAAACAGTGTCGCCAGCACCAGCAACGGGAGCAGCAGCCACAGCAGCGGGCGTAGGTTAAGCGCCGGTTTTTCCAGAGGTAAAATGAGTGACATGGTTATACCTCAATCAGGACCGCATCATCCGGTTCGAACCACAGCGCCAGCTTGTCGCCCACGCGCGGCAGCGGATTGACATGCGTCAACACCATCCGCACCGTTTCGCCAGCAACGTCACACAACAGATGGGTTAAATCGCCCTGCCAGTGCACCGATTGCAGTGTGGCGTTGAAGCGGTTGCTGTAGGCCGAACGCGGCGTCAGGCTGAGGTGCTGAGGACGAATGCACAGCAGTTTGTTGTAACCGTGGTGGCTGCCCCGGCTGAACGCGCGAATCACCGCACCGCCGCAGCTGACGTCCACCAACCCCGGAATCTCCGTTATCCCCAGCGCAATGGCGGAGAGAATATTGGCGCGACCTAAGAATTCGGCGGCAAAACGATTGGGCGGATGCTGATATAGCGCGCGGGTTTCGCCGTGAGCAATCAGCGAGCCATCCTTCATAATGCCGATTTTATCGGCCAGGGTGAGCGCTTCCGTTTGATCGTGGGTGACGTAGAGAATAGTGAGTTCCGGCAGCTCACGGTGAAGACGGGCGATTTCTTCCACCATATTATGACGAATCTGTGCGTCCAGCGCTGACAGTGGTTCATCCAGCAACAGCACGCGCGGGCGCACGGCAATCGCGCGGGCGATGGCCACGCGTTGCTGCTGGCCGCCGGAAAGTTGATGCGGATAACGGGTGGCGTAATCACTCATGCCAACCGTTTTCAGCGCCTGCGTTACACGCTCATTAATTAGCGCCTTTGGCTGCTTCTGCGCACGCAGGCCAAAAGCGACGTTGTCTTCCACTTTCAGATGCGGGAACAAGGCGTAGTTCTGCACCACCATCGCCAACCCGCGTTTATAGGGTGGCAGATGGGTGACGTCCGTATCGCCAATCAGAATACGGCCGCCTGCAGGTTGCACAAAGCCCGCAACCGCACGCAGCACCGTCGTTTTTCCAGATCCTGATGGGCCAATCAGCGCCAGCACTTCGCCAGGTTCAATCGTCAAAGAGAGCGGTTTAAGCACCACGTTGCCGTGATACGCAACGCGCAGTGAGTCGAGGACTATCCCCGATGTCCCCTGCGATGCAGGGGCGTGAACGGCGGTCGTTTTCATCAGCATCAGGCTTACTCGCTTTCGGTCACTTTGTGCCAACGGCTAATATCTGCCGACAGCGAAACGGCTACGTCATCCCAATTTGGCTGCCAGCTCTGCACGCCTTCTAACGCGGCAGTGGCGGCCTTGTAATGTTCGTCGCTCGGCGTCACGTCGCTGCGTACCGGCATTCCCCAGGAGAGTTCGCTGACGCGAGTCTGCGCTTCTTTACTCAGCAGGAAGTTAATCAGCTTTTTACCGTTTTCACTCTGCGGTGCCCCCTGGACCAGGCCAATGACATAAGGGATGGCCAGCGCGCTGCGCTCGCCTTTGTCGTTGGCCGGCCAGAAGATTTTCACGTTCGGGTTACGTTCCATCTGCGCGAGGTTCATTTGCAGGTCGCCGTTAGCGACGTAGATTTCACCTTTATTAACCAGCGCGGTTAGCTTGCCGGTAGAGGCAGATGGCCCGACGTTATTGGCCTGCAGCTTGCCGAGATACGCAAAACCGGCATCTTTACTGCCGAAGCTGTGGAAAGCCTGCAGCATTACCGCCGTGCCGTCAGCGGCCTGACCTGGCGTGGAATACTGGAGTTTATTTTTGAATTTACCGTCAAGCAGATCCTGCCAGCTCGCCGGGGCAGTTTTCAGCAGTTTGCTGTTGTAGATAAAGCTCAGATAGTTCTTTACCAGCGGCGAATAAAGGTTGTTGGCATCGGGGATAGCCGATGCGGCGTCGGTGTTAAAGTTCGCCAGCAGCTTTTCGGCGGCGGCGCGCTGAATGAATGGCGGCGCGGTTACCAGCACGTCGGCTTGCGGATTCGTACGCTCTTTTGCCAGACGTTCCACTACCACGCCACCACCGCCTTCAACATAGCGTACGGTAATGCCGGTCGCTTTAGTGAATGCGTCAAACTGCACCTGGTACCAGCTGTTATCGCCATCGTGCAGCCCGTCGATGGAGTACACTGTGACCACTGATTCCGCCCATGACGGGGCGCTGGCGAGAGCGAAGGCAGACAGCAGAGCAAGTCGGGAAAGTTTCATCGTAATAGCCTCATAGCGTACATTGCATTTTCTGGCCTATACCAGGTTTGCTTTTTACGCTAAACGGCTTATGTGACAAAACGATGAAAAAGAAATAAATCAGTCCACGCTGGATGATGCTGCGCTTATCCGGATAGCCGTGAGACGATACGATTGACAGGCCGGATAAGGCTCGCAGCCAACATCCGGCGCACCCGCTAGTGGGTATCTACCTCAATGCGCAGGCTGTCGTGACGCCAGTATTCGATATCCAGATCCAGCACTCGCCCGTGTTGATCGTAGTTCAGACGGCGCAGCAACAGCGCCGGGCGTCCTTCCATAACTCCCAGCGCATGTGCGGCCTGCGCAGGCATGGCGGTGGGGTAGAACGACAGATGCATGCTGGTATAGGTGAGGTTGTAGTGCGACTCGTATACCTCGGTCAGGCTGCCGTTGAGATCGTACTGCAGCAGCTCAGGCACGCGGGCGGGCAAACAATGGTTTTCGCAGTAGCACACGGCGCGGCCATCGGCGTAACGCAGACGGGTCAGCAGATAGATTTGATCAAACGGCTGGAGCTGGAGGGGCTCCATAACCTCGACAGGCACGGTGGTTAACACGCCGCTCAGTAGCGCGGTTTTTGGCTCCCGCCCCTGCTCGCGACAAAGCTTATGGAAGTTGGTGTTCTGGGTCGGATCCAGCCACAGGCGTTCCGGCGTAACGAACCAACCGCGACGATCGGCGCGCCAGATAAGCCCACTGGACTCCAGCTGCGCCAGACTTTCGCGGATAGTAATGCGCGTGGTGTTGAAGATCGCGCACAGTTCGCGTTCAGACGGCAGTTTATCACCGCTTTTCAACGCACCGCTCTGAATACGCGCCTGAAGCTGCGCCTTGATCAACAGGTACTGCGGGATATCGCCCGGGATAGATTTCATGCTTACTCGCTTCCGTTTTGCCTGCCGCCATTATACAAGCAGAGATGAATTTTTTGTTGCAGCGCGATTTTCTCTTTGACCCGTCGCGGCAAAGATCGTCATGATAAATGCAATCTGGTATAGACCAAAGGTAAATAACATGACTTCGCGTAACTATCTGCTGCTGACTCCTGGCCCGCTCACCACCTCTCGCACCGTGAAAGAAGCGATGTTGTTCGATAGCTGTACCTGGGATGATGATTACAATATCGGCGTGGTAGAACAGATCCGCCAGCAGTTGACCGCACTGGCAACGGCCTCCGAAGGCTACACCTCCGTACTGCTGCAAGGCAGCGGCAGCTATGCTGTGGAAGCCGTACTGGGCAGCGCATTGGGGCCGCAGGATAAGGTGCTGATCGTCAGCAACGGTGCATACGGCGCACGAATGGTCGAGATGGCCGGCCTTATGGGTATCGCCCATCACGCTTACGACTGCGGCGAAGTTGCGCGCCCGGACGTGCAGGCGATCGACGCGATCCTCAACGCCGACCCGACGATCAGCCATATCGCCATGGTGCATAGCGAAACGACCACCGGGATGCTCAACCCCATTGATGAGGTGGGCGCTCTGGCGCATCGCTATGGCAAAACCTACATCGTTGACGCCATGAGCAGCTTCGGCGGCATCCCCATGGATATTGCAGCATTACACATCGATTATCTGATCAGCTCCGCCAATAAATGCATTCAGGGCGTGCCGGGTTTTGCTTTCGTGATTGCCCGCGAGCAAAAACTGGCCGCGTGCAAAGGGCGTTCCCGCTCGCTGTCGTTAGATCTCTACGCCCAGTGGCGCTGCATGGAGGATAACCACGGCAAATGGCGTTTTACTTCGCCCACTCATACCGTCCTGGCGTTTGCCCAGGCGTTGAAAGAGCTGGCGGAAGAAGGTGGCGTGGCGGCACGTCATCAACGCTATCAGCAAAATCAGCGCAGCCTGGTGGCCGGAATGCGGGCGCTGGGCTTTAACACGCTGCTGGATGACGAACTTCATTCGCCCATTATCACCGCCTTTTATTCACCGGAAGACCCGCAGTATCGCTTTAGCGAATTTTATCGCCGCCTCAAAGAGCAGGGCTTTGTTATCTATCCAGGCAAAGTGTCGCAAAGCGACTGCTTTCGCATCGGCAACATTGGTGAAGTATATGCCGCCGATATCACTGCCCTGCTGACCGCCATTCGTACCGCCATGTACTGGACGAAATAAGGAACCATGATGAACCGTATTCACGCTGTTATTCTCGACTGGGCGGGCACCACCGTCGATTTTGGCTCCTTCGCGCCGACGCAAATTTTCGTCGAGGCGTTCCGTCAGGCATTTGATGTGGAGATCACCCTCGCCGAAGCACGCGTGCCAATGGGGCTGGGTAAATGGCAACACATTGAAGCGCTGGGAAAATTACCTGCTGTTGACGCGCGCTGGCAGGCAAAGTTTGGCCGCTCCATGAGCGCAGCAGATATTGATGCCATCTATGCCGCCTTCATGCCGCTACAGATTGCTAAAGTTGTCGATTTTTCTTCTCCTATTGCCGGAGTTATCGACACGATCGCGGCGCTACGAGCCGAGGGTATCAAGATAGGCTCCTGCTCCGGTTACCCACGAGCGGTGATGGAGCGCCTGGTTCCCGCCGCCGCCGAGCATGGCTATCGTCCGGATCATTGGGTGGCAACGGACGACCTGGCCGCGGGTGGTCGCCCGGGGCCGTGGATGGCGCTGCAAAACGTGATTGCGCTGGGCATTGATGCGGTCGCGCACTGCGTGAAGGTAGATGATGCCGCGCCGGGCATTAGCGAGGGGCTTAACGCGGGGATGTGGACGGTGGGGCTGGCGGTATCGGGTAACGAATTCGGCGCAACATGGGACGCCTATCAGACAATGTCGCAAGAGGACGTTGCGACCCGCCGCGAGCACGCGGCCAGCAAGCTGTATGCCGCCGGGGCGCATTACGTGGTGGATTCACTGGCGGATTTACCTGGGGTGATTGCGCATATTAATGCGCGTCTGGCGCAGGGCGAACGCCCGTAAAATAACTGCCGGATGGCGCTGCCGCTTATTCGGCCTACAGACTGTACCGTTTTGTAGGCCGGATAAGGTATTTACGCCGCCATCCGGCAATCATTCTTACTCGTAGTAGTTATAAATCCCCGCCGCCATCACCAGTTGCGAAGCCACTTCATGCGCTTTTTCACGACCAACCAATAGGTCGATGATTTTCAAACCAAAATCGATAGCGGTACCCGGTCCCTGGCTGGTTAATAATTTTACCCGCGCATCCCACACCACACGCTTATCCTGCCACTGTTCGGCGGGGATCTTATCTTTCAGTGCCGGAAAACCGGTCATATTGCCGATAGGGAAGATATCGTGCGGCACGAGCACTGTGGCGGCTGCGGCGCAAATGGCTGCGACAATGCGCCCGGAGCGGTGAAACTGCTTTACGGTTTCGACCAGCAGCGGGCTGTCGCGAAAGCACTCGGCGCCTTTAATTCCGCCGGGCAACACGATGATGTCATAATCGCCGTCGGCAACTTCAACCAGCGGCGCATCCGCCAGTAGCTTTACACCGCGCGAGCAGACAATCGTCAGGCCGCCATCGCTGGCGACGCTTGCAGTAGTGACCTTAATTCCGCCGCGAACCAGCAGATCGATAGTGGTGACCGCTTCGGTCTCTTCACTACCAGGGGCGAGGCATACCAGTGCCTGAGCGCTCATATTCACTCTCCTTTCGCTTTACCATTTCAAACAGGCGGCTATTTTCCGGAACGGCGAGACCGTGCACGCGGGCGCGCTTGAGTAAATAACCGGTGATGTAGTCAATTTCGGTATGGCGCATGGCGCGCACGTCCTGCAACATGGATGAGATGTTTTCTGCCGTACTGTCAATCACTTGCTCAACATAATAGCGTAAATCGTCTGCCGATGTGTGGTAGCCTTCACGTTCAATCACGGCGGCGACCTCTTCGCAAATCGCGTTGATTTCATCAGGATGATGGCGCAGCTCGCCGTTCGGGCAGTTCCAAAGCGCGGTGAGCGGGTTGATAACACAGTTGACCGCCAGTTTGCGCCACATCTCTGCGCGGATATTGTTATGCCAGGCGACATCGGGCAGTACCCCCTGCAGGATATCGGCGAGATAACTGTAATCGCCGTCTTGCTCGCGCGCCGGGCCAATATGCGTAGTACCGTTAGCGACATGAATAATGATATTACCGTCGCGGCGCGCAGCATGGGTGATAGTCCCCATCAACATCGGCTGTTGGATATTTTGCAGTTCTTCTATGGTTCCCATTCCATTATGAATGAGCAGGATAGGCGATGTCACCGGTAGGGTTGACGCCAGGGTTCGTACTGCGTCGGAAACCTGCCACGCTTTCAGCGTGACTAATAACAGTTCGCTCTTCGCCAAAAAATCCGGATCGTTTGCCGTCAGTGATTCGTTGAAAAAGGAACCATCGGTATCGATCAGATTTACGCTGCAATAAGGTTGTGGCACCCGTAGCCAGCCCTGTACGTCATGTCCGTGTTTGCACAGTGCCGAAAGCCAAAGTTGTCCTAAGGCTCCGCATCCCAGTACAGTAATTTTCATTGTTCCTCCTCACCTGCAACAGCGCCAGGTGTTATGGCGCTAATTATAGCGTCATCAGCTAAGCTTCTCGTTAAGCCTCGTTGCAGGTATTATGCAACGCAACGAAAATGAAGGGAGAAGAAAAGATGCCATCTTTCGATATTGTTTCTGAAGTTGATCTGCAGGAAGCGCGTAACGGCGTGGATAACGCGGTTCGCGAGGTTGAGTCTCGTTTTGACTTTCGTGGCGTAGAGGCGACTATTGAACTGAACGATGCCAATAAAACCATCAAGGTGCTGAGCGAGTCCGATTTCCAGGTCAATCAGTTGCTCGATATTCTGCGCGCCAAGCTGCTTAAACGCGGTATTGAAGGCGCTTCGCTGGATGTACCGGACGAGTTCGTGCATAGCGGTAAAACCTGGTATGTGGAAGCGAAGCTGAAGCAGGGCATTGAAAGCGCCGTGCAGAAGAAAATCGTCAAGCTGATTAAAGACAGCAAACTGAAGGTGCAGGCGCAAATTCAGGGGGAAGAGATTCGCGTGACGGGCAAATCACGTGACGATCTGCAATCGGTAATGGCGCTGGTTCGCGGCGGCGATTTGGGCCAGCCGTTCCAGTTCAAAAACTTCCGCGATTAAGTTGTTATGCCGGATAGAGCCTCGTCGCCATCCGGCAATGCTGCATTCATCCTTTGCTGATAAGCTGTTCAACTTCAAAGCGATTGGTCACTTTGCTGTCGATTTTGACGTAAGCGGAATGCTCTTCCGCCACGATCAGCGCTTCGCTTACGCCTTTCATTGCCAACAGTCGCTGTTTTAGCCTGTCGTCAGCAACGATATCCGCTGGAATTTCCACACGCAGGCTGCTGACATAGGGCGGCTCTTTCATGGTACTTGCCACCGCCAGCCATACCATCGCCAGTACGGCCCCGGCAAGAAAAACGGTTTGCCCATCAAACGTGCCGTCTATCCAGCCGCCCAGCGAGCCGCCAAGCGCCACGCCAAGAAACTGACTGGTAGAATAGACGCCCATCGCCGTTCCTTTATACCCCGCGGGCGACTCTTTGCTAATAAGAGAAGGCAGCAGCGCCTCCATCAAATTAAAGGCAAGGAAAAAGAGTTGTACGCCAATCACCAGCTCCCAGAAATGCTGGCCCGCTCCCCACAACACGATTTCCGCGACGATAATGAGCCCCACGCAGAACAGGAATACCTGCTTCATCCGCCGTTTGACTTCAGCATAGATAATAAAAGGCACGACGGCGGCAAAGGCGATCACCATGGTTGCCAGATACACCTTCCAGTGTTCGGCGGCAGGAAAACCGGCATCGGCAAGCTGGCCGGGCAGGGCGACAAAGGTGGACATCAATAAAATATGCAGACACATAATGCCGAAATTAAGCTTGAGCAGCCTCGGCTCCGCCAGCACTTTACTGAAGCTGCCTTTGACCATCCCGGATTCGCGATTCAGCACATGGTTGGTACTGTTGGGAACCACCCAGATCGTCAGAAGAATGCCCAGGGTGGCGAGGGCGGCGATCATCCAGAACAACGCGTTCAATCCCAGACTATGGGTAACAATTGGCCCTAATACCATCGCAATCGCGAAGGTGATACCAAAGCTGACGCCGATAAACGCCATCGCTTTGGTGCGGTTTTGCTCTCGGGTCAGGTCAGACAGGAGCGCCATGACGGCGGCGGCAATAGCGCCGGACCCCTGTAGCGCTCGCCCCAGAATAATGCCCCAGATTGAGTGGGAGAGCGCGGCAATGACGCTGCCCGCGACAAATACCGCCAGTCCGCCGACAATCAGTGGTTTACGGCCAATGCGGTCGGACAGCAGCCCAAAGGGAATTTGAAAGATAGCCTGCGCCAGCCCGTAAATGCCGATCGCAATGCCGATTAATGCTTCGCTGGCGCCCTGTAGCGCCATACCGTATGTGGTCAGTACCGGTAGAACCATAAACATGCCCAGCATACGCAACGAAAAGACGGTCCCTAAACCCCATGTGGCACGCAGCTCCCCTGGCGTCATTTTATAATCGTTCATTGCCACCTCTGTATGAAATTCGCACCTAGTGTAAAGCGCCAGGTTGGTTGGGTAAATATGCGCTTTATTAACAAATGTTGTGGTGGTGAGGGTAGGCCACGAGAGACGAAAAATGCCGGATGGCGATACTCACGTCGCTTATCCGGCCTACAGGTAACGTGCTTTTGTAGGCCGGATAAGGCATAAGCCGCCATCCGGCATAGAAGAGGTGACGATGAACTTACCAGACGTAAGTCAGCAGATTCTGCGAATTCGGCACCATAAAATCAACGGACATCATGATACTCAGCGCGGTAATCGCAATGATAGAGAAGCCGAACAGCTTGCGCGCCCAGACCTTATCATCTTCCACTTTGTAACCGCGTAGCGCCATGCCGAGCCACCAAACGCTGACCGCCGCGGCGACCACCAGGTATTTGTAACCGGCATAACCGCCCAACGTTAGCATTAGCGTTGCAACGGCAAACGCAATGATGTACAGCGTGATGTGGTTTTTAGCGACTGAGATTCCTTTTACCACCGGCAGAACCGGGATATTGGCCGCCTGATAGTCCTTAAAGCGGAAAATGGCGATGGCGTAAGAGTGCGGCATCTGCCAGAGGCTGAAAATAGCCAGCAGGATCGCCGCGCCGCTGTCAAAGTCGCCCGTTACGGCGCAGTAGCCAATCACCGGCGGCGCTGCGCCGGAGAGAGAACCAATCAGCGTTCCGTAGACGGAGTGACGCTTCATGTACAAGCTGTACACGCCAACGTAGACCACAAAGCCCATCACCCCCAGCCAGCAGGCCAGAGGATTAGCGCCAAACCACAGCAGCATAAAGCCAGCAATACCCAGCAGGGTGGCGTATACCAGCGAGACGCCAGGAGAAATCAGGCCTTTGACCAGCACCCGATTCTTGGTCCTTTCCATCTTCCTGTCGATATCCCTGTCGATGTAGTTGTTAAATACACAACCCGACGCCACAACCAGTGACACCCCGACCAGCGTATAAATGAACAGGGGATAGTCAATGCTGCCCTTTGAGGCCAGCAGAAATCCCCCGATCACCGAGATCAGGTTGCCAAAGATGATGCCTGGTTTCGTTACTTGCAGGTATTGCTTAAACATCATACTCGCCGCTCTTAGTGCATCATCATGTTGTAGTTGAGGTTCCACATAATCCAGATGGAGCCCACAACCAGGATGGCGATGATCAGCACGGTAAAGATGAAGGCCGTCATGTTCCAGCCTTCATCAGATTTGGTGTTCATGTGCAGGAAACACACCAGATGCACCAAAATCTGCACCACTGCCATTGCCAGGATAGATCCCAGAATAACGGCCGGAGAGGCAGCGCCAGTCATCACCATCCAGAATGGAATAACCGTCAGGATGACCGACAGGATAAAGCCGGTCATGTACGTTTTTACGCTGCCGTGGGATGCGCCGCCGCTCTCGGTAGAATGACTCATTACATCGCCCCCATCAGATAAACAACAGTGAATACGCAAATCCAAATCACATCCAGGAAGTGCCAGAACAGGCTCAGGCACATGATGCGGGTACGGTTAGTGCTGGTCAGACCGCGACGGGCAACTTGCACCATCAGCACCGCCATCCAGATCAAACCGGAAGTGACGTGCAGACCGTGCGTGCCGACCAGCGCGAAGAACGCAGACAGGAAGCCGCTGCGATCCGGGCCCATACCGTTAACAATCAGGTGATGGAATTCATAGAGTTCCATCCCGATAAATCCGGCGCCAAACAAGAAGGTCAACGCCAGCCAGGAGATAACCTGGCTCTTGTTGTTCTTGTGCATGGCGATCGCCGCCATGCCGTAGGTAATGGAGCTAAATAACAGCAGGAAGGTTTCAACCAGAACGAACGGCAGTTCGAAAATGTCCTTACCTGTCGGGCCGCCAGCGGTGCCGTTCACCAGAACGGCATAGGTAGCAAACAGAATAGAGAACAGAATGCAGTCGCTCATCAGGTAGACCCAAAATCCGAAGATTTTGTTCTGGCCTGCGTCATGGTGCCCGTGTTCGTGCGCGTGGGCAGTCGCGTGCGTTAAAGTATCAGTTGCCATTTTTCAGCCCTGCCTTAGTAATCTCATCGAAATGCTGGTTTTCCAGTTTTTCGACTTCCGGGACCGGCACGTAGTAATCCACATCTTCATCAAAGCTTTTTACAATCCAGCTGATGATCATGCCTGCGAAACCCACTATCGCCAGCCACCAGATATGCCAGATCATGGCGAAGCCAAATACCGTCGCGAAGGCGGCGATAACAATACCGGCACCACTATTTTTCGGCATATGAATCTCTTCATACTGTCCAGGCTGTTGGTACGCTTCGCCTTTTTCTTTCATTTCCCAGAAGGCGTCACGTTCGTGAACGTGCGGCACAACGGCAAAGTTATAGAACGGTGGCGGAGACGAGGTTGACCACTCCAGCGTACGGCCACCCCATGGGTCGCCGGTCAGATCGCGGTTCTGATCGCGGTCGCGAATAGAAACGAAGATCTGAATCAGTTGGCACAGGATACCCAGCGCAATCAGCGCGGCACCGGCGGCGGCAACCATCAGCATCGTATGGAACTGCGGATCAATTTGCTGGCTGAGGCGACGGGTCATGCCCATGAAGCCCAGTACGTACAGCGGCATAAAGGCTACAAAGAAACCGATAATCCAGAACCAGAAGGCGCGTTTACCCCAGGTTTCGTTCAGCTTGAAGCCAAACGCCTTCGGCCACCAGTAGGTCATACCCGCGAAGCAGCCAAACACCACGCCGCCGATGATCACGTTATGGAAGTGCGCAATCAGGAACAGACTGTTGTGCAGGACGAAGTCCGCGCCCGGTACCGCCAGCAGAACGCCGGTCATACCGCCGACCGAGAAGGTCACGATAAAGCCGATGGTCCACATCATTGCGGAATGGAAGACAATACGGCCCTGATACATGGTGAACAACCAGTTGAAGATCTTCACCCCGGTCGGGATGGCGATAATCATGGTGGTGATACCGAAGAAGGCGTTAACGTTCGCGCCCGCGCCCATCGTGAAGAAGTGGTGCAGCCAAACGATAAACGACAGTACGGTAATACAGACGGTCGCCCAAACCAGCGAGGTATAGCCGAACAGACGTTTACGCGAGAAGGTCGCTGCGATTTCGGAGAATACCCCGAAGACCGGCAGAATCAGAATGTACACTTCCGGATGGCCCCAGGCCCAAATCAGGTTGATGTACATCATCATGTTGCCGCCCATATCGTTGGTAAAGAAATGGGTGCCCAGATAGCGATCCAGGGTCAGCAACGCGACGGTAACCGTCAGAATCGGGAAAGAGGCGATGATCAGTACGTTGGCGCACAAAGAGGCCCAGGTAAAGACCGGCATCTTGAACATTGTCATACCCGGCGCACGCATCTTCAGGATCGTCACGAAGAAGTTGATACCGGTTAACGTCGTACCAATACCCGAGAGTTGCAACGCCCATATCCAGTAATCGACCCCGACGCTGGGACTGTACTCTATTCCCGATAGCGGCGGATAAGCCAGCCACCCTGTCTGCGCGAATTCACCCACGCCCAGTGAGAGGTTAACCAGGATAACGCCGACAACGGTGAACCAGAAGCTCAGGTTGTTCAGGAAAGGGAACGCAACGTCGCGCGCGCCGATCTGCAGCGGAACCACCAGGTTCATCAGACCGATAACGAAGGGCATCGCCACGAAGAAGATCATGATTACGCCGTGAGCGGTAAAGATCTGATCGTAGTGGTGCGGCGGTAGAAAACCCGCTTCGCCTGCGGAGGCAAGCGCCTGCTGGCTACGCATCATGATGGCATCGGCGAAACCACGTAACAGCATCACAATTGCGACGATGATATACATGATGCCGAGGCGTTTATGGTCAACCGACGTTAACCACTCTTTCCATAGGTAGGTCCACTTACCGAAGTAAGTAATCGCTGCCAGTATCGCCAGTCCCCCGACGATAATTGCAGCGATCGTTACCATGACGATAGGTTCATGGAACGGTACTGCATCCAGTGATAATTTTCCGAACATCTTATCTTCCTCAACCCTTGGAGTTGGCGGATTCCGCGTGGCTCATGTCCATACCTTCCATTCCTTCATGCGAGCTGTGCTCACCTTCAGGTTGGGTCATGTCCATGCTCTTACCGTGGTCCATGAATTTGTTAATAACGTCCTTGAACAAATCTGGTTTCACGCTGGAGAAATATTCCACCTTGTTGTACTCGCTTGGCATAGCCACTTTCTCGAACGCCGCCATATCATTCATGGTGTTCGGAGACTGCTTCGCTTTTGCGACCCATTGGTCGAATTCTGCGCGGTCTTTGGTGGCGATAGCTTTAAACTTCATACCAGAGAAGCCCGGGCCGCTATAGCTGGCGGAGATGCCATCGTAGGTTCCGGGTTCGTTGGCGATCAGATGCAAACGTGTTTGCATACCGGCCATGGCATAAATCTGGCTACCCAGACGCGGGATAAAGAAGGAGTTCATCACGGAGTTGGAGGTCACTTTGAAATAAACCGGCGTGTTCGCCGGGAAGGCGATCTCGTTGACGGTGGCGATACCCTGCTCCGGATAGATGAAGAACCATTTCCAGTCCATGGAAACCACTTCGATGGTGATCGGTTTTTCGTCATGCGCCAGCGGCTTGCTTGGTTCAAGCGCGTGCGTGGTTTTCCAGGTCAGTACGGCAAGGAAAATGATGATTAAGATAGGCACCGTCCAGACCACGGCTTCCACTTTATTGGAGTGTGACCAGTTCGGGCTATACTTCGCATCCTTATTACTCGCACGATACTTCCAGGCGAAACCAACAGCCATCAAGATGGCGGGAATAACGACGATCAACATCAGGCCAAATGCCGTCAGTATCAGCGAACGTTGCTCCAGTCCAATCTGTCCTTTGGGATCCAGCAGCGCAGAATTACAGCCACTGAGTAATGCAGTGCCTGCAATTAATGACAACCATCCCAAACTTTTATTGTATTTCCTGAGTCTCATTTAACGACCTCAATTCCACGGGACCTGGTGGCGTTTAAAGTGTAGGGGCATTTTACGGTAAGGTTACATTACTGTAAACATGATTGGTTCTGTGTTACCAAGTTCTGCCGCGCATGTCACATATGTTGCCAAGTATGTCGAAATAACTTTAAGACACTGTTGAAACTTTGCGTTATAACGGATGAGGTCTGTAAGTGGGATGTTGAGGGATAATTGGTATAACCAATGTGAAAATAAAACAATTACTTAACAATTTATTATCAATAAAAGGACAATCAACGGCAGAAATTTAAATTTAATCGGCTGAATCGTGTAAAGAAAATAGGTAGCGTAGAAATTACCAATAATTTCCAAAATTCTGTTGCGCACAAAAAGACAAATATATTTTTTATCAATTGATGGTTATTTAGCCGTTATAATTCCGGGTCGTTATTACAACGGCAAATAATGTTTTAGAGCAGGCGTGTTTTTCGTAGCGCCAGGTAGTCCAGCAACCCGCCAAAGACAATGCCGCACACGGCAACCGCTACCGCGGTCTCAAGCAATCCGGGCAGGAATGAGAAGTTGGTGTAATCCACCGCGTTCATGGTCAGCAGGAGTACCCATACCGCCAGCAAAGCGACGCCCGCGAGCAGGATTGAAAGCGCGAAATTGTAGGCGCCACGGTATTGCGTGCGGGGAATGAAACGCTCGCTCTGCCAGCTATATTCCAGCGTTTGCCGACAGACCAGCAACAGTAACAGCCCGGGAACGGCGGCGACAACCGAGAAGAGGTAGAATGTCGGCCAGCCGTGCGCTTCAACGAACCAGCCCGCTACGGGACCAACATAAACGCGGCCTACTGCGGAGAGGGCCGACAGTAGGGCAAACTGTGTTGCGGAAAACGACTTATTACATAGCGTCATTAATAAGGCGACAAAGGCGGCAGTCCCCATCCCGCCGCACAGATTTTCGAAAAAGACCGCCGCGCCCATGCTGAACATGTTTTTATCGGTAATGGAGAGCAACCAGTAACCGGCGTTGGACGCGCCTTGCAAAATGCCGAAAATCAGCAGCGCGCGAAACAGCGAAAGACGCTGCATTAATATGCCGCCGTATAACGCGCCGACGATTGTCGCCAACAGGCCCAGCGTTTTATTGACCACGCCGACTTCGCCGGCGTCAAAGCCGACGCCGCGAATCAAAAAGGTGGTGGTCAGGCTCATGGCGAAGGCGTCACCCAGTTTATAAAGCACAATGAGCAGTAAAATCAGCCAGGCGTTATTACGGCCAAAGAAATCGCGTAGTGGCGCGACGACGGCCTGTTCCAGCGATTTCGGGGACGGGATACTATCGGTCGGCTCCGGCGCCAGTAAGGTGGCGATAATGCAGGGGATCAGCAATGCCGCCATCAGCCAGTACATGCCCTGCCAGCCGAGCCAGCGATCGGCCAGCCATAGCGCCAGTCCGCCGGAAACCAGCATCCCCAACCGGTAGCCAAGCACGCTGATTGCCGCGCCAGCGCCGCGTTCTTCTGCGGGTAAAACATCGGTTTTCCAGGCGTCGAACACGATATCCTGCGAGGCGGAGCAAAAAGCAATCACCACCGCCAGCGCCGCCATCCAGCGTAGCTGCGTGCCGGGTTCAAGAAAGCCCATCGCCGCAATCGCCGCCAGTAACAACAGTTGGGTGGCGAGTAACCAACCGCGACGACGACCTAAAAAAGGCGGCGTGTAGCGGTCCATCAGCGGGGACCAGAGAAACTTAAACACATAGGCCTGACCAACCAGCGAGAAGAAGCCAATCGTTTTAAGATCGATATTCTCGACGGTCATCCACGCCTGTAGCGTACCGGAGGTGAGCGCCAGCGGGAGGCCGGAGGCAAAACCCAATATCAGCAGAATGGCTGAACGCGGTTGCTGGAAAATACGTAAATATTGACTTGACATAGGCATCTACAGACCCGGCTTCTGCCGGGTCTTGTTGTTGCTATTAACGGGCGTTTTGCTTGATAAAATCGTGAATACTGGTGTCCTGAGACATATCAGCGATAGTATCGGTCAGAACACTGTTCACCGCGTCGGCAATATTCTGGTTAGAGGCCTGGAATGCCCCTTCAATAGAGTAGTTGGCGCGATAGTTTTTGGTCATCTTGTTGCCATTTGCCGCGGTCGCAATAATCGCGATATCCGCTTTGGTCGCGATGTTGTAGCGCACGCTGCCCTGGGAAACATCAGCATACAGTTGGTTAACAATAATCTGCAGATTAACCGCGCCGTTAGGCCCGATCATATAGCCCCGCGCCGTCATCTGTTTTTCCAGGACTTCTTGTAACAGGAAGCGTAAATCGCGGGAGGCGGTTAACGTTACCAGCTGGTTGTTACGCGTGACTTTCGCTAACGCTTGATCCTGGCGTTGGTCCGCGCCGGTAATGCTAACGGTGACGCCCATCAGGCTCGGATCCTGCTGTGGCAAGGTGATCTTCGGCGCGACGTCAATGGTCGTCGGCGGTGTGGCGCATCCTGCCAGCATAAACAGAGCGACTAACGGAAAGAGAAGTTTTTTTAACATATTCAGGCTCTCAATGACGCTTAAAACGTGATAGGTAAAAATTCCCGCCATCATAACACCGCTAACGGCGAGGGGAAGTGGTCAACGCAGGTAAATTCGTCGTAATGTCCGATTTGGTATTGATAACGGCGCGAGCGGGGATTTTGAGCGCTAAAAGAATGATTAAGGCAGTAAACTTCATACGTTTGGCTGAAATAATCAGACGAAAGCTAAATTTTTGTTGTCATGCTGTAATGGAAACGGTAAAAGCGGCTAGTATTTAAAGGGATGGGTGACATCACAGCGTTGTCGGAGGAGATTTTCATGATGATACGTGAGCAAATAGAAGAAAAATTAAGGACAGCGTTCGACCCCGTGTTTCTCGAAGTTGTGGATGAAAGCTATCGTCACAATGTTCCTGCAGGATCGGAAAGTCATTTTAAGGTCGTGCTGGTGAGCGATCGCTTTACAGGCGAACGTTTTCTTAATCGTCATCGGATGATTTACGGTACGTTAACGGCGGAACTCTCCACAACCGTACATGCGCTGGCACTGCATACTTATACCCTCAAAGAGTGGGAAGGGTTGCAGGATACTATCTTCGCGTCGCCTCCTTGTCGCGGCGCGGGAAGCATCGCGTAGCAAAACGGATTTGCAACTACCTCCGCTTTTCCAGTATGTTGCTACAGAATTATGTGAAAACGGCCTGCGGGCCGTTTTGTTTTGTCTGAATTTTGAGCGTGTCGTACAGTATTCAGACAAAAATTAGCCGAGAATTGTGAAAACCGCCGCAGCATCGCACAATCACCGTTCTCGACTCACAAAAGTGATGCCGCTATAATGCGCCGTCTTATATATGAACGTCTTCGGGATGATTCTGACGACAGGGAATGTGATTGATTATGAGAACATCCCGGTTCCGCGAAGCAAATAGCACGTGCTTGCGGAGTAGAGTTGACCGAGCACTGTGATTTTTTGAGGTAACAAGATGCAAGTTTCAGTTGAAACCACTCAGGGCCTTGGCCGCCGTGTAACGATTACAATCGCTGCTGACAGCATCGAGACCGCTGTAAAAAGCGAGCTGGTCAACGTAGCGAAAAAAGTACGTATTGACGGCTTCCGTAAAGGCAAAGTACCGATGAATATCGTCGCTCAGCGTTATGGCGCTTCTGTTCGCCAGGACGTGCTGGGCGATCTGATGAGCCGCAACTTCGTTGACGCGATCATCAAAGAAAAAATTAACCCGGCAGGCGCGCCGAACTATGTTCCGGGCGAATACAAAGTGGGTGAAGACTTCACTTACTCCGTCGAGTTTGAAGTCTATCCGGAAGTTGAACTGACCGGCCTCGAGTCCATCGAAGTTGAAAAACCGGTTGTTGAAGTCACCGACGCTGACGTTGATGTGATGCTGGACACCCTGCGTAAGCAGCAGGCGACCTGGAAAGAAAAAGACGGCGCTGCTGATGCGGAAGACCGCGTGACCATCGACTTCACCGGCTCTGTAGACGGCGAAGAGTTCGAAGGCGGCAAAGCGACCGATTTCGTTCTGGCGATGGGCCAGGGTCGTATGATTCCGGGCTTTGAAGACGGCGTTAAAGGCCACAAAGCTGGCGAAGAGTTCACTATCGATGTGACCTTCCCGGAAGAGTACCACGCTGAAAACCTGAAAGGTAAAGCGGCTAAGTTCGTTATCAACCTGAAGAAAGTTGAAGAACGTGAACTGCCGGAACTGACCGAAGAATTCATCAAACGTTTCGGCGTTGAAGATGGTTCCGTAGCCGGTCTGCGCGCTGAAGTACGTAAAAACATGGAACGCGAGCTGAAAGGCGCGGTGCGTAACCGCGTTAAGTCTCAGGCGATCGAAGGTCTGGTAAAAGCTAACGACATCGACGTACCGGCTGCGCTGATCGACAGCGAAATCGACGTTCTGCGTCGTCAGGCTGCGCAGCGTTTTGGTGGTAACGAGAAACAGGCTCTGGAGCTGCCGCGCGAACTGTTCGAAGAACAGGCTAAGCGTCGTGTAGTTGTCGGTCTGCTGCTCGGCGAAGTCATTCGTACCAACGAGCTGAAAGCGGACGAAGAACGCGTTAAAGGTCTGATCGAAGAGATGGCGTCTGCTTACGAAGATCCGAAAGAAGTGATTGAGTTCTACAGCAAAAATAAAGAGCTGATGGACAATATGCGTAACGTCGCTCTGGAAGAACAGGCTGTTGAAGCGGTTCTGGCAAAAGCGAAAGTGTCTGAAAAAGCCACTTCCTTCAATGAGCTGATGAACCAGCAGGCGTAATTTTTCGCATTAAAAGCACGAAATTTGCACAAAAACCCGTCACCTTTCAGTGACGGGTTTTTTTTTGTCACGCATTTTGCATGGTAAGGGTGCGAAAACCGCGTTTCAGTGTTAGCGTTAGAGCAAAAGATTGTTATGCTTGAATTATGGCGATGCCGTACCCATTACAGAGGGACTGGCTGATAATCCGTCCATCAGGTTACAATCAGTACAGCAGATTTTTTCAATTTTTATCCAGGAGACGGAAATGTCATACAGCGGAGAACGAGTTAATTTGGCCCCTCAT
Source organism: Salmonella sp. NW645 (assembly GCF_051703725.1). Lineage (NCBI taxonomy): Bacteria > Pseudomonadati > Pseudomonadota > Gammaproteobacteria > Enterobacterales > Enterobacteriaceae > Salmonella > Salmonella sp. NW645. The sequence goes on along the minus strand of NZ_JAMMKR010000003.1, from coordinate 265,227 downwards.
ATGGCGCTGGTGCCGATGGTCATTGAACAGACCTCACGCGGTGAGCGCTCTTTTGATATCTATTCTCGTCTACTTAAGGAACGCGTCATATTTCTGACCGGCCAGGTCGAAGACCATATGGCTAACCTGATCGTGGCGCAGATGCTGTTCCTGGAAGCGGAAAACCCGGAAAAAGATATCTATCTGTACATTAATTCTCCTGGCGGCGTAATTACTGCGGGGATGTCCATCTATGACACCATGCAGTTTATTAAGCCAGACGTCAGCACCATTTGTATGGGACAGGCGGCCTCTATGGGGGCGTTTTTGCTGACTGCCGGGGCGAAAGGCAAACGTTTCTGCTTGCCGAACTCTCGCGTCATGATCCACCAGCCGCTGGGCGGCTACCAGGGCCAGGCGACGGATATTGAAATTCACGCCCGCGAAATTTTGAAAGTAAAAGGGCGCATGAATGAACTTATGGCGCATCATACGGGTCAATCTCTTGAGCAGATTGAACGTGATACTGAGCGCGATCGCTTCCTCTCCGCGCCTGAAGCGGTAGAGTACGGTTTGGTTGACTCAATTTTGACCCATCGTAATTGATGCCCTGGACGCAAGTGTGCCGCTATACACTTCATCCTTCACGCTACCTCGGTGTTGGCTGCCAGCGCGCCTCCCGGTGACTTACTTATGTAAGCGCTGCGGAGTCGCTGAGTTGCCGCCTTGATGTAGCTCGAATGATTTTGTGTATATACTAATGAAGGGCGGCACAACGCTGATTAGCGGCTTGCGCCTGAGAATGGCATTTGCGTCGTCGTGTGCGGCACAAAGAACAAAGAAGAGGTTTTGACTCATGACAGATAAACGCAAAGATGGCTCGGGCAAATTGTTGTACTGCTCTTTTTGCGGCAAAAGCCAGCATGAAGTGCGCAAGCTGATTGCCGGTCCATCCGTGTATATCTGCGACGAATGCGTCGATTTATGTAACGACATTATTCGCGAAGAAATTAAAGAAGTTGCTCCGCACCGTGAACGTAGTGCGCTGCCGACGCCGCATGAAATTCGTACTCACCTGGACGATTACGTTATCGGCCAGGAGCAGGCGAAAAAAGTGCTGGCGGTGGCGGTCTATAACCACTACAAGCGTCTGCGTAACGGCGATACCAGCAATGGCGTCGAGTTAGGCAAAAGCAACATTCTGCTGATTGGACCGACCGGTTCCGGTAAAACGCTGCTGGCGGAAACGCTGGCGCGCTTGCTGGATGTGCCGTTCACTATGGCGGATGCGACCACGCTGACCGAAGCGGGTTACGTGGGTGAAGACGTCGAGAATATCATTCAGAAACTGTTGCAGAAATGCGACTACGACGTGCAAAAAGCGCAGCGTGGGATTGTCTACATTGATGAAATCGATAAGATTTCGCGTAAATCAGACAATCCGTCCATTACCCGCGACGTTTCCGGCGAAGGCGTACAGCAGGCGTTGCTGAAACTGATCGAAGGCACCGTCGCCGCGGTTCCACCGCAGGGCGGTCGCAAACATCCGCAGCAGGAATTCTTACAGGTAGATACCTCTAAGATTCTGTTTATCTGCGGCGGCGCGTTTGCCGGTCTGGATAAAGTGATCGCTAACCGTGTTGAAACCGGCTCCGGCATTGGTTTTGGCGCGACGGTGAAAGCGAAGTCCGACAAAGCCAGCGAAGGCGAGCTGTTGTCGCAGGTTGAACCGGAAGATTTGATCAAATTTGGTCTGATTCCTGAGTTTATCGGTCGTCTGCCAGTGGTGGCGACGCTGAACGAACTCAGCGAAGAAGCGCTGATTCAAATCCTGAAAGAGCCGAAAAATGCGCTGACCAAGCAGTATCAGGCGCTGTTTAACCTGGAAGGCGTCGATCTGGAATTCCGTGACGAAGCGCTGGACGCTATCGCCAGGAAAGCAATGGCGCGTAAAACCGGCGCCCGTGGCCTGCGTTCTATCGTCGAAGCGGCGCTGCTGGATACCATGTACGATTTGCCATCTATGGAAGACGTCGAAAAAGTAGTGATCGACGAGTCCGTTATTGCCGGTCAGAGTAAGCCGTTGCTGATTTACGGCAAACCGGAAGCGCAGGCTTCTGGCGAATAATTAAACATTCATACAATCAGTTAGCCAAAAAAGGGGGGATTTTATCTCCCCTTTCGTTTTTCCTGTAAACACGCCGTTGAATGTGTGGGAAACATCCCCATATACTGACGTACATGTTATAGGTGGTATGGAGCACAGCTATACTATCTGATTACCTGGCGGACACTAAACTAAGAGAGAGCTCTATGAATCCTGAGCGTTCTGAACGCATTGAAATCCCCGTATTGCCCTTGCGCGATGTGGTGGTTTATCCGCACATGGTCATACCCTTATTTGTAGGGCGGGAAAAATCTATCCGTTGTCTGGAAGCGGCTATGGACCATGATAAAAAAATCATGCTGGTCGCCCAGAAGGAAGCATCAACGGATGAGCCGGGTGTAAACGATCTTTTCACCGTCGGGACCGTGGCCTCTATTTTGCAGATGTTGAAACTGCCTGACGGCACCGTAAAAGTGCTGGTCGAGGGGTTACAGCGCGCGCGTATTTCCGCGCTGTCTGACAACGGCGAACATTTCTCCGCGAAGGCGGAGTACCTTGATTCGCCAGCCATTGATGAGCGAGAACAAGAAGTGCTGGTGCGTACCGCTATCAGCCAGTTCGAAGGCTACATCAAGCTGAACAAAAAAATTCCGCCGGAAGTGCTGACGTCACTCAATAGCATTGACGACCCTGCACGTCTGGCTGACACCATCGCCGCGCATATGCCGCTGAAACTGGCGGATAAACAGTCCGTACTGGAGATGTCCGACGTTAACGAACGCCTGGAATATCTGATGGCGATGATGGAATCTGAAATCGATCTGCTGCAGGTTGAGAAACGCATTCGCAACCGCGTGAAAAAGCAGATGGAGAAATCCCAGCGCGAGTACTATCTGAACGAGCAAATGAAAGCGATTCAGAAAGAACTTGGCGAGATGGACGACGCGCCGGACGAAAACGAAGCGCTGAAGCGTAAGATCGACGCGGCGAAAATGCCGAAAGAGGCGAAAGAGAAAGCGGAAGCGGAACTGCAGAAGCTGAAAATGATGTCTCCGATGTCGGCGGAAGCGACCGTGGTGCGCGGCTACATCGACTGGATGGTGCAGGTGCCGTGGAATGCGCGTAGCAAGGTCAAAAAAGACCTGCGTCAGGCGCAGGAAATCCTTGATACTGACCATTATGGTCTGGAGCGCGTGAAAGACCGCATCCTTGAGTATCTCGCGGTTCAAAGCCGTGTAAATAAAATCAAGGGGCCGATCCTGTGTCTGGTGGGGCCGCCGGGGGTAGGTAAAACCTCGTTGGGCCAGTCCATCGCTAAAGCAACAGGGCGTAAATACATCCGTATGGCGCTGGGCGGCGTGCGTGATGAAGCGGAAATCCGCGGTCATCGCCGGACTTACATTGGCTCTATGCCGGGTAAACTGATCCAAAAAATGGCCAAAGTGGGGGTTAAAAACCCACTGTTCCTGCTCGATGAGATCGACAAAATGTCTTCTGACATGCGCGGCGATCCGGCTTCCGCACTGCTGGAAGTGCTGGATCCAGAGCAGAACGTGGCGTTCAGCGATCATTACCTGGAAGTGGATTACGATCTCAGCGATGTGATGTTTGTCGCCACTTCCAACTCCATGAACATTCCGGCGCCGCTGCTGGATCGTATGGAGGTGATCCGTCTGTCCGGTTATACCGAAGATGAGAAGCTGAATATTGCTAAACGTCACCTGCTGCCGAAGCAGATCGAGCGTAACGCGCTGAAGAAAGGAGAACTGACGGTCGACGATAGCGCGATTATCGGTATTATTCGCTATTACACGCGTGAAGCGGGCGTGCGTAGTCTGGAGCGTGAAATCTCCAAACTGTGCCGCAAAGCGGTTAAACAACTGTTGCTCGATAAGTCGTTAAAACATATCGAAATTAACGGCGATAATCTGCACGACTACCTCGGTGTGCAGCGCTTTGATTATGGCCGCGCGGATAGCGAAAACCGCGTAGGTCAGGTGACGGGGTTGGCGTGGACGGAAGTGGGCGGCGATCTGTTGACCATCGAAACCGCCTGCGTACCGGGCAAAGGCAAGCTGACCTACACCGGTTCGCTCGGTGAAGTGATGCAGGAATCCATTCAGGCGGCGCTGACCGTGGTGCGCGCGCGCGCGGAAAAACTGGGTATTAATCCGGACTTTTACGAAAAACGCGATATCCACGTTCACGTGCCGGAAGGCGCAACGCCGAAAGACGGTCCAAGTGCCGGTATCGCGATGTGTACCGCGCTGGTTTCCTGCCTGACCGGTAATCCGGTGCGCGCAGATGTGGCAATGACCGGTGAGATCACGCTGCGCGGTCAGGTGTTGCCGATCGGCGGCCTGAAAGAAAAACTGTTGGCGGCGCATCGCGGCGGGATTAAAACGGTCTTAATTCCATTCGAAAATAAACGTGACCTGGAGGAAATTCCGGACAACGTGATTGCCGATCTGGATATTCACCCGGTTAAGCGTATTGAGGAAGTTCTGACGCTTGCTCTGCAAAACGAACCGTCTGGAATGCAGGTTGTAACCGCAAAATAGTGACCTCGCGCAAATAGCGCTAATAAAAACAGGGCTGGCAGGCTATTTCGGACTTGCCAGCCTTTTTTTGTATAGCTAATTTAGATGGTTGATTGGGTCTGCCACCATTAACGGGTGTTGTAAGGGCGTGGCAGGCCTGATATAACTGCTGCGCGGTCGTACTTCGAAGGATTCAGGTGCGATATAAATTATAAAGAGGAAGAGAAGAGTGAATAAATCTCAACTGATCGAAAAAATTGCTGCAGGGGCTGATATCTCTAAGGCTGCGGCTGGACGTGCGTTAGACGCGATTATTGCTTCTGTTACCGAATCTCTGAAAGAAGGGGATGACGTTGCACTGGTAGGCTTTGGTACTTTTGCTGTTAAAGAGCGTGCTGCCCGTACTGGTCGCAACCCGCAAACAGGTAAAGAGATCACCATCGCCGCAGCCAAAGTGCCGAGTTTCCGTGCAGGTAAAGCGCTGAAAGACGCGGTAAACTAAGCGTGATCCCCTCGGGGGATGTGACAAAGTACAAGGGCGCATCAACTGATGTGCCTTTTTTATTGACGATTCGGGACTTTCTGCGCGTTGCGGGCTGACAATTGCCCTCGTTTCTTGTCACAATAGGCTTTTGCGCGCCGCGTTCAGAAAATGCGATGCGCGTGAAGTCTATATACGCAAATCATTCAGGTTGCGTCGACGCGGCAACTGAGCGAATCACTCGGTAGCCAGCAGAGAAGCCGCCTGAAAGATAAAGTGTAAAGTCACCTACAGCGGAGTGTGGTTACACCATGATGGACAGCTTACGCACGGCTGCAAACAGTCTCGTGCTCAAGATTATTTTCGTTATCATTATCGTGTCGTTCATTTTGACCGGCGTTAGTGGTTACCTGATTGGCGGAAGCAATAACTACGCCGCAAAAGTGAATGGCCAGGAAATCAGCCGGGCACAGTTTGAGAATGCGTTTAATAACGAACGTAACCGTATGCAGCAGCAGTTGGGCGACAGGTATTCTGAACTGGCGGCCAACGAAGGTTATATGAAAAGCCTGCGCCAGCAGGTGCTGAATCGTCTGATAGATGAAGCGCTGTTGGATCAATATTCCCGCGAACTGAAACTGGGCATCAGCGATGAGCAGGTAAAGCAGGCGATTTTCGCCACTCCCGCTTTTCAGGTGGACGGTAAGTTTGACAACAACCGCTATAACGCGATTGTGAATCAGATGGGAATGACCGCCGATCAGTACGCTCAGGCGCTGCGTAACCAGCTTACCACTCAGCAACTGATCAACGGCGTGGCCGGTACTGATTTTATGCTGAAAGGGGAAACCGACGAACTGGCGGCATTAGTCTCTCAACAGCGCGTGGTGCGTGAAGCCGTTATTGATGTCAACGCGCTGGCGGCGAAGCAGCAGGTGACCGATCAGGAAGTGTCCAGCTACTACGATCAGAATAAAGTCCGCTTTATGACGCCGGAACAGTTCCGCGTAAGCTATATCAAGCTGGATGCCGCGACGATGCAGGCACCGGTCAGCGATGCGGATATTCAGGCCTATTATGACCAGCATGTAGATCAGTTTACTCAGCCGGAGCGTATTCGTTACAGCATTATTCAGACCAAAACGGAAGATGATGCGAAAGCGGTACTGGATGCGCTGAACAAGGGCGAAGATTTCGCCACGCTGGCGAAAGAGAAATCTACCGATATCATCTCTGCGCGTAATGGCGGCGATATGGGCTGGCTGGAAGAGTCTGCCACGGTGCCGGAACTGAAAAACGCCGGATTAAAAGAAAAAGGCCAGATATCTGGTGTGATTAAGTCGTCTGTCGGTTTTCTGGTGGCGCGTCTGGATGATATTCAGCCTGCCAAAGTGAAACCGTTAAGCGAGGTTCGCGACGACATTGCCGCGAAAGTGAAACAAGAAAAAGCGCTGGATGCTTACTATGCGTTGCAGCAGAAAGTGAGCGATGCGGCAAGCAACGACAATGAGTCGTTAGCAGGCGCTGAACAGGTCGCTGGTGTAAAAGCCGTTGAAACCGGCTGGTTTAGCCGTGACACCTTACCGGAAGAGCTGAACTTCAAACCGGTAGCCGATGCTATCTTTAATGGCGGTCTGGTAGGCGAAAACGGTACGCCGGGGCCGAATTCAGACATTATCACCGTGGATGGCGACCGGGCTTTTGTTGTACGCGTGAGCGAACATAAACCTGAAGCCGTGAAGCCGTTGGCAGAAGTGAAAGAACAGGTCACTGCCCTGGTGAAGCATAACAAAGCGGAACAACAGGCGAAGCTGGATGCGGAAAAACTGCTGGTCGAGCTGAAAGCGGGCAAAGGCGCGGAAGCGATGAAAGCGGCGGGTCTGAGTTTTGGCGAGCCTAAAACGTTAAGTCGTACCAGTCAGGATCCGGTGAGTCAGGCGGCCTTTGCATTAAGCCTTCCGACGAAAGATAAGCCAGTTTATGGCGTGGCGAACGATATGCAGGGTAACGTCGTTCTGCTGGCGTTTGACGAGGTGAAAGCGGGTGCCATGCCGGAAGCGCAGAAAAAAGCGATGGTGCAGGGCATCACGCAGAACAATGCGCAAATTGTCTTTGAAGCGCTGATGAGTAATCTGCGTAAAGAGGCGAAAATCAAAATCGGCGACGCTCTGGAACAGCAGTAATCGTCGAGGCGCTTCGCAAAAAATTGCAAAACGTTGTATCCCACAAAGGCCGCTTTCGCGGCCTTTTCCATTTCTGAGAATTGCCGTTTGTTCGTTTTTCTCCGCCCCGCTATCGTGGCTGCACTGTTAACAAACAAGGAGAAAACAGTATGAAACACGGAATTAAAGCACTGCTTATTACACTTTCTTTAACCTGCGCGGGCATGGCCCATAGCGCACTGGCGGCGACGCCTGTCGCAAAAAATGCAGCGGTGGAAACAAAAGCGGATACGCCTTCTTCATCCTCCGCCAAAGCGGCATTACCTACTAAAGCCAGCGATGATGAAGGTACCAGGGTGAGCATTAATACCGCGTCTGCGGAGGATCTGGCGCGGGTGATGAACGGCGTTGGGCTGAAAAAAGCGCAGGCTATTGTGAGCTATCGGGAGGAGTATGGTCCTTTTAAAACGGTGGATGATTTAAAGCAGGTGCCGGGAATGGGAAGCGCGCTGGTGGAGCGTAATCTGGCAGTTTTAACATTGTAATCACTTGCACAGTGGCAAAAATTTGCCAGACTGTAGAGGTCATACCAGTTATGACCTCTGTACTTGTCGTTTACTTATAACAACAACGTAAGGTTATTGCGCTATGCAAACACAAATCAAAGTTCGTGGATATCATCTTGATGTTTATCAACATGTTAATAATGCCCGCTATCTGGAATTTCTGGAAGAGGCCCGTTGGGATGGGCTGGAAAACAGCGACAGCTTTCAGTGGATGACGGCCCGCAATATTGCCTTTGTGGTGGTAAACATCAATATAAATTACCGTCGCCCGGCGGTATTGAGCGATCTACTGACCGTGACCAGCCAGGTACAACAGCTTAACGGTAAAAGCGGCGTATTAAGCCAGACGATTACGCTGGAGCCAGAAGGGCAGGTGGTGGCCGATGCGCTCATCACGTTTGTTTGTATTGATTTAAAAACGCAAAAAGCGCTGCCGCTGGAAGGCGAATTGCGTGAAAAGCTGGAACAGATGGTGCAATAACGCCCCTCGCTGTCTGATGGCGTTGAACTGATCCGGCCTGGCGATATTGACCATGGTGAATATCGCCAGGCTGGATAAGGTGCATGCACCGCCATCCGGCAAAACAATCACCTTAACCCGGTTTTTTGCTTCATTGCCGCCATCACCGCCGCTTTATTCGACAGATAATGATTCAGGCCGTTAGCGCGCAGATTACAGGCCGCGCAATGACCACAGCCATCGCCTTTAATGCCGTTATAGCAGGTCAGCGTCTCTTCGCGAACCAATTCCAGTTGGCCCCAATAATCGGCCAGTGCCCAGGTTTCAGCTTTATCAATCCACATTAAGGGCGTTTCGAAACGGATATCTTTCGCCATGCCCAGATTTACCGCGTGATTCAGCGCTTTGACGAACTCATCGCGGCAGTCTGGATAGCCGGAAAAATCGGTCTCGCAAACGCCGGTGATCACCGCTTCGGCTTTGACCTGATAAGCGTAAATCGCCGCCAGCGTCAGAAAGAGAATATTGCGTCCCGGTACGAAAGTATTGGGGATACCGTCAGCGTTTGGTTCATAGTCCGGCACCGGAATGCTATCCCGCGTCAGGCTGCTGACCGCCAGTTCGTTCAGCAAAGTGACATCCAGCACTTTATGCGCGCGTGCGCCAAGTTTTAACGCCAGCGCGCGCGCGACATCGATCTCTGCGCGGTGGCGCTGACCATAATCAAACGTGACACAATGCACTTCATCATACTGATGCCGCGCTTGCGCCAGACAAGTGGTGGAGTCCTGACCTCCACTAAATACAACAACGGCGCGTTTCATAGTTATCCTGATCAATGACGAAAACCAATATGGTAACGCGTACGGATAATCCCGACCAGCTTCTTCACGGCGAAGGCGGCGGAAGCCAGGCTTCGCTAAATTCAAACCAGCCGCGAGGGGTGAGTCGAACGCCGTTAACGCCCGGTGGGGCGCTGATGCGATAGTGATAATTAAACAGCGGCGTAAGTGTGGCGTCATCCATCAGGTTGGCAAAAACTTGTTGTAGCGCGGCGCGGCGATCTTTTTCATTGGGCTGAATTTGCAGAGCGTCAAGCGTAGCCTGCAGATGGGAAAACGCAGGCGCGTCCAGGACATGTGACCAGATCTGATCGCAACGTAGCCACTGCTCCAGCGTATATTCCGGCGCTTCGCCGATCAGCCTGTCGCCCATCATCAGATCCGCTTGCGCCAACGCAGGGCAGTTATCCCAGTTTTTGGCATTATGAAAAATCAATGTTAACTCACAGCCGAGCGTCGCCAGGTAATGTCGAAGCTGTTCCGCCATCGTATGCAGCTCTACGGGAAGGTGGTACGCCAGGGTAAGTTTTTTCGGCAATGGCGTTTCATCAACGTCCTGCCATTGCGGGATTGTCCAGCCGGGTAGCAGCCCCTGACTTGGCATAATCAAGTTCTCATCTACCGGCAAGGTTTTCAGCAGCGAAGTATGATGGATAATATGTATCAGACGCCGCGCCTGCTGTACGTTGAGCCGTGAGCCCTTTTTGAGGGTTAAATAGCAAAAACCCAGACTAATACCACTACTTACCTGACTCAGCGTCGCCAGCTCTTCCGGTTTGCCGATGGCAATCTGCACCGGATGGCGGCAACTGGTGCCCAGATCCTGGGCAAACAGTTGCGGGGTGATCCAGAATTCAATCGCTTTCAGCAGCGGATGGCTGAGGTGATAATGGTCATGACTTTCCAGACGCACCAGTTCCGGCGTGAACAACGCCAGGCGAAAAGGACCGGTGCCGATAAGCGGCAGGTCAGGATGCGCCAGACCGCTACAATAGCTCGCCAGACGATGCGCCAGCCAGTAATCAGGTCGGTGAAGGAGAAAGGTCAGGCACTGAGGATGCGTTACTTCGATCCGTGCGACGCTAATAAACAATTTGCTTAGCGCCGGTAGGGTAAGCAGCCTTTCCAGGCGTTCGTGTAGCTGCGCGGTGTCCACCGCATCGCCATTATGCCAGTGCAGCGTGGAGCGAATATAAAAATCCCAGCGTAAACCGTCGGCGGAAACCTCCCAGTGATGCGCCAAATCCCCGCAAGGATATTGGCTATCGCGGTCGAAGCGCGTTAACCCGGAAAAAACTTGCCCTGCGAGATGCTGTTCCGCGCGTCCTGGCAGGAAACCCGGCTGCAGCGGATCAAGCGGACGATAGTAGGGAATACGCAATGTCGGCGTATCGTTTTGCCATTGGCCGCCCATAAAAGGCTGGAGCATCGCCCGTAACTCGCCAGGCGCCAGCTGCGCCAGTTCCAGTACGTTGAGCTGCTGCCCTTTTTCCAGCGCCTGTTCCATCATGGCGGTGCGGAGCGATTCCGGCGTGACCAGAAACTGGAGCCGTCCACGTTTCCCGCGCCCGGACTGCGCCTCCCATCTTAGCCAACCCGCCTGCTGGGCCTGACGCAGCAGCGTTCGCAGATGGCGCTCGCTACAAAAACAGCGTTCGGCCAGTTCGCTAACGGTGACATGTTGCGTTTCCCCGGCGGAAGGCTGCCAGAGGCGTTGATATTGATTAAGCCGATTCAGTAGCCTCATAGAAACCCGGAACACTTCCTTTTATCTGTTCACTATTACTTCCGTATATCTCAGGTAATACTGAACAACAAGTTAACCGCGTCACAGTGTGGAGAAAGAGATGGCCCGTCTGGCAGCATTTGATATGGATGGCACGTTATTAATGCCCGATCACCATTTGGGTAGAGAAACGATCGCCACGCTGGCGCGTCTGCGCGAACGCGATATCACTCTGACATTCGCTACGGGTCGTCATGTGCTGGAGATGCGGCATATTCTGGGGACGCTTTCACTGGATGCTTATCTTATTACCGGTAACGGGACGCGAATTCACTCGCTGGAAGGCGACGTGCTGCATCGTCAGGATCTCGATCCTCAGGTTGCCGATACGGTGATGCATCATGCCTGGGATACCCGAGCCAGTATGCATGTGTTTAATGACAACGGCTGGTTTACAGGCCAGGAGATCCCCGCGCTACTCCAGGCGCACGTCTACAGCGGCTTTCGTTATCAGGTTATCAATATAAAAAGCATTCCGGCCCATCAGGTGACGAAGATCTGTTTTTGCGGCGATCATGACGATCTGATCCGTTTGCGCATTCAGCTCAATGAGGCGATGGAAGAACGCGCTCACCTCTGTTTCTCTGCCGTCGACTGCCTGGAAGTGCTACCGCTGGGGTGCAATAAAGGATCGGCGCTGGCGGTATTGAGCAATCATTTAGGGCTTTCACTGGCAGATTGCATGGCATTTGGCGACGCGATGAACGATCGGGAAATGCTGGGCAGCGTCGGGCGGGGGCTCATTATGGGCAATGCCATGCCGCAGCTTATCGCCGCGTTGCCACACCTTTCGGTTATCGGACATTGTGGTAATCAAGCGGTATCACACTTTTTGACGCATTGGCTGGACAATCCGCATCTACCTTATTCCCCCGAATGAGAGATCTCTTCCAGCAAGCCAGACATTCAGTCTGGCTTTTTTTTGGTGTCTAGTCGCCGGTAAGTAATTTTGCGATGGCCGCTGACCACGGCGTCAAATCGCCGATATGGTCGCTAACCCAGGACGGATGGTAATAGGTATCCAGATAGCGATCGCCGCTATCGCACAATAACGTCACGATAGCGCCGGTTTCTCCAGCCTCGCGCATCCGGGCCGCAAGCTGCAGCGCTCCCCACATATTCGTGCCGGTAGAGGCACCGACTTTACGGCCTAGCTGCGTTTCCAGCCAGTGTGCGGTGGCAACGCTGGCGGCGTCCGGCACGCGCAGCATCTCATCTACGACATCCGGAATAAAAGAAGGCTCTACTCGCGGACGACCAATTCCTTCAATTTTACTGCCCACCGGGCTGCGTAATGAAGCGTCGCGATCCTGCCAGTAAGGTAAAAAGACGGAATTTTCCGGATCCACCACCATGAGCTGAGTATCATAGCCCTGGCAGCGAATATAGCGCCCAATCGTCGCAGAGGTTCCGCCCGTTCCGGCGCTCATGACGATAAATCGCGGTACCGGATGGGGTTCGTTGCGCATCTGGCGGAAAATACTGTCGGCAATATTATTGTTGCCCCGCCAGTCGGTAGCTCGTTCTGCGTAGGTAAACTGGTCCATATAGTGACCGTTCAGTTCATGCGCCAGCCGCTCGGAGGCGGCATAAATTTCGCAGGCGCTCTCCACAAAATGACAGTGGCCGCCGTAAAATTGAATCTGTTCGATTTTACGTTTTGCGGTACAGGCGGGCATGACGGCGATGAACGGCAGTCCCAGTAAACGCGCGAACCAGGCTTCGGAAATCGCCGTTGAGCCTGATGACGCTTCAATAATCGGAGTGCCTTCTTTAATCCAGCCATTGCACAGCCCATAAAGGAACAGCGAGCGCGCCAGACGATGCTTGAGGCTACCGGTGGGATGCGTGCTTTCGTCTTTCAGGTAAAGCTGGATACCTGGAAATGCCGACAGGGGCAAACGAATAAGATGCGTATCCGCCGAGCGCTGGTGGTCAGCGTTAATTTCATTAATGGCATTTTTAACCCAATTGCTACTCATCATTAATATCCATTTATCATTTTGTGCCAAGAGTAGCGAAAAGTACGGAAAAAATTGTTGCTATTTGACCTTTAAATTACAATGTAAGGAGAAAAATATTCTCTATGGGGTGGGTATGTTAGATAAAATTGACCGTAAACTGCTTTGCTTATTGCAGCAGGACTGTACCCTCTCTTTGCAGGCGCTGGCGGATGCCGTTAATCTGACGACAACACCTTGCTGGAAGCGGCTTAAACGCCTGGAAGATGACGGTATCCTGCTTGGCAGGGTCGCGCTGCTGGACCCGGAAAAACTGGGGCTGGGATTAACCGCTTTTGTGTTGATAAAAACGCAGCACCACAGCAGTGAATGGTACTGTCGGTTCGTGACCGTCGTCTCTGAGATGCCGGAAGTGCTTGGCTTCTGGCGGATGGCGGGGGAATACGACTATCTGATGCGAGTTCAGGTGGCCGACATGAAGCGGTATGACGACTTCTATAAACGTCTGGTCAATAGCGTCCCAGGACTGTCAGACGTCACCTCCAGTTTTGCGATGGAACAGATTAAGTACACCACCTCTCTGCCCATTGAATAATTCTCCCGGTATTGCCGGAAATCATATCAGGAAATAACGCGTGCGATTATTTGCTCAATTAAGCTGGTACTTTCGCCGGGAATGGCGTCGCTATCTTGGCGCGGTGGCCCTGCTTATGCTTATTGCGATGCTTCAGCTAATCCCGCCCAAAGTGGTGGGGATTGTCGTGGATGGCGTAACCGCACAGCATTTTACTCCAGGCCGAATAGCGATGTGGATTGGCACCATTGCCCTGATCGCCGTAGTGGTCTATTTGTTGCGCTATGTCTGGCGCGTGCTGCTATTTGGCGCTTCTTATCAATTAGCCGTCGAACTGCGTGAAGATTATTATCGCCAGCTGAGTCGTCAGCATCCTGAATTTTATCAGCGCCATCGGACGGGCGATCTTATCGCGCGTGCGACGAATGATGTGGATCGCGTCGTATTTGCGGCGGGCGAGGGCGTTCTGACGCTGGTTGACTCGCTGGTAATGGGCTGCGCGGTACTGATTGTCATGTCGACGCAAATTAGCTGGCAGCTAACGCTATTAGCGCTGTTGCCGATGCCGATTATGGCGCTGATGATCAAACGTTACGGCGATCGGCTGCATGACTATTTCAAACTGGCGCAGGCCGCCTTCTCCAGCCTGAACGACCGCACGCAGGAGAGTCTGACCAGCATCCGCATGATCAAAGCGTTTGGTCTGGAGGACCGCCAGTCTTCGCTGTTTGCGGCGGATGCCGAAGATACCGGCAAGAAAAATATGCGCGTGGCGCGTATTGACGCGCGTTTTGATCCAACCATTTACATCGCCATTGGCATGGCGAACCTGCTCGCGATTAGCGGCGGAAGCTGGATGGTGGTTAACGGCAGCCTGACGCTGGGCGAACTCACCAGCTTTATGATGTATCTGGGGTTGATGATTTGGCCGATGCTGGCGCTGGCCTGGATGTTTAATATCGTGGAGCGGGGTAGCGCCGCTTACAGCCGCATCCGCGCCATGCTGGCGGAAGCGCCGGTAGTTAAGGATGGCGAAGAGCCGGTCCCGGCGGGGCGCGGCGAACTGACGGCGGCCATTCGTGAGTTTTGCTATCCGCAAACGACGCATCCGGCGCTGGAGAATGTGAACTTTCGTCTTAAACCGGGTCAGATGCTGGGGATATGCGGTCCGACCGGCGCGGGGAAAAGCACAATATTGTCGCTTATCCAGCGCCATTTTGATGTGACGCAGGGAGAGATCCGATTCCATGACATGCCGTTGACGCATCTGCAACTGGATAGCTGGCGTAGCCGACTGGCGGTCGTCAGCCAGACGCCGTTTTTGTTCTCGGACTCTATTGCCAATAATATTGCGCTCGGACGCCCGGAGGCGACTCAGGAGGAGATTGAACAGGTGGCGCGTTTAGCCAGCGTACATGAGGATATTCTCCGCTTGCCTCAGGGCTACGACACGCAGGTAGGTGAACGTGGCGTCATGTTATCGGGAGGGCAAAAACAGCGTATCTCGATTGCCAGAGCGCTGCTGTTAAATGCGGAAATTCTGCTTCTCGATGATGCGCTTTCTGCAGTAGATGGCCGCACGGAGCATCAGATTTTGCATAATTTGCGCCAGTGGGGCGAAGGGCGTACGGTCATCATCAGCGCGCATCGTTTATCCGCGCTGACCGACGCCAATGAAATTATCGTTATGCAACATGGTCATGTTGTTCAGCGCGGCGATCACGATCAACTGGCGCAGCAGATTGGCTGGTATCGCGATATGTATCGCTATCAGCAACTGGAGGCCGCTCTGGATGACGCGCCGGAACGCGGCGAGGAGGCGGTGAATGCGTAGTTTTGGACAGCTATGGCCGACGCTGAAACGGTTGCTGGCGTATGGCTCGCCATGGCGAAAACCGCTCTCTGTCGCGGTGATGATGCTGTGGATTGCGGCAGCGGCGGAGGTTAGCGGTCCGCTGCTGATCAGCTATTTCATTGATAACATGGTGGCCCGCCACCATTTACCGTTGGGCAAGGTCGCGGGGCTGGCGGCCGCCTATGTGGGGCTACAATTTCTGGCGGCGGGTCTGCATTACGCCCAGTCTTTATTATTTAACCGGGCGGCCGTTGGCGTGGTTCAGTCCTTGCGCACGGACGTCATGGATGCCGCCTTGCGTCAGCCGCTAAGCGCCTTCGACACGCAGCCTGTCGGACAATTAATTTCACGCGTGACCAACGATACGGAAGTCATCCGCGATCTGTACGTCACGGTCGTCGCGACGGTATTACGTAGCGCGGCGTTGATCGGCGCCATGCTGGTCGCCATGTTCAGCCTTGACTGGCGGATGGCGCTGGTGGCGATTTTGATTTTTCCGGCGGTATTGACCGTGATGATCATTTATCAGCGCTACAGCACGCCGATTGTACGCCGCGTGCGGGCATATCTGGCGGATATTAACGACGGCTTTAACGAAATCATCAACGGGATGAGCGTAATTCAGCAGTTTCGCCAGCAGGCGCGCTTCGGCGAACGCATGGGCGAGGCCAGCCGCTCGCACTACATGGCGCGGATGCAGACACTACGCTTAGACGGCTTTTTATTGCGTCCGCTGCTTAGCCTCTTTTCTGCGCTCATTTTGTGCGGTCTGTTGATGCTTTTCAGCTTTACGTCTGCCGGCACGATTGAGGTCGGGGTGCTGTATGCGTTCATTAGCTATTTGTCACGTCTGAACGAGCCGCTCATTGAACTGACCACCCAGCAATCCATGCTACAGCAGGCGGTTGTGGCGGGAGAGCGTGTTTTTGAACTGATGGATCGCCCGCGCCAGCTCTATGGCAGCGACGACACGCCGTTGCAAAGCGGGGCGATTGATATTGATCATCTGTCGTTTGCTTACCGCGACGATAATCTTGTTTTACAGGACATTACGCTATCAGTACCGTCCCGTAGCTTTGTGGCGCTGGTGGGGCACACCGGCAGCGGGAAGAGCACGCTCGCCAGCTTATTAATGGGGTACTACCCTCTGACGCAAGGCGAAATTCGGCTGGATGGGCGAGAGATCTCCTCTCTTAATCATCGCGTTTTACGCCAGGGCGTGGCGATGGTTCAACAGGACCCGGTAGTGATGGCGGATACCTTTCTGGCTAATGTGACGCTGGGGCGCGATGTCTCCGAGGCGCAGGTGTGGCAGGCGCTGGAAACGGTACAACTGGCAGACCTGGCGCGCGGCCTGAGCGACGGGCTGCATACGCATCTCGGCGAGCAGGGAAATACGTTGTCTGTCGGGCAAAAACAGCTATTGGCGCTGGCGCGCGTGCTGGTTGACGCCCCGCAAATATTAATTCTTGATGAAGCGACGGCCAGCATCGATTCCGGCACTGAGCAGGCGATACAGCAGGCGCTGGCGGCGATTCGCGAGCGCACCACGCTGGTGGTTATTGCCCATCGGCTATCGACAATCGTGGAGGCGGATACCATTCTGGTTCTCCATCGCGGCCAGGCGGTGGAGCGCGGGACGCATCAACAATTGCTGGCGGCGCAAGGGCGCTACTGGCAAATGTATCAATTACAGCTAGTTGGCGAGGAGTTAGCCGCCAGCGTACACGAAGAGCCCGGCCCTGCGGCGTAAGGTTTGGCGCCACAGGGCAAAACCTCGCCCATCATGCACCGTCGTGGTGCGTTTTTCTTTCCCTGCTTCAATGTTGGGGCGCGTCAATATAAAGACGCGCCGCTAACCGCGCCTTTCCTCGCTCGCCAGCTTCTGGCACATCCTTTGCAATATCCATTCTGAAGAGTCCATGCGCGGCGGCAGCCGTTACCTAATTCTGACTGGAGGGTTCTATGAAGCTGGTTACCGTGATTATCAAACCGTTCAAGCTGGAGGATGTGCGGGAGGCGCTTTCTTCCATTGGCATTCAGGGACTGACCGTCACCGAAGTGAAAGGGTTTGGCCGTCAGAAAGGACACGCCGAACTGTATCGCGGCGCGGAGTACAGCGTGAATTTCCTGCCGAAGGTCAAAATTGATGTGGCTATCGCCGACGACCAACTGGAAGAGGTGATCGATATCATCAGTAAAGCGGCTTACACCGGAAAAATTGGCGACGGCAAAATTTTCGTCGCGGAGCTCATGCGCGTTATTCGGATTCGTACCGGCGAAGCTGACGAAGCAGCGCTGTAAGACCCGCCACACAGCAACAGGAAATGAAAAAATGAAGATAGCGATGATAAAAACCACACTGGCTTCAATGGCGCTGCTGCCTGGGCTAACGATAGCCGCGCCGGCGGTTGCCGATAAAGCGGATAGTGCTTTTATGATGATTTGCACCGCGCTGGTGCTGTTCATGACGATACCGGGTATCGCGCTGTTTTACGGCGGATTAATTCGCGCCAAGAACGTGCTGTCAATGTTAACGCAAGTGACCGTCACCTTTGCGCTGGTCTGTATTTTATGGGTGGTGTACGGCTATTCGCTGGCTTTTGGCGAAGGGAATCATTTCTTCGGTAATGCCGATGGGGCGATGTTGAAGAATATCGCGTTGACGGCGGTAACGGGTACGATTTATCAGTATATTCATGTCGCGTTTCAGGGATCTTTCGCCTGTATTACCGTCGGGCTGATTGTCGGCGCGCTGGCGGAGCGTATTCGTTTTTCGGCGGTACTGATTTTTGTCGTGGTGTGGTTCACGCTCTCTTATATCCCGATTGCGCACATGGTGTGGGGCGGCGGCCTGCTGGCTGCTCACGGCGCGCTGGATTTTGCCGGTGGTACGGTGGTGCATATTAACGCCGCTATCGCCGGGCTGGTAGGGGCTTATTTAATTGGCAAACGCGTCGGCTTTGGGAAAGAAGCATTTAAACCCCATAACCTGCCGATGGTCTTTACCGGTACTGCGATTCTGTATATCGGCTGGTTTGGATTTAACGCGGGTTCTGCGGGGAGCGCAAACGAGATAGCAGCGCTGGCCTTTGTGAACACCGTGGTGGCGACCGCCGCCGCGATTCTGGGGTGGATTATCGGCGAGTGGACGCTACGCGGTAAGCCTTCCCTGCTGGGGGCGTGTTCCGGCGCGATTGCCGGTCTGGTCGGCGTGACGCCAGCCTGTGGCTATGTTGGCGTTGGCGGCGCGCTGGTTATCGGCGTTATTGCGGGGCTGGCGGGATTGTGGGGAGTCACCATGCTTAAACGTCTGTTACGGGTAGATGATCCGTGCGACGTATTTGGCGTTCACGGTGTTTGCGGAATAGTCGGCTGTATCCTGACCGGCGTTTTTGCCGCCAGTTCGCTGGGCGGCGTTGGCTTTGTCGACGGCGTTACGATGGGACATCAGGTGATGGTACAGCTGGAAAGTATTGCTATTACGGTCGTCTGGTCCGGCGTTGTCGCGTTTGTTGGTTACAAACTGGCGGATATCCTTGTTGGACTGCGTGTACCGGAAGAGCAGGAGCGCGAGGGGCTGGATGTGAACAGTCACGGCGAGAATGCGTATAACGCGTGATTGCGCAACATGCCTGATGGCGCTGCGCTTATCCAGTTTACCGTAGGCCGGATAAGCGCAGCGTCATCAGGGCATTAACGCCGCATAGCGGCATGTTTTTTAATTGTGATTACGCATTACCCCTTCCTGCACGGTTGAAGCGACCAACGCGCCATCCTGAGTATAAAACTCGCCGCGAACAAAGCCCCGGGCGCTGGAGGCGGAAGTGCTCTCCACGCTATAAAGTAGCCATTCATTAAAATTGAACGGACGATGGAACCACATAGAGTGATCGATAGTGGCGATCTGAATGCCCTTTTCCAGAAAACCGATGCCGTGAGGCTGAAGCGCGACGGGAAGGAAATTCAGATCCGAGGCGTATCCCAGTAAATATTGATGGACGCGAATGTCATCCGGAACGGTGCCGTTGGCGCGAATCCATACCTGACGCACAGGCGCGGCGACGTGACCTTTCAACGGATTGTGAAATTCGACGGGACGAATTTCCAGCGGGCGATCGCAGAGAAACTTTTCTTTCAGAATCGGCGGCAGTAAATGCGCCAGCGATTGCGCGATTTCCGTTTCTGACGGTAGTCCTTCCGGCCCGACTGCCGTCGGCATGGTTTTTTGATGTTCAAAACCCGGTTCCGGCGCCTGGAATGAGGCGGTCATATAAAAGATGGGTTTCCCGTTCTGAATAGCGGCAACGCGGCGGGCGCTGAAGCTGTTCCCATCGCGCAGCACTTCTACGTCATAGATAATGGGTTTTTGGCTGTCGCCTGGCCGCAGAAAATAACTGTGGAATGAATGCACCAGTCGCGCTTCCGGCACCGTTTCTTTGGCGGCATAGAGCGCCTGGCCCACCACCTGACCGCCAAATACCTGGCGCAGCCCTAAGTCTTCACTTTGGCCCCGAAAGAGTCCTTCTTCAATTTTTTCCAGATTCAATAATGTCAGCAAATTATTCAGTGTCTGACTCATACATACTCTCCAGGTGACAACGATGCCGAAGCGAGGTAGGGCAGAGTATAACGCAATTTTGCAAGTGGTCCGATGGGTACAAAAGTCTGAATAACAGACCAATTCCAGGCAAAAATGAGTGACATGTGCCACACTTAATCACGTTATGTTTCTGTTAACCACTCTTCCGGCGGGGGGAAAGGCCTGCTGGTGCATTGATGATAAGGAGAATTGAATGAAACTCGTGCACATCGTAAGTGGTTTAGCGGTTGCGATATCTCTGGCGGCCTGCGCTGATAAAAGCGCTGATATCCAGACGCCTGCGCCAAACCCTAACATGTCGATTACAGCTAACCAGTCTACTATTCAGCAACCCAATGTTTCCGGTACCGTCTGGATCCGCCAGAAGGTCGCTCTGCCGCCAGATGCGGTGCTGACCGTGACGCTTTCAGATGCTTCGCTGGCTGATGCGCCGTCTAAGGTGCTGTCGCAAAAAGCGGTACGTACCGAAGGTAAACAGGCGCCTTTCAGTTTTGTGTTGCCGTTTAACCCATCAGATATTCAACCTAACGCGCGCATTCTCCTGAGCGCGGCCATCACCGTTGATAATAAGCTGGTATTTATTACCGATAGCGTGAAACCGGTGATTAACAATGGCGGCACTAAAGCGGATCTGACGCTGGTACCGGTACAGCAAACGGCGGTGCCTGTGCAGGCCGGCGGTGGTGCGACGACGACGGTTCCATCGACTTCGCCGACCCAGGTCAATCCGTCTTCTGCCGTTCCTGCGCCTACCCAGTATTAATCCTGCGCCAACCCTCTCCGTTACGGAGAGGGTTAATATACCCAGCGATAGCGTTGTAAATCGATTTGTCCGCTTCCCGACACCACCACGCCTTCCGCCAGTAATGCCTGACGTTGCCGCTGTAGATCCGGCCCGGTAAGTGATATTGCGCCGTGGCGGTTCACCACCCGATGCCATGGTAAAGTGCTGCCTTCCGGCAGACGTTTTAACACTCCGCCGACCTGACGCGCCGCCCGAGGGGAACCGGCAAGCCGGGCGACATCACCGTAGGTCGTGACAAATCCTTCCGGGATCGAGGCGACGATTTGCCAGACGCGTTGAGGAAAAGTGTCCTGAATATCCATAATAGAATCCTGCGTTAATGCTTCAGGATAATCTGGAATAAGGGGGGAGGAAAGCCCGGATGCGCAAGAAACCAGCATCCGATGCCTGATGGGTTGCAATTGCACGATATAGCAGTGATAATGCGCCTGCGCGTTGGTTCACAACGCTCTCAATGGGGGCTCTGTTGGTTCTCCCGCAACGCTACTCTGTTTACCAGGTCAGGTCCGGAAGGAAGCAGCCAAGGCAGATGACGCGTGTGCCGGGATGTAGCTGGCAGGGCCCCCACCCATTTGTGCCTCTCCACACTGTTTTTTTCTGCTGTGCGACGTTATAGCCGCTGTTCCGCCCAAAGAATAAATGCCGTAGCGGGTAGGGGCTTACTGTATAACCAGCCCTGACCATAATGTACGCCATGCTGGCGTAGCCACTGTTCTTGCCTGGTCGTTTCGATGCCTTCTGCGACCATCTTAAGTTTGAGCGTTTTCGCCATTTCAATAATATGCGGCGTGACGTTTTTATATTCCAGCGCATCGACAAAAGATTTATCAATTTTAAGGACATCTACATCCAGATTTTGTAAGTAGCTGAGGCTGGAATAGCCGGTGCCAAAGTCATCAATATAAATTGAATGTCCCGCGTTACGGTATCTGGCGACAATTGGCGCGCTGGTTTTCGGATCGGCGAACTCGCGTTCTGTTAATTCAAGCGCGATTTGCGACGGAGAAATTTGGCTACGGTTCAGCAGCGTGCTTAACAGCGCCGGCAGCGTTTCTGACGCCAGATCGGATGCCTCAAGATTGATTGAAATATGTTGTTCGGGATGGGACTTTAACCAACTCCCCATGTCTTCAAAAACGGTTTCGATGATTAGCCGGGTTAGCGGCTCCGTGAGCCCGGTTTGTTCAGCCAGCGCGATAAAAATTTCCGGCGAAAGGAAGGTGCCGTCCGCCTGTTGCCAGCGAGCTAAAGCTTCGGCATCGACAATTTTTCCGCTGCTCAGGGAGACAATAGGCTGATAGTGTACGTTAATTTCGCGATTGTCTATCGCATCCTGGAGACGGTGGCGGGGCGACTGTAGCCGACGCAAAATACGCAGAATAAAGGCCGCAGCCAGCAGACCCGTTACGATGCCCGCCGGTAGCCAGATAAACGCCTGTCGATACCAGCTCCTTTCCAGCGGAGCGGTCGGTGCCCAGCTTACGATAGTAATGCCCATTTCCGGAAAGGGGTGGATAGCATACTGAATGCCTCGGTTTTCCAGCCGCAGGGGCGTCTCATGGTGAATGAGCGGAAGAATAGCGGGGTCAAGGTTACCGCTGCTGGCAACCACAGTATTGCGTTCCCGGCCAATAATAGCGACGTCAATCGGCCATGCGCCAAACGGAATCACATCGATAAAGGACGCCGGGTCGATCATCACGATATAGCTGTCGCTCCCGAGTGCCGCCATATAGCGTTTTATACCCAGATCGTTTTGCGCCGTAAACCAGGCGCGATAACCGTCGCGAGTGATTTTCATGGGCGGAGGGAAAGCGGGAATATGGCTCTCTTTTTCAAGTGAGGAGCAAACGGGAATCGAATTTTTAAGATACAGAACTTCCTGGACATACCGAAAGCTATAAGACACGCGGCGCATGGCGAGTAAATGGGCGCTGCTGCAGGGCTCGCCTTTAAAGGAGGCAATATGCGTTAACGCGGCTTTTGCCTGGTCACTGACCCTTTCTGTACGTAGCGCTACCCGGGACGAGAAGATATCCAGCTCTTCATTAAACCTTTTTTCAACTTGACGGTGCGCCAGCCACAGGCTCAATCCTATCGGGAAAAGGACAGACAGGATAAGCACTCCCGTTACCAGGCTGACCAGATGTCGTGTTGTCACAGTGATGTCCTTATAAACACAGCGTAGAGAAAGTATATCCGATCGTAAATCGCGCCCTTGAATGATAAAGCTATTTTATCGATTTTACAGATACAGGGGCCAGACTAACGCGTTACGCCACGTTGCTTTTGCCGCCAGGAAGAGATCGTGAATGTTTACCGGTTGAAAAAGGAGCGTTGATAGCGTATTTTGCTGTTATGTTATAACATAATCGAGAGGGCGCAATGAAACCTGATATTCATCCTGTATACCGCACCGTCGTATTTCACGACACCAGCGCAAATGAATATGTGAAAGTGGGATCAACTATCAAAACTGAACGTGAAATCGAACTGGACGGCGTGACATATCCGTATGTCACTATTGATGTGTCATCAAAATCGCATCCTTTTTATACCGGTAGACAGAAAACGTTTGATAGCGAAAGTAGCGCCGCACGCTTCCAGAAACGTTTCGGTCATTTTATCGGCGCTAAAAGGGGGTAAATGAAATGCAGGTGTTAAACTCACTTCGCAATGCAAAACAACGGCATCCGGATTGCCAGATAGTCAAACGCAAAGGACGCTTATACGTGATTTGTAAAACAAATCCGCGTTTTAAGGCGGTTCAGGGGCGTAAAAAAAGGCGTTAAAAAAACAACAGTTCAGGGAAAGCAGTGCGTACCAGGGAGGGTGCGCACTTTTTTATTACCGGCTGGCTTCTGCGCGGGCCAGCGTAAAAATATCGTAGAAGGAAAGTTCGCCCTTACGGGCAACCATTTTTTGCAGCTGGACTTTATGTTCATTATCCACCTGTGGAGATTGAAGAATCGTCTCAATGAGCGTGGGGGGAACAAAGCGGGTGTTGTACCATTCGCCGTTGTAACAGACCCGGAGGTCCAGCACATCGATGTC
Organism: Salmonella sp. NW645; assembly: GCF_051703725.1. Lineage (NCBI taxonomy): Bacteria > Pseudomonadati > Pseudomonadota > Gammaproteobacteria > Enterobacterales > Enterobacteriaceae > Salmonella > Salmonella sp. NW645. Next base: position 241,452 of record NZ_JAMMKR010000003.1, on the reverse strand, counting down.
GTTATAGTGATAACGCGGGGCGATGTCGAAAAAGAAGAAGCCATTAAATGCGATAAATAACACCACTAACAGCCACACTGACCCCACCAGCGTTTCTGATTGCAGCATGACCGCCAGCGTCGCAAACCAGGCCGCATACATCGCGATAAATAACCCAGGATGCTTGCGGATAAAACTGATACTAAAACGCGGCCTGTTATCGCGTTTTTCACGGACGTTTAAGTCATCAATAGTTTCGCTAAGCAGGCGCTGTATCTCTGTCATCTTTTGCCTTCATGATTTCTGCGACATAGGGGTAGTAACAGCCCATTTTAAAGGGAGGTGTAACGTGAAAAAAGTAACAGATTAACCACGAATTAGCATAACAGTTATCATTTTGACTACAATTTTTTAATGATTCGCGCCGGATTTCCGCCTACCACGACGTCTGGCGGTACGTTTTTTGTCACCACAGCGCCTGAAGCGACGACGACGTTATCGCCGATGGTTACGCCAGGATTAACGACGGCTCGTCCGCCTATCCAGACGTTATTTCCGATAGTGACGGGTTTACCGAATTCTCTGCCGCTGTTGCGTTCGACGGCGTCCAGCGGGTGCGTGGCGGTATAGATATGTACCCCTGGCGCGAGCATACAATTATCGCCAATATGAATTGGGCAAACATCAAGCATGACGCAGTCGAAGTTAGCGTAAAAGGAGTGACCAAGAAAAATATTATAGCCGTAGTCGCAACGAAAGGAAGGTTCAATATAGGCGTCTTCGCATCGACCCAACAGGTCGCGTAAAATCGCCTGACGCTTATTTATTTCATCAGGCGTAGTATAATTGTATTGATGGATGAGTTGACGCGCCCGCAGTCGATCCTGGCATAAAGTTTCATCGGTCGGGCAATACAGTGCCCCAGCGATCATTTTTTGTTTTTCGTCACTCATCGCGCGCTCCCCTTGGTGGATATTATCGCAATAGAAGCAATAATAAAGTATTAGAGGGAACGTTCCCTGCTATCGGTATGTGATCTATATCACTGTTCTATAATAGCCCGTTGTGTTATTAGCCAGAACGAGGAGGCAGATAACACCTGCGTGTTCTCTAAAAAGTAATGTAGCGTGATTAACGAATGAATTTCCATACTGAAGAGGGGATCTTGTCGTAGAGTTTGTTCATTGTCAATTCTGCAAGACGGTGATCCGCAGCTGAGTAAAATACAGCCAGCTCATTGTCGGACAATTCATATTTATTTTTCTCAATGACGCGCTCCAGAGTGTCAATTGTCTGACAGCGCCGTAAACGCATCAAATAATCAGTTTTAGTTAATGGTTTATCAGACATAAATTCTACCTATGATTGTAATAATTTTTAACAAGACAAACTAACAGGATTAGCCCTGGTGGCGTTGACGAAACAACGGAACAGGCGGTTGCCCGATTTACGCCATTTTTGCAAATCCTGCGTATTAATACCATAGCTGCTGAACAACATAAAGGTGTCGTCCAGGTATTCATCTATCTGCGCAATCAATTTATTGTCTTCATTGTACTTAATTTTATAATTAAGAGCGAAAGTTGCAATATGCTCTATCAGCTCATTGAGCTGCAGGTTGACTGCTGAGGTCGGGTCATTAACCCAGCCATGGTTGCTTTCTTCAAGGTTTGCAAGACAGTCATGATACAGGGTTTCGCAAAGAAATTTAAGCTGTGCTATATCATGTCTTTTGGGTGAGTATTCGTCCATAATGCATCCCCTTTTTAGTGGCTTAAACTAACCGAACACCTTCGGGATGGATACAACTAACTAACCTGGTACTTCCCACGTCACCTTATGATTTAACTATAATCTACTCTAAAAAACTTTTCATCGTCATATTACGAAAAATTACAATTGCGTGAAAGCCGCGTGTTGCCATACTTTTTCGAATTTTAACAGTGATCGTCGGTCGCCTAAAAAGGAACCAGTTTTATTGTTTGTGTAATCATTGGGTTAACGTTTTTTAGCTTTTCAGGCTAAAACAATAGACTCTGACAGGAGAAAATAGCCAGGAATATTCTTAATATTTCTTAATTAATGGCTGAATTAAGAAATGGCCAACTTTCCTAAGAAAAGCCTTTAACGCAGTAAGGATTATACCTTTTATTAATATGGCAAAAAATAATCAATCTAACAATAAGCGTATTTTATGATTTTTGCGTAAAAAAGGCCGCTTGCGCGGCCTTATCTACAGTGAGCAAATCAGCGATGTTCTGTCGAATGACTATGCTCAATATCTTCGCTTTTACGGCTAAAGCGGCGGCGTACCACCACAAAGAAGACCGGTACGAAGAAAATAGCCAGTACGGTTGCCGTTACCATCCCGCCCAGTACGCCAGTACCTACCGCATTCTGCGCGCCGGAACCCGCGCCGGAACTGATAACCAGCGGCATAACCCCCAGCATGAACGCTAACGAGGTCATCAAAATCGGGCGCAAACGCATCCGGACAGCCTCCAGCGTCGCTTCTACCAGACCTTTCCCTTCTTTATCCATTAAGTCTTTGGCGAATTCGACGATAAGTATCGCGTTCTTCGCCGACAACCCAATGGTTGTGAGCAGGCCCACCTGGAAGTAAACGTCGTTAGTCAGTCCGCGGAAGGTCGCGGCCAGCAGCGCGCCGATAACCCCAAGCGGAACAACCAGCATTACGGAGAACGGGATAGACCAGCTCTCATACAATGCCGCCAGACACAGGAAGACGACGATCAGCGAGATAGCATACAGGGCAGGGGCCTGGTTGCCGGACAACCGTTCCTGGTAGGACATCCCGGTCCAGTCATACCCAATGCCTGACGGCAGCTTGCTGGCCAGTTCTTCCATCATCGCCATCGCTTCACCGGTACTCTTGCCTGGCGCCGCCTGACCCAGAATTTCCATCGAAGGCAGACCGTTATAGCGTTCCAGACGCGGCGAACCATATTCCCAGCGGGAAGAGGAGAATGCGGAGAACGGCACCATCTGACCATCGCTACCACGAACGTACCAGTCGTTAATATCATCCGGCAACATGCGGTATTTCGCTTCGGACATCACGTAAACTTTCTTCACACGACCGCGATCGATAAAGTCGTTTACATAGCTGCCGCCCCATGCTGCGCCCAGCGTGGTATTAATGTCGCTAATAGACACGCCCAGCGCCTGAGCTTTTTCCTGGTCGATATCGATTTTAAACTGCGGCGTATCTTCCAGACCGTTAGGTCGAACGCCGACCAGCAGATCAGGATATTTCGCCACCTCGCCGAACAACTGATTACGTGCCTGGGTCAGTTTTTCATGACCAAGTCCCGCCTGGTCAATCAACTCGAAGTCAAACCCGGTTGCGGTGCCCAGTTCAACAATCGCCGGCAGGTTAAAGGCGAAGACCATCGCATCTTTAATTTGTGAAAACGCTGCGGTTGCCCGCTGGGTAATCGCTTCAACCTTGTTTTTTTCGCCTGGACGATCGGCCCAGTCTTTCAACGACACGAATGCAATACCGGTATTCTGACCGCGCCCTGCAAAACCGAAGCCGTTGACGGCGAATACCGATTCAACGTTGGCTTTCTCTTTGTTCAGATAGTAATCCGTGACCTCATCCAGCACTTTTTGCGTGCGCTCTTGCGTCGCGCCGGCGGGGAGCTGGACCATTGTCAGGAATACGCCCTGGTCTTCATCCGGCAAGAAAGAGCTTGGCAGACGAACGAACAGATAAGCCATACCGACGACGATAATGAGATAGAGCAGCAGATAACGCCCGGTGCTGCGCAGAATATTGCCTACGCTATCGGTGTAGTGATGCGTGCTCTTATCAAACAGGCGGTTAAACCAGCCGAAAAAGCCTTTTTTCCCTTCGCCATGATCGCCTTTGGCGACGGGTTTGAGCATCGTCGCGCACAGCGCGGGCGTCAGGATCAGCGCGACCAGCACCGACAGCGCCATCGCCGATACGATGGTGATAGAGAACTGACGATAAATTGCCCCGGTTGAGCCGCCAAAGAAGGCCATCGGAATAAATACCGCCGACAGTACCATCGCGATACCCACCAATGCGCCCTGAATCTGGCCCATGGATTTGCGCGTCGCTTCCTTCGGCGGAAGGCCTTCTTCCGTCATAACACGTTCGACGTTCTCGACCACCACGATGGCGTCATCCACCAGCAAGCCGATGGCGAGCACCATCCCGAACATCGTCAGCGTGTTTATCGAGAAACCGAATGCCGCAAGCACGGCAAAGGTTCCCAACAACACCACCGGAACCGCAATAGTCGGAATCAACGTCGCGCGGAAGTTCTGCAGGAACAGGTACATCACCAGGAACACGAGGATAATCGCTTCGACCAGCGTTTTTACCACTTCATGAATAGAGATCTTCACGAACGGCGTGGTGTCATACGGGTAGACGATTTTCATCCCTGGCGGGAAGAACGGTTCCATTTTTTTCAGTTCGGCGCGAATAGCGGTAGCGGTATCCAGCGCGTTGGCGCCGGTAGCCAGTTTGATGCCAAGACCTGACGCTGGCTGACCGTTAAATTTCGCGATGACGTCGTAGTTTTCGCCGCCAAGCTCAATTTTCGCTACATCCCGCAGACGAACCTGAGAGCCATCCTGATTCACCTTCAGCAGGATTTTGCCAAACTCATCCGTTGAGGTCAGACGCGTTTGGGCAATAATCGATGCGTTAAGCTGCTGGCCTTTTACCGGCGGCGTACCACCGAGCTGACCTGCCGCGACCTGGGCGTTCTGCGCTTTGATCGCGTTAATCACGTCGACCGGCGTCAGTTGGTATTTGGTCAGCTCTGTCGGATTCATCCAGATACGCATCGCATACTGCGAACCAAACAGCTGGACGTCGCCCACCCCAGAGGTACGGCTGATCGGATCTTTCATATTGGCGGCAACGTAATCCGAAATATCCTCCTGGGTCATGGTGCCGTCGGTGTTAATGACGCCCACTACCATCAGGAAGCTACTTGAGGACTTCTCAACGCTCACGCCCTGTTGCTGTACTTCCTGGGGAAGTAACGGCATTGCCAGTTGCAACTTGTTCTGAACCTGAACCTGCGCGATGTCCGCATCGGTACCGGATTCAAAGGTCAGCGTGATCTGCACGGTCCCCGTGGAGTCACTGTTGGAGGACATATACATCAGGTTATCGATACCGTTCATGTTCTGTTCGATAACCTGCGTGACGGTATCCTGTACCGTTTTCGCATCAGCGCCAGGGTAGGTTGCGGAGATCGTCACTGCTGGTGGCGCAATCGTCGGATATTGCGCTACCGGCAATTTGAGGATCGCGAGCCCCCCTGCCAACATGATGATGATGGCGATCACCCACGCAAATATAGGGCGATCGATAAAGAAATTAGGCATGTCTTAACGGCTCCTGTTTAAGTTAAGACCTGGGCTGAGCAGGTTGATCACCGCTTGCGGCTTGCTGTTTGTTATCCGCGGTAATTTCCTGCACTTTAACCTGTGCGCCAGGACGTACTTTTTGCAGCCCGCTGACGACTACGCGGTCGCCCGCTTTCAACCCGTCAGTCACCAGCCACTTATCGCCGATCGCCTGGCTTGCGACGATTTGGCGGGTTTCCACTTTGTTATCAGCGCCAACCACCAGCACCGTGGCATCGCCGCGTGGAGTACGGGTAACGCCCTGTTGTGGAACCAGTAATGCCGTTGGTTTTGTCCCTTCCTGCAGACGTGCGCGAACGAACATTCCTGGCAATAAGGTGTGATCCGGGTTAGGGAAGATGGCGCGCAAAGTAATAGATCCGGTGGTTTGGTCAACGGTCACGTCGGAGAACTCAAGCGTACCGGATTGCGGGAATTTGATACCGTCGCTGGTCACCAGATCGACCTTCGCTTTGCCGTTTTCCTGCTTCAGCGAACCATTTGCCAGCTCCTGCTTCAGGCGCAGGAAATCATTGCTGGACTGGGTCACATCGACATAAATAGGGTCCAGCTGCTGCACTGTCGCCAGCGCCGACGCCTGACCGTTCTGTACCAGCGCGCCTTCCGTTACAGATGACTTACCAATACGACCGCTAATCGGTGAGGTGACTTTGGTATACGCCAGGTTGATACGTGCGGTTTCAACGGCGGCTTTTGCTGCGACAACGGCGGCAGTCGCTTGTTGCGCGTCAGCCAGCGCCTGATCGTATTCCTGCTTACTGATGTACTGCGTACCCAGCAGCTTTTGATAACGCTTCACCGTCAGTTCAGCGATATTCGCGGCGGCCTGCGCTTTTGCCAGATCGCCCTTAGCGCTGTCGTAAGTCGCCTGGTAGGTCGCAGGATCAATCTGATAGAGAGAGACTCCCGCTTCGATATCACTTCCCTCAACGAAATTACGCTTCAGGATAATGCCGCTTACCTGCGGGCGAACTTCGGCGATACGGTAAGCAACGGTACGACCCGGAAGTTCAGTTGTGATTTGCAGTGGTTCCGTTTTTAGTGTGACAACCCCAACTTCTGGCATCTGCTGGCCGCCTTGCTGGTCCTGTTTGTCGTCACATCCTGTTAGCGCTAAGCTGCCTGAGAGCATCAGAACGACCGCCAGAGGCGTTAACCCTCTGTTTTTGTTCATATGTAAACCTCGAGTGTCCGATTTCAAATTGGTCAATGGTCAAAGGTCCTTAAACCCATTGCTGCGTTTATATTATCGTCGTGCTATGGTACATACATCCATAAATGTATGTAAATCTAACGCCTGTAAATTCACCGACATATGGCACGAAAAACCAAACAACAAGCGCTGGAGACACGACAACACATCCTGGATGTGGCCCTGCGTTTGTTCTCGCAGCAAGGCGTATCGGCAACCTCGCTGGCGGAGATTGCGAACGCTGCTGGCGTGACGCGCGGCGCAATCTATTGGCATTTCAAAAATAAGTCGGATTTATTCAGTGAGATCTGGGAGCTATCAGAATCCAATATTGGTGAGCTTGAGATTGAGTATCAGGCAAAATTCCCCGACGATCCACTATCTGTATTAAGAGAAATTTTAGTTCATATTCTTGAAGCTACTGTAACAGAAGAACGACGCCGCTTATTGATGGAGATTATATTCCATAAATGTGAGTTTGTCGGAGAAATGGTTGTGGTTCAACAGGCGCAACGTAGCCTTTGTCTGGAAAGTTACGATCGGATTGAACAAACGTTAAAACATTGTATTAATGCTAAAATGCTGCCTGAAAATCTGCTGACCCGTCGTGCGGCGATACTGATGCGCAGCTTTATTTCAGGGCTCATGGAAAACTGGTTATTTGCTCCACAATCGTTTGATTTAAAAAAAGAAGCTCGCGCCTACGTCACGATCCTGCTGGAGATGTATCAATTGTGTCCGACGCTGCGCGCGTCGACGGTCACCGGCTCCCCCTGATAATATTCCAGGAAAACTCCTGGACATTTTCTGTGTCGCTATTCTGTTTGTTACAGGCGTGATATTCTTGCGACTCAATTATTTCCGGTCTGCTTGCCGGTTCAGACACTTCATTCTCATGACTATGTTGCAGCTTTATAAACGTTCACAGCATTTTGTTTTTATTACAATTAGCGTCCTTATTATCCTGCTGTCCTGTCAGTCTCTGGCATTTGCCCGGGGGCAAACGAATGGCGACCTGCCGTCAAAAGCGGATGTGCAAAACCAGCTGGATACGCTGAATAAGCAAAAAGATCTCTCCGCCCAGGATAAGCTCGTCCAGCAAGACCTTATTGATACGTTAGCTACGCTGGAGAAAATCGAGCGGGTGAAAGAGGAGACCGTACAGCTACGGCAGAAGGTGGCGCAGGCGCCTGAAAAAATGCGCCAGGCGACGGCTGCGTTGAATGCGCTGAGCGATGTCGATAATGATGATGAAATGCGAAAAACGCTGAGTGCGCTTTCGTTACGTCAGCTTGAGCTGCGTGTGGCGCAGGTACTGGATGATTTGCAAAATTCGCAAAACGATCTTGCCGCTTATAACAGCCAGCTTGTTTCGCTACAGACCCAGCCTGAGCGCGTGCAAAACGCCATGTATACCGCCTCGCAGCAAATACAGCAAATCCGTAACCGTCTGGACGGCAATAACGTCGGGGAAGCCGCGCTTCGCCCCAGCCAACAGGTGTTATTACAGGCAAAACAGGCGCTGCTTAATGCGCAGATCGACCAGCAACGTAAGAGTCTTGAAGGGAATACCGTTTTGCAGGACACCCTGCAAAAACAGCGGGATTACGTGACGGCCAACAGTAATCGCCTTGAACATCAGCTTCAACTTTTACAGGAGGCGGTCAACAGTAAACGACTTACGCTAACGGAAAAAACGGCCCAGGAGGCCATTTCGCCGGACGAAACGGCGCGTATCCAGGCGAACCCACTGGTAAAACAGGAACTGGATATTAACCATCAACTCAGCCAGCGTCTGATTGTCGCGACCGAAAACGGCAATATGTTGATGCAGCAAAACATTAAAGTAAAAAACTGGCTCGATCGCGCGCTGCAGTCGGAAAGAAATATCAAAGAACAGATTGCCGTCTTAAAAGGCAGCCTGTTGCTGTCGCGTATTCTTTATCAACAGCAGCAAACCCTGCCCTCCGCCGACGAACTCGAAGATATGACCAACCGCATTGCGGATTTGCGTCTGGAGCAGTTTGAAATCAACCAGCAGCGTGATGCCTTATTCCAAAGCGATGCCTTTGTCGACAAGCTGGAGGAGGGGCATACCAGCGAGGTGAATGATGAAGTTCATGATGCGTTGCTTCAGGTGGTGGAGATGCGCCGTGAGCTATTGGATCAGCTAAATAAACAGTTGGGTAACCAGCTGATGATGGCGATTAACCTGCAAGTTAACCAGCAGCAGTTGATGAGCGTCTCGAAAAATCTGAAAGCCATTCTGACGCAGCAGATTTTTTGGGTGAACAGTAACCGCCCTATGGACTGGGACTGGCTTAAAGCGTTCCCCCAAACGTTAAAAGAGCAATTCAGCGCCATGAAAATCACGGTGAATTGGCAAAAAGCCTGGCCCGCGGTATTTATTGCTTTTTTGGCCGGGTTGCCGCTCTTGCTCATCGCCGGTTTAATCCGCTGGCGTCTGAAATGGTTAAAAGCGTATCAACAGAAGCTGGCCGCCGCCGTGGGATCGCTGCGTAACGATAGTCAGCTCAATACGCCAAAAGCTATTCTGATCGATCTGATCCGCGCGCTGCCGGTGTGCCTGATTATCCTCGCGCTTGGACTGATCTTGCTGACCATGCAGCTAAATATCAGCGATCTGCTCTGGGCCTTTAGTAAAAAGCTCGCGATGTTCTGGCTGGTCTTTGGACTGTGCTGGAAGGTGCTGGAAAAAGAGGGCGTGGCGATACGCCATTTTGGTATGCCGGCGCAGTTGACCAGCCACTGGCGTCGCCAGATTGTACGCATTAGCCTCGCATTGCTGCCGCTGCACTTTTGGTCTGTGGTGGCGGAGTTGTCGCCGCTGAATCTGATGGATGACGTGCTGGGGCAGGCGGTTATTTTCCTCAATCTGCTGGTCATAACATTGCTGGTGTGGCCACTGTGCCGGGAAAGCTGGCGCGATAAAGAATCTCACGGCATTCGACTGGTGACCGTGACGATTCTTTCCATCATTCCGGTGGCGTTAATGGTATTAACGGCGACCGGCTATTTCTATACCACCCTGCGCCTGGCGGGGCGCTGGATTGAAACCGTCTATCTGGTCATTATCTGGAACCTGCTTTATCAAACGGTGCTGCGCGGGTTAAGCGTAGCGGCACGCCGGATTGCCTGGCGACGCGCGCTGGCTCGTCGTCAGAACCTGGTAAAAGAGGGAGCGGAAGGCGCGGAGCCACAGGAGGAACCCGCCATCGCGCTGGAGCAAATTAACCAGCAAACATTACGTATCACGATGCTGCTAATGCTTGCCCTGTTCGGCGTTATGTTCTGGGCGATTTGGTCCGATTTGATCACCGTATTCAGCTATCTTGATAGCATCACGCTGTGGCACTACAACGGCTCCGAAGCTGGCGCTGCGGTGGTGAAAAGCGTGACGATGGGTAGCTTGCTATTCGCCATTATTGCCGCGATGGTGGCCTGGGCGCTCATTCGCAACTTACCCGGCCTGCTGGAAGTGCTGGTGCTTTCACGCCTCAATATGCGCCAGGGGGCTTCGTATGCGATCACCACGATCCTTAACTACGTCATTATCGCTGTTGGCGCGATGACAGTATTCGGATCGCTCGGCGTCTCGTGGGATAAACTCCAGTGGCTGGCGGCGGCGTTGTCGGTAGGTCTCGGTTTTGGGCTACAGGAGATCTTCGGTAACTTTGTCTCGGGTTTAATCATCCTCTTCGAACGTCCGGTACGCATTGGCGATACGGTAACGATCGGCACCTACTCCGGCACGGTCAGTAAGATTCGTATTCGCGCTACCACTATTACCGATTTTGATCGTAAAGAAGTGATCATTCCGAACAAAGCGTTCGTGACGGAGCGGCTGATTAACTGGTCCCTCTCCGATACCACGACCCGTCTGGTGATCCGGCTTGGCGTGGCTTATGGCTCGGATCTGGAGAAAGTGAAAAGAGTCCTGCTACAGGCGGCGATGGAGCATCCGAAGGTGATGCACGATCCGGAACCTGCCGTATTCTTCACCACCTTTGGCGCCAGCACTCTGGATCATGAACTGCGTTTATACGTGCGTGAATTGCGCGATCGTAGCCATACGGTGGATGAACTGAACCGCGCGATCGATCGACTGTGCCGTGAAAATGATATCAATATCGCCTTTAACCAGCTTGAGGTGCATCTGCATAACGCGAAGGGCGACGAAGTCACTGAAGTGAAGCGCGATCTCAACGGCGGCGATCTGGCGCCTACGGCAAGCTAAAAGGCGGTGGGCCGCGCGCTTTATGAGTGCGCGCGGCGCCGCTAATGCGAAAGCGTAGAAAGCTCTTCCGGCGTAATGCCGGTGACGCTGGCGATGAGCCCAGGTTCCAGCCCGTTGGCAAGCATTTTGCGGGCAATAGCGCGCGCTTCGGCCTCACGGCCTTGTGCTAACCCTTGCTCAAGGCCTTTTCGCAACCCTTCCGTTCGGCCTTTTTCTTCCAGCCATTCCGCTATTGTCATCAGTTGTTCCTTATACTGCGGCGCGCCCTGCGCCAGTTGACGAATCAGCGCCCTGGGTTCTGTGGCGTTTCCTGCTTTCAACATATAGTTGATCAGCACACTGAGCTGTGTGTCCGTCAAATGATCCTGCGTTAAAAGCGTGATAAGGGGGTCGAGCAGTTCGCTTAAATCGCGTTGACGAATATGTTTTTGCAGGAGCTCTAACATCGCTATCCGCCGATGCTGCAAAAGCTGATTATCCGGCATTATCGTCAGGTCGACCAGCGCAAATTCGCAGCTGTATAAGGCCTTCGCCATATCCGGTTTCACAAACATATTATGCCAGTTAAGGCTATAGGGCCACGGGCTTTCCGGACCGTGATAAAAGAGGATTGGTACCACCAGCGGCAAGGTATCATGACCGGCATCCAGATGACGCTGCATGGCGGCAATGGCGTAACGCATCAGGCGAAAAGCCATCAGCCGGTCTGATTTGCTCTGATGTTCAATGAGCGCGTAAACATACCCGGGGCCGTGTTGGGTATGCAGAGAGTAGAGGATATCTGAATAGCGGCTGCGTAAATTGTCTTCAACAAAACTCCCTGACTCCAGCTTCAGTGAATCCAGATCGCAGATTGCAAGAAAGTCTTCTGGCAAGTGGATAGCCAGAAAGTCGCGGGCGACCTCTTTTTGCATCAGCATCTGTCGAAATACCGCATCGTGCGGCGTGGTGGGGAGACGTTCCATGACCCGTCCCTTGTTGCCTGACTGTAGCGACCACTCTGTCAGCGACAACGAGGACAAACCAGAGGGCAATTACTCTGTTTGCGAGTCGTCTTCCGTACTTTTTAACTTGTTTTCATAATCACGCATAACTATTTCCAGCGCGCGTAGCACCGTTCGTGCCGGTAAGCGATTCTCTTCAAGCAGCACAATTAAATCCACGGCCAGTTTGACTTCATCAGGGGCATTTTCAAGCGACATACTTTCTCCAGGATTAACGGGTTAAACGCGCCAGTACGTTTTCTATTTTCTCCAGCGCATGTCGGCAGCGCGCCAGCCGTCCTTCATAGATCTCGACTTCCTTTTGCAGCGTTTGTTGTTCGACAAGGCTGGTCGCCTGCGCCAGACGAATTTTGCGCTCCTGTGTCATCGCCAGTAGTCGACGTTCAAACTCCTGATGCTGTATTCGTCTGCGCTGCCAACGGCCAAGCCCTGGCGCGGCGGTGTCCCACTGGCGCAGCGACCAGGCGGCGGTTTCACGCGATATCGCCTCCAGTTGCGAAGCCAGATGTTCCGCCAGCCAGGCGACTTGCGGCAGTTGCTCATGTTTTACCGCCTGACGCAACGTGGCGAGATTGGCGTCAGCCTCTTCCAGATATCCCTGCAACAGAGTACTGCGGGTACGGAAAAGATGTCGGTCAAAGCGCGCGCTTAACGTCGCATGTTGCGCCAGCGGCGCGCAGCGTTGGCGTAGCGTCGCCAGCCTCTCTTCCAGCGTCTGTAACAGCATAGCGGTTTTCAATTCAACACCCCGATGAAAATAAGACAGGCTGTGCTACAGTAGCCTTCTGTTTGATAACGATTCGCATTATGCAACGTACTATTTTAATCATCATTGGCTGGCTGGCGGTAGTATTAGGGACATTGGGCGTGGTTTTGCCCCTGTTGCCGACTACGCCGTTCATTTTACTGGCGGCCTGGTGTTTCGCCCGCTCGTCGCCGCGTTTCCATGCCTGGTTGTTATACCGTTCATGGTTTGGCGGTTATCTGCGCCACTGGCAGCGCTATCGGGCCATGCCGCCGGGAGCGAAACCGCGAGCGATCGCGTTGATATTGCTGACCTTTGGTATATCGCTGTGGCTGGTGAATATGATGTGGGTGCGGGTGCTGCTGTTGGTTATTTTGGCCTGTCTGCTGATTTTTATGTGGCGGATACCGGTGATTGATGAAAAGCAACAAAAGCGCTGAAGCACACGAATCGCTGTTGCAATTGTCGTTCACAGCCAGTAAATTCGACCGTTTTCGAGCACAGGCGCAGGCGGTCAAAGAGTAACCGAGCGTTACCCCTGACCGAAAAGTATTGCGCCGTGAGTAACACCGTACTTAGCAGGCATATATCCATGACCGCGACTGCACAGCAGCTTGAGTTTCTCAAAAACAGCATCAAAAGCATTCAGGATTACCCGAAACCGGGCATTCTTTTCCGTGATGTCACCAGCTTACTGGAAGACCCGAAAGCCTACGCGCTCAGTATTGAACTGTTGGTTGAGCGTTATAAAAATGCGGGTATCACCAAAGTGGTCGGCACCGAAGCGCGTGGCTTCCTGTTTGGCGCGCCGGTTGCGCTTGGGCTGGGCGTTGGTTTTGTTCCGGTACGTAAACCGCGCAAATTACCGCGTGAAACTATTGCCGAGACCTATGAATTAGAGTACGGCACCGATCAGCTGGAAATCCATGTCGACGCGATTAAACCTGGCGACAACGTGCTGGTCGTGGATGATCTGCTGGCGACTGGCGGCACCATTGAGGCGACCGTGAAGCTGATCCGTCGTCTGGGCGGGAAAGTCACCGATGCGGCGTTCATCATCAATTTGTTCGATCTGGGCGGCGAGCAGCGTCTGGAAAAGCAGGGGATTACCTGTTATAGCCTGGTGCCGTTTCCAGGGCATTGATTCAGGCTATCCGCACTGCTATTTTAGCCAGAGAGACAACCTCGCTGTATCGGCGAGGTTGTGTTAGCATTACCCTTCTATGAATCCACCTTCCAGCGTTTCAGAGCCTGCCAATGAGTTATCAGGTCTTAGCCAGAAAATGGCGCCCACAAACCTTTGCTGACGTCGTCGGCCAGGAACATGTGCTGACCGCACTGGCGAACGGCTTGTCGTTAGGGCGCATTCATCACGCATATCTTTTTTCCGGCACGCGCGGCGTCGGTAAAACCTCTATCGCCCGACTGCTGGCGAAGGGGCTGAACTGCGAAACCGGTATTACCGCGACGCCGTGCGGCGTTTGCGATAATTGTCGGGAAATTGAGCAGGGGCGTTTTGTCGATCTCATTGAGATTGACGCCGCATCGCGTACCAAAGTCGAAGACACCCGCGACCTGCTGGATAACGTCCAGTACGCGCCTGCGCGCGGTCGCTTTAAAGTCTATCTGATCGATGAAGTCCACATGCTGTCGCGCCACAGCTTTAATGCGTTACTTAAAACGCTTGAAGAGCCGCCAGCGCATGTGAAATTTTTACTGGCGACCACCGATCCGCAGAAGCTGCCGGTGACCATTTTGTCGCGCTGCCTACAGTTTCATCTCAAAGCTCTGGATGTTGAACAGATTCGCCATCAGCTTGAGCATATTCTCAATGAGGAACATATCGCTCACGAACCCCGCGCGTTGCAGTTGTTATCACGTGCGGCTGACGGCAGCCTGCGCGATGCATTAAGTCTGACTGACCAGGCGATCGCCAGCGGCGACGGGCAGGTTTCGACGCAGGCGGTAAGCGCCATGCTCGGTACGCTGGACGACGACCAGGCTTTGTCATTAGTCGAGGCAGTGGTTGACGCTAACGGCGAACGCGTCATGTCGCTTATCAACGAGGCGGCGGCGCGCGGTATTGAATGGGAAGCGCTGCTGGTCGAAATGCTTAGCCTGCTGCACCGTATTGCGATGGTGCAACTTTCGCCTGCCGCGTTAGGCAGCGATATGGCGGCTATCGAGCAACGGATGCGCGAACTTGCCCGGACGGTGCCTCCCGGCGATCTTCAGCTCTATTATCAGACGTTGTTGATTGGTCGCAAAGAATTGCCCTGGGCGCCGGACCGGCGGATGGGCGTTGAAATGACGTTACTGCGTGCGCTGGCGTTTCACCCGCGTATGCCCTTGCCGGAGCCTGAAACGCCGCGGCAGTCTTTTGCGCCCGTGGCCCCAACGGCGGTAATGACGCCGCCACAGGTGCAGCAGCAGTCGGCGCCCGCGCCGCAGACATCGCCAGCGCCGCTGCCGGCGTCTACCAGTCAGGTGCTGGCGGCGCGCAATCAGCTACAGCGCGCGCAGGGAGTAACCAAAACAAAAAAGAGTGAACCGGCAGCCGCATCCCGCGCGCGGCCGGTGAATAACTCTGCGCTGGAGCGGCTGGCCTCGGTTTCGGAGCGCGTACAGGCGCGCCCGGCGCCGTCTGCGCTGGAAACGGCGCCAGTAAAGAAAGAGGCTTATCGCTGGAAGGCCACCACGCCGGTAGTACAAACCAAAGAAGTGGTGGCTACGCCAAAAGCGCTTAAGAAAGCTCTGGAGCATGAAAAAACGCCGGAGCTGGCGGCTAAACTGGCGGCGGAAGCGATTGAGCGCGATCCGTGGGCGGCGCAGGTAAGCCAGCTTTCTTTGCCTAAGCTGGTGGAGCAGGTGGCGCTCAATGCCTGGAAGGAGCAGAACGGCAACGCGGTTTGTCTGCATCTGCGCTCGACGCAGCGGCACCTCAATTCCAGCGGCGCGCAGCAAAAGCTGGCGCAAGCGCTCAGCGATCTGACGGGAGAGACGGTTGAACTGACCATCGTTGAAGATGATAATCCCGCGGTGCGTACGCCGCTGGAATGGCGTCAGGCTATTTATGAAGAGAAACTCGCGCAAGCGCGTGAGTCAATTATCGCGGATAATAACATTCAGACGCTGCGTCGATTCTTCGACGCCGAGCTGGATGAAGAGAGTATCCGCCCCATTTGATCGTAAGCCTGGCTTGCGATTGTGAACCATCAAGAGAGAGAGCTTATGTTTGGAAAAGGCGGTCTGGGCAATCTGATGAAACAGGCCCAGCAGATGCAGGAAAAAATGCAGAAAATGCAGGAAGAGATTGCGCAGCTGGAAGTGACCGGCGAATCCGGCGCGGGTCTGGTGAAGGTTACCATCAACGGCGCGCATAACTGCCGCCGCGTGGAAATTGACCCAAGCCTGCTGGAAGATGACAAAGAGATGCTGGAAGATCTGGTCGCTGCGGCCTTCAACGATGCGGCGCGCCGCATTGAAGAGACGCAAAAAGAGAAGATGGCTTCCGTCTCTTCCGGTATGCAACTGCCGCCAGGCTTTAAGATGCCATTCTGATGCAAACCAGTCCGCTGTTAACTCAGCTTATGGAAGCGTTGCGCTGCCTTCCGGGCGTCGGCCCTAAGTCGGCGCAGCGGATGGCGTTTACCCTGTTGCAGCGCGATCGCAGCGGCGGAATGCGCCTGGCGCAGGCGCTGACCCGGGCGATGTCGGAAATCGGCCACTGCGCCGACTGCCGCACCTTTACCGAGCAGGATGTTTGTAATATCTGCTCGAACCCGCGGCGTCAGGAAAACGGCCAGATTTGCGTGGTGGAGAGTCCTGCGGATATCTACGCCATTGAGCAGACCGGGCAATTTTCCGGGCGGTATTTCGTGCTGATGGGCCACCTGTCGCCGCTGGACGGCATCGGGCCGGATGATATCGGTCTCGATCGTCTGGAACAGCGGCTGGCGTCAGAAAAAATCAGTGAGCTGATCCTCGCGACCAACCCGACGGTTGAAGGGGAGGCTACCGCGAACTATATTGCCGAGCTGTGCGCGGAGGCCGGCGTCGAAGCCAGCCGTATCGCCCACGGCGTGCCGGTTGGCGGCGAACTGGAGATGGTCGACGGTACGACGCTGTCCCACTCGCTGGCGGGACGCCATAAGATTATTTTCTGAACAAACGGAGGCGGCATTCGCGGCCTCCGCTTGAAATCACACCCGCTTGTCCCCATCTCACCCTCAACGTATTTTTACCATTAAAAATGGCATTGTTGAGGTCTATCCACATGAAAGGACAAGAAACGCGTGGTTTTCAGTCAGAAGTTAAACAGCTTCTGCACCTGATGATCCATTCTCTTTATTCCAATAAAGAAATCTTCCTGCGTGAACTCATCTCTAACGCCTCAGATGCGGCGGATAAGCTGCGTTTCCGCGCTCTGTCAAACCCGGACCTGTATGAAGGAGATGGCGAGCTGCGTGTGCGCGTCTCTTTCGATAAAGATAAGCGTACGTTGACCATTGCCGATAACGGCGTGGGGATGAATCGTGATGAGGTGATTGACCACTTAGGCACCATTGCCAAGTCCGGCACCAAATCTTTCCTCGAATCAATGGGGTCCGATCAGGCGAAAGATAGCCAGCTCATCGGTCAGTTTGGCGTAGGCTTCTATTCCGCGTTTATTGTGGCCGATAAAGTGACCGTACGTACTCGTGCGGCAGGCGACAAGCCGGAAAATGGCGTGTTCTGGGAATCGGCAGGCGAAGGCGAATACACCGTTGCCGATATCACCAAAAATGACCGTGGTACGGAAATCACCTTACACCTGCGTGAAGGCGAAGATGAATTCCTCGATGACTGGCGCGTACGCTCGATTATCAGTAAATATTCCGATCACATCGCATTGCCGGTAGAGATTGAAAAACGGGAAGAAAAAGACGGCGAAACCGTGATTTCCTGGGAGAAAATCAACAAGGCCCAGGCGCTGTGGACCCGTAACAAGTCGGAAATTAAAGACGACGAGTACAACGAGTTTTACAAGCACATCGCGCATGATTTCACCGATCCGCTGACCTGGAGCCACAACCGCGTGGAAGGTAAGCAGGAGTACACTAGCCTGCTGTATATCCCGTCGCAGGCGCCGTGGGATCTGTGGAACCGCGATCACAAACATGGTCTGAAGCTGTACGTACAGCGCGTGTTCATTATGGACGATGCCGAGCAGTTCATGCCGAACTATCTGCGCTTCGTGCGCGGCCTGATTGATTCTAACGACCTGCCGTTGAACGTCTCCCGTGAAATCCTGCAGGACAGCACGGTAACGCGTAATCTGCGCAGCGCCCTGACCAAACGCGTTCTGCAAATGCTGGAAAAACTGGCGAAAGACGACGCGGAAAAATATCAAACCTTCTGGAAACAGTTCGGTCTGGTGCTGAAAGAAGGCCCGGCGGAAGATCACGCCAACCAGGAAGCGATCGCCAAACTGTTGCGCTTTGCCTCCACCCATACCGACTCTTCCGCCCAGACTGTGTCGCTGGAAGATTACGTCTCCCGGATGAAAGAAGGGCAGGAAAAAATCTACTACATCACCGCAGACAGCTATGCGGCGGCGAAAAACAGCCCGCACCTGGAGCTGCTGCGTAAGAAAGGCATCGAAGTGCTGCTGCTCTCCGATCGCATCGACGAGTGGATGATGAACTACCTGACCGAGTTTGACGGTAAAGCATTCCAGTCGGTCGCTAAAGCCGATGAGTCCATCGAAAAACTGGCGGATGAAGTCGACGAAAACGCGAAAGAAGCGGAAAAGGCGCTTGAGCCGTTCGTGGAGCGTGTCAAAACCCTGCTGGGCGATCGCGTGAAAGAGGTGCGTCTGACGCACCGTTTAACCGACACGCCGGCGATTGTCACCACCGATGCGGATGAAATGAGCACCCAGATGGCGAAACTGTTCGCCGCGGCCGGTCAGTCCGTGCCGGAAGTGAAATACATCTTTGAGCTCAACCCGGATCATGTGCTGGTCAAACGCACTGCCGATACCGAGGATGAAGCGCAGTTTAAAGAGTGGGTCGAGCTGCTGCTGGATCAGGCGCTGTTCGCTGAACGCGGTACGCTGGAAGATCCGAACCAGTTTATCCGCCGTATGAACCAGTTGCTGGTGTCCTGATAACGCTCATCTGATTGCCGGATAGCGACGCGAAACGTCTTATCCGGCCTACGGGCGAGTACTGTTTTGTGACTGCCGGATGGCGACGCGAAGCGTCTTATCCGGCCTACGGACGAGTACTGTTTGTAGGCCGGATAAGCGCCAGCGCCATCCGGCATTTTTTATAATACCTTCTCTTTTCTGGATTTCTCTTCGTTAACCGTTTCAGCATCAGGCGGCTTCCTTGAGCGAAATGCGTGATGGTGGTATCGTTTAGCGCTTTTTAAAAAATATCGACAACCTTTGAGGGGATTTTCGTAATGCGTATTATTCTGCTTGGCGCTCCGGGCGCGGGTAAAGGAACTCAGGCTCAGTTCATCATGGAGAAATATGGTATTCCGCAAATCTCCACTGGCGATATGCTGCGCGCCGCAGTGAAATCAGGCTCCGAGTTGGGCAAACAGGCGAAAGATATCATGGACGCCGGTAAACTGGTGACCGATGAACTGGTGATTGCGCTGGTTAAAGAGCGTATCGCCCAGGAAGACTGCCGTAACGGTTTTCTGCTGGACGGTTTCCCGCGCACGATCCCGCAGGCTGACGCGATGAAAGAAGCGGGTATTGTCGTGGATTACGTGCTGGAATTCGACGTACCGGACGAACTGATCGTTGACCGTATTGTGGGTCGTCGCGTACACGCCGCCTCTGGCCGCGTTTACCACGTAAAGTTTAATCCGCCGAAAGTGGAAGGCAAAGATGACGTCACCGGCGAAGATCTGACCACCCGTAAAGACGATCAGGAAGAGACCGTTCGCAAACGTCTGGTGGAATATCATCAGATGACCGCGCCGCTGATTGGCTACTACCAGAAAGAAGCGGAAGCGGGCAACACCAAATACGCTAAAGTTGATGGTACGCAGGCCGTTGCCGACGTGCGCGCAGCGCTGGAAAAAATCCTCGGTTAATTTTTTCGCGTAGTGAACCGCTTATCAGGCCTGCCATTATCCCGCAGGCCTGATAAGCGTAACGCCATCAGGCAATCGGTGCCGGATGCGGCCTGAACGCCTTATCCGGCCTACTGGTATCGTTAGCGCCATTCGGCAAATTCTCGTCTTACCTCTCGCAGCAATTAGTTCTTCTTTATCACTTTTCCGCTACAATTATCAACAATTTGAATAGATAAGAGGCGGCAATGCGTCAGACGAAAACCGGTATCCTGCTGGCTAACCTTGGCACGCCAGATGCCCCAACTCCCGAAGCGGTAAAGCGCTACCTGAAACAATTTTTAAGCGACAGACGCGTGGTGGATACTCCTCGTCTGCTGTGGTGGCCGCTGCTGCGTGGCGTTATTTTACCGCTGCGTTCGCCGCGCGTCGCGAAACTCTATCAATCTATCTGGATGGATGGCGGTTCGCCGCTCATGGTATATAGCCGCGAACAGCAACAGGCGCTGGCCGCGCGGTTGCCAGACACGCCCGTCGCGCTGGGGATGAGCTACGGCTCGCCCTCGCTGGAAAGCGCTGTCGATGAACTGTTAGCAAGCGACGTCGACCATATCGTCGTGCTGCCGTTGTACCCGCAATACTCTTGCTCAACGGTGGGCGCAGTCTGGGACGAACTGGGGCGGATACTGGCGCGTAAACGTCGTATTCCCGGTATCTCATTTATTCGCGATTACGCGGATGACGGCGCTTATATCGATGCGCTGGCGAAAAGCGCGCGTGAGTCGTTCGCCAGACACGGCGAGCCGGATGTGCTTCTGCTCTCCTATCACGGCATTCCACAACGTTATGCGGATGAAGGCGATGACTACCCGCAGCGCTGTCGCGATACCACGCGCGAACTGGTTTCCGCATTGGGACTGCCGCCGGAAAAGGTAATGATGACGTTCCAGTCACGCTTTGGCCGTGAACCGTGGCTGACGCCGTACACCGATGAAACGCTAAAAATGTTGGGTGAAAAGGGGACTGGTCATATTCAGGTTATGTGTCCGGGATTTGCCGCGGATTGTCTGGAGACGCTGGAAGAGATAGCGGAACAGAACCGCGAGATTTTCCTTGAAGCGGGCGGTAAAAAATATGCGTACATTCCGGCGCTGAACGCGACGCCGGAACATATTGATATGATGCTGAAACTCACGGCACCGTACCGTTAACGCGGCGTCTTCATCCTCGCCATAAAGAAGCGTGCGCCGTCCTGCAAGGCATCGTCGGCGATTGTCATCATTCGCGAATAGTGCAGAAAGGCGTGCAGCGTGCCGGGATACATTTTGTATTCGCAGGGCTGCTGGTGCGCCTGTAATGTCTGGTGCAGCAAGCGGCTGTCATCAATGAGCGGATCAAACTCCGCGCTGGCAATAAAGCAGGGCGGCACATCGTGCGTGAGATCGTTATTAAACAGACAATACCAGGGCGATTCCCGATCTTCATCGTTACGCAGATAGGCCTTTTCGTACGTGTCCAGATCTTCACGCGTCAGGCCGTCCCACGCGCCGCCGAACAGACGGCGGCTTACCGAGTCCTGCAACCCATACAGCCCATACCACAATAGAATCGCGATAACGTTACCGCAGCGAATGTGCTTATCACGTAACCAGAGCGCGCTGGCAAGCGCCAGCATGGCGCCTGCGGAATCCCCGGCGAAACCGATTTTCTCTACGTTGAGCGAGTATTCATCGGCATGTTGAGAGAAGTAGCTGCATACCGCGACGGTTTCTTCAATGGCCTGCGGATAACGCGCTTGCGGCGACAGCGAATAATCAATACCGATCACGGTGCAGCCGGTATAACGCGCCAGCAGACGCATTATCCGGTCATGCGTATCCAGGTTACCGAGGATAAATCCGCCGCCGTGCAGATAGTATAAGGTGGCCTGGCTGGTCGGCTGCGGCGAGTAGAGCCGAGTTGTTACATCGCCATAAGGCGTAGGGACGACGCAGGTGCGGGTGGTCATGGACGGCGCGTCGGCATTCCAGAAACGGCGCTCAAGAAGATAATACTGACGCTGGGTCTCAATATCGCCATCGGCAGGCCAGGGAGGAAGGTCTGGTTGCTGGAAGTTTACGACGGCTGTCATTTCGTCTGACAGTCGGGTGAGTACGGGAATTTTATTTTCCGGCTTCATAAAACGCTCCTTGTGAAAGTGAACCATTGTAAAAAACGCGGCTGGAGAAACTGCGATCTCGTCGTCCGATATTGAAACGCCATCGTCCGTCGCGCGCAGCAGGGGGAATGTGCTACCATGCAGCGCTCCGTTATTCATCCGTAAGCACAATCATGAAATTTCCCGGTAAACGTAAATCCAAACACTATTTTCCCGTCAATGCGCGTGACCCGTTGTTGCAACAAATTCAGCCAGAACAGGAAACTAACGCCTCCTGGGTCGTCGGTATCGACCAGACGTTGGTGGATATTGAGGCGAAAGTGGATGATGATTTTATTACACGCTATGGATTAAGCGCCGGGCATTCTCTGGTGATAGAAGACGAGGTGGCGGAGAAGCTGTATCAGGAACTGACGCGGGAAAATCTGATCACCCATCAGTTTGCTGGCGGTACCATAGGCAATACGATGCATAATTACTCGGTACTGGCGGATGACCGTTCGGTGTTACTGGGCGTGATGTGCAGCAACATTGAGATTGGCAGCTACGCTTATCGTTACCTGTGTAATACTTCCAGCCGTACCGACCTGAATTATCTGCAAGCGGTAGATGGCCCGATTGGCCGCTGTTTCACGCTGATTGGCGAATCCGGCGAGCGTACCTTCGCTATCAGCCCCGGCCATATGAATCAGTTACGGGCGGAAAGTATTCCGGAAGCGGTGATCGCTGGCGCTTCCGCGCTGGTGTTGACCTCATATCTGGTGCGCTGTAAGCCTGGCGAACCGATGCCTGACGCGACGATGAAAGCGATCGAATACGCGAAAAAGCATAACGTGCCGGTTGTCATGACGCTGGGCACCAAATTTGTGATCGCCGATAATCCGCAGTGGTGGCAGGCGTTTCTCAAAGAGAATGTCTCGATTCTGGCAATGAATGAAGAAGAAGCGGAAGCGCTGACCGGCGAAAACGACCCGCTGCTGGCGGCGGATAAGGCGCTGGACTGGGTCGACCTGGTGTTATGCACCGCCGGACCGATAGGGTTATATATGGCAGGCTTCACCGAAGAGGAAGCAAAACGTAAAACCCAGCATCCGCTGCTGCCGGGGGCTATTGCTGAATTTAACCAGTATGAATTTAGCCGGGCAATGCGCCATAAAGATTGTATTAATCCGCTGCGCGTTTATTCGCATATTGCGCCGTATATGGGCGGGCCGGAAAAAATCATGAACACCAACGGCGCGGGCGATGGCGCGCTGGCGGCGCTGCTGCACGATATTACGGCGAACAGTTACCATCGTAGCAACGTACCGAACTCCAGTAAGCACAAATTCACCTGGCTGACCTATTCGTCGCTGGCGCAGGTGTGTAAATATGCTAACCGTGTCAGTTATCAGGTACTGAACCAGCACTCTCCGCGTCTGACACGCGGGCTGCCGGAGCGTGAGGACAGCCTGGAAGAGTCATACTGGGATCGCTAATCTGGCTTGCCCGATGGCGCTGCGCGCATCGGGCCGTCCGGCAAACCCTTAACTGGCGACGACTTCACCCGCGGGCGGCGTTTCAAGCAGTTCCAGCATCGCCCGGGCAATTTCTCGCTCGCCCATCACTACCTGATTAGCTCCCCGCTCGGTAATATATTTCACTTCATCATCATAGTGCGCGCGGGCGATTATCTCGATATCAGGACTTTTTTCCCGCGCTGAGGCGACAATCTCACCGGCTTCGTAACCGTTGGGGATGGTCAACAACAGCCAGCGGGCGCAGTCCAGATGCGCCAGATTCATGATTTCTTCGTTAGCGGCGTTGCCCAGCACGGCGCGAATCCCGCGTTCGCGCAGTTCATCCACGCGGGTACGGGACGTTTCGATAACCACCAGCGGAATCCCCGCCGCCAGTAGTTTTTCTCCCAGCAGACTGCCTACGCGGCCAAAACCCACCAGCAGGGCATGATTACAGATATCCACCGGAATTTGCTTCTCTTCTTCGATAGCCTCTTCCAGAGTTTGCTCTTCCAGCGTTTCGGTTTTCGCCAGATACTTCTCCAGCAGGGTAAACAGTACGGGATTAAGCATAATCGACAAAATAGCGCCAGCCAGCACCAGGTTCTGTCCCGCTTGCGGCAGCAGGTTAAGCGCCATGCCGAGTCCGGCGAGAATAAAGGCGAACTCGCCGATTTGCGCCAGGCTGGCGGCAATGGTCAGCGCGGTTCGCGGCGAGTGGCCGAACATACGCACCAGGAAAAACGCAGCGATCGATTTACCAAAGACGATAATGGCAAGCGTCGCCAACACCGCCAGCGGCTGTTGGATCAAGACTAACGGATCGAACAACATGCCGACGGAAACAAAAAACAGGACGGCAAAGGCGTCGCGCAGCGGCAACGTATCGTGCGCCGCCCGGTGACTCAGTTCCGACTCATTAAGCACCATTCCAGCGAAGAACGCGCCCAGCGCAAAAGAGACGTCAAACAGTTCTACCGCGCCAAACGCAATGCCTAACGCCAGCGCCAGTACGGAAAGGGTAAATAATTCGCGCGAGCCGGTGGCGGCGCTGCGGGCCATAATCCACGGCACCAGGCGGCGTCCGACCAGCATCATGATGGCGATAAACGCCACCACTTTACCAATGGTTATCCCCATATCGACTGCCAGCGAGGCTATGCCGACATCGCCTTTTTCCACCATGCCGGCAACGGCGGGCAGCAAGACCAGCGTCAGCACCATCACCAGATCTTCGACAATCAGCCAGCCGATGGCGATTTGCCCGCGCTGGCTATCAAGGAGTTGTCGCTCCTCAAGCGCGCGCAGCAGGACGACGGTACTGGCGGTAGACAGACAGAGCCCAAAAACGATGCCGGTCATTAATGACCATCCCAGCACGGCGGAAAGCGCCATACCCAGCAGCGTCGCCACCGCTATCTGAGCGACAGCGCCGGGAATGGCGATAGACTTTACCGCCATCAAATCCTTCAGCGAAAAATGCAGCCCGACGCCGAACATCAATAGAATCACGCCGAGCTCCGCCAGCTCCGGCGCCAGTTTGGTATCCGCAACAAAACCAGGGGTAAAAGGTCCCGCCAGAACGCCCGCTAACAGATATCCCACCAGTGGAGAAATACGCAATTTGTTGGCAATCATGCCGAGAATAAAAGCGAGCACAAGGCCGCCGACAATGGTGGTGATAAGCGGGGTAGCGTGATGCATTCCGTCTCCTTTGGTTGCTGGACTCCAAAACTCCGGGTAATAGTTTATGACAATTTCAATCAGGATGTTTATAAAAAATGGTTGTGTTTTATAAAAAGATACGATCTGAAGGCAAAAAGAGCACGGAACGTAAAAGTGATAAGTATGGGATGGACAAAGCAAGATGGCATCAGGATGTACAGGCGGTTAAAGCGTACCTTTAACCGCCATAAAATCACGCTTTATGTCGATTATCAGGTAAGAATATGGTCAGTATCCCCAGAAGCGGCAGGAAAGCACAGATTTTATAAACTAAATAGATACTGGTATGGTCGGCAATCAGCCCCAACACCGCTGCGCCCAGGCCTCCCATTCCGAAGGCAAACCCGAAAAACAGGCCGGAAACCATACCGATGCGTCCTGGCAGCAGCTCCTGGGCATACACCAGAATGGCGGAAAACGCCGACGCGAGAATAAAGCCGATAATCACCGTTAAAATCCCCGTCCAGTACAGCGTGGCGTAGGGTAAAACAAGGGTAAACGGCGCGACGCCGAGAATAGAGCCCCAAATCACATATTTTCTGCCGATTTTATCGCCCACCGGCCCGCCGATTACCGTCCCGGCAGCCACCGCAAACAGGAAGGCAAACAGATGGAGCTGCGCGTTTTGTATTGATAATCCGAATTTTTGCATCAGATAAAAGGTGTAGTAGCTACTGATGCTCGCCATATAAAAATATTTCGAGAAAATGAGTAGCAATAATACGCTGACCGCCAGCACGACTTTATTGCGCGGCAGCGGGTTAGCGATTATCGCTTTTGGCTTGCCTTTCGCTATCCGGTGCTGGGCTGCATACCAGCGGCTGATCTGCGCCAGCACCACGATCGCCAGCAGCGCGGCCAGCACAAACCAGGCGACATTCCCTTTGCCATAGGGCGCGATAATCACGGCGGCCAGCAGCGGGCCCAATGAACTGCCGAAGTTACCTCCGACCTGGAAGATAGACTGCGCCAGACCATGACGTCCGCCGGAGGCCATGCGCGCCACGCGGGACGATTCCGGGTGAAAAACGGACGAGCCGGTACCCACCAGCGCCGCAGCGAGCAATACGCCGCCAAAACTTCCCGCCATTGCCAGCAGTACCAACCCGCTCAGGGTAAAACACATGCCGACAGGCAGCGACCACGGCATGGGATATTTATCCGTCCAGTAGCCGACGACCGGTTGCAGTAGCGATGAGGCGAGCTGGAACGTCAGGGTGATCAAACCTATCTGGACGAAAGTCAGTGAGAACTCCGCCTGCAACAGGGGATAAATGGCTAAGATTAGCGACTGAATCATATCGTTCAGCAGATGGGAAAGACTGATCGCGCCCAAAATACCAAACGAAGTACGTGCTTTAGCGGCCGCTGCGGGCGCGCCGGCTAACGGCTGGGTTGGTTCACTCATGGCCATAGAAAGTCACTTAAATTTTATGCGATGTTGGAGATAGTAGGATGTGTAATTATTACTTGCCTAACATACCTGTGAAATGTGTTTGAAGGAAGTCTCAATTCTGAAAACATATTTGTCTATTATTGCAAGGAAAGGTAATTTCTGCGGTTGATATTGAGTCAGGGAGAGAAAGATGAAATTTTTGAAACGGGGTGTGGCGCTAGCGTTACTGGCGGCGTTCGCGCTGACGACTCAGCCTGCACAGGCTTACGAAAAAGATAAAACCTATAAAATTACTATCCTGCATACCAACGATCACCACGGTCACTTCTGGCGCAGCGAATATGGCGAATATGGTCTGGCAGCGCAAAAAACGCTGGTGGACAGTATCCGTAAAGAGGTGGCGCAAGAGGGGGGAAGCGTCCTGTTGTTATCCGGCGGCGACATTAATACCGGGGTGCCGGAATCCGATCTCCAGGATGCGGAGCCCGATTTCCGCGGGATGAATCTGATTGGCTACGACGCTATGGCCGTCGGTAATCATGAATTTGATAACCCGCTCACCGTATTGCGCCAGCAGGAAAAGTGGGCGAAGTTTCCCTTTCTTTCCGCCAATATTTATCAAAAAAGTACCGGCGAGCGTCTGTTTAAGCCGTGGGCTATTTTTACACGCCAGGATATAAAAATCGCGGTAATTGGCTTAACCACCGATGACACGGCGAAAATAGGCAACCCGGAATATTTCACCGATATTGAGTTTCGTAAACCTGCTGAAGAAGCAAACGTGGTGATTCAGGAACTTAATATGAATGAAAAACCGGACGTGATTATCGCGACCACGCATATGGGACATTATGACAACGGCGATCACGGTTCGAATGCGCCGGGCGACGTCGAGATGGCGCGTAGCCTGCCTGCCGGTTCGCTGGCGATGATTGTGGGCGGTCACTCACAAGACCCGGTATGCATGGCGTCGGAAAATAAAAAACAGGTGAATTACGTACCGGGAACGCCCTGCGCGCCGGATAAGCAAAATGGTATCTGGATCGTGCAGGCGCATGAGTGGGGTAAATATGTGGGCCGCGCGGATTTCGAATTCCGTAACGGCGAGATGAAAATGGTTAACTACCAGCTTATTCCGGTAAATCTCAAGAAAAAAGTGACCTGGGATAACGGGAAAAGCGAGCGTGTACTTTACACGCCGGAAATCGCCGAAAATCCGCAAATGCTCTCGTTATTAACGCCGTTCCAGAATAAAGGTAAAGCGCAACTGGAGGTGAAAATTGGTAGCGTGAATGGCCTTCTTGAAGGCGATCGCAGTAAGGTCAGATTTGTCCAGACCAATATGGGACGGGTGATTCTGGCTGCGCAGATCGCGCGCACCGGCGCCGATTTTGGCGTGATGAGCGGCGGCGGTATTCGCGACTCGATTGAGGCGGGAGATATTACCTATAAAAGCGTGCTCAAGGTACAGCCGTTCGGCAACATTGTGGTGTATGCCGATATGAGCGGCAAAGAGGTGGTTGATTATCTCACCGCCGTAGCGCAGATGAAACCGGACTCCGGCGCTTATCCACAGTTCGCCAATGTGAGCTTTGTCGCCAAAGCGGGCAAGCTCACCGATCTGAAAATCAAAGGCGAGCCTGTTGATCCGGCCAAAACCTATCGCATGGCGACGCTGAGTTTCAACGCCACGGGCGGCGATGGTTATCCGCGCATCGATAACAAACCGGGATACGTGAATACCGGGTTTATTGACGCGGAAGTGCTGAAAGAGTTTATTCAGCAAAATTCACCGCTGGATGCGGCGGCGTTTACGCCAAAGGGTGAGGTGAGCTGGCTGTAGCGGTACGGATAGCCATTTCTGCCTGATGGCGCGCAGCCTTAAGGCCTACGGATTCTGTATGCTGTAGGCCGGATAAGGCGTTTGCGCCGCTATCCGGCAATGTATTTTACGCAGGCTTAATCCCGACGCGCGATATCAGCGAATTTAGCACCCAGTATGGCGGCCAAATCGTCAGCCGCCAGTTCAATATCCAGCCCGCGTTTACCACCGGAAACATAAATAGTGGCAAACGTGCGGGCTGGCGCGTCAATCAGCGTGGGCAGCCGTTTCTTCTGTCCCAGCGGACTGATCCCGCCGACCAGATATCCCGTGGTGCGTTGCGCCACCATCGGGTCGGCCATATCGACCTTTTTCGCGCCCAGAGCTTTGGCGACTTTTTTCAAATCCAGCTGCCCGGCTACAGGCGTCACGGCGACGGCCAGTTGCTTCATATCGCCATTCACGGCAACCAAAAGCGTTTTATACACCTGATCGGCGTTTAGCCCGAGCTTACGCACCACTTCATCGCCAAAGTTAGTTTCATTCGGATCGTGATCGTAGGTGTGAATGTTAAACGGAATCTTATTCTTTTCGAGTAACTTAACTGCGGGTGTCATAACGTTCCTTCTTACTACAGACGTGATTTGCCATCAGCATACGCCCGAAAGCGGACTAAAAAATAGTATAATCTTGTGCATTAGGTCTTGGCAGTTGCGGCAACTTTGAGCGACAATCTGAAGATCCGAAGCGAAAGCGTCGGGATAATAATAACGATGAAATTCCTCTTTGACGGGCCAATAGCGATATTGGCCATTTTTTTATTTCAATATTTGCGGTAGGTTGCCTTCGCCGTACAGATGTAGCGCCCCTACGGCTACCACGTAGCGTCCCGGCGGCAGTGCCAGCAGCGCGTCGCGCCAGGCTTCATTGCGTTTCACCATCAGTACATCATACAGCGGTTGGCTAAACGTTCTGGGGAGCGAAGCGCCGACGCTGGTCGGCGGCTGTTCAAGCCACCAGCCGATCATCACCTGCAAAAGCCGTGCGTTGGTGTGCCAGTGCGTCAGCGTGTCGTCGAGCAGCGCCATCCCGCCATCGGGCAGATCGCATAGTAGTTCGAGCTGGTGTTTCGCCCCTTCCAGCTCTTGCACCGGCAGCGACACTTCGCGGGCAGCCTGTAATAGCTGATAATCAATGCCATAGTCCGGGCGCAATCCCAGCCGTTGCGACTGCGTGGCCTGTAGCACCATAGCTATCTGCCATAAAGGTTGATTATCAAAATGGATCAGCGGCATACCCAACTCGCTGACCCGTTTTTCCAGTGCGCTTAGCTGCCCGGCGCTGAGACGTTCGACCAACGGCGGACATTTGGGGAGATTGCTGAATGGCGTTTCGTTACCGGAAATATCCGCTTCAACGACCAGCGCGTCGGCCTGGCGTAGCTTTTTCACCAGCTTTGCTGGAAGAGGAGCCATATCGCGCGTCCCCATATGAATACTGCCAACCAGATGCAGATGACGACCGCCGGGCAGGGAGAGATCGATAGCAGGCCAACTATTTGAGGTACCACGCAGCGCGCGCCATAAACGTTTAAGTTGATTTAATAGCTCCATACGCGCTCCCTTTGAAAAAGCTCATGCTAGCGCGTTGGAGAAAAGGGCGCAATGCGCCCTGACGGGACGTCAACGATCGGTCGGGTTATTCGCTGCCGTCGAGATAGGCCGTTCTGGCGATGGTCATTTCAAGCTGGCATTTATAAATACTGATGCGCTTTTCAGCAGGTAAGGCCTCGGATTTTGCATCGCTAAGTTTGCCGCACTGCTGCTCTTTTTTTGTCACCCAGACTCGCTGCTCTTGTTTTAATGCCGTTCGGGCAGAGGCGGGTAGTGAATTCCAGACCTGATTAAGCTCGCGATCTCTACTCTCAAATTTCTTTGCTGCGATTTCAATCAGTGAGCTATTTTTTTTCTTTATGAGGTTATCACCAGATACCGTCATTCTTGCCATTACATAAATAGACCACGTCAATTTATAAATTTTTTTCACAGGGGTGACGACAATATCTTTGTTGTTGTCAGCAAGCTGGATATTGTAGTTAACCTCTTTCCAGGTCATCGTATTATTTATTACCTGGCTGTTTTCTTGTGAAATATAGGATAGAGTATCTGGTAAGTCTTTCATTAATTTAAGAAATGGCTGAGGAATACCTATGGTGACGGTAGCCGAGCAAGTTCGTAGGTTAGCATTTTCTGGTTGAGGGTTCTGCGTTATTACATCACTGAATTGAACAGGAATAGCCCGGAGTTGCTGCTCGTACTGAGTCTGGGGGATATCGAAGAAAAGCGTGGAGGGCGCTTTAATATAGCTTTGCTGTAAACGACCTAATGCTTCATTATAGATCCACTCTTTTGCCGCCGTGACTGCATTATCGTTGCCGCATTTTAACTCTGGACTGGAATCAAATAATCCTGCATAACTAACTGCGGGAGAAAGCAGGAAAAGAAGAGTAACTGCTTTTCTAAACATAAATAACACATCCTTATGATTCAAAAAAACATTATAAAATGTTGTTTTTTATTTTTCTATAGGATGTGAGGTTAAATTTTTATATATTGATACGGTAAATTACTGATGGCTTAATAATATATCAGGCAGCTGATGCTGCCTGATATATACCCTTCATACTTCAAGTTGCTTATGTGTTGGCTACGCTCGCTCACCCCAGTCACATAGTTATCTATGCTCCTGGGGACTCACTCCCTTGCCGCCTTTAAGCAACTCGAATTATTTTGGGTATAGACTTTTTACGCTTTCGGTTTAAAGCGCAATAGCCGGTTGGCATTGCTCACGACGGTAATGGAAGACAGCGCCATTGCCGCACCCGCTACTACCGGGTTTAACAAGGTACCGGTAAACGGCCACAGAATACCGGCGGCCACCGGGATACCAATGCTGTTGTAGATAAATGCGCCAAGCAGGTTTTGCTTCATATTGCGCAACGTCGCGCGCGAAATGGCCAGCGCATCCGCCACGCCCATCAGACTATGGCGCATCAGCGTAATCGCCGCGGTTTCAATCGCCACATCGCTGCCGCCGCCCATCGCGATACCGACGTCCGCCTGCGCCAGCGCGGGCGCATCGTTGATACCATCGCCGACCATCGCAACCTGACGACCCTGGCTTTGCAGACGTTTAATCGCATCGGCTTTGCCATCCGGCAGAACGCCCGCAATGACTTCGTCAATACCCGCTTCTTTGGCAATCGCGTTAGCCGTCGTTGGGTTATCCCCGGTGAGCATTACCAGACGGTATCCGGCGTTGTGCAGGCGTTCAAGCGCGGCAATACTATCGCTGCGCAATGGATCGCGTACCGCCAGTAACGCCGCCGCTTTACCGTCAATCGCCAGCAGGACCGGAGTCGAGCCTTGCGAGGCCTGCGCGGTGATTTCCGCCGTCATATCATCCGTGGCGACGTGCTGTTCGTTCAGCAACGCCTGGTTCCCCAGAAGCAGTTGATGGCCTTCCGCTTCACCGCTGACGCCCAGTCCGCGCAGAGTTCTGAAACCGTTCACCTGCGGCAGTTTATCGTCGCCGGCTTTTTCCAGAATCGCATGGGCCAGCGGGTGGCTGGAGCCTTGTTCGAGCGCGGCTGCCAGACGTAATGCCTGAGCTTCCTCAACGCCGTTAAAGGTTTTTACCGCCACCACTTGCGGCTTGCCTTCCGTCAGCGTCCCGGTTTTATCAAAAACGAGGGTATCCAACGTACTGGCGCGTTGCAGGGCATCGGCGTCGCGTACCAGCACGCCGAATTCGGCAGCGCGGCCTACGCCGGAAATAATCGACATTGGCGTCGCCAGGCCTAATGCGCAAGGGCAGGCGATAATCAGTACGGTGGTGGCGATGACCAGCGTATAAACAATTTGCGGCGCCGGCCCGAAGAAATACCAGATAGCGGCGCTGAACAGCGCAATGGCCACGACTACGGGAACGAATACCGCAGAGATTTTATCGGCCAGTTGGCCAATTTCCGGTTTACTGCTTTGCGCCTGGCGTACCATGCGAATAATGCGTGACAGCGTGGTATGACTGCCCACCGCGCTGGCGCGGAACAGGACGCTGCCGTCCTGGACGACGGTACCGGCATGAACGCTGTCGCCTTCGCCTTTTTGCTGCGGAATGGGTTCGCCGGTCAGCATGGCTTCATCAAGCCAGGCTTCGCCCTGGGTAATTTCGCCATCCACCGGCACGCGATCGCCGGTAGTGAGCCGCAGTAGCATCCCTGGCTGAACGTCCGCCAACGGGACGCTTTTTTCGCCGTCTTCTGTCACGACGCGTGCGGTGGGCGGGGTGAGATCGAGTAATTTTTCCAGCGCTTTTGAGGAACGCTGACGGGCGCGCGCTTCCAGCATGTGTCCGAGATTAATCAGACCGATAATCATCGCGCTGGCTTCGTAATAAAGGTGCCGCGCTTCCATCGGGAACCACTGCGGCCACAGGTTGACGCTCATGGAGTAGAGCCAGGCGACCCCGGTGCCGAGCGCCACCAGCGTATCCATCGTCGCCGTGCCGTTCAGCAGGCTTTTCCACGCGTTACGGTAAAAATGACCGCCCGCAAAGACCATCACCGCAAGCGTGATCAGGCCAATAGCCAGCCACAGGCTGCGGTTGTCGCCGGTCACCATCATGTTATCGCCGATCATCCCCCAGACCATGACCGGTATACCGACCGACAGAGCGACGATGGCCTGCCAGCGAAAACGTTTCATGGTGGCGATGGCGGTTTCCTGCTGGCGCTCGCGGCGTTTGA
This sequence comes from Salmonella sp. NW645, assembly GCF_051703725.1. Classification (NCBI taxonomy): domain Bacteria; kingdom Pseudomonadati; phylum Pseudomonadota; class Gammaproteobacteria; order Enterobacterales; family Enterobacteriaceae; genus Salmonella; species Salmonella sp. NW645. The sequence continues at coordinate 208,354 of NZ_JAMMKR010000003.1, read as the reverse complement.
TGTCATCTTCAATCGCCTCTGCGCCGTAGCCGGCTTTTTCCACCGCCTGCACTAAATCAGCGGCGGACGCGCTGCCCATCACCAGCGCAGTGCGTTCCGCCAGGTTTACCCGTGCCTGCGTGACGCCCGGTACGCTTTGTAGCGCATGTTGTACGCGGGTGACACAACTGGCGCAGCTCATGCCGCTTAACAGCAACTGTTGGCTTTCTTCATCGGCCGTCGCTACCGGAAGCTCATGAGGAACCGCTGCCAGTGCTTCCGACGGGATTGATGACTCCGTCAGCGGTTTAGCCTTTGGGTGGCTTAACGTCGCGCCATACCCGGCTTGTTTGATGGTTTCAATTAACGCGTCCGCACTGGCGGTACCGGTAACGTGCGCTTCGGTTACGGTGACGTCCGCCAGCTCAACATCCGGACGTTGTTCAAGACTTTCTTTCACGCGTTTAACGCAATGACCGCAGGACAAACCGTCCAGGGTCAGGTCGATAGTTTGAGACATAGTAAAAACTCCTTTATGATTGGTCATCAATTCATTGACCTTAGTAATCGTAGTGACTCACTGTGATAAAGGTTAAACCTTCCAGCAAGGTTAAGGTCAAGGGGGAAATATGAATATTAGCGATGTGGCGAAAAAAACCGGTTTAACCAGCAAAGCCATTCGGTTTTATGAAGAGAAAGGGCTGGTGACGCCGCCATTACGTAGCGAAAATGGTTATCGCACCTACACGCAGAAGCATTTAAACGAGCTGACGTTGCTGCGACAGGCGAGGCAGGTGGGGTTTAATCTGGAAGAGTGTGGCGAACTGGTCAATCTGTTTAACGATCCGCGACGCCATAGCGCAGATGTGAAAAAGCGGACGCTGGAAAAGGTCGCGGAGATCGAGCGCCATATCAGCGAGCTGCAATCAATGCGCGATCAATTGCTGGCGCTGGCGGAGAGTTGTCCCGGCGATGACAGCGCCGACTGCCCGATTATTGATAATCTTTCCGGCTGCTGTCATCACAAGGCGCAAAAGCCACGTTGATTAAACGGCGCGAATGCGTAGGGTGATGCCTTCCACGGCGATCACTTCGACATGCGTACCTGCGCGCAGGTCTTCGTCAGCGCATACCGGCCACGAGCTGTCGCCGACACGCATATGACCCCGTCCGTTCACTAACGCGGCATCAAGCATAAACCGGCGGCCTACCAGTTGTTGTCCGCGTTGGTTAAGGCGGCTGTCGGTCGGCTTTTGTTCCCGCACGCGACGCGCCAGCCAGCGCCACCAAAGCCAGGCCGCCAGTAACGTTAAGGCCGCAAACAGCACGCCCTGCCATTCCCAGCCGAGCGGTAAGAGCCAGACGGTTAAGCCGGTAATCACTGCCGCCACGCCGCTCCACAGCAAATAGCCGTTACCGCCGAGCATTTCCGCAGCCAACAACAGGCCGCCGAGGCTAAGCCAGAAGATATGCGGATGCACCAGAATCATCGCTATCATGCTTTTTTCCGTTCGCTGGCGCTGTCCTTAACCAGCTCGCTGATCCCGGCGATAGCGCCCATCAGACTGCTGGCATCCAGCGGCATCATGACCACTTTGCTGTTATTCGCCGAGCCGATTTGCTGTAACGCTTCGGTGTATTTCTGCGCCACGAAGTAGTTTATCGCCTGAATATCCCCGGCGGCGATGGCTTCAGACACCATCTGCGTAGCGCGGGCTTCCGCTTCGGCGGAACGTTCGCGGGCTTCCGCCTGCAGGAAAGCGGACTGACGTTCGCCTTCGGCTTTCAGAATCTGCGACTGTTTTTCCCCCTCGGCTTTCAGTATTTCCGCCTGACGTACCCCTTCGGCCTCAAGGATATAGGCGCGTTTGGTACGTTCCGCTTTCATCTGGGCGTTCATCGAGGAGATCAATTCCGCGGGCGGGCGGACATCGCGAATTTCGATACGGGTAACTTTAATTCCCCACGGATTGGTGGCTTCATCGACAATATGCAGCAGCCGCGTGTTGATGCTGTCGCGCTGGGAGAGCATTTCATCCAGCTCCATCGAACCGAGCACCGTACGGATATTGGTCATGGTCAGGTTAATGATCGCCAGTTCCAGGTTACTGACTTCATAAGCGGCGCGCGGTGCATCGATAACCTGAATAAAACAGACCGCATCGATAGTGACGTTGGCGTTATCTTTTGAGATCACCTCCTGCGACGGAATATCCAGCACCTGCTCCATCATATTGATCTTGCGGCCAATTCTGTCCATAAATGGTACAACAAGGCTTAATCCCGGCTGCAGGGTTTTGGTGTAACGTCCAAAGCGCTCCACCGTCCACTGGTATCCCTGCGGAACGATTTTGACGCCCGCGCCGACGATCACCAGCGCGACGAAAATGAGAATAGGGATAAGAATGAGCATAGCTAAACCTCCTGTTGCGTTGTCCATAAACCGATTTTGCTGACGAATTAAGCGAATTATACCTGATTCAGTAAAGCATGTTCCCCCCTTATTAATTACAGGGATACACTATCGCTATAAAAATATGAACAACGGATGCGCAATAAATGACAGAACGTAGCATGTTGCTTGAGTTAAAGCAGGTCGGTTACCGGACTGCGACGACAAAAATAGTGAATAACATCAGTTTTACGCTGCAACGCGGCGAATTTAAGTTAATTACCGGTCCTTCTGGCTGCGGAAAAAGTACGTTGTTGAAAATGGTGGCCTCGTTAATAAGCCCTGATATCGGCGTGATTCTTTTTGAGGGGCAGGATATTACTACTCTGAGTCCGGAAGCCTATCGCCAGCAGGTTTCTTATTGCGCTCAGACGCCAGCGCTATTTGGCGATACGGTTTACGATAACCTGATTTTTCCCTGGCAAATTCGCCATCAGCGCCCGCAGCCGACAGCCTTCGCAGACGATCTGGCGCGTTTTGAACTGCCGGAGACGATTCTGCAAAAACCGATTGCCGCACTTTCCGGCGGGGAAAAACAGCGTATTGCTCTAATTCGTAATCTACAGTTTCTGCCGAAAATACTGTTACTCGACGAAATAACCAGCGCGCTGGATGAACATAACAAACGGAATGTGAATGATATTATTCATCGCTATGTTCGCGATAAGCAGGTCGCTGTCTTGTGGGTAACGCATGATAAAGATGAAATTCAACACGCGGATAAGGTGATAACGTTAACGCCATCTGCCGGAGAGATGCAGGAGGCGCGTTATGAACGAGCATAATATTACCAATACCTCGCTGGCGTTATCGATGCTGCTGGTGGTGGTCGCGATGCTCATCAGTCACAAGGAAAAGCTGGCGCTGGAAAAAGATATTCTGTGGAGCGTATGCCGGGCGGTGATACAGCTCATTATTGTCGGCTATGTACTGAAATACATCTTTGGCGTTAATCATGCCGCCCTGACGCTACTGATGGTGCTGTTCATCTGTTTTAACGCCGCATGGAACGCGCAAAAGCGCAGTAAATATATCGATAAGGCATTTCTCTCCTCGTTTATCGCCATCACCGTCGGCGCCGGACTAACGCTGACGGTACTGATGCTTACCGGTTCGATTGAATTTGCGCCGATGCAGGTGATTCCCATCGCTGGCATGGTCGCCGGCAATGCGATGGTGGCGGTAGGACTGTGCTACAACCAACTGGGGCTGCGTTTTCACAGCGAGCAGCAGCAAATCCAGGAAAAGTTAAGTTTGGGCGCAACGCCGAAAATGGCCTCCGCCGGGCTTATCCGCGATAGTATCCGCGCATCGCTTATCCCGACGATCGACTCGGCAAAGACCGTTGGGCTGGTGAGCCTGCCGGGGATGATGTCCGGGCTGATTTTTGCCGGGATCGATCCGGTAAAAGCGATTAAATATCAAATTATGGTAACGTTTATGCTGTTGTCGACAGCCAGCCTGTCTACCATCATTGCCTGCTATTTAACCTACCGGAAGTTCTATAATTCGCGTCATCAGTTGGTAGTGATGCCGCTCAAGAAATCATGATAGTGGCCGGATGATGGCGCAAGCGCCTTATCCGGCCTGAGGACGACAGGTAGGCCAGATAAGCGCGCCATCAGGCAAGAGAGGATTAATACAGTAGCGCGTACAACTGGCGGCGGTATTTCGACGCCAGCGCGTCGCCGGTGCCGAGCGCGGCAAGGATCTCCTGGAAGGTTTTGCGCGTTTGTCCCTCGGCGGCGGCAAGATCTTTTCTCAGATGGCTGAACAGCAATTCCAGCGCTTCTTCATTACGTCCGACCTGGTGCAACTGCAACGCCAGTTGCGTTGCCAAAGCCGCATCCTGCGGATTCTCCGCGACTTGCTGCTGAAGTTGCTGAATTTCCGGCGTATCCGCCGCCTGTTTAAGCAGTTCGATCTGCGCAACCAGCCCCTGATAACGGGTATCCTGATCCTGTAGCGGGATAGTTTTTAACACCGCTTCGGCCTCTTCAGAGCGGTTCAGCGCAATTTGCGCTTCCGCCAGTAACAGGCCAATCTCACTGTTCTGCGAAGAGAGCTGCCAGGCGTCTTTGAGCAACGGCAGCGCGTCAACATAGTTGCCCTCCTGCATTAACTGCATCGCTTGTTGCGCTTTTAGCTCTTCTTCACGCGGCAGTACTTTATCCAGCAGAGCGCGGATCGCCTCTTCCGGCTGCGGTCCCTGGAAACCATCGACCGGTTGGCCATTCTGGAACAGATAGACTGTCGGGATGGCGCGCAGACCAAACTGAGCGGCGATCATCTGTTCGGCGTCGCAGTCCAGCTTTGCCAGAATAAACTGACCGTGGTACTGGGCAGCCAGACTTTCCAGCACTGGCGTTAATTGCAGACAGTGTTGGCTGCGTTCAGACCAGAAATAGAACAGTACCGGCGTGGTCATGGACTGCTCTAAGGTCTGCTGCAGGTTGGATTCATTAATATTGACAATGTTCTGTACGGACATGGCGTCGCTCTCTTTTGTCTGTGTCACGTTTACATGGGGGCTGACGGGCGCGCTTCAACTCAGCTTTGTAAAATTTTATCCAGCATCCGGCCCGGCAATAGGCGTTTCAGCGCCATCACTGCCCAGGTGACCAGCGTAACGGGATAGCGCAGCCTGGGTTTATCGCTTGCAAAAGCATGACGCACTTTCGCTACTACCGCGTCAGGATCGCGGGTGAAACGTGCGGCGATGCCGGGATTTTCTACCGGTTTATCACGCTGCGTCTGGTTAACGTTATCCGTAAAACGGGTACGAATTGGTCCCGGTTCTATCAGACTCACTTTAATGCCTGTGTGCCGTAGCTCCATACGTAGCGCGTCAGACCAGGCTTCGAGCGCATATTTGCTGGCGGCGTAAGCGCCGCGCCCTGGGGTGGAAATCAGCCCCATCACCGATGAGGTCATCACAATGCGTCCTTCGCCATGCGGCAACATGGCGGGAAGTAAGCGCATAGTAAGCTGATGCGCGCCGAAGAAATTACTGGAAAACTGTTGCTCCATCTGCTCACGGCTGATGGTGGAAAGGGGGCCATACACGCCGTAGCCGGCATTGTTAAAGATCCCATACAGACGATTATCGGTCAGGGCGATCACTTCATCGGCGGCACGATCCACGCTTTCAGGGGAGTCGAGATCGATCAACACGCCGGTAAATCCCATACTGTTCATCCGGGCGACATCATCAGGTTTGCGGCAGCCCGCCAGGATTTGAAAGCCCTGGCGTTTAAGTTCAAGCGCGCTGTCCAGACCGATTCCGCTGGAACATCCTGTTATTAAGACCGATTTTTGCATAACTTTACCTGTCAGGATCTCCGTTGATTTAAGAGTCGTGGTTAACTATATCCGTCATACTTCAAGTTGCCTGTGCGTTCGTTTACTCCAGTCACATAGGTATCTATGCTCCTGGACATTCTCTTACGTGCCGCCTTCATGCAACTCGAATTATTCAGGAGAGAAAAGGGGTCAACTGCTTCGCCATCCAGTCGGCAATAAACGGCTGGGCGTCGCGGTTGGGATGAATGCCGTCATCCTGCATCCACTGCGGTTTCAGATATACCTCTTCCATAAAAAACGGTAACAGAGGAATATCGAACTCTTTGGCGAGCTTAGGATAAATGGCGCTAAAGGATTCATTATAACGGCGACCGTAGTTAGCGGGCAGATGAATTTGCATCAGTAACGGTTGGGCATCGGCGGCTTTCACCGTCTGAATGATTTTACGTAGCGTCTGTTCGGTTTGCGCAGGCGCAAAACCGCGTAGGCCATCGTTGCCGCCAAGCTCCACCACTACCCAGCGCGGGTGATGCTGTTGCAACAGTGCCGGCAAACGCGCCAGTCCCTGCTGCGAGGTATCTCCGCTTATACTGGCATTAACGACCGACGTTTTGTTTTGCCATTTATCATTAAGGAGCGACGGCCATGCCGCGCTGGCGGCCATACGGTAACCGGCGCTGAGGCTATCGCCCAGAATTAATAAGGTGTCTGCGGCGGCGGCACGGAAAGTTAACAGGATCAAAAACAGGAAGGGCAAATGCCAGCGGAAAACAGTGTTGAAGTTCATCGTCTCAGGAAGTCCGTCGGTCAGGGTGAGCATGAGCTTTCCATCCTTACCGGAGTTGAACTGGTTGTCAAACGCGGCGAAACCATTGCGCTGATTGGCGAATCAGGATCGGGAAAATCTACGCTGCTGGCGATTCTCGCCGGACTGGATGACGGCAGTAGCGGAGAGGTCAGTCTGGTCGGGAAACCGCTTCACCAGATGGACGAAGAGGCGCGGGCGCAGCTTCGCGCTCAGCATGTCGGTTTTGTTTTTCAATCCTTCATGCTTATTCCTACGCTTAACGCGCTGGAAAACGTTGAGCTACCGGCCCTGCTACGCGGTGAAAACAGCGGTCAGAGTAAGGCGGGGGCGAAAGCGCTGCTCGAACAACTGGGACTGGGAAAACGGCTTGACCACCTTCCGGCACAGCTTTCTGGCGGCGAACAGCAGCGCGTAGCGCTGGCGCGCGCGTTTAACGGGCGTCCTGATGTGCTGTTTGCCGATGAGCCGACGGGCAACCTTGACCGTCAGACCGGAGATAAAATCGCCGACCTGCTATTTTCGCTTAACCGCGAACACGGCACCACGCTGATTCTGGTGACGCACGACCCGGCGCTGGCGGCGCGCTGCGACCGGCGGCTGCGGTTGGTCAACGGTCAGTTACAGGAGGAGGCATGATAGCTCGCTGGTTCTGGCGCGAATGGCGCTCGCCGTCGCTGATTATTGTCTGGCTGGCGTTGAGCCTGGCGGTGGCCTGCGTACTGGCGCTCGGCAGTATCAGCGACCGGATGGAAAAAGGGTTAAGTCAGCAAAGCCGCGATTTTATGGCAGGCGATCGGACGCTGCAAAGTTCGCGGGAGGTACCGAAAGCCTGGCTTGAAGAGGCGCGTAAACGCGGTCTTAACGTGGGCGAGCAGTTAACCTTTGCGACCATGACGTTTGCCGGCGATACGCCGCAACTGGCCAGCGTGAAGGCGGTAGATAGCGTTTATCCGATGTACGGCGAATTGCAAACCCGTCCTGACGGAGTGAAACCGCAGCCGGGTAGCGTACTGCTGGCGCCGCGTCTGATGGCGCTGCTTAATTTGAAAACGGGCGATACCATTGATGTCGGCGACGTGACCTTGCGTATTGCCGGTGAAGTGGTGCAGGAGCCGGATTCCGGGTTTAACCCTTTTCAGATGGCGCCGCGTCTGATGATGAATATGGCCGATGTGGCAAAAACCGGTGCGATACAGCCGGGGAGTCGCGTGATGTGGAGGTATAAATTCGGCGGAACGCCGCAACAGCTTGCTGGCTATGAAAGCTGGCTGTTACCGCAGCTTAAACCGGAACATCGCTGGTACGGACTGGAGCAGGATGACGGGGCATTGGGGAAATCGCTCGAACGTTCGCAGCAGTTTTTGCTGCTTTCGGCGTTATTAACGCTACTGCTGGCGGTAGCTGCCGTCGCGGTGGCGATGAGCCATTACTGCCGTAGCCGCTACGATCTGGTAGCGATTTTAAAAACGTTGGGCGCGGGCCGGGCCCAGTTGCGTAAACTTATCATCGGACAGTGGTTGATGGTGCTGGGGCTTTCCGCCGTCACGGGAGGCGCGATTGGGTTACTGTTTGAAAACATATTGCTGGTGCTGCTAAAACCGGTATTGCCCGCCGATTTGCCGCCCGCCAGCCTGTGGCCCTGGCTGTGGGCGCTGGGTGCGATGACGGTCATCTCTCTGCTGGTCGGTTTACGACCTTATCGATTGTTGCTGGCGACCCAGCCGCTACGGGTGCTGCGCCGCGATGTTGTCGCTCGCGTCTGGCCGTTAAAAATTTATTTGCCTGTCGCCTGCGCCGTCGTGGTGGCGCTGCTCGCCGGATTGATGGGCGGAAGTATGCTGTTGTGGGCGGTTCTGGCGGGTGCAGTGATACTGGCGCTGCTGTGCGGTCTGGTGGGCTGGATGCTGCTTAACGTGCTGCGCGGCATGACGTTGACGTCGCTACCGCTGCGTCTGGCCGTCAGCCGACTTCTGCGTCAGCCGTGGTCAACGTTGAGTCAGCTTTCGGCGTTTTCGCTTTCGTTTATGCTGCTGGCGCTCTTGCTGGTGCTGCGCGGCGACCTCCTTGATCGCTGGCAACAGCAGCTCCCGCCGGAAAGCCCGAACTATTTCCTTATCAATATTGCTTCAGAGCAGGTCGCGCCGCTGAAAGCCTTTTTGGCGGAACATCAGGTGATTCCGCAGACGTTTTATCCGATTGTGCGGGCGCGGTTAACCAGGATAAATGGTAATCCGACGGAAGGTCAGCAGGATGAGTCGCTCAACCGTGAACTGAATTTGACCTGGCAGGATACGCGCCCGGCGCATAATCCGCTGGTCGCCGGTCACTGGCCGCCAAAACCGGGCGAAGTCTCTATGGAAGAGGGGCTGGCGAAGCGGTTGAACGTCAAACTCGGCGATAGCGTAACCTTTATGGGCGATACCCAGGCATTTAGCGCTAAAGTCACCAGCCTGCGTCAAGTGGACTGGGAAAGCCTGCGTCCCAACTTTTTCTTCATTTTTCCTTCCGGGGCGCTGGACGGGCAACCACAAAGCTGGTTGACCAGTTTTCGCTGGGAGAATGGCAACGGCATGTTAACGCAGCTTAACCGCGAGTTTCCTACCGTCAGCCTGTTAGATATCGGGGCGATCCTGAAACAGGTGGGACAGGTGCTGGAGCAGGTCAGCCGGGCGCTGGAGGTGATGGTTGTGCTAGTCACCCTCTGCGGCATGTTGCTATTACTGGCTCAGGTGCAGGTCGGGATGCGTCAGCGTCATCAGGAGCTGGTGGTGTGGCGCACGTTAGGAGCCGGAAAGAAACTGTTGCGTACCACACTCTGGTGCGAATTCGCCATGCTGGGATTAGTTGCCGGGCTGGTCGCCGCGATTGGCGCGGAAACGGCGCTGGCGATCTTACAAATCAACGTTTTTGATTTCCCCTGGGAGCCGGACTGGCGTTTATGGGGCGTACTGCCGTTTTGCGGCGCGCTGCTGCTTTCCGTATGCGGCGGCTGGCTTGGCGTTCGTTTGCTGAAAGGCAAAGCGCTATTCCGCCAGTTTAGCGGATGATTCATGATGTGAATAATTTCGCGCCGGTTTTTAAAACGGCGCGTACTTTTTTAGTCGCACAAATTGATAACTCCTTGATTTTTAGTAGCACAAATCATTAAAAAATACACAACACGTAAGGTTTTATAACAGTTATTATTTGCCTGCTAAATGATTTGGATTGGCTATCTATCAAGGAAAATATAATGACAATTAAAATAACAGCGTTGGCGGCATCGATCGGCGCGGCAGTGGCTTTCATGCCTTTCGCTACTCAGGCGGAAATCACCGTTTTAAAACAAGATCCCCAGGCGGGTAATCCACTCAGCCGACTCAATTTCACCGTTGGCGGGAGTATTCGTCCGCAGTTCCAGAATATGACCGGCAATGACGGCGCGAACGGTTATAAACGTAATGGTTTTGATGGCGGGACGCGTTTCCGCTTCGCCGCGGATTACTATCTGTTTGATGATATCAGTTGGATTAGCTATTACGAGCTGGGCGTCAATATCCCTGCGGTATTTGACTGGGATAACCATTATGCGAAGGGCGCGACTGATACCACTCGCCGTATGCTGTATACCGGCTTCAAGAGCGCGACGTGGGGAACGCTGACCTTCGGTCAACAGAACAGCATTTATTACGATGTGGTGGGCGCAAAAACCGATATCTGGGATTACGACATGATAGGTCAGGCGCCGGGCAACGGGATTAACGGCGACTACGATGGTTCTTATCGCACGCGTAAATCATTGAAGTATAAGAAAAGCATTGGTAATGTCGATCTCTACGCGTCTTATCTGTTCAGCGACGATTATAATGCCAATAACGGCCTGAATTACAAACGTAAAGGCGGCGGTTCTTTAGGCGCGGATTACCATCTCACCGACGATCTGACCTGGGGGACGGCATGGAACTATACCCGTGCGGAGATGCGCGGCAACGGCAATAAAACTTACGATCAAAATATTGTCGGTACCGCGTTAAGCTGGACGCCGGAAAACTGGACTATCGCCGCAGGCGGCGGTTGGTATCAGAACTTTATGACGACCAAAAAAGTGTCTGTGAATGATTACTTTGCCGGCGATGCGTGGGGTCTGGAATATTTTGTCGGTTACGCTTTCCCGATTGGTCAGTATGCCGTGAAAGCTATTCAACCGTACTTTATGGGCGACCGCATTGAATATGTGAATGGCCGCGACTATCTGCGCACCGATAACGGCGTGGGGATCACCTTCCAACTAGATTATGGTTTCCGCGTTGATTATGAACATGTTTTCACCTCCAGCACTGACAATCTGGGCGATATGAACCTGGTGCGTCTGCGTTACGATTTCTAAAGCGTTTTCCTCTGCCGGATGTTGGCGTTAAGACCTCTTATCCGGCATTTCCCTTTACGCCATTCCCGCCTGACACACGCCTGAGCGCCTGCCTCGTACATTTAACGACACACCAGGAAACATCATGAAATAATTTCAAGGACAGCAGGCTGTGATCTGTGTCATGTTAAGAAATAGCCTTTCGTTTGGGCCAAAACAGACGATGCCGCATGAACGGCATCCGGCACAGCATCACACTATTTAAAATGGAGAAATTATGGGATTGCGTCAGAGTTTACGCATTGCGGCCAGCACGCTATTACTGGCCTGCGGATTACAGTTTGCCCATGCCGATAGTTCCCCGCAAACGATCGTATTTGGCGTCGCGCCAGGGCCGTATGGCGACATGGTGAAGCAGGCGATTGCGCCGACATTAAAAGAAAAAGGGTATAAGGTCGTGGTGCGCGAGTTTAGCGACTATGTCCAGCCCAATATGGCGTTAGCTAACGGCAGCATTGACGCCAACCTCTTTCAACATACCCTCTATTTTGACAAATTCACCGCTGACAAAGGGTTGAAGCTCAGCAAACTTATTGTGGTACCGACCGCCGGGATGGGCTTCTATTCACGTAAAATCAACAGTCTGGATGCGCTTAAAAAAGGGGACATTATTACCCTCTCCAACGATCCGACCAACCTGGCGCGCGGCCTTCGCTTCCTGCAATCGTTGGGGCTGATCACGATTAAGGACAATATCGATCCGACCAAAGCCTCTGAACGAGATATCGCCAGCAATCCAAAAGGACTGGTTTTCAAACCGCTGGAAGCCGCACAGCTACCGCGCACGCTGGATGGCGTGACCGGCGCGCTGGTTAACGGGAACTTTGCGGTGGCGGCAGGACTCGATCTCTCCAGCGCGATTAAGCAGGAACACCTGGATGAGAATCTGAAAAATATCATTGCGGTACGCAGTGAAGATGCCGATAAGCCGTTTGCCAAAGATATTGTCGAGGCGGTGAAATCGCCGGCTTATCGCGCGGTCATCGACGATCCAAAGAATATTTATAGCGCCTTCCAGAAACCGGAATGGATGACCGCGACACCCTGATCGCAGCGGTGGCCATCCCCAATTTCTGAGGTGAATATGATTGAAATAGAAAAAGTCTGCGTCGATTTTACCGCCGGTCGCGGTACCCCCACGCGCGCGGTGGATGATGTGAGCCTGCATATCGCCGCGGGCGAGATTTTTGGCATTGTTGGTACCAGCGGCGCAGGAAAAAGCACTCTGCTGCGTACCCTGAACGCCTTAACGCGTCCCAGCCAGGGGCGCGTCAACGTCAACGGCGTGGAAATCTCGGCGCTGGACGGAAAAGCGTTACGCCAGGCGCGGCAGCGTATTGGTATGATTTTCCAGCATTTTAACTTAATGCATACCCGGACAGTGGCGCAAAACGTTGCGTTTAGCCTGAAAGCGGCTGGCTGGGAACGCAGCAAAATCGCGCCGCGGGTGGCGGAAATTTTAACGCTGGTGGGCCTTGCCGATAAAGCGAACCGTTTTCCGGTACAGCTCAGCGGCGGGCAAAAACAGCGGGTGGGGATAGCCCGCGCCATCGCTAACCATCCGGATGTGTTGCTATGTGACGAACCGACTTCCGCTCTGGATCTGGAAACTTCCGCCACGATTCTGGCCCTGCTCAGACAGATCAACGCACAGCTCGGGATTACTATTGTGCTGATCACCCATGAAATGAACGTGATCAAATCTATTTGCGATCGCGTGGCGGTGATGTCGGGCGGTAAGGTTGTGGAATCGGGCGAGGTGTTTGATGTGTTTGCCCACCCGCAACACGCTTTCACACAGCAACTGGTGTCTCATACCCTTAATTTGACCCTGCCGGAACGTTTACGGGAACACCTGCCCGGGCAGTTGCTGAAAATTTTGTTTATCGGCGATTCGGCGGAGCAGCCGGTACTGTCGGAGGTGGCGATCACGTTTGGCGTCGCGGTCAATATCCTGCATGGCAAGATTGAATATATCGGCGAACGCGCGTTGGGCATTCTGGTGGTGCAATTAACCGCGCCGCATAATCCAACGGCGGTGGCCGCCGCCGTGGAGCATATCCGTCAACGTACCGCACAGGTGGAGGTGATCCGTGGATGATTTATTGCCGGATTTAACGCTGGCGTTCAATGAAACTTTCCAGATGTTGAGTATTTCAACGGTGCTGGCGATTCTTGGCGGTCTACCGCTCGGTTTTCTGATTTTTGTCACCGATCGTCATCTGTTCTGGCAGAACCGTTTTATTTATCTCGTCGCCTCGGTTCTGGTGAATATTATCCGCTCGGTGCCATTTGTTATTTTACTGGTGCTGTTACTGCCGCTAACGCAGCTTTTGCTGGGTAATACGATTGGCCCGATTGCAGCCTCCGTCCCGCTGTCGGTGGCCGCAATCGCGTTTTATGCACGCCTGGTAGATAGCGCGCTCCGTGAAGTTGATAAAGGGATTATTGAGGCGGCGCTGGCATTCGGCGCTAGTCCGATGCGTATTATCTGTACCGTACTGTTGCCGGAAGCCAGCGCAGGGCTGCTGCGCGGCCTGACGATTACATTGGTAAGCTTAATCGGCTACTCGGCGATGGCCGGGATTGTCGGCGGCGGCGGGGTAGGCGACCTGGCGATTCGCTATGGCTACTACCGTTACGAAACCGAAGTGATGGTTGTTACCGTAGTGGCGCTGATTGTGCTGGTTCAGGTCGTTCAGATGCTGGGCGACTGGCTGGCAAAACGTGCCGACAAGCGCGACAGACACTAAGCCGGCTCAATGTAGCGTCAGCCGGCAATAAAAATAAGCTATTGCGCTTTTAGCCAGTTGGCAACGTCTTGCCATGTGCCGCGAAAAACGATATTCGCGGCTTTTTTCTCCAGTTGATAGCGATACATTGGGTCGTAATATTCGTTAAGTAGCGGAACCAGCCATGCCATATGGCCGCCGGTGCTGCCGCTGGATAATTGCTCCGCCAGCGCCCTATCCAGCGTGTCCGTCAGTTCGGCAAAGCGTTGCAACCCCAGACGGCGGCGAATAGCGAACAGTCCATGATGAAGATATTCACTATACGCCTGCCAACCGGCTTCATCGCCGTAGGCGTGGGTGAAGTCGTGATGCATACGGATGAAATACTCTTCACGCAGTCGTTCCAGACGAAGCGAAAACGGATCTTCCACTACCGCAATAGGGGCCTGCACCATTCTTTCGCGTAAACACTCAGGCAGATGGTTGGCGCCGATCGTTCGCCCTTCATCTTCCAGTACCCACCTTTTTAGCGTCTGACGCGCGTTAATTTTCAGCAATTCAACGGCAAGTTTGTTTTCAAAACTGGCCTGGCTGAGCTGGGGTTTCAGCGTGCGGCCAAAAGAGGAGCCGCGATGACGCGCGAGACCTTCCAGATCCACGCCGTTGGGCTGTTGTCGCACCAGTTGCGTTTTGCCGCTGCCCGTACAGCCGCCAATTAAAAGTATCGGTTTTTGCGCCAGTTGCCAGGTCGCCTGAATTGCTGTCTGACGCAGCGCTTTATAGCCGCCTTCAATAAGCGGGCAGTCAATCCCTGTTTCTTGCAGCCAACGTTGTACGATATGTGACCGCTGACCGCCGCGCGCGCAGCACAGATACCCATTGGGGAAACGTTGATACGCGGCTTTCCAGGCCTCAAGCCGCTGCTGGCGAATGTCGCCGCAAACCAGCCGATGCCCCAACGCTAACGCCGCATCCGCGCCCTGACGTTTGTAGCAGGTGCCGACGGCGGCTCGCTCGTCGTCCATCATCAATGGCAGGTTGATGGCGCCCGGCATGGCGCCCTGTTCAAACTCAATCGGCGCGCGTACATCAATTAAAGGCGTATCGGCAAGGAGGAGCGCGCGATAGTCCGTTCCATCGTTCATGTGTAATCCCGAAAAACAAAACAGCAATAGCGAGATTTTACGCGCTGAGGGAGGAGCCGGGAAAGGGGAAGATCATTCTCCCGGCATTTTATGTGTTATTTAAGCTTACTTTGCGCCCAGATAATGCCGCTGGCGTATTCGCCCGGCAGGAGCGGAGAGAGCGCTTCCAGGGTGGCGCTAAGACGTGACGTATCGCTGTCGGTCAGATTCAGATGGCCGACTTTTCGCCCCGGGCGTACCGCTTTATCATACCAGTGCAGATGTACCAGCGGCAGCTTCAGCCAGTCGTAATTCAGCTCGCTGCCGATCAGATTGATCATCACCGACGGGGCGTTAATCACTGGCGCGGGCAACGGCAGGCCGGTAATCGCGCGCAAATGCAATTCAAACTGACTGATGCTGGCGCCATTTTGCGTCCAGTGTCCGCTGTTATGCACGCGCGGCGCCAGTTCATTGATTAACAGGCCTTCCGGCGTGATAAAACATTCCATCGCCATTACGCCGACGTAGTTCAGCGCCTGCATAATTGCTGACAGCATTAATTCCGCCTGCTCCTGCTGTTCGGCGTTCGCCTGTGGGAACGCGACGCTGGTCCGCAAGATGCCGTCCTGATGCAAATTGTGCGTCAGCGGGTAAAACACGGTACTGCCGTCATGAGCGCGCGCGCCGACTAACGACACTTCGCCGGAAAAATGGATGCCGCGCTCAACAATACATTCGCCATAGCAGTCATCCGGCAGTTGCCCGGTTTCGTCCGCGCGTAGACGCCACTGCCCGCGACCGTCGTAGCCGCCAACGCGACGCTTAATAATCGCCAGTTCGCCCAGACGGTCAAAGATGCCGGACCACTCGTCGGCGCTGGTCAGCAGCTGCCACGGCGCGGTCGCGAGTCCCAGTTTATCGAAAAGCTGTTTTTGTGTCAGACGGTCGGCGATGATCGGAAATACATCGCGATTGACGAATGCCGGGTGGCGTGCCAGCTCGCGGGTAAGCGCGGTTTCCGGCCAGCGCTCAATCTCTGCGGTAATGACGCTCTGCTGTACCGGAACAGCAGTAGGCTCTGCATCCAGACCAACCGGCCAGACGGCGATACCCAGCGGTTCGCCCGCCTGGCGCAGCATTCGGCCCAGTTGTCCGTTGCCGAGAACGCAAACTTGCTTCATAGCGTCCCCCGCGGATCGGGGTTTTCCAGAACTTCATCGGTTTGCGCTTTGCGCCAGTCAGCGATGCGCTGATGCAGTTCCGCGTCGTGTTGCGCCAGAATCTGCGCGGCGAGCAGGGCGGCGTTAGCGGCACCGGCTTTACCGATCGCCAGTGTACCCACCGGAATGCCGCGCGGCATCTGCACAATGGAGTAAAGGCTATCCACGCCGCTTAGCGCAGCGCTTTGTACCGGCACGCCGAGTACCGGGACCAGCGTTTTTGCCGCAATCATTCCCGGCAGGTGCGCCGCGCCGCCCGCGCCGGCAATAATCACTTGATATCCGTTCTCTTCCGCCGTTTCGGCGAAGCTGAACAGCTTATCGGGGGTGCGATGAGCGGAAACCACTTCTACATGGTGCGGGACATCCAGAATTTCAAAAATTTCGGCGGTGAATTGCATGGTAGCCCAGTCGCTTTTGGACCCCATCACGATGGCGACACGCGCCGGATTATTGCGGGAAGACATGCGTCTTAAAACTCCTGTGGTGCGGGACACGCTGCTTTTGAGGTGTCAGAGAATAGCATGATAATCAGGCAAGGAAAACGGTTGCGTGTGCGCCGTAACGGACGATTCGACGAACATTTACAGGGGGAAGGCGATTAACTCCACGTTGTCCGGCGTGACTTTTACCATTGAACCTTCATGATGCCATGCGCCTAACACCACGCGGAATGCGGGCTGGTCGTTGGCGGAAAGTTCATGCACTGCCGGGCGGTGGGTGTGACCGTGAATCAGCCACTGTACGCGGTGTTTTTCCATTTCGGCGACGACGGTCTGCGCATTGACGTCCATAATATCCAGCGATTTGCTGCTGTTGGCGGCTTTACTGCCGGCGCGCATTCTGGCGGCGATACGGCGGCGGATAAACAGCGGCAGGGTAAGGAATAGTCGTTGAACCCACGGATTATGGACTTTGGCGCGAAACGCCTGATATCCGGCATCATCGGTACAAAGCGTATCGCCGTGCATAATCAACACGTTGCGGCCATACAGGTCGAGCACCTTTTCCTGCGGCAGTAGAATCATGCCGCTTTCGCGGGCAAATCGCTTGCCAATCAGGAAATCACGGTTACCGTGAATAAAGAAGCAGGGGACGCCGGAATCAACCAGCGATTTAATGGCAACGGCCATTTCACGATGTAGCGGGTTGGGGTCGTCGTCGCCAATCCAGGCTTCGAAGAGATCGCCAAGAATATACAGCGCGTCGGCCTGACGGGCTTCTACGGCTAAAAAACGCAGAAAACCGGCGACGATCGCCGGTTCTTCCGTTTGCAGATGCAAGTCTGCAATAAACAGTGTCGCCACGATTACTCGCTGACGGTCACGTTTTCAATGATGACGTCTTCTTTTGGTACGTCCTGGTGCATACCGCTACGCCCAGTGGCGACGCCTTTGATTTTATCTACTACGTCCATACCTTCTACGACTTCCGCAAAGACGCAGTAGCCCCAGCCTTGCAGACTTTCGCCGGAGAAGTTCAGGAAGTCGTTGTCTGCCACGTTGATGAAGAATTGCGCGGTAGCCGAGTGTGGCGCCTGAGTACGCGCCATTGCCAGCGTACCACGGGTATTTTTCAGACCATTGTTGGCTTCGTTTTTGATCGCCTCTTTGGTGGCTTTCTGTTTCATGCCCGGCTCAAAGCCGCCGCCCTGAATCATAAAACCGTTAATCACACGGTGGAAAATGGTGTTGTTGTAAAAACCTTCGCGGCAGTAGTCCAGGAAGTTTTTAACTGTTTCAGGCGCTTTATCATCAAAGGTTTTGATTACGATATCGCCGTGATTAGTGTGGAAAGTAACCATTTTTGCATCCTGTTCCAAGAGAGTGGTGCTTTAGCCCGCAATGGGGCACATATAGGGGCTTGTTATAGCATAACCGTAAGCTGCGATCACCTTGCAAAGTGTGCTGCTTCGATTACGAATAATATGTATCATACGGAGATTATTACCCACACACGTCTATACGGAATCTTCGATGTTAAAAATTTTTAATACACTGACGCGCCAAAAAGAGGAATTCAAACCCATTCATGCCGGGGAAGTCGGCATGTACGTGTGTGGTATCACCGTTTACGATCTCTGCCACATTGGCCACGGACGCACGTTTGTCGCTTTTGACGTTGTCGCGCGCTATTTGCGTTTTCTCGGTTATAAGCTGAAGTATGTGCGTAACATTACCGATATCGACGATAAAATTATTAAACGCGCCAATGAAAATGGCGAAAGTTTTGTCGCGCTGGTCGACAGAATGATTGCGGAAATGCATCAGGACTTTGACGCGCTGAATATTCTGCGTCCGGACAGCGAGCCGCGTGCGACGCACCATATTCAGGAAATTATCGAGCTCACCCGCACCTTAATCGAGAAAGGGCACGCCTATGTGGCGGATAACGGCGATGTGATGTTCGATGTACCGACCGATCCGACTTATGGGCAGCTTTCCCGTCAGGATCTTGAGCAGCTTCAGGCGGGCGCGCGCGTGGATGTCGTTGATGTGAAGCGTAACCCGATGGATTTCGTGCTGTGGAAAATGTCGAAAGAGGGCGAGCCGAGCTGGCCGTCGCCGTGGGGCGAAGGGCGTCCGGGCTGGCACATTGAATGTTCGGCAATGAACTGCAAGCAGTTGGGCAACCATTTTGATATTCACGGCGGCGGTTCTGATCTGATGTTCCCGCACCATGAAAACGAGATTGCCCAGTCTACCTGCGCGCATGACGGCGAATACGTCAACTACTGGATGCACTCCGGTATGGTGATGGTGGATCGCGAGAAGATGTCCAAATCGCTGGGCAACTTCTTTACCGTGCGCGACGTGCTGAAATACTACGATGCGGAAACCGTGCGCTACTTCCTGATGTCCGGGCATTACCGTAGCCAACTGAACTACAGCGAAGAGAACCTCAAGCAGGCGCGCGCCTCGCTGGAGCGGCTATACACTGCATTGCGTGGAACGGATAAATCAGCGGCCCCGGCGGGCGGCGAGGCGTTTGAAGCGCGTTTCGTGGAGGCGATGAATGACGATTTCAATACGCCGGAAGCCTACTCCGTCCTGTTTGATATGGCGCGTGAAGTCAACCGTCTGAAGGGCGAAGATATGGCCGCCGCGAATGCGATGGCGTCTCATCTGCGGAAGATTTCCGGCGTGCTGGGACTGCTGGAGCAGGAGCCGGATGTTTTCCTGCAAAGCGGCGCGCAGGCGGATGACGGTGAAGTTGCGGAAATTGAAGCCTTGATTCAACAGCGTCTGGATGCCCGTAAAGCGAAAGACTGGGCGGCGGCGGACGCGGCGCGCGATCGTCTCGCTGAAATGGGTATTATTCTGGAAGATGGCCCGCAGGGCACCACCTGGCGGCGTAAGTAAGCGCTTTTACAGGCCGCTCTATTTGCATAGAACGGCCTGTTTTTTATTTTTTCGCGCCGGGCGAAAGATAAACACACACTGACTCCCCCAGATTCTGATGTTCACACTTGGGTATTGCCCGGCTGTAACGGGCAATAAAGCGGATGACGCTGTCGCCGCTGTTTAGCCCCACATTTCCTTTTCGCAGCAATTCTGCTGGCTGATCGTCGGTGAAAACGTTAGGGGTGAACAGTTTTGCGCCTAATCGTTCAAAAGTGCCAGCACTAACGATAGAGGGTTGATAACCCTGAAGCTGCAACCAGCGGCGGGCATCATTACGTGACCAAATCTGCGCATCGTTTGCTCGCGCAAACACTTCGAGAAGCCAGCCATTCGAATTCTGATAAGGGCCGGAAAAAGGCCACGCAATCAGGTTGTAGCGGGGACTGTGGAAGAGATTGAGTTTGATAGCGCTATGTAAGAGCGTTTGTAATGCCGTCGCGATATCTGAACGCGGGCGCAAAACGGCAATGCTCTGATTCACCAGGTCATCAGCCAGAAACTCATACAGACCTTGTATATAGAGCGCTGATTCAGCGGTTCCGCAAGTATTCAGATTATGGTAAACCCGCCAGTCTCCGTTTGGCTGGCGCATGGCATAGCCAGCATGTGACCAGGTTAAATGTCGGCTCGACATATCTTGCCCCTGGCGAACCAGAATGACGACCGGATCGGGTTGACTGTTAAGCTGTTGTTTGAGTTGTAACGCCTGATCCATTGTCGCTGCGATGCTCTCCGGCGTGTTTGCTTTTTGGTGGCAGTTAGCACTGTCTGCATAAGCGTTGAGCGAGATTGCGCTGAGCCACAGGGCAAACGCGAATCGCTTCATTTGGCCGGTACCGTCTGGTTGCTGGAAAGTCCTGCGTCGTCCTGATTTACCATATGGGCAAGGACTTTGCCCTCTTTTTTCAAATAAGCGCCGGTGCCTTCCTGCGTTTTTTCCAGAGTGACTTTATCACCTGCTTTGAGGTTGCCTTCTTTGACGACATGTAGCGGAACTTGCATTTTAATGTCTTTGTTATCGGGAGACTTAGTGGTTATCAGCGCGGTTTTTTGCTTTTTATTTTCGACAACAGATCCAATGATCAGGTTGAGCGGCAGCAGTACGGGGGAGAGTATAATTCCGCTAACCAGTGCGGAACTGCCCACGCTGACAACCGCAGACGATGCCGCATACCAGCCAGTGGCAGACATTTCTTCGCTATAGCTGGCGTGGGAAAATGAGAAACAGACGACCGCGGCGGCGAATGTCATTTTATTCATATTGATTCCTTTTAATATGCGTTTTAAGTACCCATAGAAATAACACTAAAATACTTCCCGGCAACCACACCCACAGCAATTCTGAGAGAATGACCTGATGTCCATACGGCGTGATGTAGCTTGAAAGCGCGAACGGCGCGACTTTAATCACCTGCCAGGGCGCAAAAAAACGTTCATCTGACCACGGCCACAGCCAGCCGACGCCTTTACCACCCGTGGTTATCGAATCCAGCAGGCTGTGCGACAACAATGAAACGGTTAAAAACAGCCAGCAGCGCACCTGCCCAGCTCGAAACCATCGTCGTCCCGCGAGTACGCACAACAGGGGGAGGACGAATGCGAAAAGTAAAGAGTGGGTAAATCCGCGATGGCCGAAAACGTTGCCGTAGGCGATGCCAAATTTAAAGGCCAGCACGTCGGCATCGGGGAGCATCGCCAGCACAACACCGGCAAACAGCAGGCGAGGAGGGATAACTTTCAGGCCTAAGCCTGCGCCAAAACACAGGGGAACGGCGGCGTGGGTGATAACGGTAGGCATAGCGATGGTTCACAGGGAAATAGCCATGCTAGCAGTTGGAACGCAGAGGATTAAGTGGATGATTATCTGAAAAGACAGCGTAATCAGGCCGGATAAGACGCTTTGCGTCGCTATCCGGCACTCTGTATCAGGCCACGACGTTCACACTTTGGCCTTCAAAGCTAACGGTTTGCCCGGCGACAATTTTGCAGCGTTTACGCGTTTCAACCGCGCCATCAACCTTCACCAACCCGTCGGCAATGGCGATTTTCGCCTGTGCGCCGCTTTCGCTCCAGCCTTCCAGCTTGAGCAGATCGCACAGCTCGACGTGCGGGTGCTTGCCTAAAGAGAATGTCGCCATGTTATTTTCCTTGTGGATCGTGATATTCAATGCACGCCTGCAGCGTGTTTTCGATAAGCGTAGCGACCGTCATCGGGCCGACGCCGCCCGGAACTGGCGTGATGTATGACGCGCGCGCCGCGGCTTCGTCAAACACGACGTCGCCAACGACCTTGCCATTTTCCAGACGGTTAATACCGACATCAATCACAATTGCGCCTTCTTTAATCCATTCGCCGGGAATAAAGCCCGGTTTACCTACGGCGACAATGAGCAAATCAGCATGCTCGACATGGTGACGCAGATCTTTGGTAAAGCGGTGCGTAACGGTAGTCGTACAGCCAGCCAGCAGCAGCTCCATGCTCATTGGGCGTCCAACGATATTGGACGCGCCAATGACCACCGCATTCAGGCCGTAGGTATCAATGTTGTAACGCTCAAGCAGGGTCACAATACCGCGGGGCGTACAGGGACGCAGGCGCGGCGCACGCTGGCACAGACGACCGACATTATAAGGATGAAAACCGTCTACGTCTTTATCTGGCGCGATACGCTCCAGCACTTTAACGTTGTCGATGCCTGCCGGTAAAGGCAACTGCACCAGAATACCGTCGATCGTGTTATCTGCATTCAGAGTATCGATAAGCGCCAGCAGTTCGGCTTCGCTGGTGGTTTCTGGCAGGTCATAGGAGCGGGAGACGAATCCCACTTCGTCGCACGCTTTACGTTTGCTTGCGACATAAATCTGTGAGGCCGGATTGCTGCCGACCAGCACCACAGCCAGGCCGGGAGCGCGAAGACCTGCTGCGACGCGTGCCTGAACTTTTTGAGCAACCTCAGATCGCACCTGCTGCGCAATCGTTTTACCGTCAATAATCTTTGCTGCCATCAGAGAGAAGATTCCATCTGTTACTTCAAGTCAAAGGGGATGACGCTATTTTGTCAGAAGCGGGCCTCGCTGTCAGTTAACGTTTGTGTTTCCGATGCAAACGCGACGTCTCCCCCGTCTGTTGACGATACTGAGACGTGACCAGTAAGCGAGCCATGATTAACCAAAAAGAAACAATTCATCACCCTGGTTATGGTTACCGTAATCCCTCGCCGTTAATAGCATCGGGCGGCATAATGCGACATTTTATACAAAATAAGATTAGACCCTTCTTATATCCCAATAAGAATTAGCTTAGGTCATTAAAAGAGTTTGCGGCTATTTTTTATTTAGCGAAATGTTTAATTTATTACCGTGACGAAATGTCATATTCGCAAAGATTAATTACTGCGTCTGATACTCAGGGGAGAAACAGAAAACTAATTAATCCGCGATATCTATCTTTACAGGATGAAGAGATAACTTTTCTGACATGCTATGTCGATAATAATTCAAACGGAGCCGACAGGATGCCGAAACCGGGTGTGTGTAATTCAAGGGAAATCCATGAAACATAAATTAATGACCTCTACTATTGCGAGTCTGATGTTTGTCGCTGGCGCAGCGGTTGCGGCTGATCCTACTCCGGTGAGCGTGAGTGGCGGTACTATTCATTTCGAAGGTAAACTGGTTAATGCAGCCTGTGCCGTTAGCACTAAATCCGCCGATCAAACGGTGACGCTGGGTCAATACCGTACCGCCAGCTTTACGGCGATTGATGATACGACCGCGCAGGTGCCTTTCTCCATCGTCCTGAATGACTGCGATCCGAAAGTGGCGGCTACCGCTGCCGTGGCTTTCTCTGGTCAGGCAGATAACACCAACCCTAATTTGCTGGCTGTCTCCTCTGCGGACAATAGCACTACCGCAACCGGCGTCGGGATTGAGATTCTTGATAACACCTCCTCACCGTTGAAACCGGACGGCGCGACCTTCTCGGCGAAGCAGGCGCTGGTTGAAGGCACCAATACGCTGCGTTTTACCGCACGCTATAAGGCAACCGCCACCGCCACGACGCCAGGCCAGGCTAATGCCGACGCCACCTTTATCATGAAATACGAATAATCCCGTCTGGGAACGCCAGGGAAGGGAGGCGCCTCAACGGAAGAGGCTATCGGGGATAAAAGAGAACATAGCAGATGATAAGGAAAGGCGCGGCGCTAGTGGGGCTTATTTTGATGTCGCCCGTCATTGCGCAGCCGGTAATGGTAGAGAGTGGGCGTATTCACCTGCGCGGACAACTGGTCAATGGCGGCTGCGCTGTCGCCACTGAAAGCCAGGATTTGCGCGTACTGATGGGACAGTACCGCACGAATGCGTTTACCGGTCCTGGCAGCTTCGCTCCCGTCAGCGTTCCATTTTCGTTACGGTTAATCTCCTGTAGCGCGGAGGTCTGGCGTCATGTCGGCATTGCGTTTGCCGGCGTTACGCCTGCGGAAGATCCCCATGTTTTTCTGGCCAGCGGCGAGGGTATCGGTAATGCCGGAATCGGCCTGGCATTATTTGATGACCAGCAGCGGCAAATCATACCTAACACGTTACCGCTTCATTATACGCCCATTTTAACGTCAGAAATGACTTTGCATTTTACTGCCCGCTATCGGGCAATTTCAGAAAATATGACGCCGGGACGAATTCATTCAGAAGTGTGGTTTACGCTGGTTTACCCATGAATTTTCTTGCCGACGTGACTCAATGCAAAAGGTATTTTTTACCATGCTGAATAGTATAAAATTAGGCTTTATTGTTCTTCTCACGTTATTTACTTCGCTGAACGTACAGGCGGCGGGGGGGATTGCATTAGGCGCCACGCGCGTTATTTATCCCTCGGCGGCGAAACAGACTTCTCTGGCAATCAGTAATAGCGATACTCAAGAACGTTACCTCGTCAATTCATGGATCGAAAATAGCGCCGGGCAGAAAGAAAAAACGTTTATCGTTACGCCGCCTTTATTCGTCAGCGAACCCAAAAGCGAAAACACGCTGCGTATTATCTACGCCGGGCAACCGCTACCCGGGGATCGGGAGTCGTTGTTCTGGATGAACGTGAAAGCCATCCCGTCGGTCGATAAAAGTCATATTGAAGGAAAAAACGTTCTGCAACTGGCGATTCTGTCGCGCATCAAACTGTTCGTGCGTCCGGCGAATTTGCCGCAGACGCCGGAAGATGCGCCGACCTTGCTGAAATTTTCCCGTGTCGGCAACCATCTCAAGATAACCAACCCATCTGCTTATTACCTCACGCTGGTCAATATCAGCGTGGGCGCGAAAAAGATTGATAACGTGATGATCGCGCCAAAAAGCGACATGCAAATTCCCTTACCGACTGGCGCGCAGGGCAGCGTGACATTTCAGACCGTCAATGATTACGGCGCATTGACGTCGGCGACAACGGCCAGTCTCGGTTAAGCAGAGAGCGTGAAGCCACACGAGAACACGATGAAGAAGACAACCTGGTTTGCAGGGCGATTTCCCGGCTATGTATCACCGTTAAGCGGCGTGGCGCTGTCGGTGTTGGCGGCGCTGTGTCCGCTGACGAGCCGCGGCGAAAGTTATTTCAACCCTGCGTTTTTGTCGGCGGATACCGCGTCTGTGGCGGATTTATCTCGCTTTGAAAAAGGTAATCATCAGCCTCCCGGTATTTACCGGGTGGATATCTGGCGTAACGACGAATTCGTAGCGACGCAGGATATCCGTTTTGAGGCGGGCGCCGTGGGCGCCGGCGATAAATCCGGCGGCCTGATGCCTTGTTTTACACCGGAGTGGATTAAACGGCTGGGCGTGAATACCGCGGCGTTCCCTGTCTCAGATAAAGGCGTCGATACCACGTGTATTCACCTTCCTGAGAAAATCCCGGGCGCGGAGGTCGCGTTCGATTTCGCGTCGATGCGCTTAAATATTAGCTTGCCGCAGGCGTCATTGCTCAACAGCGCGCGTGGCTATATCCCGCCGGAAGAGTGGGATGAAGGGATACCCGCCGCACTCATTAATTACAGTTTTACCGGTAGCCGCGGAACAGACAGCGATAGCTATTTTTTGAGTCTGTTGAGTGGTTTGAACTATGGCCCCTGGCGGCTGCGTAATAACGGAGCCTGGAACTATTCGAAGGGGGACGGCTATCATTCGCAACGCTGGAACAACATTGGCACCTGGGTACAGCGCGCCATCATTCCGCTAAAAAGCGAACTGGTCATGGGGGACAGCAATACCGGGAACGATGTTTTCGATAGCGTCGGCTTTCGCGGAGCGCGGCTGTACTCTTCTGACAATATGTATCCCGATAGCCTGCAAGGCTACGCCCCCACGGTCAGAGGGATCGCCCGGACGGCGGCAAAGCTGACGATACGACAGAACGGGTATGTTATCTACCAAAGCTATGTGTCGCCGGGCGCGTTTGCGATTACCGATCTTAATCCTACCTCTTCCAGCGGCGACCTTGAGGTGACGGTAGATGAAAAAGACGGTAGCCAACAACGTTACACGGTGCCTTACTCTACCGTTCCGCTATTGCAGCGTGAGGGCAGGGTGAAGTATGACCTGGTGGCCGGGGATTTTCGCAGCGGCAATAGTCAGCAGTCTTCGCCATTCTTTTTCCAGGGAACGGTGATTGCCGGCCTGCCTGCGGGGCTGACGGCTTACGGCGGTACGCAACTTGCCGATCGTTACCGTGCCGTGGTGATCGGGGCGGGGCGAAATTTGGGCGGCTGGGGTGCCGTGTCGGTCGATGTCACACATGCGCGTAGCCAACTGGCAGATGACAGCACCCATCAGGGGCAATCGTTGCGTTTTCTGTACGCCAAATCGCTGAATAATTACGGGACTAATTTTCAATTGCTGGGTTACCGCTATTCCACACGCGGATTTTACACCCTGGATGATGTGGCATACCGCAGTATGGAAGGGTACGACTACGAATACGATAGCGACGGACGCCGCCATAAAGTGCCGGTGGCGCAGAGCTACCACAATCTCCGTTACAGCAAAAAAGGCCGCTTTCAGGTCAATATTTCGCAAAACCTGGGGGATTACGGGTCACTGTATCTTTCCGGCAGTCAACAAAATTACTGGAATACGGCGGATACCAATACCTGGTATCAACTGGGATACGCCAGTGGATGGCATGGCATAAGTTATTCGCTGTCATGGTCGTGGAGCGAGTCGGTGGGGATCTCAGGCGCCGACCGCATTCTGGCATTCAATATGTCCGTTCCGTTTAGCATTCTGACCGGACGGCGCTATGCGCGCGACACTCTTCTTGATCGTACTTATGCCACGTTTAACGCCAACCGCAACCGCGACGGCGACAATAGCTGGCAGACCGGCGTGGGCGGCACGCTTCTGGAAGGACGTAATCTGAGCTACAGCGTGACGCAGGGGCGTAGCAGTAGCAATGGTTATAGCGGCAGCGCCAGCGCTAGCTGGCAGGCGACGTATGGCACGCTGGGCGTGGGATATAACTACGATCGCGATCAGCATGACTATAACTGGCAACTTTCCGGCGGCGTGGTCGGTCATGCGGATGGTATTACGTTTAGCCAACCGTTGGGCGATACCAATGTCTTGATTAAAGCGCCGGGAGCGAAAGGCGTGCGCATCGAAAACCAGACCGGCGTGAAAACGGACTGGCGGGGCTATGCGGTAATGCCCTACGCCACGGTATATCGCTATAACCGCGTCGCGTTAGATACCAACACGATGGACAACCATACCGATGTCGAAAATAACGTCAGCAGCGTAGTGCCGACAGAGGGCGCGCTGGTGCGGGCCGCTTTTGATACGCGGATAGGCGTAAGGGCCATCATTACCGCGAGGCTTGGCGGACGTCCGTTACCGTTTGGCGCGATAGTACGAGAAACCGCCAGCGGCATTACCAGCATGGTCGGCGATGACGGACAAATTTATCTGAGCGGCTTGCCGCTAAAAGGTGAACTGTTCATCCAGTGGGGAGAGGGGAAAAACGCACGTTGTATCGCCCCTTACGCCCTGGCGGAGGATAGCCTGAAGCAGGCGATTACGATAGCCAGCGCGACTTGTATCCGTCCGTCGTCATAAAAGGAAAAATAGAGATGAAAATATACTCAGCGCTATTGCTGGCGGGGACCGCGCTCTTTTTCACCCATCCCGCGCTGGCGACGGTTTGCCGCAATTCAAACGGGACGGTGACCGATATCTTTTACGACCTGTCAGATGTTTTCACCAGCGGCAATAATCAGCCGGGACAGGTGGTTACGTTGCCGGAAAAATCAGGTTGGGTCGGCGTAAACGCGACGTGCCCGGCGGGGACAACGGTAAATTATACCTACCGAAGCTATGTATCAGAATTACCGGTACGAAGCACCGAAGGAAATTTTAAATACCTCAAACTGAATGACTACCTTCTGGGCGCGATGAGCATCACCGATAGTGTCGCTGGCGTATTTTATCCGCCCCGTAACTATATTCGCATGGGCGTCGACTCTAACGTGTCGCAGCAAATGCCGTTTGGCGTGCAGGACTCAAAGCTGGTTTTTAAATTAAAAGTGATACGGCCTTTTATTAATATGGTGACGATCCCTCGCCAGACAATGTTTACCGTCTATGTGACGACCTCTACCGGCGACGCGTTGAGCACGCCGGTATATACCATTAGCTACAGCGGCAAAGTGGAAGTGCCGCAAAACTGCGAAGTGAATGCCGGACAGGTCGTGGAGTTTGATTTCGGCGATATCGGCGCGTCGTTATTTAGTCAGGCGGGGGCGGGTAATCGTCCGCAAGGCGTCACGCCGCAAACGAAAACTATCGCTATCAAATGTACCAACGTCGCGGCGCAGGCCTATTTATCGATGCGGCTTGAAGCCGAAAAGGCCTCAGGGCAGGCGATGGTGTCCGATAATCCGGATTTAGGTTTTGTAGTTGCTAATAGCAACGGTACGCCGCTCACACCCAATAATTTGTCGAGTAAAATTCCGTTTCATCTTGATGATAACGCCGCCGCTCGCGTAGGTATTCGCGCCTGGCCGATCAGCGTGACGGGGAATAAACCGGCGGAAGGGCCGTTTACTGCGCGCGGCTATCTACGAGTCGATTATGATTAAGGAGGCATAATGATCTTTCGGCGCGTTTTCATCGCTATCGGTTGTGTTTTGTTCAGCCCGCTGAGTCAGGCCAACTCATCTCTGGGCGAAGTGAATATTGAACTGCGCGGTAACGTGGTGGATTTTACCTGCGCCGTGGTGGCGGGCGACAGTAACAAGTCGGTTAACCTCGGCACCTGGCCGACAAAACAGCTTCACGCCGTCGGTGACGCCACGCAACCGGTAGCCTTTAGCCTAAAACTTGAAGGTTGCCCGCCGGGGTCGGCGTCTATAACGTTTTCCGGGACGCCAGCGCCCGGCACGGCATTACTGGCGCTTGCTGATACGGAAATGGCGCAAAAACTGGCGATTGAAATTCGCGATGGCGATCAACGTCGATTGCCGCTTGAACAGGCCAGCAAGGCCGTCGATATTGACAACAACGGCAATGCTACCCTGAAATTCTATGCGAACTATATCGCCTTAGCCGATGGCGTGCAGCCCGGACTTGCTAACGCGGATGCGACCTTCCTGATCAATTACAATTAGTGTCCGTTATTGTGGCTCCCGAACGATAATTCGCCGGGAGTACATTTACAATAATTCGTGTGATTTGGCGTAATCGATAAGCTCAACGATAGAGTGAAGGCCAAGTTTAGAAAATATATTGGCCTTATGCGCGCTGATAGTCTTGTTACTCAATAAAAGTTGCTCGGCAATTTCTTTGTTAGACATTCCATTGGCCAGATAGCGCAGCACGGTGACTTCGCGGTTAGAAAGTGGCATATCATGGTGCCCGCCTTTGGGGGGACGGGTATTACTGATAAAGTTAAGCGTCTCAGATGGAAAAAAAGAATAGCCGGATAAAATCATTTTTACCGCATTATAAATATCATTGAGGTCTTTGCGTTTACTTACAAATCCGTTTGCGCCCGCTCTTATTGCTCTTCCGGCATAAAAAGCCTCTGATTTCGACGATAAAAAAAGTATCCGGGTATGTTCCTGGATAGATTTGATTCGTTTAAGTAAGGTAAAGCCGTCGGTGCCCGGTAATTCAATATCCAGAATGACAAGGTCAACAGGATAAGTGCGCAGATACTCTATCGCTGTTCGGCTATCATCCGTTTTCAGGACAACCTGAATATTGCTATTTTTACCGAGTAAAACTTCGATCGACATTCTTACAATAGGGTGTTCGTCCATAATGATAACAGATGCAGGTTTCATTGTTGTATGCCTCAGACTGTTATGCGTCCTTCGTTTTAGAATAAGCGTCAGACACCTTAAAGATTGTGAAATAGCCAGATCTACACACCACACAGTGGAGCAATAATAAAGAATGAGACTTCCCTGTTGACTGGCTATTTTGCGTAAGAGTAATAAATATGTGGAATGTCCATTTCGCACCAACAAAAAAGAAATTTCTGATTAAGTAAAAACAATATGGATTATACCTGGTCTGATTTCTCGGAAAAGTCTTGCGAAATGCGAATTATGGATAGCGGGTAGGATGTTCTGTGGCGTTATAGAAAATTTGTTCGTGGTGGAGCTATTTTCTTTGGAGTTGACATTGAGTAGTTTAAACTGTTGTTTTTAAGTATAAAAATAATATGAAAGACTAATTGTTTAGTATTTGTTATGTAATAACAGAAAGATGTTGACGCTGGAGACCTCAAAAAACGAGGAGGGACAGGGGACGATGTAAGAAAAAAATTTTTATCGCTTACCAGGACGAGTTGTAAATATTAATTTTATGTGAAATATTTACATTTAATGGAAGTGAAAATAAGTAATTTCTTAAAAAATCTTATTCGCCAAAACGTTACTCCGTTAAAAAATATCGTGGAAAGTAACGTTTAGCTGCTGGATCAGCCGAAGAAAGCTTTGCCTGTGGGGAAGGTTAAGGAGGGTGATAAGTTGTTTAAGCCGGTAAACTACACGATGATAAGATACGCTTTGCTGACGTGCTATTTCTTTTAAAGAGGCACCTTGCGCTAAAGTTTCAATCATCAACCAGTCAGTACGGCTAAAGCTTTCCGATAAGCGAGGTTCGGCGGCTGATAACAAGGCTTCGCGTACTGAAGCCAGATTTTGTCGTCGTGACAGAACAAAAAAACGCCCAGCCATACGGATAAACTGTGTTATAGCGGCGGTTTTATCTGATACCAGCAGGTAAATCTGGATATCGCTTTGTTGCCAACTGAGCGCGCGTAGCTGGTTAAGCGCCTCAATACAGGAGACAGGTAGCGCCTCCATATCTACAATCAGTTGTCTGAGCGACCCCTTTTCAATCCACAAAGAAATGTCATCTAATGAGCGGAATGCAGCGGTACGTTTTCCGGAAAATAAGTAGTGACTCAATGAATAGCCGAGGTAGTTATCAGTTGTAATTATTGCCTGGGAAATGATACCAACCGGCAAGGCATAATTAAGCTGTTGGTCCAGTAACTCAAGGCGATCAAATATCTGCGGCGTTGGAGAGTGATAACGGCAGGCGCAGTCTTTGGCATTTCTTAAACGGCGGTGTCTTTCCCTGCGTGGTACGCTGCGCATCCTGCTTTTTCCATTGCTCTAATATATATCTGGTAATATGGCTGGCCATAAATAACCTTGTCCCATCGTTGCACCAGCGTAAAAAGCAATGCCTCGTTGCTCTGATGTTTCAATGCCTTCCATCAGCATTAACTGCTGAAAAAAAACTTCGCTATCATGTTTTGACGGAAGTTGCGTCAGGACCTCATAGCCGATTAATTGCGCAGTTGAGAGATTAACGATTGGCTCAGATTTTAACAATCTGCTGTTGAGATATGAATGACGTGTGGGTGAAGACGCCAGGTGTGGGGGATTTATCCTTTCCTTTAATAAAGTACCCTGTGCCACCAAACACTCCTCCAGGCATTTATGATGCAGCCATATATTTTCGACCCCTGAATCTATCAGGATATTATGGGCATCATTGTGGCAGCGTTAAAAAAATGCCTGTAGGTATCGTTACTTAATTATTGGTGAGATATTTCGTAAGCCTTGTAAAAAGTTAAGTGAGTTTACTTACTGAGTAAGAAATGAAGGTTAACTCTAATATACTTTAAAAACTGCTGCTCCGTTTTAACATGTAATTTGCGCATAATGCTCCGGCGGAGTGACTTTGTCTGCTCTTCAGAAAGCGAAAGTAAAGCGGCCGTTTCGCTTAAATGATAACCGCTGGCGATCAGTTTTAATAAGTGACGTTCTGTTACTGAAAAATGACGAGTCGTGCAGTAGTGGCAAATGCCAGAAGGGACGCTATGTCGAAGCGCTCGCTTATGTAAGATCAATATCATTTTCCGGGTAATTTCTTCAACATCATCTTCCCGATAAATATGCGGCAGCATATACAGACATGGTCTGAACATGAGCTTTTCTTTATCGCATTTATTACAAATAATTACCCGTAGCTGATGTTGGGTATGCATCGGTATCTGGTAACAGCCTGCGCTGAACCAATCATCATCCAGGGCCAGGAAAGCGATATCGGCATTATCTATCTCTTCTGGCGGCAGAAAGTCAATTTTCTGCTGCCATTGATTCGCCAGACGCGTCATGATGATTTTCAAACCATGCTCAAAGTGACTGTTTTGTTCCTTAATAGCGATACTCAGCATAAAAAATATCCTACACGGCAGGTGAATCATGGTGAAATATTAAAGAAACTGATTGATTATCTAAATACTGGCGGCCTTAATTCCCACTTTATGCGTGCTGAGATGTGTCCAGGCGATTTCCTGGAACCTGGCATTGCGCCAGAAAAGACGATATTCGTACACTTAGTCAGCAACCAGAACAAAAGCCATTGACTCAGGAGTGCCTGACCGTATAATTCTCGCGTTTCGTCTACACGAAGTCTTCACTTCACAAGGCGCCCTTAGCTCAGTTGGATAGAGCAACGGCCTTCTAAGCCGTGGGTCGCAGGTTCGAATCCTGCAGGGCGCGCCATTATATATCAACTGGTTACGCCTCTTTAATTCCCTCCTTATTTTCCATATGGGACATATTTGGGACATCATCACTGAAAATCGAGTCAATTTGCTTCGCGTGTTCCGTTAAATGGTTCGGCGCAAGGTGAGCATATCTGTGAATCACCACGGATAACCTGGACATTTCTGAGTCGTTGATGATATAGGTTTTCATATTCAGCCGGTGGCATCTGCTCGCTCGAACCATGCCGGCGTCTACTGTTATAAAACATTTCTATGTAATCAAAAATATCGCTTCTGGCTTCGTCTCTCGTTCCGTAGATCTTTTCCTTTATCCGTTCACGCTTCAGTAGCTGGAAAAAGCTTTCTGCAACCGCATTGTCATGACAGTTGCCACGACGGCTCATTCTGCTCTCCAGTCCGTGCGATTTCAGGATCGACTGCCATTCATAGCGGGTGATTACGTCGCCACACGGCCATCAGAAGCGCATTCAGGACTCTATCTTTTGTCATTCATGGTTGCAGTGACCAATTGAATCTATTGCGGCTTTTTTTAATATGTCCCGTTCGTCAGTAACCCGCTTCAACTCTTTCGGGAGTCGGCGGATTTCGGTCTGATCATCTGACTGCTCTTTATTTCTTTATTGGTGGAGGAGTTCGACCCGTACTTCTTTATCCTGGCGTAAAGACTGTGGGTAGTAATATCGAGATGTGTTGCGACGCTGGAAACAGAATGGCCACGCTCAACAACTTGTCTTACCGCTTCAATTTTAAACTCTTCGGGATAACGTTTACCGCTCATAGGCACCTCTCTTTAAGTCATCTTAAATGGCTCTGAGGTGTCTGTTAAATCCGTGGCGATTCATAAATTGCTCCAGATGACACTCGATAAAAGCGCATTTAAATGTCAGGGCAAGAATATAACGTTGTCATTTATGATGATTAATGATAATCCATCAGTCTCTACGAAGGTGGCTGTAACGCTTATCCTCGCATTCTCACCGGGAGGTGGAGTAACAAGAGCATATTCATTTGGTGAGTTTACCGTTGGTCCCTCGTGGGGGCTTCAGAAGTTTACCTTGAATATACTATTCGAAGGTCTGTTATCAGACGATACTACTATTGCATATCTTTCAATTGATCTGCCAAAAAACCAGACGATTAATCTGCAATGAGCTAACGTTAATCCATGTGTTGGAAATGTTGCAGTACAAGGTCCATCAAATCTAAAGGATTTGGATGTGTTGTCTAGATCTAAAGCTTATTACGCTTCTTGAAATTTAGGGCGTAAATTACGCCCTGTCTTTTAAAGTGTAAAGTGTAATTGAGAATATCTTTTAGCTGGTGATGTTGAGTCAAATGACCCAAATGATACGCTTTTAATATACCATAATGGTATATTATCTAATTTTGCGTAAAGGAATACTCTATCATTTACGTAAGTATAGTTTGGGTCAAAGTCGAAATTGTGATAATTACCAGTTATGTCTGTAACATGGAAAAAGAAACGCTGATTAGGTTGAACGGATAGCCTTTCTTGATGCGTTAATTCAAATAAAAACACAGTATTCAATAAATATTTTTCTGAATATATATAAATACCCTTCAAACCATTTTTTGTTTGCATGTCGCTACTATCATGGATTTTATAATTATTATCATCTATGACTGAATAATCAAATATTGTACCGTATGCAACAATATTTTTTTTGTTGTAATATTTTGACATGGCATCAAAATTTGTCCAAGTGTCAAATTTATAAGTGGAACTGGGCATTGGTTTGAAATAAAACTCAGGTATTAATGTTTCTTTTTCATTATTGCTTTTTGCTATCAGTTTAATACGCATCGAGTTTTGTAAATTAATTGAGTGATATGAAGATATAACCGAAATTGACTCAGCTATAAAAGTTATAGATATTATAAAGTACAAGGTTTTAATTATGTAATTATTTAAAATTTCATACCTTAAGAAGTTTAATGAATATGCAATGGACATAATGCAGAATATAAATGATGGCGTCTTTGCCCTATCAGGAAACGCTGGAGAAAACACCATGACCAAAGAACAACCTATTGAGGCAAATAAAAGCACCGCGGATATTAATAAGTCAGTAGGCCCGCCATCTTTTGTGATTGGTTTTGATTTTTCAATACGCAGACATAATACAATTAACGCTATAGCTATAATATAAGCTAGTTTAGATGATTTAAAGACATCTGGCACTCTATGGAAAATGTGCAAGTCAATTTTTTCTATTAAAGAAAGTGAACGCCACTGTGCAAATGATGGATCCATCATTCGTGACTCATTGCCTGGTGTTGCCAATAAAAAAATCGCGCCTATTATTGTTAAAAATAAAATCGATAAAAGCTTAAAGTCAATTTTTTTTGTCTTTATTAATAAATATAAAACACTTAATATGATAATTCCTACTAATGTTAGACTTGCATTCTC
Source organism: Salmonella sp. NW645 (assembly GCF_051703725.1). Taxonomy (NCBI): domain Bacteria; kingdom Pseudomonadati; phylum Pseudomonadota; class Gammaproteobacteria; order Enterobacterales; family Enterobacteriaceae; genus Salmonella; species Salmonella sp. NW645. The sequence goes on along the minus strand of NZ_JAMMKR010000003.1, from coordinate 173,415 downwards.
ATTTGTACATCCTGCTAATAATGATACTGGGTAGGCAATAGGATTAATTTTTTTATTTTGCACATAACCAATTACCTCTTTAGCTACAAAAACATATAAAACTGAAGTCCATAAATAGTTTGCACTACCAACAATCCATAAGTTTGATTGTCCAAAGCTTGGGTGTGAAAGGAAAAACACAATTGAAATTACTGATAATATATATAATCTTTTTGCTTTATTATCAAATTTTGAAATTAAAAGTAGAACCAACAATACACCAAGTGTTTGAATTGCTGCTATAAGGAACTTGTTATTTATCAGTAGCAATGTTGGGCTTATAAAATCTGCAACAATTCTTCCACTCCATGTAAGGTAATGATGTAAATGCGCTTCTAAATTATATCCAAGAATTGCATACCCATAATCATCTGACTGAAGTGGTGTGTAATAATTCAACACGTAAATCACAGAGAAAAATATTACGCATACAGAAAAATAAATGTATTTATTTGATATTTGATGTTTCACTTATCACCTCTGTGTTTTAAGATATATTTTGGTCTTTTCTTGGTCTCTATATATATCCTACCAATATATTCTCCCAGCACGCCTATCCCTATCAACTGCACCCCTCCAAGGAAAAGTATGGAGACGAGTAATGAAGGATATCCTCTTACTGGGTTTCCGAAGGCGAGCGTATCCAAAATCATCCACGCCCCGTAAATAAAAGCCATTCCTGCGACAACCAGACCGATATAGGTCCACATACGCAGAGGAAAAGTTGAGAAGCTAGTTATACCTTCGAGTGCCAGATTCCATAATTTCCAGCCGTTGAATTTCGAATCACCGGCCACGCGTTCGGCACGGGCATATTTAACAACATCCGTTTTTCCGCCAACCCAACTGAGCACCCCCTTCATGAACAAATTGCGTTCGGGCATTAATTTAATATTTTCGACAACCTCACGGCTCATTAACCGGAAATCACCGACGTTCTCTTCAATTTTCGGATTGCTGATTTTATTATGCAGCTTATAAAACCATTCAGCTGTCTTACGCTTCATGCGCCCGTCAGTTGAGCGGTCTGAGCGCTTAGCCAGCACCATATCCGCGCCAGCCTGCCACTTCTCAATGAGATGGGGGATAACTTCTATCGGATCCTGTAAATCGACATCAATAGGAATGACCGCATCCCCGGTTGCATGGTCGAGACCCGCGAAAAGAGCAGGTTCTTTACCGAAGTTTCGCGTAAACGAAAGCGGAATAACGAGCGGATCAGATGCAGCTATTTTGTTAATTATTGATTCAGTCGCATCTTTGCTTCCGTCGTTGATGAAAACAATCTCAACTTCATACGGTTTTAGCTCTTCAAACTCGCGAACCGTTTTATAGAAAATAGGTATTGTGGCTTCTTCATTGAAGACCGGAACGACTAACGAGATTTTCATTTCGCATCCCTAAAGACAATGAACTTTGAATAAATGAATCCGCATATCAGGCTGATAGCTGAAAAGGTGACAAGCGTAAGGAGTGGTGGCAGGGAGCATTTGTCAGCCATCCAGCCAACAACGGCGCTCAGTGTTCCCATAAATCCCACGTACATCATGTAGCGAAGCGTGGTGGTGCTGGCGTTAAAGGTGAAGCGCGCATTGGCATAGAAGCTGAACGATACGGCGATAACAAAACCGGAAAAGTTCGCCAGCGCCTGATGCGTATGCATCCCATACACACAAAAAGCAAATACGCTCCAATGAATAAGCGTGTTAAGAACACCGATCGATGTGTACTTAGCGAATAACTTCAACATTATGAAAATCAGCGGATTCGGAAAGGTCTGGAGTGTAGCACTACAAATTGCTTTGATCGATATAAACGATCAATAATGTGATATTTGATAGTTTAAACTTATTGTTATCTTATTAATTGATCGTTGTTACCGATCAATTGGGGCTACTGATTGCTAAGTGGTTTGGGACAAAAACGGGACACACAAAGCTTTGCATCGGCTTGCAAGGCTTTGCATGTTTTTCGAGGATGGGACGAGTGTGAGTGCCGTAGTAATGGGATAACTTGTTGTTAGCTCAGGTAGTTCCAGAAACATCTAAGCCGTGGGGCGCAGGTTCGAATCCTGCAGGGCGCGCCATTTAACCTCTCAAAATTATGTTAATCCGTAAGCTTCTGCGGCGGCGACGTTGCGCCATCCGCAGTACGTGACGCTAATATGCAAATAACTAATTGCGTTTAATCTGTTTATGGTGCTCCTCAGCCTGGATCTCGTGGGCGAAAGAATGGGCATTATTCATCGATTGATGGATGACCATTGCTTTTTCATAGTCGTCCATTTCAGAAAAGGGTGTCGCATTTTCCACAGTAGTCGGGGCGCTGGGTTTCTGTGTCTGAGCCATTTGCTGATGCGCGAAGGCGTCACCGTTATTCATCATCTCATGCGCCGTGGCGGATAATTGGCGGGATTCCATTTTCTCTGCGGCGTTTACGCCAGCTGAAATAAAAAAACGACAGCTAAAAGGGATGTAAACTTATTTATCTTATTTCTCCGGTGTGGGTTAATAAGAGAAATAATAAAACAGTCGTTGGGTCTGGCGCGTGACGGGATAATGACGATGATGTCAGATTATTTTGCTGGCTAGTGATAGCGCCTTTCACTATCGCTACAGTTCAACGGAGGTGTTTGGGTAATGTCAAAATAAAACGAGTAGCGCGCGTATCGGAGGTGACAGAAACTTTTCCCTGATGCGCAATGACGATGGATTTTACAATTGCCAGGCCTATACCGCTGCCTTCCCCTTTACGCTGGCGGGAGGGATCAACCCGATAAAAACGATCGAAAAGGCGCGGCAAATGTTCCGGCGCGATTGGCGTACCGGGGTTTTCAACAATAATATGTATCTGGTCGTCCGCTTCTTTTATCCGAAGAGTAATGGTTTTACCCGGCGGCGTATAGTGCATCGCATTAGAGAGTAAGTTACTGATCGCTCTGCGCAGCATGATGGGATCGCCGGTGATCCAGCAGGCGCGGCCTTCAAAGCGCAAGCTCCCAACACCTTTTCGGCAGAAAAACTCGATGAGACGCTTTACCACGGGGCGGTGCTCCGGGTGCGGCCAAAAGCCATGACGATAGCGGTGATTATCGCCGGTCTGCTGCCTTTTTTATGGGGGGCTGGCGCGGGTTCTGAGGTGATGAGCCGTATTGCCGCGCCGATGGTCGGCGGCATGATTACCGCGCCGCTGCTGTCGCTGTTCATCATTCCGGCAGCCTACAAGCTGATGTGGCTGCGCAGGCATCGTCGCCTTGCGGCATAACGTGTGCACCCCGCCTGCGGCGTCAAACTGCAGGCGGGTTCAGCCTACGTTTATCGTCCGAGTGCGTTGACCCGTTTGCGGTATTCGCCTGGTGTACAACCGAATTCACGGACAAAAGCTTTGTGAAAAGAAGATTCGCTCGCATAACCTACCGACTCGGCAATCACCATCACCGGCAGCGCTTCACGCGACAGGGTCTGGGCGGCGATTTGCAGGCGCAGCGTTGTTAACACGGCTAAGGGCGTCGTCGCGGACACGTCGCGAAATAGCTGGGCGAAGCTCGCCCGCGACATGTGTACCCGTTGCGCCAGCGTTTCGACCGTCCAGGGATGCGCCGGTGTTTCCAGCATGTGAAGGATCACGCGGCCCAGCCGGGGATGCAGCAATAAATTGAGCACGCTTTTCGCTGTGCCAGCCTGCGATAGCCAGTCGCGAACGGCGAGGGTAAACAGCGTGGCGCACTGCTGACTGTATAAGACCTCAGCGCCAGGTAAATGGCGTTCTGACTCCTGCTGTAACAGCAAAATGGCGGCGTTAAGCCAGATACTGGCGGGGCTATGCGGCGGCGGGGCAAGACATAACACTTCCGGCAACGCGGTAAGGAAATAACGTGACGTCGTGTGCAGACGTAGACTACCGCACACGATATGTGTCGGTGCTTCGCCAGACTGGCGCAAACGGTGGGCGGAGTTTTGCGGCAGAATCACCACCTTTCCCGGCGTAAGCGTCATGGCGTCGCCGGTAGGCATTTCCAGTTGCGCTTCGCCCTGCGTAACGGTATGCCAGCGAATCACCGATAGTTCGCCAGCGGCGTGCGGCAACTGCCAGTCGCCGCCTAACGGGCAATTCTTGTCGATTGAGCCCTGAGGGGCGTTAAGCGTCAATAGCCGACTAAGCGCATCCATATAGACTCCAGAACAGATTCTTTTTCAAAAATAGGGATAACCATTTCTGTCTATTTTCACTATATTTCGGACTTGATGTCATTTCTACTCTTGTTTTTGCTAACCGCCAATTTAGACGATAAGACAAAAAATGACGCGTTGCAGATAACCCTGTCTTTTTTGACGTTACTTATACTTGTCCTGACAAACAGATGGTGATTTGGCGGAGAAAGAAGATGACACAGTATCAGGCGCTCATTATTGGTTTTGGCAAGGCAGGAAAAACGTTGGCGGCAACTCTGGCGAAGACGGGATGGCGCGTGGCGATTATCGAACAGTCCGCCAGTATGTTCGGCGGAACCTGCATCAACATTGGCTGTATTCCAACGAAAACGCTGGTGCATGATGCGGAACGTGAGGGCGATTTTTCTGTCGCCATGCAACGCAAAGCGGCGGTCGTAAATTTTTTACGCGACAAAAATTTTCATAATCTTGCCGACCTGGACAATGTCGATGTGATTGAGGGAAGGGCGGAGTTTATTGATAACCATACCTTACGGGTATTTCAGGCGGACGGCGAGCGGGTGTTACGGGGAGAAAAGATCTTCATTAATACTGGCGCAGAGTCGGTGATCCCGGCTATTACGGGCTTAACAACGACGGCAGGGGTGTTCGATAGCACCGGGCTACTCAGCCTGAGCCAGCGTCCGGCGCGGCTGGGGATTTTAGGCGGCGGTTATATTGGCCTTGAATTTGCCTCAATGTTCGCCAACTTCGGTACGAAGGTCACTATCTTTGAAGCAGCGCCGCAATTCCTGCCTCGTGAAGATCGGGATATCGCGCAGGCAATTACCCGCATTTTACAGGAAAAGGGCGTCGAGCTGATTTTAAACGCCAACGTACAGGCCGTATCCTCAAGGGAGGGCGCGGTACAAGTAGAAACGCCGGAAGGCGCGCATCTTGTGGATGCCCTGCTGGTGGCGTCGGGGCGAAAACCGGCGACGGCTGGCTTACAGTTGCAGAACGCCGGCGTGGCGGTGAACGAACGCGGCGGGATCATCGTGGATGATTACCTGCGTACCACGGCGGACAATATCTGGGCGACGGGCGACGTTACCGGTGGGTTGCAGTTTACCTATATTTCACTGGATGATTTTCGTATTGTACGCGACGGATTATTGGGAGATGGCAAACGCAGTACCCGCGATCGCCAGAACGTTCCGTATTCCGTCTTTATGACGCCGCCGCTCTCTCGTGTCGGGCTGACGGAAGAACAAGCGCGGGCAAGCGGCGCAACGGTGCAGGTGGTGACATTACCGGTGGCGGCGATCCCTCGCGCCCGTGTTATGAACGATACCCGTGGCGTACTAAAAGCGGTAGTGGACGTGAATACGCAGCGTATTGTAGGGGTGTCATTGTTATGCGTCGATTCTCATGAAATGATTAATATCGTTAAAACCGTTATGGATGCAGATTTACCTTATACGGTGTTACGCGACCAGATATTTACCCATCCTACAATGAGTGAGTCTTTAAACGATCTCTTCTCTCTCATTAAGTAAAACATAAATAACGTAGCCCTGTTAATCAGGGCTTTTTTTTGCCTGTCAGGCTATAAAAATACGCCAGGACAAATATGCTGGCGTCTGAAAGAAAAGGCTTTAGTCAGGCGTAACGTATTATAACACCATTGAAATAACCCACGACTGGAAATCTCGATGTTAAAAGTTACCACACTTATTGCTTCATTATTGGCTGCGCCGCTGGCGTTTTCCGCCTCCGCCCAGCCGCTAACTGACGTTGAATATATCAGCGTTTCTGCGGTGTCAGCAACGCCGTCAATGCTTGAGGACGCTATTGCCAGACTGGCGCAAAGTAAACAGGCGTCGTCATGGAAAATTACGTCCATGCGTATTGATAATACGGGTTACGCCACTGCGATATTATATAAATAAGGAGAGCCTGAGATGGATAAATATCTTCGTCTGTTAAGTCAGGGGGATCGGCTGGGATTAACATTAATTCGCCTGAGTATCGCCATCGTTTTTATCTGGATTGGACTACTAAAATTTGTGCCCTATGAGGCAGACAGTATTACCCCGTTTGTGGCGAACAGCCCGTTTATGTCTTTTTTCTATGAACATCCTGAAGAATATCGTCAGCATCTGACTCATGAGGGCGAACTAAAACCGGAGGAACGCGCCTGGCAAACGGCCAATAATACGTATGCGTTTTCGGATGGTCTGGGCGTGGTGGAATTGATTATCGCGGCGCTGGTACTGGCTAACCCTGTTAGCCGCTGGTTAGGGCTGGCAGGCGGCGTGCTGGCATTCCTGACGCCATTTGTCACGCTGTCGTTTTTAATCACCACGCCGGAGGCCTGGGTTATGCCGCTGGGCGATGCGCATTATGGTTTTCCGTATTTATCGGGCGCCGGACGGCTGGTATTAAAAGATACGTTAATGCTGGCAGGTGCGGTGATGATCATGGCGGACTCCGCCCGTTCGTTACTTTTACAGCGACAGTAGCGACCCTCTTACCCTCTTTATGCCGCGATTCGTCGGATGGCGCTTGCGCCATCCGACAATGTGTTGATGAATGATGGACTACCCTGACAGAAGTTCCTGTTCCACCTGTTGAACCTGCGCCTCCAGCGTATTGCGAATTTCGGTTAGTGCCCGTTCCTGCTCGGAGAAATAGGCTTCCTTATCCGCAACGGAAGAGGCGAGCCGCCAGGCGTTTTCCGTTTCCAGTTGCGTTATCTCTTTCAACAGCGCGTCGATTTGTGTGCGGAGCTGGCGTATTTTATGGCGCAGATGTTCCAGGTTATTTAGCCTGTCGCTTGCCATCATCGGTTCCAGACCGCTTTGCAGCTGCGTCAATAACGCGCGAATTGCCGCCAGATCGGCATTCTGCCGCGCCTGATTAAGCTGTACCATCATCTGGTGCGCTTTTTCTTTCAATTCATCGGCGACCACATCCGGGTGACACAGGCGGCTGGCCTGACGCCACAAACGTTTTAATTCACTGCGTTCGTCTGCCGACAAACGTTGATCGCGGGCGTAGCGGAATTGCGCTTCCTGCTGCTGCTCCCGGTACTGGTGATAGTCCTGTTCCGCATTTTCCTGCGCCTGGCGGAATGCGCTGTCGTCCTGATGGGAAAAATCCGCTTCCAGCTCGCGAATTTCCGCCAGCAACGCGGTAATTAATTCCGTCTGCTGCTGGATTCGCTGACGGATGCCCACCGCTTCGCGCGAGGCGGCATTCAATCCTGTCCACTGCTGTTTTAGCGTTGCCAGTTGATCCACGGCCTGGGAAATAAATTGCAGGCAGGATTGATAATCCTTTTCCCGGCGTTTTATTTCGGCTTCTTGCTTACGCTGCATACTCACCGCGAGCTGTTTACGCAACTCCAGAATACGGCTCATCAACGGCCCGAGGCGCAGATGATAGAGGTCGTTGAAATCGTCGAGGATTTGTACCCGCGCATTTCGTTTGTCAATCAGATCGCGAAGCTGGGCTTCAAGCGCTTTCAGCTCCAGCTTACTGGCGGCAATAGAGGGATCTTGCCACGTCGAGAGCGCCCGTTGAGCCTGTAGCCAGGCGGCGATCTCTTGCATGGCGTCACTGAATCGACGAGCTTCAATCGCCTGGGCAATCGCGCTGATTACGGCATCCTGCGGCTCATTTTTCAGGTAGATGAGCTGCTGACGGATAATCTCTTCGTCCTCAAGTTCGATGGCGCTTTTGATGATCTCTAAACGTTTGATGATCTTATTCATGACGTTGATGCCTGGCGTGGCTCAAAAACGGATAACAGATACCAGGTCTGATTCACCTTTTTGAAAATACTGAAAAAATACTAAATGTATTCTGTAGGGTGTCGTACTTTTCGTCCAGAGTTATTCACATATTTTATACCCAGCGTCTGTCACCCGTAACGTTCTATATCGGCGCGCACTCTTTTCTTTTTACTCCCCGCGACATCTTTTTTTACACGATAACGTTAACGTCCGGAGTTGAGCCTTGACAAACGATTGCGCCTTGCGGCAGCGAGAGCGAAATGTTAAAAGGTGCCCCTCAATAAAAACGATACAGGGGTAGGACGTGAAAAACGCGTCAACTGCATCCGGCGCCAGCGTGTCGGATGCCGCGTCGAAGAATGAACCGACGCTTCAACGGGGGTTGCAAAACCGCCATATTCAGCTAATCGCGCTGGGCGGCGCCATTGGCACCGGACTGTTTTTGGGCATCGGCCCGGCGATTCAAATGGCGGGGCCGGCTGTTTTGTTGGGCTATGGCGTTGCCGGGATTATCGCTTTTCTCATTATGCGCCAGTTGGGTGAAATGGTCGTGGAAGAGCCGGTTTCCGGATCGTTTGCCCACTTCGCCTGGAAATATTGGGGGCCGTTTGCGGGCTTTTTGTCGGGCTGGAACTATTGGGTCATGTTTGTGCTGGTCGGGATGGCGGAGCTGACCGCGGCGGGCATCTATATGCAGTACTGGCTGCCTGACGTACCAACATGGATTTGGGCGGCGGCATTTTTTATTATCATTAATGCCGTAAATCTGGTGAACGTTCGTCTGTATGGCGAAACGGAATTCTGGTTCGCGCTCATTAAAGTGCTGGCGATTATCGGCATGATAGGTTTTGGTCTGTGGCTGCTGTTCTCCGGCCACGGCGGCGAACATGCCAGCATTGATAACCTCTGGCGTTATAACGGTTTCTTCGCTACCGGTTGGCATGGTTTGCTTCTGTCGCTGGCGGTGATTATGTTTTCTTTTGGCGGACTGGAGCTGATCGGCATTACTGCGGCGGAAGCGCGCGATCCGCAAAAAAGCATTCCGAAAGCGGTGAATCAGGTGGTATACCGTATTTTGCTGTTCTACATCGGTTCGCTGGTGGTGTTGCTGGCGCTCTATCCGTGGGTAGAGGTGAAATCCAATAGCAGCCCTTTTGTGATGATCTTCCATAACCTGGACAGTAATGTGGTGGCTTCGGCGCTGAATTTCGTTATTCTGGTCGCGTCGCTTTCGGTGTATAACAGCGGCGTTTATTCGAACAGCCGAATGCTGTTCGGCCTGTCCGTACAAGGCAATGCGCCGAAATTTTTAACCCGCGTCAGCCATCGCGGCGTGCCGGTGAACTCGCTGATACTTTCCGGAGCGATTACCTCGCTGGTGGTGCTGATCAACTATCTGTTGCCGCAAAAAGCGTTTAGCCTGTTGATGGCGCTGGTTGTCGCGACGCTATTGCTAAACTGGATAATGATTTGTCTCGCGCATTTACGTTTTCGCGCGGCGATGCGTCGTAAAGGGCGCGAGACGCAATTTAAGGCGCTGTTCTATCCCGCCGGAAACTATTTGTGCATTGCGTTTCTGGCGCTGATTCTGGTGTTAATGTGTACGATGGACGATATGCGATTGTCGGCGATTTTGCTGCCGGTATGGATTGTATTCCTGTTTATCGCGTTTACAGTTTTGCGCCGTAAGGCTCATTAACTTTTTTGCCCGATCCCATGCTCATGCGATCGGGCAATCCATTAATGCCGCAATGTCCCTGACAGCGCGCGAATATCGCTGCCGGTCGGCGTCTGATGAATACGCAAGCCGAACTCTTCCACCACGGCAAAAATATGGTCGAAAATATCGGCCTGGATGCTCTCATATTCCAGCCACACGACGGTATTGGTAAAGGCGTAGATCTCTATCGGCAAACCATGATCGTCAGGCGCCAGTTGGCGTACCATCAGCGTCATGTCTTTACGGATGCGCGGATGGTGGCGTAAATATTCGTTCAGATAGGCGCGAAATGTCCCGATATTGGTCATTCGGCGGTGATTTAAGGCTGATTCCGGCGCATCCAGTTGTTTATTCCATTCATCGATTTCCTGATGACGACTGGTAAGGTACGGCTTTAACAGTTGCGCGGTTAACAGCCGCTGTTTTTCATCATCATCCAGAAAATGGATACTGGTCGCGTCAATATTAATGCTGCGTTTAATCCGGCGTCCGCCGGACGCAGACATGCCGCTCCAGTTTTTGAACGAGTCGGAAACCAGCGACCAGGTGGGAATGGTGGTGATGGTATTATCCCAGTTGCGTACTTTTACCGTGGTTAAACCAATATCAATGACCGCGCCATCTGCGCCATATTTCGGCATTTCCAGCCAGTCGCCCAGTTTGAGCATATCGTTGGCGGAAAGCTGTATACCGGCAACCAGGCCAAGAATCGGGTCTTTAAAGACCAGCATTAATACCGCGGCCATCGCGCCCAGCCCGCTGATTAAAATTGCTGGTGACTGGCCAATCAGTAGTGAGATCATCAGAATGCCGACGATAATTGCGCCGATGAGCTTAATGCCCTGAAATATTCCTTTTAGCGGCAACTGAGAGGCGGCGGGCCATTTTTGCGATAGATTGAAAATCACGTCCAGCAGAGAAAATAACGACAGCAGGGCGTAGGTCATAATCCATAACTGCGCGCAGGTCGTCAGGATATCCGCAGCCTCACTGCCTTTTTGTAGCCAGAGCGCGGCCTGAATATTGACAATGATGCCTTGCAGCGTAAAAGCCAGACGATGGAATAATTTATTCTGGGTAATAATTTGCAGCCACAGGCGGGAACTGGCGTTGGCACGTTTTTCGAAAGCGCGCAGTACTATCCAGTGCAAAATAATATGCACGACAACTGCTGTCAGAAAAATAATACCAAATATCACCACCAGCGACGTGGTGTGATTCATTTCAATTCCCGCTAAATCTTCTACCTGGGATATCAATTTCTGCATAATCTCTCCTTTATAAACAGCAGCCTATGATGACTGCTGAATGGCATTTATGCAAATCAGGACGCCTGCGCTTCAGGCATAATCAGCAACAGACGGGTAAAAGCGCCTCTGGGGTTATCCATACGCTATATTTTATCCAGCGCCCTGTAAACGTCGTTATTTTACGCGGTTCCCTCTTTTTGAACAGGCGCCAGTCCGTCAACAATGAATGAAAACTTTTTAACCAGAATGTTTAAAACGATTGCAATATCTCTGTCAGATAATGATTAGCACCGTCGTACCTCTCAACAATAACATTAAGGAATATCGGATGACCCAAAAGCGTACCCTGCTAAAATACGGCATACTCTCGCTGGCGCTGGCCGCGCCATTATCTGCCTGTGCGTTTGACTCTCTTACGGTGATTGGCGATAGCCTTAGCGATACCGGAAATAACGGTCGCTGGACCTGGGATAGTGGTCAAAATAAGCTCTACGACGAACAGTTGGCCGAACTATATGGGCTGGCATTAAGCCCTTCCAGCAATGGCGGTTCTAATTATGCCGCCGGCGGCGCGACGGCGACCCCGGAATTAAACCCGCAGGATAATACCGCAGATCAGGTACGTCAGTGGCTTGCCAAAACAGGGGGAAAAGCCGACCACAACGGTTTGTATATTCACTGGGTCGGCGGAAACGATCTGGCGGCGGCCATCGCGCGACCTGCCATGGCACAGCAAATAGCCGGTAATAGCGCCACTAGCGCGGCGGCGCAGGTAGGGATGTTACTGGATGCCGGCGCCGGGCTGGTCGTGGTGCCAAACGTACCGGATATTAGTGCGACGCCAATGCTTCTGGAGGCGGTAATCACCGCCGGGCTGGGCGCAGCGGCGCCCCCGGCGCTAAAAGCGGCGTTAGAGGCGCTGGCGGAGGGCGCTACGCCCGATTTCGCCAGTCGGCAACAGGCGATCCGCAAGGCGTTGCTGGCGGCGGCTGCAACGGTAAGCAGCAATCCGTTTATTCAGCAACTGCTCGTTGAGCAACTGCTGGCGGGCTATGAAAAGGCGGCAGGGCAGGCGTCAGCTCTGACCGATTATTATAATCAGATGGAAGAGAAGGGGCTGGAGCAACACGGCGGCAATATAGCCCGTGCCGATATCAACGGCCTCTTTAAGGAAATTCTTGCCAACCCGCAGGCGTTTGGTCTGACAAATACCGTAGGTATGGCCTGCCCGCCAGGCGTATCCGCTTCGGCGTGCTCCTCGGCGATGCCTGGATTTAATGCGTCGCAGGACTATCTGTTTGCCGATCATTTACATCCCGGTCCGCAGGTCCATACCATTATTGCGCAATATATCCAGTCGATCATTGCCGCGCCGGTACAGGCGACATACCTGAACCAAAGCGTTCAGTCGATGGCGCAAGGCAGTCGTACCACGCTTGACAGCCGTTATCAGCAGCTTCGCCAGGGGGAAAATCCTGTTGGTTCACTGGGCATGTTCGGCGGATACAGCGGGGGATATCAACGTTATGATAATAATGAGGCCGACGGGAACGGTAATCATAATAATCTGACGGTTGGCGTCGATTATCAGCTTAACGAGCAGGTACTGCTGGGAGGGCTGATAGCCGGTTCTCTGGATAAGCAACATCCTGACGATAATTATCGTTATGATGCCCGCGGTTTTCAGGCCGCCGTATTCAGCCATTTGCGCGCTGGTCAGGCGTGGCTGGATAGCGATTTACACTATCTGTCCGCTAAATTCAGTAACATTCAGCGCAGTATAACGCTCGGTGCGTTAAGACGGGTGGAAGAGGGCGAAACCAACGGTCGGCTGTGGGGCGCGAGGTTAACCAGTGGTTATGATTTTGTCATGATGCCGTGGTTAACGACCGGACCGATGCTGCAATATGCATGGGATTACAGCCACGTTAATGGTTATAGCGAGAAGCTCAATACCAGTACATCAATGCGTTTTGGCGACCAAAACGCCCATTCGCAGGTGGGTAGCGCTGGTTGGCGTCTGGATCTCCGCCACAGCATCATTCACTCCTGGGCGCAGATTAATTATCGCCGTCAGTTTGGCGATGATACGTATGTGGCGAATGGCGGCCTTAAATCGACCGCGCTGACGTTTAGCCGCGACGGAAAAGCGCAGGATAAAAACTGGGTTGATATCGCGATTGGCGCAGATTTTCCGCTGTCGGCAACGGTGTCCGCTTTCGCCGGGCTGTCGCAAACGGCAGGGTTAAGCGATGGCAATCAAACCCATTATAACGTTGGGTTTAGCGCCCGATTTTGATGACACGCCAGGGAGGACCAACCCCGTGGTGACAATATCGCCATCGTAGGCGCAAACCGGTGTCACGCCGTTTTCTCCTTCATCCAGATAGGGGTATCCAGATATGGCAAACGGCGTGCCAGTTTTAAATATTATTTATTTTCAATAGGTTGAAAGAGGAAGTTAACACTAGCGATGTAAAACCTGGCACTTCGCGCCATTGATCATTGGGGAACCTGGCAGAAAGGTGAAAAAAGCCGGACGGGCGTCCGGCTTAGGCAGGGGATTAGACTTCCGTCAGTGTGGTTTCAAGCGGCAGACGTGATTTCGGCAGCCCGGCGTTGAAATCCTCGACGCTATGATGGCCGACCGGCACCACGACCAGACTGGTATAGCCTTTTTCTTTCAGACCAAATTCAGCGTCGAGCACCTCGGCGTCGAAACCTTCAATGGGGACGGCGTCGAGACCCATCGCGGCGACGCCCAGCAGAAAGTTGCCGACGTTCAGATAGACCTGTTTCGCCATCCACTGGTGGTCATCTTTTAGCGAGACGCGGTGCATATCGGCGAAAAAGCGGCGACCTTTATCATTTGCCGCTTTAGCTTCCGGCGTAGCGAAACGGCCATCGGCATCTTCCTGATCGACCACCCGTTGCAGCCAGGCGTCGTCCATCGCGGTTTTCGCGCAGAAGACCACCACATGGGAGGCGTCCAGCATTTTGCGTTCGTTGAACGTGTAGTTTCCGGCAGCGGATTTTGCTACGCGCGCTTTGCCTTCTTCCGTACTGGCGACAATAAAGTGCCACGGCTGGGAATTGGTGCTGGAGGGGCTGTACTGTAGTAGTGTTTTTATTTTATCCGGTTCTTCGGCGGTCAGTTTTTTGCTGGGATCGAACGCCTTAGTGGAGTAGCGCTTTAAGGCGACAGAAACGATATCCATAAATGCTCCTGGTTGGTTTAGTACCCTTTTGTATCAGCAGGGTACCGGGTTATCGGTAAAAAGATAAGGGAGGAAAATGCGGAAACGGTTATTGCATCAGCGCGGCCGCAGGCGCAGTTGCTCTCTTTTAGGCAGCCCGTCTACGACCAGATTCCATGAGTCATTTATCAAATCGTTGAGTAGCGAGACGGTGATATCCTCGCCCGCATAGACTGAAATCCAGTGTTTCTTATTCATGTGATAGCCAGGCGCAATGCTGGGGTAAATTTGTTGATTTACCAGGGATTTTTGGGGGGCCGATTTCAGGTTCACTACTGGGCGACAGTGATGTTCAGTGAACAGCATGAATATTTTGCCGCCGACTTTAAACACATCGTACTGTGGGCCGAAAGGCCAGCAGTGTTCGGTAAAAGGCAGTTCCAGCGCAAAGCGTTTTGCACAGGCGTGCAGTGTTTGACCGTCCATTATTGCTCCTCGCGAGTCAGCGCGCGCCACATGGCTTCGAATCCCAGCGCAATATATTCGCCAGCGCGAGCGGGATCGCGCGCGGCGAAATCCATTGTTGTTTCAGCCAGCGCCAGAAAAAGGCCGTCGCCGAAGGCGCGGTACTCATCCGACATAAACACCATCAAAACGGAACGATGACATAAATCGCGCAATTCGGGGAACATATCGTCGGCCCGTTGTTCCGTCTCTTTGGTGAGCTTTTCGCTGACGGCCAGTTGACGGATCGCCCGATGGCGCGCGGGATGGTTCAGACCCCAACTGATGTAACTGTTCCAGATAAAACGAGTCATCATTTTGGCATCGGTAATGGATCGATCCAGCTCCATTATCATTGACTGGCAGAGATCCTGCTTTAAATGCAAATACAACGTGTTAATCAGCTCATCTTTGGTCGCGAAATAGCGAAACAATGTTCCTTCTGCAACACCTGCGTTACGCGCAATCACCGCCGTTGAGGCAGCGATGCCGGATTGCGCTATCGCCTGGGTTGCCGCTTCCAGTAATGCTTGTTTTTTGTCTTCACTCTTCGGACGAGCCACTACACGTTACCCTTATGTCTGGAAAAACATGATTGAATCATGCCCGTTGTCGCGTCGCAACGGTGAATGTCAACCTTTGAAAAGTACCTTGACGGCGTATCTTTGCTTTCTATAATGAGTGCTTACTCACTCATAATCAAGGGCTGCCGCATGAAGTGGTAGAAAAGCATATTGCAGGCCATGCGATAAGCCGTCTCACAATTTGTGTGGTTATTACTATGCTTATTGCTGTTGCCGTAAATGTGCGGTGCGGGAGCCGCTGACGAGTTTGATAGAGGGGAGAGCACGATGACCATTTCCGCTCAGGTTATCGACACGATTGTCGAGTGGATTGATGATAATTTGAATCAGCCGTTACGTATTGATGATATTGCCCGTCATGCGGGGTATTCCAAGTGGCACCTGCAGCGCCTTTTTATGCAGTACAAAGGGGAGAGTCTGGGGCGCTACGTGCGTGAACGGAAGCTAAAACTGGCGGCGCGCGACCTGCGCGACACCGACCAGAAGGTGTATGATATTTGTCTAAAGTATGGTTTTGATTCGCAGCAAACCTTTACGCGCATTTTTACCCGCACGTTCAACCTGCCGCCAGGCGCTTATCGTAAAGAAAATCATGGCCGTACGCATTGAAATGTTTAATCGGCCAGTGAAAACCAGCGCCGCCAGATAAAGCGAATAACATAATATTCCAGCGCGCCGAGCAAAAGAAACCATAAACAAAACAACAAAGTATAAAGCTGGTTGAGATCCATAAGATGAAAGATCCCGACCAGTTTTTGCGCCAGCGCAAGGCCGAGCGAAGGGGCGGGCAGCAGCAGGCTGGAGAGCAACGCCATCAGCAAAATACCGGCAGCGGTCATCAATGATTCAAGCGGGTGTTTCATGGCTTTGTTAAACGTAAGTTAAAACGCCATTGTCCGGGATATCGCCTGGTAAGGCAAATATGCTGTCTATTGTCCCGCCCAGATTTCGCAATGTTTTTGTACCAGGCCTATCAGCGATCCGCCGTCGGCAATAAACTCCCGCATATATTGCGCTTCGTTACCGCCTTTTTTCACCTGCAGACGTAGTGCGTCAATGGCGCTGTCGGCGCCCAGCTTGCGCGCAGAGGGGGTAACGTTGTCCAGCAGACGCAGCGTATCATCTGCCAGGCGACGGCGGTCGCCGGTATAGGCATCGGTTAGCACGCCCTCCAGACCATAGCGGCAAGCCTGAAAACGGTTGAATTTATATAACAGATAGTCTTGTTCCTGCGGTTTAAAGGGACGCTCGGTCAGCAGCCAGTGCGCGGTCGCCTGAATCAACCCTGCCATATTGATGGCATGATCAAGGGTGAGCGGCGTATCCATCACCCGAACTTCTACCGTGCCAAAGGCCGGGCTGGGGCGGATATCCCAGTGCAAATCTTTGATGCTGTCGATCATCGTGGTGTAAGACAGACGACGAAATAGTCCGGCAAACTCTTGCCAGTTACTGACCCACGGCATGGGACCGTTATCGGGAAAAGCGGAAAAAATATTCAGGCGCGCGCAGGCAAAACGGGTGTCAGATCCTTGCATATAGGGAGACGCGGCGGAGAGCGCAATAAAGTGTGGCACAAAATGCGACAGCCCGTGTAAAAGATAAATCGCATCGTCGCCGTTCGCGCAGCCGACGTGGACATGCTGGCCGAAAACCGTCGCCTGTTGAATTAAGTAGCCGAAATTTTCCAGCGTGCGTTGATAGCGCTCATTATCACAGACCTCCTGACGCTGCCATTTTTGAAAAGGGTGCGTACCGCCGCCGCAAATGCCGAGATGGTGTTCCGACGCCGCCTGTAAAATAACGTGCTGCATGGCAGAAAGTTGGGCCGCCGCCTGGTCAATATCGCGGCAGACGCCCGTGGCCATCTCCAGCATACTTTCGGTGATATCGTGCTTAATTTCTCCCGCAGTAAGTTGGGGCTTAACGGCGTCGATCAGTGTAGAAGAGTCCTGACTTAAATCGTAGCCAGGTGGATTGATCACCTGCATCTCCAGCTCAATACCAAGCGTATAAGGTTCAGAAACGTGAAAATCATTCAGCGCCATAGTGATCTCATTTATCGGGGTATTGCGCTAAGTATAGAAGCGGGAGCGCTCCTGTCGTGGGGAAAGCGCGTTATTGCAGAAACAAGAGTAATAACGCTATTGCCACGTTGAAACCATTCTGTACGGACGGTACGTTCAGCCATCGTGGCGGCAAAGGCTGGCAGCAGATGTAACGAGATGTGCGTGGCGGTAAGCGAGGTAACTTTTGCGCTATCGAATCCCGGGAGCGTGACGCGGTCTGAAAAGGCTTTATAAACGCTCTCCTTGGCGGAGAAAGCCAGCGTCAGGGCAAGCGGAAAAGGGAGCGAGCTCGCCTGGAGAATTTGGCGCTCATCGCTATCAATAATGGACGGCGCCAGCTCTGTCGCCGTGTGCTGACTCATGATTTTTTCTATATCAATGCCGATACGCTGTCGGGATATGACGGCCAGCGCCGTTGACGCACAGTGGCTGATGCTGCCAAATAGGCCGTCCGGCCATAGCGGCTGTCGCTTGTCGCCAATACCGGGCACTGTCCTGACGCCCACCTCGCGTAGCGCATGAACGGCGGCGATGCGGCCTGCCAGATGTTCAGCTTTACGCTTGCGTCCGGCAGACCGGAGCCGATCGTGATGAGGCAGCCATAACAGGTCGTGCTCGTGAAAGCTGCTCGCATCAAAGTCGACGATATGCAGCCTGTGTCCGGCAAAGGGAAGGGGAAAATGAGATGTCCGCATCGTTTTTTGCTAATTCCCTCCCCGAATGAGGGAGGGAAGGTTGCCATCAGAAATGGGTATTAATGCTCATATACCACGTACGTCCCGGTTCGTTATAGGTGTACGCGCCAGCGCCCGCCATATAAGCGCCAGTTTGAGTATCCCTGACGGTTTGCGCGTTACCTTCACGCCACAGACGTTTGTCAAAGAGGTTATCCACGCCACCGGTCAGGCTGACATTTTTGGTCACGTCCCAGGTCGCGCTCAGGCCAACAATACTGTATGGGCTGACCGCTTGCTTATCTGTTCCGGTAACGGGGTTACCCTGATAATCATATTTCTTCGGCTCTTGTTTGCCGTACCAGGTGAAGGTCGATTGCAGAGAAACGTCCTGACGTACCTGCCAGCTCAGGGTTGAGTTAAGCGTGTACTGTGGAATAATCGACAGACGTTCGCCGGTCTCTTTGTTTTTACTCTGCAGCATATACGTAACGTTATTCGTCCAGTTGACGGTGTCGCTAACCGGTACGTTTAACGTGCCTTCCAGACCTTCAACGACCGCTTTCGGCACGTTCTCCCACTGATAGACATCCGTTTTGCCGTTGTTGATACGCTGCAACGGCACCGTACCCGCTTCGATCTTATTGCGGTAATCATTGCGGAACCAGGTGATGCCGGCCAGCCAGCCATCGCGTTTAAATTCCAGACCGATCTCTTTATTGATGCTGGTTTCGGCTTTCAGATCATCGTTACCCATCATATAGCAGCCGATGCCGGTACCCGCGCCAGTCGCGTAGCAACCCTGACCTTTGCTATACAAAATATAGTTTGGGTTAGTCTGGTACAGACTCGGGGCTTTATAAGCGCGGGCGATCCCCATTTTCAGGGTAAAGTCATCCCCCAGACCTTGCGACAGGTTCAGCGACGGGCTCCAGTTATCCCCCACAATACTGTGATGATCGAAACGTAGCCCCGGCGTCAGCATGGTGCTGTCGGTCAGTTCCATGTTGTTTTCAGCAAACAGAGAGAAAATTTCCGCTTTTGAATAGGGGCTACGATTGGTACTGCTGTAACCCGGGATATTTCCCCCCATAAAGGTTTGCGAGTTGGAGAGCTCGTCTTTCATACGCTGTTGGGCCCATTCGGTACCCAGCGTCAGGTTTTGATTGACCAGCAGATCGAAAGGAAGGCTCACTTCGCTGTGTAGGGTGACGTCATTCAAATCGGCATCGGCATATTTTTGCGATGCTTTGGGATCGAAAATTCCTTCGGTGCCGCCTGCCAGGCCTTCCGGCATTCGGGAGTTACGGGTATGTTCGTATTGCACCCAGTTACTGGTGGTTACGCCATTATCCCAGCCGCCGTTCCAGGTCAGAGAGTAGTTCTGCCGATAGAGGCGGTTCGTCTCTTTTCCGTAATTATCTTTCACCAGTTGGTTCGTATTGGTGTTCTGAGTATCACCGGCATAGAGATTGCCCTGGCGACTGTATCCGGCCTCCAGCTCCAGAGACTGAAGCGGAGCAAAATCCCAACGAACTACGCCGTTGATATCTTTGTTAATGACCCCCTCGCGTCCTGCCGGTAGCGTGTCGGCGTAACTCCCGGTACGTTCAGACTGATGCCCCTGGTTAATATTACGCGCATCCGCCTGCGTTTTGTCGAGGTTGCCATACAGACGGAAGCTGAAATCCCCGCCCAGCGGGCCGTTCAGGCTAAAGTTAGTGCGTTTGGTCGCGCCTTCGTCTTTATGTTCCGGCGCGTTGAAATAGGTATTCCAGGAACCGTGCCACTCGCTACCGCCTTTTTTGGTAATGATATTGACCACGCCACCCGCCGCGCCGTTACCGTAGCGTGCGGCGGCAGGGCCACGCAGCACTTCAATGCGTTCGATCATCTCCGGCGGCACCCACGCGGTATCGCCGCGGGTATCGCGTTCGCCGCGCCAGCCCAGGCGCACCGAGTTACGGCTGGTGACGGGTTTACCGTCTATCAGGATGAGGGTGTTTTCCGGCCCCATGCCGCGAATATCGATTTGGCGGTTATTCCCGCGCTGACCGCTGGTGGAGTTGCCGGTCAGGTTTACGCCTGGCATGGTGCGGATGATTTCTGACACGTCGCGCGCGGGCGGATTTTTGCGGATCTCATCGGCGGTGATGGTGGATACGCCTGGCGCCTGTAGGTTTTGCTGGGCAGCGGTCACCACGATGGTGTCTTCATTGGTGAGCGCAGCGCTATCGGTTTTTTCTTCCGCCATCACGGGCAGAGCGGCCCCGTAAATCCCTAAATTGACCAGTAAGGTCAGGGAATGAATCTTCTTGTTCATTGTATATCCTGCTTTTCTTTAGCCACATAAGCCAAAGCGCCCGTCAAAGGCATTGGCCGGGTGGTGAAATTGTGTTCGCGCGTCCCATAGCGCGACAATACGCTATTGCAAATGCAAATAGTTATCAATAATATTATCAATATATTTCACCTTTTATATACAAAATTCATAATAAACACAGGGTTATAATGAAAGAGGCGCTGGCAACGGGAAGTGAGGCCTGGTGGAGGACGAAAACCGGGCCGGAATGGATACGGGAAAAAGACGGAAATTATCGGGTCACTTTTTGGTGGCGCGACCCGCAGGGAAACGAAACACACTCCCCGATACGGCATGTCTGGGTCTACATCACTGGCGTAACCGATCATCATCAAAACGCGCAGCCTCAGACGATGGCGCGTATTGCCGGAACGGATGTCTGGCGCTGGAGCACGGCGCTTAGCGCTAACTGGCGCGGCAGCTACTGTTTTATTCCTACCGAGCGCGATGACGCTTTTGCCGCTTTTGCGCCGGGCGAAACGCCCGATCGGAACGCACTGCGTGAAGGCTGGCGACAGCTATTACCGCAGGCAATTGCCGACCCGCTTAATTCGCAAAGCTGGCGGGGAGGACGTGGTCATGCGGTTTCAGCGCTGGAAATGCCGGATGCGCCCCTTCAGCCGGGATGGGATCGTCCTGAAACGCCGTACTCGCCGCCTTTGATGATGCAGTGGCATAGCGCACGTCTGGGCAATTCCCGCCGCGTATGGATATTGACGACCGGAGACGAGGCGCCGGAGGAAAAACCGTTGGCTATTCTGCTGGACGGTCAATTCTGGGCGGAAAATATGCCCGTCTGGCCCGCGCTCGCCTCGCTGACTCATCAACGCCTGCTTCCTGGTGCCGTCTACCTGCTGATTGACGCGATTGATACTCAACACCGCAGCCAGGAGTTGACCTGCAATGCCGACTTCTGGCTGGCGGTGCAGCAGGAACTGTTGCCGCAAGTCAGAGCCGTGACGCCTTTTAGCGATGATGCCGGGCGAACGGTGGTCGCCGGACAGAGTTTTGGCGGCCTGTCGGCGCTGTATGCCGGCCTGAACTGGCCGACGCGTTTTGGCTGTGTACTAAGCCAGTCAGGATCGTTCTGGTGGCCCCATCGCATCACCCCGCCGGAGGGGGAAGTCATTACCCGGCTGAAAACCGGCGCATTATGCGCGCACGGACTGCGTATCGTACTGGAAGCCGGCGTGCGTGAGCCGATCGTGTTTCAGGCGAATCAGGCGCTTTATGCCCAACTGAATACCTCGCAGCAGTCCATTTTCTGGCGTCAGGTTGACGGCGGACACGATGCGCTTTGCTGGCGCGGCGGGCTAACGCAAGGGCTGATGCTGCTTTGGCAGCCGCTTATCGACACGCTTTAACCGGGCACATGTCCATGACAGGAGTTGAGTATGGAATTCAGTAATCCCTTCGATAATCCGCAGGGACAGTTTTACATCCTGCAAAATGCGCAGCGTCAATTCAGCCTTTGGCCAGCGGCGTGCGCGCTTCCCGCAGGCTGGGACGTGGTATGCGAACCGCAATCGCAGGACGCGTGCCAGCAGTGGCTTAATACGCGCTGGACAACACTGAATCCGGCCCATTATGCCGATAAGCAGGAGGCGAAATGACGCAGCGTTTACCGTTAGTCGCCGCTCAGCCGGGGATCTGGATGGCGGAAAAACTCTCTGATTTACCCTCCGCCTGGAGCGTGGCGCACTACGTGGAATTGAATGGCGAGCTGGATGCCCCCTTGCTGGCAAAAGCGGTAGCGGTAGGGATGCAACAGGCGGATACGCTACGGATGCGTTTTACCGAAGAGAACGGCGAGGTCTGGCAATGGATAGATCCTGAGCACACCTTCGGCGAGCCCCCGATTGCCGATTTACGCGACCAGCCCGATCCGCATCACGCGGCGCTGGCGTTAATGCAGGCGGATTTACGGCAAAACCTGCGCGCAGATAGCGGTAAGCCGCTGGCGTTTCACCAGTTAATCCGCATTGATGATACCCGCTGGTATTGGTATCAGCGCTATCACCATTTGCTGGTGGATGGCTTTAGCTTCCCGGCGATAACCCGCCAGATTGCGGCGATTTATCGCGCCTGGCAGAGCGACGCCCCTACGCCGGAGTCGCCTTTTACCCCCTTTGCGGATGTGGTCGAGGAATATCAGCGCTATCACCAGAGCGAGGCCTGGCAGCGTGACGGCGCCTTCTGGGCGCAGCAGCGCCGCGAGCTGCCGCCGCCGGCGTCAATGTCTGCCGCGCCGCTGCCGGGGCGGTCGGCGAGTGCGGGTATTCTGCGTATGAAATTGAGCGCGCCAGCGGGGGCGTTTCGCCAGCTGGCGGCGCACATGCCTGAGATACCGCGAGCGGATCTTGCCCTGGCGCTGGTGACGTTGTGGCTGGGACGATTATGCGGGCGAATGGATTATGCCGCTGGATTTATCTTTATGCGGCGGATGGGATCGGCGGCGTTAACGGCGACCGGGCCTGTCCTTAACGTGTTGCCGCTGGCGGTTAACCTTCATGCGACGGAAGATCTGCCAACGCTGGCGAAGCGTCTTGCGGCGCAGTTAAAGAAGATGCGCCGCCACCAGCGTTACGACGCCGAACAGATTGTACGCGATAGCGGGCGAGCCGCAGGGGATACGCCGCTATTTGGCCCAGTGCTCAACATAAAAGTGTTTGATTATCATCTGGATCTTCCTGGCATACAGGCGCAAACCCATACCCTGGCGACGGGGCCGGTTAACGATCTTGAACTGGCGCTTTTTCCGGATGAAAACGGCGGTCTGGATATTGAATTGCTGGCGAATGCACAGCGTTACGATGACGCCACGCTCTCCCGCCATGCCTTACGGTTGATGGCGCTTATCACACAGTTTGCGGATAACCCGGCGCTGCGCTGCGGCGATGCGCAAATGCTGCTGGCGGAAGAACAAACGCAATTAGCACACCTTAATAATACAGCGGTAACGATTCCCGCCGCCACGCTTAGCGATTTGGTGGCGCAGCAGGCGCAAAAAACGCCAGAGGCTGCCGCGTTGGCAGATGCGCATTATCACTTTACCTACCGTGAAATGCGCGAACAGGTTGTGGCGCTGGCATACGCGCTGCGGGAACGCGGCGTTCAGCCTGGCGATAGCGTGGCGGTGGCGTTGCCGCGGTCGGTTTTCCTGACCTTAGCGCTGCATGGCATTGTCGAGGCGGGCGCCGCCTGGCTGCCGCTGGATACCGGTTATCCTGACGATCGGCTGCGAATGATGCTGGAAGATGCGCAGCCGAAACTGTTAATTACGACTCAGGCGCAGCTGGCGCGCTTTCACGATATTCCGGGGATGGAATATTTGTGTTATAGCCAACCGCTACCGGTCAGTGACGCCACTCCGCTGGGGCTGTCGTTACCGCATCATACCGCTTACATCATTTTCACCTCTGGCTCGACGGGCAGGCCGAAAGGGGTGATGGTGGGACAAACGGCGATAGTCAACCGGCTGCTGTGGATGCAGGATCACTATCCGTTGACGGCGGATGATGTAGTAGCGCAAAAAACGCCGTGCAGTTTTGACGTCTCAGTATGGGAGTTTTTCTGGCCGTTTATCGCCGGGGCGAAACTGGTGATGGCTGAACCGGAAGCGCACCGCGATCCGCTCGCGATGCAGCGGTTCTTTGCGCAATACGGCGTCACGACCACCCATTTTGTGCCGTCGATGCTGGCGGCCTTTATTGCCTCGCTCACGCCAGCGTCGGCTGGTAAAAGCTGCGCTTCCTTAAAGCGGGTTTTCTGTAGCGGCGAGGCCCTGCCGACGGCGCTGTGCCGCGAATGGGAGACGTTAACCAACGCGCCGCTACACAATCTGTACGGGCCAACGGAGGCCGCGGTGGATGTGAGCTGGTATCCGGCCTGTGGCGATGAGCTGGCGGCTGTTGATGGCAACAGCATCCCGATTGGTTATCCCGTCTGGAATACCGGTTTACGTATTCTCGATGCGCATATGCAGCCGGTGCCGCCGGGCGTGGCTGGCGATCTCTATCTTACCGGTATCCAACTGGCGCAGGGCTATCTGGGGCGTCCGGATCTTACCGCCAGCCGTTTTATCGCCGATCCTTTTGCGCCAGGCGAACGGATGTACCGTACCGGAGATGTGGCGCGCTGGCTGGATTCCGGCGCGGTGGAGTACCTGGGGCGCAGCGACGATCAGCTCAAAATTCGGGGTCAACGTATTGAACTGGGCGAGATTGACCGCGTCATGCAAACGCTGCCGGATGTTGAACAGGCGGTAGCACATGCCTGCGTCTTTAATCAGGCGGCGGCGACGGGCGGGGATGCCCGGCAACTGGTCGGCTATCTGGTGTCGCACTCCGGTTTGCCGCTGGATTTACCGGCGCTGCAGGAAAAATTACGCCAAAAACTTCCCGCGCATATGGTGCCGGTTGTGTTGTTGCAACTTGCCGGTTTGCCGCTTAGCGCTAATGGCAAGCTGGATCGTAAAGCCCTGCCGCTGCCGGACCTGACGCCGCGCGTGAAAGGGCGTGCGCCGCAGTCCGCAACGGAGATTGCTGTCGCCGCGGCGTTTTCCCGCCTGCTGGGCTGTGAGATTAACGACGTTGAAAGTGATTTCTTTGCGCTGGGCGGACATTCGCTGCTGGCGATGAAACTGGCCGCGCAGCTAAGTCAGACGTTTAACCGCCAGGTGACGCCGGGGCAGGTGATGGTGGCGTCTGACGTGGCGCAGTTGAGTAAGCTGCTCGATACTGACGATGACGAACGCTCGCGCAATCTGGGGTTCGGGCCGCTGTTGCCGCTGCGTGAAAGCGATGGTCCAACGTTATTTTGTTTCCATCCGGCGTCGGGGTTCGCCTGGCAATTTAGCGTATTATCACGCTATCTCAGCCCGTCGTGGTCGATTATGGGGATTCAGTCGCCGCGCCCCGCTGGCCCTATGCAAACTGCAACCACCCTTGATGAGGTATGTGAACATCATCTGGCGACTTTGCTCGCCCGGCAGCCGCATGGCCCTTATTATTTATTAGGCTATTCGCTGGGCGGGACGCTGGCGCAAGGGATCGCCGCCCGGTTGCGCGCACGCGGCGAAACCGTGGCGTTTTTGGGGTTACTGGACACCTGGCCGCCGGAAACGCAAAACTGGCGGGAAAAAGAGGCGAATGGCCTCAATCCGGACGTATTGGCGGAAATTGAACGTGAACGCGCAGCGTTTGTCGCCGCTCAGCAGGGAAATGCCTCCGAAGCCTTATTTACCGCCATTGAAGGCAATTATGCGGATGCCGTCCGTTTGCTGACGACGGCGCATAGCGTACCGTTTGATGGACATGCTACGCTCTTTGTGGCGGATAAAACGGTGCCGGAAGGCGTATCGCCTGAACAGAGCTGGTCGCCGTGGATAGCGTCTTTGGCTATTTATCGCCAGCCGTGCGCGCATGTAGATATTATTTCTCCCTCCGCTTTTGAAACTATCGGGCCCATCATCAGCGAGCTCATTAATAAATAACGGGCGTTGTTTCTGCCTTTAACAAATTAAATCCTGAAACCCATAATAATTACTAATTATTATGGGTTTTTTATTGCAACGATTAATTCTTTTAACATAAGTGATACATGCTACAGGCAAGTTTAATTCCGAATATTTAGCTTTTCGGGCACTGGCGTGCAAAGAGTGTTTCGGATAATTCTGACTTGCTGTTAGAATCTCTGACAGGAATGTGTTCTTTCATTGGATAAAGTTTTCAGGTCATACGGCATGCCATCTCTTAATGTAAAACAAGAAAAACATCAGTCACTTGCAGGTTACTCACTGCCGCCCGCCAACAGTCATGAAATCGATTTGTTTAGCCTTATAGAGGTGTTATGGCAGGCGAAACGTCGTATTCTTGCTACCGTTTTCGCCTTTGCGTGCGTGGGGTTACTTCTGTCCTTTCTGCTGCCGCAAAAATGGACCAGCCAGGCGATTGTCACACCGGCGGAGTCGGTACAGTGGCAGGGGCTGGAGAGAACGTTGACCGCGCTGCGCGTGTTGGATATGGAGGTAAGCGTTGATCGGGCCAGCGTCTTTAATCTGTTTATTAAAAAGTTTAGCTCGCCCTCGCTGCTGGAAGAATATCTTCGTTCTTCTCCGTATGTCATGGATCAATTAAAAGGCGCGCAAATAGACGAGCAGGATCTTCACCGGGCGATTGTCGTGCTGAGCGAAAAAATGAAAGCGGTGGACAGTAATGTCGGCAAGAAAAATGAAACGTCATTATTCACGTCGTGGACGTTGAGTTTTACCGCGCCGACGCGGGAAGAAGCGCAAAAAGTGCTGGCTGGCTATATTCAGTACATCTCTGATATCGTCGTGAAAGAGACGCTGGAAAATATTCGTAACCAGCTGGAAATCAAAACCCGCTATGAGCAGGAAAAGCTGGCGATGGATCGGGTGCGTCTCAAAAACCAGCTTGATGCCAATATTCAACGTCTCCATTATTCGCTGGAAATCGCCAACGCCGCCGGCATTAAGAGACCGGTTTACAGTAATGGTCAGGCGGTAAAAGATGATCCGGATTTTTCTATTTCTCTCGGCGCGGATGGTATTTCCCGCAAACTGGAAATTGAAAAAGGGGTAACGGACGTGGCCGAGATCGACGGTGATTTGCGTAACCGTCAATACCATGTTGAACAACTGGCGGCAATGAATGTGAGCGACGTGAAGTTTACCCCGTTTAAATATCAACTGTCGCCGTCTCTGCCAGTGAAAAAAGATGGCCCGGGTAAAGCGATCATTATTATTCTGGCGGCGTTGATTGGCGGTATGATGGCCTGCGGCGGCGTATTACTGCGTCACGCGATGGTCTCGCGTAAAATGGAAAACGCGCTGGCGATAGATGAACGGTTAGTCTGATTTAAACGAAAAGCCGGATAGCGATTATCCGGCTTTGTCATCTGTGTGAACGACTATCGCCGCCCCAGCGGTACCACCAGCGGCGTCCCGGCAACCGGATCGTCGATAATCATACAGCGCAGCCCATAGATTTTTTCGATAAGCTCAGCGGTAACAATCTCTTTCGGCGCGCCCTGTGCGACAATGCTACCTTCGCGTAATGCAATCAAATGCGTGGCGTATCGGCAGGCTTGATTCAGGTCGTGCAGGACGGCGGCGAGCGTATAACCTTTTTCGCGGTTGAGATCGCTTAACAATTCCAGCAAATCAATTTGATGGCTAATATCCAGCCACGTTGTCGGCTCATCCAGCAGCATGATGGACGTTTCCTGCGCCAGCACCATGGCTATCCACGCCCGCTGACGTTGGCCGCCGGACAGAGTATCTACGCTTTGCGTCGCCAGTGAGGTGATACCTGTTGCACGCATGGCACTGGCGACGGCGTCGGCATCTTCCTTGCGCCAGCGGGTAAATAACGGCTGATGCGGATAACGCCCTCTGGCGACCAGCTCTTGTACGGTGATATCGCCCGGCGTAGTGGCGTTTTGCGCCAGCAATCCGATGCGCCGCGCCACCTCTTTACTGGCGTAACGCTGTATTTGTTCGCCATCCAGCCAGACATGGCCGTCAACAGGCGTCATCAGACGGCTTAGCGTGCGTAGCAACGTTGACTTGCCGCAGCCGTTAGGGCCGATGATGGCGGTAAAATGGCCGTCCGGAATCGAAACATTAAGGTTTTTTGCGACGGTATAGCTGCCATAACCCAGCGTTAACTGGTCGCCGCGCAAACGGGCTACGGATTCGGTCATTTTTTGCGGGACTCCTGAATTAACAAGACGATAAGATAAATACCGCCGAGGCTGACGGTGACCACGCCCACTGGAAGCTGATAAGGCATAAACAGTTGCTGCGCGCATGCATCGGCGGCCAGTAGTAACAACGCGCCGCACAGCGCCGACTGGGTTAATCCCCAGCGCGCTGTGCCGCTAAGACGGCGGGCGATGTGCGGCGCGACAAGGGCAATAAACGAGATGGGGCCTGCTAGTGCCGTTGCCGCAGCGGTGAGCGACACCGCCACCAGCATCAGCATCAGGCGTGACCGCTCCACGCTAACACCCAGCGCGCAGGCGCTGTCATCGCCCATCTCCAGCAGCCGCATACGACGCACCAGTAGCGCGGCGCCTGTCAGCATCACAATAATCAGCGGCGCCGAAGGCCAGGTTTTTGCCCATGTCAGACCGTTGAGCGACCCGGCGTTCCATAAGCCGGCGGTGAGCGCCGTTTCCAGCGACGCCTGCAACAGAAGCCAGGTATTAAAGGCGACTAACATCGCGCGGATGCCGATACCGATGATAATCAGCCGGAAAGTTTCAATCCCGTTACGCCAGGCGAGCAGCCAGACAATCAATGACGTGACGATACCGCCCGCCATTGCTGCCAGCGCGATCGCGGTAAGATGCTGGCCAAACAGGACCATTGCGACCAGTACGCCGCTCCAGGCGCCGGTATTAAAGCCCATCACATCAGGGCTGCCTAGCGGGTTACGCATCAGCGACTGAAAAATCGCGCCACTGACGCCAAGCGCAGCGCCAATCAGCAGCGCCATTAATACGCGCGGTAGTCGCCATTCGGTTACGACAAGGGTGATGTTACGCGGCGCGTCGCCCAGCAGCGCGGCAATAATCTGCCCGGTCTCAAGAGGCACGGCGCCGCTTTGCAGGCTCCATAAACCAATGGCGAAGCAGCCAGCCGCCAGAAGCAGGCAGCTTACGATAAGCCGACGAGAAAGAAACATCACAGGCCGCCTCCGTTCGATTTACGGCGTACCAGAAAAATAAGTACCGGCGCGCCGATAAATGCACTGACAACCGATACGCGGAGTTCGCCCGGCACCAACAGACGACCAATAATATCGGCAAAAAGCAGCAGAGCAGGGGTTGCCAGTAGCGTCACTGGCAGCGACCAGCGGTGGTCTGCGCCCACCAGCCAACGCGCCATATGTGGCATCATCAGACCAATAAAGGCGATAGGGCCGACCAGCGCCGTTGCGCTGCCGCACAAGACGGTAATCGCCAGTAAACCGATAAGTTGGGTGCGCGCCACTTTACTCCCCAGCGCCGTCGCGGTATCGCTGCCGAGGCTCAGGCTGTTCAGCGCACGGCTCAGAAATAGCGCCACGATCCCTGCGATAACCACGGGCGCAAGCGCGACTTTCAACGTTTGCAGGCTGCGAATGTCCAGCGATCCCGCCTGCCAGAAGCGAAGCTGGTCATAGACCTCTGGATTTAACAGTGCGATGCCGCTGGTCAGCCCTTCCAGTACCGCGCCAAGCGCCACGCCCGCCAGTGTCAGGCGGACCGGGCTTAGCTGGCCGCCGCCCTGACTACCGGTGAAGGCGACAATCAGCGATGCGATAAGCGCGCCGCTAAATGCCATGAAAAGCTGTTCCAGCGGCGTGGAGAAACCAAACAGCGCCGCGCCTAGTACAATGGCGAAGCTGGCGCCGTTGTTAACGCCCAGAATCCCCGGGTCGGCGAGCGGGTTGCGAGTAAGTGTTTGCATGAGCGCCCCGGCGAGACCCAACGCGCCGCCTGCCAGTAATCCGGCCAGCGTACGCGGCAAACGCGCATCCAGGACGATGGTGCAATCGGCGCTTTGGCACACGCCGGTGAACGCCTCCAGCACGACGGCGGCGGGCAGCGGTTTCGCGCCAATGACCAGGCTTAAAACCGCGGCGAGACTCAGTAATAACAACAATCCGGGCACGGCAAACGCGCGCGTCACGGAAAATGAGCATGACATAGTAACTTCCCTGATAATGATAGTAATTATCGTTATCTATCTTATTTGGTTATGTTAGCATGTGCAGCCATTGAATGGATATTTAAAAAAACTCGCATTAAGGCGTTGTAATGAATCGACAATCCTGGCTGCTCAATCTCAGCCTGTTGAAGACGCACCCTGCATTTCGCGCAGTATTTCTGGCCCGTTTTATCTCTATTGTCTCGCTGGGGCTGCTTGGCGTGGCGGTTCCGGTACAGATCCAAATGATGACGCACTCCACCTGGCAGGTAGGGCTGTCGGTAACGTTAACCGGCGGCGCCATGTTTATTGGTTTAATGGTGGGTGGTGTACTGGCCGATCGCTACGAACGTAAGAAGGTGATTCTGCTGGCGCGCGGTACTTGCGGTATTGGCTTTATTGGCCTGTGCGTGAACGCGCTGTTGCCGGAACCGTCATTGCTGGCGATATATCTCCTTGGCCTGTGGGACGGCTTTTTCGCGTCTCTGGGGGTGACCGCGTTACTGGCGGCGACGCCAGCGCTGGTCGGAAGAGAAAATCTGATGCAGGCCGGCGCGATTACCATGCTGACGGTACGTCTGGGATCGGTTATTTCGCCGATGTTGGGGGGCATATTGCTTGCCAGCGGCGGCGTAGCCTGGAACTATGGGCTGGCGGCCGCCGGGACGTTTATTACTCTATTGCCGTTACTGACGCTGCCGCGACTGCCTGTCCCTCCGCAGCTGCGGGAAAATCCATTTATCGCGTTACTGGCGGCATTTCGTTTTTTGCTCGCCAGTCCGCTTATCGGCGGTATTGCGCTGCTTGGCGGTCTGGTGACGATGGCAAGCGCGGTACGCGTCCTCTATCCGGCGCTGGCGATGAGCTGGCAGATGTCGGCGGCGCAAATCGGTTTACTGTATGCGGCAATTCCGCTGGGGGCGGCCATTGGCGCGCTGACCAGCGGACAACTGGCGCATAGCGTTCGTCCGGGGCTCATTATGCTGGTTTCGACAGTCGGTTCTTTTCTGGCGGTGGGGCTGTTCGCCATCATGCCGGTCTGGATCGCAGGTGTTATCTGTCTGGCGCTGTTTGGCTGGCTTAGCGCCATCAGTTCGTTATTACAATATACCCTGCTGCAAACCCAGACGCCGGAAAATATGCTGGGGCGAATGAACGGCCTGTGGACCGCGCAAAACGTCACGGGAGACGCTATCGGCGCGGCGCTGTTAGGCGGTCTTGGCGCAATGATGACGCCGGTCGCTTCCGCAAGCGTGAGTGGATTCGGGCTGGTGATTATCGGTTTGCTGCTGTTGTTAGTGCTGGGCGAGCTACGTCGTTTTCGCCAGACGCCGCCGGTTAGCGATGCTGGCTGATAAAGAGGCGTTTATCCGACTGACCAAATCGTTCTGGTCAGTCGGATAAGACTCCGATAAGGCTAAAACAGGGCGGCCAGCCGGTTAAGCAGCAACGTTGCGCTGTAATAATCCAGACGGAACGTCTCCGTGCCCAGGGCATAGACGCGCTTATTTTGCACCGCTGGCAGGTGCGCCAGCAGCGGATTGGCGTAAAGGGCCGCGACATCTTTGTTGTCGCCGGCAAACAGGAAAAGAGATTGGCCGTTTAACCCAGCGGCCAGATTTTCACCGCCAAGCTGAATGATATCGTGGCGCTTACCCTGGCTTTTGCTGGTTTGCAGCCCTCGGGGCAATGTCGCCAGCGTAAAGCCTAACTGCGTCAATAGCTTGCCTTGTGCTGATTCTGGCGTCCACAAATTGGCGCTATGCGCGGCAGGGGTATACACCAGCGCGCTAACCGGTTGCGGCGGCAGGGCGATTCGCTGTTTAACCGTCGTCAGTTGCGCCTCAAATTCCGCTATTCGCGCGGCGGCCTGTTTCTCCTGGCCGGTGATCTCGCCAAGCTGCGTGAGCAAACTCTGCCAGCTTTTATCGTCATAATTGATGACGAGCGTCGGCGCGATAGCGGAGAGCTGATCGTAAAGCGCCAGCGCGGAGTCGCCGCCGGTGGCGCTAATCAAAATGAGATCCGGCATTTGCGCGGCGACCGTTTCGGCATTCGGTTCGCCGATATACAGCCGGGCGACATGGCGAGCCTTTGCTACGTCGCTCCACTGGCGCATAAACCCTTGATCGTCGGCAAAGCGGTTATTCGGCGTAGTGGCCCCGCTGGCGACGACGGGCGCATCAATCGCCAGCAGCGAGCCTGTTAACGTCACGCTGGTAGAGACGATACGCGCGGGCTTGTGGTCCAGAGTATGAACGCCGCGGCTGTCCTGGATTTGCCGGGGCCAACCGGCGTCCTGGGCTAAGGATATTCCTGAAATTGATAAACCAACCACTAAAAGCAGCCAACGATAAAAGGCGGGGAGTCTCACAATAGCGTCCTGTTATTAATAAAGTTAATGCTTCTCATTTTCATGTCAGCGGCAGCGAGATGCAAGCCTTAGTGCCATTTAACTCATGACCAGAGTTGACAGAGCGACGTTTTACTCTTAGGTTAGCGCACTAAAAATAGAAATAATAATCATTATTATACACAAAATCATTCAAGAAGCATCGCAACGGCAAGGGAAGAAATCCCCGCGAGCATAGATAACTGTGTGACCGGGGTTTCTGAGCGCAGCCAACAAAGAGGCAGCTTGAAAGATGAAGTGTATATAAGCCTTTATCATTGGAGGATGATATGGATATGTCACTGGCCGAGGACGCTCAGGAGACAATGGCAACGCTTGCTCCCGATCGCTTTTTCTTCATGTCGCCGTATCGCAGTTTTACCACTTCCGGGTGCTTCGCCCGTTATACCGAGCCTGCGGTTGCCGGAGATTCGCCGGATAGCCCTTTCCAGCAGAAATTGCGCCAGCAGTTTGCCGAGGCCAAATCGCAGGGCATCGCCAACCCTATCCTGGTGGGGGCGATCCCCTTTGATACCCGTCAGCCGTCGTCGCTATTTATCCCGATGGCGTGGCAGTCCTTTTCCCGCCAGCAAAAGCAGCGCACGGCGCGTTATTTTACTGACCATCAGCCACTGACGGTGACGGCGCGAAAGGCGATTCCGGAGCAGGATGCTTTTGAAGCAATGGTCGCACGCGCGGCTATGCTGACCGCCACGCCAGACGTCGATAAAGTGGTGCTTTCCCGGCTAATAGATATCACCACTGATGTGGCGGTGGATAGCGGAGCATTGCTGGAGCGGCTGGTTGCGCAGAATCCAGTTAGTTACAACTTCCATGTGCCACTGGCGGATGGCGGCGTTCTGCTGGGCGCCAGCCCCGAATTGTTGCTACGCAAAGAGGGCGAGCGGTTTAGTTCGCTGCCGTTAGCAGGCTCGGCACGCCGACAGCCGGATGACGTTCTGGATCGCGAGGCGGGAAACCGACTGCTGGCTTCACAAAAAGATCGCCATGAACATGAGCTGGTGACGCAGGCGATGAAGCAGATCCTGCGCGATCGCAGCACGGAACTGCAATTACCTTCCTCTCCGCAGTTGATCACCACGCCGACGCTATGGCATCTCGGTACGCCGTTTGAGGGCAAGGCCAACGCCGGAGAAAACGCGCTGACGCTGGCCTGTCTGCTGCATCCGACCCCTGCGTTAAGCGGTTTCCCCCATCAGGTCGCGAAAAAGCTGATTGCTGAACTGGAACCGTTCGATCGTGAACTGTTTGGCGGCATTGTCGGCTGGTGCGACGCCGAAGGAAACGGCGAGTGGGTAGTGACGATTCGTTGTGCGAAATTGCAAGGTAATCAGGTGCGCCTGTTCGCCGGCGCCGGGATTGTCCCTGCCTCTTCGCCAGTCGGCGAGTGGCGGGAAACCGGCGTCAAGCTCTCTACGATGTTGAACGTTTTTGGACTGCATTAAGGAACGATGATGCGTATACCTTTCACCCGTTGGCCGGATGAATTTGCCCGCCGTTATCGTGAAAAAGGCTACTGGCAAGACGTGCCGTTGACCGATATTCTGACCCGCCACGCTGACAGCGATAAGACGGCGGTCATTGAAGGCGAGCGCGCATTCAGCTATCGCCAGCTCAACCAGGCCGTGGATAATCTGGCCTGCAGTTTACGCCGTCAGGGCATCAAACCTGGCGAAACCGCTCTGGTGCAACTGGGGAATGTACCGGAACTGTATATCACCTTTTTCGCCCTGTTGAAGCTTGGCGTAGCGCCCGTTCTGGCGCTGTTTAGCCATCAACGTACCGAACTTAACGCCTATGCGATGCAGATCGCGCCGACGCTGGTGATTGCCGATCGCCAACATACGCTGTTCGCCGGGGAGGACTTTCTCAACACGTTTGTGGCTGAACACCGCTCTGTGCGGGTGGTGTTATTGCGTAACGACGACGGCGATCACAGCCTGGACGCGGCGATGCGGCAGGCGGCGGAAGATTTCACCGCCACGCCATCACCTGCTGACGAAGTGGCCTACTTTCAGCTTTCCGGCGGTACTACCGGCACGCCAAAGCTTATTCCCCGTACCCATAACGACTATTACTACAGCGTGCGCCGCAGCAATGAGATTTGCGGTTTCAACGAGGAGACGCGTTTTCTGTGCGCGATTCCCGCCGCGCATAACTACGCCATGAGTTCGCCGGGCGCGCTGGGCGTTTTTCTCGCCAAAGGAACGGTAGTGCTGGCGACCGATCCCAGCGCCACGCTCTGTTTCCCGCTGATCGAAAAACACCAGATTAATGCCACGGCGCTGGTGCCGCCCGCGGTCAGTCTATGGCTACAGGCTATCCAGGAGTGGGGCGGCAATGCGCCGCTGGCGTCATTAAGGTTATTGCAGGTTGGCGGCGCGCGGCTTTCTGCGACGCTGGCCGCCCGTATTCCGGTTGAAATTGGCTGTCAGTTGCAGCAGGTCTTCGGTATGGCGGAAGGGTTAGTGAACTATACCCGGCTGGACGATAGTCCGGAACGGATTATCAATACCCAGGGAAGACCCATGTGTCCGGACGACGAAGTGTGGGTGGCGGATGCCGACGGGAATCCACTGCCGCCGGGCGAGATTGGTCGTCTGATGACGCGCGGCCCCTATACTTTTCGCGGCTATTTCAACAGTCCGCAACACAATGCCAGCGCCTTTGACGCCAACGGTTTTTACTGCTCCGGCGATCTGATCTCCATTGATCAAGACGGCTACATCACCGTTCACGGGCGTGAAAAAGATCAGATCAATCGGGGCGGCGAGAAGATAGCCGCCGAAGAGATAGAAAACCTGTTACTGCGCCACCCGGCGGTGATCCATGCGGCGCTGGTCAGCATGGAAGATGAACTGCTGGGGGAAAAAAGTTGCGCATATCTGGTGGTAAAAGAGCCGCTGCGAGCGGTACAGGTACGCCGTTTCCTGCGAGAGCAGGGCGTGGCGGAATTTAAATTACCGGATCGCGTGGAGTGCGTTGCGTCACTGCCACTGACGCCGGTTGGTAAAGTCGATAAAAAACAATTACGCCAGCGGTTGGCGTCACGTTCACCGCTCTGAAGGAGAAAGAGAGATGGCCATTCCGAAACTACAGTCTTACGCGCTGCCCACCGCACTGGATATCCCGACCAACAAAGTGAACTGGGCATTTGAGCCGGAGCGCGCGGCGCTGCTCATCCACGATATGCAGGATTACTTTGTCAGCTTTTGGGGCCGCAACTGCCCAATGATGGACCAGGTGATTGCCAATATCGCCGCTCTGCGCCAGTACTGTAAGGAACATCATATCCCGGTCTATTACACCGCTCAGCCGAAAGAGCAAAGCGATGAAGATCGCGCGTTACTCAATGATATGTGGGGACCGGGACTGACGCGCTCTCCGGAACAGCAGAAGGTGGTAGAAGCCTTAACGCCGGATGAGGCGGATACGGTGCTGGTGAAGTGGCGTTATAGCGCGTTTCACCGCTCGCCGCTGGAACAGATGTTAAAAGATACCGGACGCAATCAGCTCATCATTACCGGTGTGTATGCGCATATTGGCTGTATGACCACCGCTACCGATGCGTTTATGCGCGACATTAAGCCGTTTATGGTGGCGGATGCGCTGGCGGATTTCAGCCGGAAAGAGCATCTGATGGCGCTAAACTATGTGGCGGGGCGTTCCGGTCGCGTCGTCATGACTGAATCGCTGCTGCCGACGCCGGTTCCTGCCAGTAAAGCGGCGCTGCGGGCGTTGATTCTGCCGTTGCTGGATGAGACTGACGAGCCGCTGGATGATGAAAACCTGATTGATTATGGCCTGGATTCAGTACGCATGATGGGGCTGGCGGCGCGCTGGCGTAAAGTACACGGCGATATCGACTTCGTGATGCTGGCGAAAAATCCGACCATTGACGCCTGGTGGGCGCTGCTTTCTCGCGGGGTAGAGTAATGGCCAGCTTTGATTTTTCAGACAAAACGGTATGGGTGACCGGGGCGGGGAAAGGGATCGGTTACGCGACGGCGCTGGCGTTTGTTGACGCCGGGGCGCGGGTGTTCGGCTTCGATCGTGAATTTACGCAAGAGAATTATCCCTTTGCTACCGAAGTCATGGATGTGGCGGATGCCGCACAGGTTGCGCAGGTGTGTCAGCGTGTGTTGCAAAAAACGCTGCGGCTGGATGTGCTGGTCAACGCCGCCGGTATTTTGCGTATGGGAGCGACCGATGCGCTTAGCGTCGACGACTGGCAGCAGACATTTGCGGTCAATGTGGGCGGGGCATTTAACCTGTTTTCACAGACGATGGCGCAGTTTCGCCGTCAGCAGGGAGGGGCGATTGTTACCGTAGCCTCAGATGCGGCGCATACGCCACGTATCGGTATGAGCGCCTACGGCGCCTCTAAAGCGGCGCTGAAAAGCCTGGCGCTAACCGTAGGGCTAGAGCTGGCGGGCTGCGGGGTGCGCTGTAATGTGGTGTCGCCCGGTTCGACTGACACCGATATGCAGCGCACTTTATGGGTGAGTGAAGATGCCGAACAGCAGCGTATCCGCGGTTTCGGCGAACAGTTTAAGCTCGGTATTCCGCTCGGTAAAATCGCCCGTCCGCAGGAGATAGCCAATACCATTTTGTTTCTTGCCTCCGATCTGGCCAGCCACATTACCTTGCAGGATATCGTGGTGGACGGTGGTTCAACATTGGGAGCCTGACGATGATCTGGAAACGGCATTTAACGCTGGATGAATTGAACGCTACCAGTCAGAACACGCTGGTGGCGCATCTGGGCATTGTTTACACCCGTCTGGGCGATGACGTGCTGGAGGCGGAAATGCCCGTCGATGTCCGCACTCATCAACCGTTTGGTCTGCTACACGGCGGCGCATCGGCAGCGCTGGCGGAGACGTTAGGATCAATGGCGGGTTATCTGATGACCCGCGACGGGCAGTGCGTGGTCGGGACCGAGTTAAACGCCACCCACCACCGCGCCGTCTCGCAGGGGAAAGTACGCGGCGTTTGCCTGCCGCTGCATCTGGGGCGGCAGAATCAAAGCTGGGAAATTACGCTCTTTGACGAGCAGGGGAGGCGCTGCTGCACCTGTCGCCTGGGAACGGCGGTAATGGGATAGTTCTGGCAAAGTAAAATGCAATTGCAGCGTTAACGAAGAAAGGAAGTGATCTGGTTAACACTGTAATGTAAAAAATGGGTAACTATCCGGTTTTATCATGTTGTTGTGTTGTTAATTACGGTAAAGGTGTTATAGAAACAAAATGTAACATCTCTCTGGAACACCCAAACGGACAACAACTATGAATAAATCAGGGAAATACCTCGTCTGGACAGCGCTCTCAGTATTGGGTGCGTTTGCCCTGGGCTATATTGCGTTAAATCGTGGGGAACAGATCAACGCGCTATGGATCGTGGTGGCGTCGGTCTGTGTCTATCTTATTGCGTATCGTTTTTATGGGCTCTATATCGCCAAAAAAGTGCTGGCGGTTGACCCAACGCGTATGACGCCCGCGGTACGTCATAATGATGGTCTGGATTATGTCCCGACCGATAAAAAAGTGCTTTTTGGTCACCATTTTGCGGCCATTGCTGGCGCAGGTCCGCTGGTCGGGCCGGTACTGGCCGCGCAGATGGGCTATCTGCCGGGGATGATCTGGCTGCTGGCGGGCGTTGTGCTGGCGGGAGCGGTGCAGGACTTTATGGTGCTGTTCGTCTCGACCCGGCGTGATGGGCGTTCGCTTGGCGAGCTGGTTAAAGAGGAGATGGGCGCGACGGCCGGGGTGATCGCGCTGGTGGCCTGCTTTATGATCATGGTGATCATTCTGGCCGTCCTGGCGATGATCGTGGTGAAAGCGCTGACCCATAGCCCGTGGGGAACGTACACTGTCGCGTTCACCATTCCACTGGCGATTTTTATGGGCATCTACCTGCGTTATCTGCGTCCGGGGCGCATCGGCGAGGTGTCGGTCATTGGGCTGGTATTTCTTATTTTCGCTATTATTTCCGGCGGATGGGTGGCGGCAAGCCCAACCTGGGCGCCGTACTTTGATTTTACTGGCGTGCAGCTTACCTGGATGCTGGTGGGGTATGGTTTTGTCGCGGCGGTACTGCCGGTCTGGCTGCTGCTCGCGCCGCGTGATTACCTCTCTACCTTCCTGAAAATTGGTACGATTGTCGGTCTGGCGGTCGGGATTCTGATCATGCGTCCGACGCTGACTATGCCGGCGCTGACCAAATTTGTTGATGGTACAGGACCGGTCTGGACAGGCGACCTGTTCCCGTTCCTGTTTATCACCATCGCCTGCGGCGCGGTATCCGGTTTCCATGCGCTCATCTCCTCCGGCACGACGCCGAAGATGTTGGCCAACGAAGGCCAGGCCTGCTTTATCGGCTACGGCGGGATGTTAATGGAATCTTTCGTCGCCATTATGGCGCTGGTCTCGGCCTGTATTATCGATCCGGGCGTTTACTTTGCGATGAATAGCCCGATGGCGGTACTGGCGCCAGCGGGGACAGCGGATGTCGTGGCTTCTGCCGCGCAGGTGGTCAGTAGTTGGGGTTTCGCTATCACGCCGGATACGTTACACCAGATTGCCAATGAAGTCGGCGAACAATCCATTATCTCCCGCGCAGGCGGTGCGCCAACGCTGGCGGTAGGGATGGCCTACATTTTACATGGCGCGTTGGGCGGCATGATGGATGTGGCGTTCTGGTATCACTTTGCCATTCTGTTTGAAGCGCTGTTTATTCTGACGGCGGTGGATGCGGGTACCCGTGCGGCGCGCTTTATGTTGCAGGATTTGTTGGGCGTAGTGTCGCCAGGGCTGAAACGTACCGATTCGCTGCCAGCGAACCTGCTTGCTACGGCATTGTGCGTGCTGGCGTGGGGGTATTTCCTCCATCAGGGCGTGGTCGATCCGTTGGGCGGTATTAACACCCTGTGGCCGCTGTTTGGCATCGCTAACCAGATGCTGGCGGGGATGGCGCTGATGCTTTGCGCCGTGGTACTGTTCAAAATGAAGCGTCAGCGTTATGCGTGGGTCGCGCTGGTGCCAACGGCCTGGCTGCTGATTTGTACGCTGACGGCGGGCTGGCAGAAAGCGTTTAGTCCGGATGCGAAAATCGGCTTCCTGGCCATTGCCAATAAGTTCCAGGCGATGATCGACAGCGGCAATATTCCGCCGCAGTACACCGAATCGCAGCTCGCGCAGTTGGTATTCAATAACCGTCTGGATGCCGGGCTAACCATCTTCTTTATGGTGGTGGTCGTGGTGCTGGCGGTCTTCTCTATTAAGACGGCGCTGGCCGCTCTGAAGATTGATAAACCGACGGCGAAT
The DNA here is from genome assembly GCF_051703725.1 of Salmonella sp. NW645. Classification (NCBI taxonomy): domain Bacteria; kingdom Pseudomonadati; phylum Pseudomonadota; class Gammaproteobacteria; order Enterobacterales; family Enterobacteriaceae; genus Salmonella; species Salmonella sp. NW645. The sequence continues at coordinate 133,606 of NZ_JAMMKR010000003.1, read as the reverse complement.
GAAACGCCGTATGAGCCGATGCCGGAAAATGTGGATGAGATCGTGACGCAGGCGAAAGGCGCGCACTAATCTTTTTACATCAATAGCCCTCTCCAGAATAAGGAGAGGGCATTTGGATGACAGGTGACAACGATGTTCGATACGCTTTCGAAAGCCGGAAAATATCTGGGACAGGCCGCAAAAATGATGATTGGCGTGCCAGACTACGACAACTATGTGGAACATATGCGCATAACGCATCCGGATCAGACGCCGATGACCTATGAAGAATTTTTCCGCGAGCGGCAGGATGCGCGCTATGGTGGAAAAGGCGGCGCGCGTTGCTGCTGAGTGTTGCCAGGCCTGATAAGCGCAACGTCACCAGGCTATATTCTGAAAAATTCAACTTTTTCAAACGCCGCACGCAGGGTGTCAGGCGTTAACGTCACCGGTAAATAGTGGATGGATTCGACCGGGCGCAGGGTATGTGCGATTACCCTATCGATCTCGGCGGTGTTATGAATATCCACGTCCAGTTCGCTAAGTCGGGCCGGCAGATGAAATCGCCGGTACGCTGCAATCAATTGCGCCAGCACGTCATCTTGTCCCAGTAGCGTGCTTTGCACCAGAATGCCATAAGCCACTTTCGTTCCGTGCAGGAATTTTTCCGTTTGCGGCAGGACGGTCAGACCGTTGTGTACCGCATGGGCGGCGGCGACACGGGTATAGCGTTCCCCGAGGCCGCCGACCATACCGCCGCCAGCGATAATCGCATCCACCACGTCGCAAAATGCCTGGGTCAGCCGACGCTGCTGTTTATCCGCTAATGCTTGTTCGCTGCTGGTCAGCAGGAGATCGCGAATAGCGCACGCGCTGTTAATGCCCAGTCTTACGGTCAAAGGCAACGTTTCAGGCTGCGGCGCAAGCACAACGGCTTCATACCATTTCGCCAGCGTATCGCCAATGCCAGCTAACAGATAGTCATCGGGCGCCTGCAGAATAATGCGCGGTTCGACCAGCACCAGAAAATTGGCATCATCAAAAATTTCGAACTGTAACGCCTGTCCCGCGTCGTTATACCAGACGGAAAGCGGTGTCCAGGCGGCGCAGGTCGCCGCGATGGTCGGGATAGCGACAAACGGCAGCGCCAGACGGCGGGCGAGCGCTTTGGCGGTATCGAGCAGCGCGCCGCCGCCGACGCCTATCACCACCTGACGATCGTCGTTGCAGGCGTGCGCCAGTTGGGCAACATGGCGTTCGCTACAATGGCCGGTAAACTGCAGATGTTTTGCGCCAGCACGTTCAAACGCTTCCGGCAGGTAAGGCCGGGCGGCGGCAATCGCGCGTTCGCCGTACACCCAAACGGCGTGGGAAAGCTGTTCCGGCGTGAAAAAGTCTGTCAGTCTTCCGAGGCTTCCTGCATGGGAAAAATAATTCGCCGGGCCGGTAACGACGCGGATTTCAGTGTGGTTCATGTTGTGTTGTCCTTAGGGTCTTCTCACCGTTGTTATTATATTTAGACATCTAAACGTCTTGATTGCCAAATACTAACACCCTGTGATAGTGTGTCAACAACCACATCACTGGCGGGTATGAAGATAATGAGAAATAACCCACTGATTCCAAAAAGCAAATTGCCCAATCTTGGCACCACGATTTTTACGCAAATGAGCGCGCTGGCGCAGAAACATCAGGCAATAAATTTATCGCAGGGCTTCCCTGATTTTGATGGTCCTCGTTATTTGCACGAGCGGTTGGCTTATCATGTCGCGCAGGGCGCGAATCAATATGCGCCGATGACGGGCGCGCAGGCGCTGCGGGAGGCCATTGCCGATAAAACGGCGGAAATATATGGTTATCGACCCGATGACGTCAGTGATATCACCGTCACGGCGGGCGCGACAGAAGCGCTGTATGCGGCGATTACCGCGCTGGTGCGGGCAGGGGATGAGGTTATCTGTTTCGATCCCAGTTATGACAGCTATGCCCCGGCCGTGGCGCTTTCCGGCGGCGTGTTAAAACGCATAGCGCTCACGCCGCCGCATTTTCGCGTCGACTGGCAGGCGTTTTCGGCGTTGCTTAGCGAGCGCACGCGGCTGGTGATCCTCAATACGCCGCATAATCCCACCGCTACCGTCTGGCGTCAGGCGGATATCGAGGCGCTGTGGCAGGCTATCGGCGAGCGGGAAATTTATGTGTTAAGCGATGAAGTGTACGAACATATTTGTTTTGCCGTCGAAGGTCATGCCAGCGTATTGGCGCACCCTCAGTTACGAGAGCGGGCGGTTGCCGTTTCATCGTTTGGTAAAACCTTTCATATGACAGGATGGAAGATTGGTTACTGCGTTGCGCCTGCGGCCATTAGCGCCGAAATACGCAAAGTTCACCAGTACCTGACGTTTTGCGTCAATACGCCGGCGCAGCTGGCGCTGGCGGATATGCTGCGCGCCGCGCCGGAACACTATCGCGCGTTACCCGATTTTTACCGGAAAAAACGCGATGTGCTGGTTAACGCGCTGGCGCAAAGCCGATTAAAAGTGCTGCCCTGTGAAGGTACCTATTTTCTTTTAATCGATTACAGCGCAGTGTCGACGCTAAATGACGTTGAGTTTTGTCAGTGGCTAACCGAAGAAGTCGGCGTCGCCGCTATTCCGCTCTCTGTCTTTTGCGCCGCCCCTTTCCCGCATCAGCTTATACGTTTATGTTTCGCTAAACAGGAATCAACGCTGCTGGCCGCCGCAGAGCGCCTGTGTAAACTGTAGTTATTTAACCGTCCACGCTCTGGAGAATCGACGGTCTGCAAAAAGCTCCTGCAGGCCGTTGATCTGTTTCAGGCGCAGGACTTCATCGGCGTCCATACCTAACTCCTGGCCGATTTTGCTTTCGTCCCAGCCTAGCAGAGAAAGTTCGCGCACGATTTCTGACATGGCGTGGATCTGGTGGCGTCCGCGCGCACGGTTATGCCGAATGGTTGCCGCCATGCGTTCGTGACGTTCTCTGTCCAGACACGTTATCGGCAGGTAGCCTTTCAGACGCCTTTTCAGGACCGTTTTTCCTTTGCCCAGCTCATGACGGTGAAAACCGTCCACAATCTCGTACTCCTCCGCATCGGCCTTTACCACCACTATCGGCTGAGTAAACCCATCTTGTTCAATCGATTTAAGCAGCAGTTTTTTCTCCGGCGGCGCAACGTTATTCGGGTTGTAGTCATTAGGCGAAATATGATCGTTTTTCACCCACAGGACACAATCGACAGGCTCATCGCGAAAAGGACTAACGTTATGTATCGCCATTCTAAATTCATTAATGGCGGCGATTCTCTCTTCTTCAGGCAGTTCAGAGAGAAAGTGAGTTATTTCGGTTGTGAGTCGGTGTTGCATAAGATCCCCCATTCCTGGCGTTTAGCTTTCATACGTTCGTTATAACGCTGGTAATTCTTAGGTTTTGTCGGACTGAATGACAGCGCCCGGCACCAGTAATCATTGTTCAGTAAAACTTTGCAGATCCGTCGCCACGACGGAATATCGCGCGATCCGATATCGCCCTGCTGCGTCTGTGGGATGGTGTTCATGCCTTTTTTCTTATACCACTGCAAATAAACGGCGATTTTATTACGGTAATGTTCGGCAGTGACTTCAGGCATACTGTGTAGCAGGAGCAGCGCGTACTCTTCCCAGTTAAGGTGATCGGGTTTTAAAATTTTCCGGTGGCCATAAAAATGGTTGTCTTGTCCGGCGTAAATACCTCCGCTGAGCACGCCGCTGACTCTGGCGCACATGGCCGCCCAGCGCTCAGGTTCGATAACATGATACAGCCATAACCCCTGTCGTTGTTCCGGGCCGAACGGTTCGCAAATACGCATGTAACGGGGCGGTACGCCAGCCTGATACATCAAATTATACAAAGGGTTACATGGTTTACCTGTTTTGGCGAACCAGGTCCAGATATCTGCGGTTTTCCAGTCATAGATGGGGTAGATATACCAGGTGTGACCCTTAGGGGCTAACGTGGTCCAGGGCTTGTCGTCGGCAAAGCGCAGCTTATGCGAGTTAGCGATAGCGGCAAATCGGTTATAGGATTCGTCGGAACGAATACCGACCAGCATAGCGGCAGGACGCTTTTCTGAAAACCAGTCGGCAAAATCGCGAACGAACTGTTCAAAGGTCATGCCGTGTTGATAAAAGGAAAAAAAGGCCGGATCGGTAATCGCATCTTCTGGCGGTTGTCGTACCCAGTCGGCACCCGGCTGCCAACACTGCCACTCCGGCTGGTATTGTGAAAGGGAATTTTGTGTGGTTAAGGGTAATGCGATCCAATAAAAACGCTCGATAACGTCCGCGTAGTATTCACGTAATGATTCAATATAGGCGATGGTACAGGAGAATTGCGCTTCCCAGTCAATGAAGAGAACGTGGATCTTTTTATTCATTTTGCGCGCCAACGTTGCCGTCAGGTGCAGCATAAGTCCTGAATCTTTACCACCGGAAAATGAGACGCAGACCCGGGGTAAGGTTTCCAGGGTCCACATTATACGCTCTTGAGCCGCTTCCAGAACATTTTGCTCAAGCGGAACTTTATAAACCGACATCTCTGGATAGTCTCCGATGTGTTAACTACAGTATATTCGAAATAATTAACATAAAGGATAAGCAGATTAGATGAACTTGCAATGCTTTATTATATTTACTAAATAAATGCATTCTATAAATATATAGATTGAATTTATGTTAATGCCCGTTACCTGACCTTTTTATTCATGCTTTTTTGTAATGTACTCAATGAGCTCAGTAAATCCGCTATTATTCATCGAAGCTCTATTATACATAAGATAGAGTTGTACAGGAGCAATGGTAAAAGGTATGGAGACTTTTTTAAGTTTGATAGTGGATGAGTAATAGTCAACAAGTGATTGTGGTAAAAAACCAATAAGCTCCGTGGCGCTGATGGCGTTGGCGATGGTTATCAGCGATTTGCTTCTGAAACCAATTATTCTTTCCCCCAGCATATCATGGATAACTGAATGATGATCTTTTATATCGTTTTTCCGGGCGACGAATTGCGTAAATGACTCTTGTAGAATTTCGTCGATAGTTGCGGTTTCACCTAGCCGGGGATGGTTTTCACTGCAAGCCAGGATACATTCCACCTTATTAAAGTGAGTACAAACAATAGAACGATTATTGAGTGGGGCCATTGAAACCACAATATCTGCTTTGCGGTAGGCAAGAAGATCTTCAGGCTGTTCGTCAGTGGTCAAAATGTCGTGATGTTCAATTTCAACCTGTGAATCTTTGCGAATATATTCAACTAATTTCATCACATATTGGGTGATCAACAGCTGTGGGCTATAGATAATAAACTTTTTCTTCAGACTGGACTGATTCATTATATTAATAGTTTGTTCCAGGCTGTTAAGGTTATTTTCTAAATGATAATGTAAATTAATGCCTGTTACGGTAGGCGTAATTCCTTTACCTGAACGAATAAATAAAGGGTCATTGAATTGCGTGCGCAGGCGTTGCAATGACTGGCTTACGGCAGAAGGTGTAATATAGAGAGTTTCTGCCGCTTTGCTAATGCTTAAATGTTGATAAATACATTCAAATATAACCAACAAGTTAAGATCAAATTTTTTAAGGTCGTAAAGGTTAGCCATAGTATCTTCCAGGCATAATCATGGTATCTTCCATGATTATGACTTAATCTCAATAATTTACCAGAATTATGTTTATTAAACTTAATGTAGAGTTTATTTAAACTAAAATACCACAGTTATGAATATTTTAGCGAGTAAATAATCACAGTAAAGACGAACATAACTTACACTTTTATAATCACGCCGTTAGTCTAAAAAAGCTGTGCTGGATGATATGCTGGTCTGGCGTCGCGTTAATGCCTGGAGGAGGTTGGCCCGACAAACGCAGCGCTATCGGGCGTGGTACGGTTAAGCTTCTGCCTTGCTAATTTCTGCGTTAAGGCTGCCCCATCATGGCGTCCAGTTGCGCTTTTTCCGGTAAACCCACAACCTGTTGCAACGTCTTATCTTTATTCATGTAATAAATTGCTGGCGTCGCGTTAGCGCCAAGATCGTCCATTAACTGCTGATTCTGATTAATGACTTTCATCTGCGCCGGGGGGATGGACGCCGGAACCTCCAGCTTCATCTTTCCTGCGGAGGCTTCATAGTCATGCCATGTTTTCGCCGGGTCTTTCGCGCCTAAAATCGCTGCGGCTGTGGCCGGGCTTTCCGGTTTAATCACGCCGACCAGTAACGTACGTAATTGTACCTTGCCGGATTCGACCCACGGGCGAGCTTGCTGCCAAAACTGCTTACAATAGGGGCAGAAAGGGTCGGCGAAGACATACAGCACCACCGGCGCGTCTTTTTTACCGTCGAGTATCCATGACGCCTTTTCCATTTTCTGCCACATTTCTCGTCCGGCCGGCGCATAGATCTCTTTTTCTATCAGGGCGTTGCTAAGATTTTCACCTTTTTCATTATACATATAGCCGGAAATCGCGTGTTTGCCGTCCGGCGTCAGGTAAATCGTGACGCCCATATCCTGATACTTTCCGAGATAGCCCTTCATGCCCCCCGGCGCCTCGAAGGATTTCAGGATTGTTATGCCCTGTTTTTCAATGGCTTTAACCGGCGCAGGCAGTTCTTCCGCGTGGGCGAGAATGGGCAGCATAGCAAGCAGCAATGTACGTTTAATCATATTTTTTCCTTTTAAGATCAAAGCGAAAAGAGTATTAATGATGATGCCTATCACAGACATAGGTAAGAGCTGGCGTGCCGGGATTGCCCTTTCTATGCTGGGGTGATGTAATCCTTTTCGCTGTTACAGCCTTTGTTAAGGTAATGTAGAGCGCAACACTTAGCCAGCATATACGCTATGGATTTCGAGTTGCAGACAATACGTCTGTAATTTGCAAGACGAGTCGTACTGGCTCTGAAGTTACCTACGGGTAGTTCAGGTAATGGGGCCGCCTGTCAGGCGGCCTTTTTACTTTAGATGGCTGACAGGGCGCAGTGTTCACAATGTCGCCCGAATCGGGTTGTTAGTTAACGCTTATTGATTTGATAATGGAAACGCATTAGCCGAATCAGCAAAATTTCGTTAACTTACTCCTCAACGAAAACACGGAGGAAGTATAGATGTCCTTAATTAACACCAAAATCAAACCTTTCAAAAACCAGGCGTTCAAAAACGGTGAATTCATTGAAGTCACCGAGAAAGATACCGAAGGCCGCTGGAGCGTCTTCTTCTTCTACCCGGCCGATTTTACCTTTGTTTGCCCGACTGAACTGGGTGACGTTGCCGACCATTACGAAGAACTGCAGAAGCTGGGCGTAGACGTTTATTCCGTCTCAACCGATACTCACTTCACGCACAAAGCATGGCACAGCAGCTCTGAAACTATCGCAAAAATCAAATATGCGATGATCGGCGACCCGACTGGCGCCCTGACCCGTAACTTCGACAACATGCGTGAAGATGAAGGTCTGGCAGACCGTGCGACCTTTGTTGTTGACCCGCAGGGTATCATCCAGGCGATCGAAGTTACCGCTGAAGGTATCGGCCGTGACGCGTCTGACCTGCTGCGTAAAATTAAAGCAGCACAGTATGTTGCCGCTCACCCAGGCGAAGTATGCCCGGCGAAATGGAAAGAAGGTGAAGCGACTCTGGCTCCATCTTTAGACCTGGTCGGTAAAATTTAAATTTCCGTCGTCTTTCACGCCATAGCTGCGTTGGCGTCGCCTGCTCACCCCGGTCACTTACTTCAGTAAGCTCCCGGGGATTCTCAGGCTAGCCGCCTTACTCTGACGTGAAATACTTTGGAAATTGTTTCAGTCATGGGCGCACCCGCGCCCATTTCATTTCAGCACCATGACGCAAGTTGTATTAATGCAGTCCCGCGAAGTCGGCTTGCATGATGATGTTTTCAGAGAGGGAAGAAGAATGCTCGACACAAATATGAAAACCCAGCTCAGGGCTTACCTTGAGAAACTGACCAAACCTGTTGAGCTGATTGCCACGCTGGATGACAGCGCTAAATCGGCGGAAATCAAGGAACTGCTGGCTGAAATCGCCGAGCTGTCCGACAAAGTCACATTTAAAGAAGACAATACTCTGCCGGTGCGCAAGCCGTCTTTCCTGATTACGAATCCAGGTTCTCAGCAGGGGCCGCGCTTTGCCGGTTCTCCGCTGGGCCACGAATTTACCTCGCTGGTTTTGGCGCTGCTGTGGACCGGCGGTCATCCGTCAAAAGAAGCGCAGTCGCTGCTGGAGCAGATTCGCGATATTGATGGCGATTTTGAATTCGAAACTTATTATTCACTCTCCTGCCATAACTGCCCGGATGTCGTGCAGGCGCTGAACCTGATGGCGGTGCTGAACCCGCGTATTAAACATACGGCAATTGATGGCGGCACCTTCCAGAACGAAATTACCGAACGTAACGTGATGGGCGTTCCGGCGGTGTTTGTCAACGGTAAAGAGTTCGGCCAGGGACGTATGACTCTGACCGAGATTGTCGCTAAAGTAGATACTGGCGCAGAAAAACGTGCGGCGGAAGCGCTGAACAAACGCGATGCGTATGACGTGCTGATTGTTGGCTCCGGCCCGGCGGGCGCGGCGGCGGCGGTCTACTCGGCGCGCAAAGGTATCCGTACCGGTCTGATGGGCGAGCGCTTCGGCGGTCAGGTGCTGGATACCGTGGATATCGAAAACTATATCTCGGTGCCGAAAACCGAAGGCCAGAAACTGGCGGGCGCGCTGAAAGCGCATGTCAGCGATTACGACGTTGACGTTATCGACAGCCAGAGCGCAAGTAAACTGGTTCCGGCAGCGACAGAAGGCGGCCTGCATCAGATTGAAACGGCGTCCGGCGCAGTCTTGAAAGCGCGCAGTATCATCATCGCCACCGGCGCGAAATGGCGCAATATGAATGTGCCGGGCGAGGATCAGTATCGCACCAAAGGCGTCACCTATTGTCCGCACTGCGACGGTCCGTTATTTAAAGGGAAGCGTGTGGCGGTCATCGGCGGCGGCAACTCCGGCGTTGAGGCGGCTATCGATCTGGCAGGTATTGTAGAACACGTTACGTTGCTGGAGTTCGCGCCGGAGATGAAGGCGGATCAGGTGCTACAGGACAAAGTGCGTAGCCTGAAAAATGTCGATATCATTTTGAATGCGCAAACGACAGAAGTGAAGGGCGACGGTTCGAAAGTGGTGGGGCTGGAGTATCGTGACCGTGTCAGCGGCGATATTCATAGCGTCGCGCTGGCAGGGATTTTTGTGCAGATTGGTCTGTTGCCGAATACCCACTGGCTGGAAGGCGCGCTTGAGCGTAACCGCATGGGCGAGATCATTATTGACGCCAAATGTGAAACCAGTGTTAAGGGCGTCTTCGCCGCAGGCGATTGTACCACCGTTCCTTACAAACAGATTATCATCGCCACAGGCGAAGGGGCGAAAGCCTCGTTGAGCGCCTTTGATTATCTGATTCGCACCAAAATCGCATAAAAAGAAGTAAGCACACCTGCAAGGTCAGTTAACTGGCCATCGTAAATGGCCCGATAGTGTAAGCTATTCGGGCCTGCGCTGTTTATGCCTGGGGCTCGCCGCCAGCTAAAACACATTCTTCATTATCAATACTCTGAAACCGTCTGTTAATAACAGACGGTTTTTTATTTCAACGGTCTTCTGTTTTTAAACTTTGAAACAATAAAAACCTCTTCTACGGATTTAACGGGAATTTTTCTGTTTTTTTATCAAAGAAAGATTAAGCGCTTCCGTTAACATGCCCATTCTTTTTTCTTGATTTATATTGCATTTGTATGTGAGGTTATTTATTCATGGATTCAATCTATGAATCACTGACGGAATTAGAAAAAACAGGGCTTACATTGCGTGATTTTTTTAATTCTCATGATAGTCGTTCACTGAAATCTGCCTACGTGAGATTAAATCCCACTGCTGCGGTAAACCTTACCGATCGGGCGTGGCTGGAGGCGGAGTATGACTTTAATGCGCTATTCGTCGGTCCTGGCAAGCTGCTGGCTGCGCCTTTCGCTTCAGTGTATCTGGAGGACGATGCGCTGGTGATGGGAAAGGCGACGCTGGAGATACGGGATTTTATGGCAGCGTTGGGATTATCGGTTAATCAGGAGAGCAATATCCCTGACGATCATATTTCCTGCGTGCTGGAATTGACCACACTATTACTGGCTAATATCCGGCAAACGTCACAATACCGAACTACTCTCACTCAATATATCAATAACTATTTAACAAAGTGGGTGCCATTATATATCGAAAAAATAAAAACTCATGCGCAAACGACCACGTTATATACGGTGGCGGACATCTTATTTTATTGGCTTGATGAATTAAAACGAGAGTATCAATATGAGTAATGAGACAGGACATCTGAACAGACGTTCTTTTTTAAAGGGGATAGTGGCACTGGGCGCCGTTGCGGCTTTACCCGGAGGATTACTGACCTCCCGATGCGCGCTTGCGCAGCCGCCTGTTCCCTTTAACCCTAAAACGTACAAAATTTATCGTAACGCGTGTCCGCGTAACTGCTATGACACCTGTAGCCTCAAGACATGGGTAAAGGACGGGGTCATTACTTTCGTGGAAGGCGCGCCGGAATCAACATTTACTCACGGTACCCCTTGCGTCAAAGGGTTAAGCTATCCGCGCCAGGTTTATAGCCCCGATCGTATTAAATATCCCATGGCGCAGGACGTTCGCGGTAGCGGCAACTGGCGTCGCATCTCATGGGAAGAGGCGATGCAGCGCATTGCCGCCAGGATGCTGGAGATTAAGAAAAAAGACGGTTCTATGCTCGGTCTGGCGCTGACCAAATATTCCGGTAAGTTTGGCGTGCTGAACTATGCCGTTGAAGGGATGATGTCCTCGCTTGGCTACACCACCCGTTTCGCCGGTACGCCGTGCTGGCCTGCCGGTATCGACGCGCAAAACTACGACATGGGCGACATGTGGTGTAACGACCCGGAAGATATGGTGAAAGCGAAATACATCATTATCTGGGGCGCCAACCCGGCCTGGTGCTCAATGCACAGCATGAAGTACATCTATCAGGCGCGCGAGAAAGGGGCGAAGGTCGTGGTTATCGACCCGCTGCTGTCGCAGACTGCCGCCAAAGCCGATCTCTACCTGCGCGTGCGGCCTGGCTCAGACGGCGCGCTGGCGCTGGGAATGGTGCGCCACCTGGTGGATAAAGGGCTGGTGGATCAAGATTTTGTCAACAACGATGCTCACGGCTATCCGGAATTTGAAGCCTATCTGCGTAACCATGTGACCGTGGAGTGGGCATCAGAAATCTGCGGCCTGTCTGCGGATGTCATTCGCCAGCTGGCGGAAGAGTTTACGGCGGTTAAGCCGGCCACGGTCTGGATTGGTTACGGGATGCAGCGTCATGTCAACGGCGGCGCCAACGTTCGCGCTATCGATGCCTTTGTCGCTATGTCCGGCAACATCGGTGTCGAAGGCGGCGGCGCGCGTTATGGTCATCTGCACACCTGGGGCTTTAACTACAGCGCCATGCTGCAGAAGCCGCCGGAGGGCGCTATTGGTATACCGGGAGCGGCGGGCACCACCAGTGAATTCGGGGCTGCCGCTGGCAGCGACGCCGTGCAGTACTCCGATCGCTCTCTGAATATCAACCAAACGGCGCAGGGGATTCTGGAGGCCAACGATCCGCCGGTTCGTATGCTGTGGGTCGCCTGTAAAAACCCGTTTGCCCAGGATTTCGATCGCAGCAAGATGAAAAAAGCGTTTGAAAAACTGGAAATGGTGGTCTGCGCCGATCAGTTCTTCAACGAAACGGTGCAACACGCTGATATCGTGCTGCCCGTTACCACCGCGTTTGAAGAGTGGAACGTGGATGCTTCTTACTGGCACTACTGGCTTTCCATTAATCAGCCGGCGATTAAGCCGATGTATGAAGCAAAATGCGACCTTGAAATCGCTACCATGCTGTCGCGCGCCATTAATAAGATGGCGCCGGGTTCCTGTACTTTCCCGCAAGAGTTCGATCATAAGCGCTGGCTGGATCAGGAGTTCAACGACGGTATGGCGAAAATGTTCGGCATCTCTTCCTGGGACGATCTGCTGGACGGGCCGAAAAAAGCGATCCTGCCAAGCTCTGCCGCCTGGTATGACCGCAAGTTCAAAACGCCGTCAGGCAAGTATGAATTTAAATCTGAACTGGCGGAGAAAAACGGCCACACCGCGCTGCCGGAATACAAACCGGAAGCCGAGAGCAAACTGCCGTTCCATCTGTTTACGCCGCACGTGCAGTTTGGCCTGCACTCGCAGTTTATCAACCTGGACTGGATGCAGGTGTTCTACCCGGAACCGTTCGTTTATATCCATCCTTCTTCCGCACAGAAAAAAGGCATCAGCGAGAACGATCTGGTCAAAGTTTTCAATGGCACCGGTGAAGTTGAGCTGCGGGCAAAAGTCACCACCAACGTGCCGGAAGATTTTCTGGTGATGTATGAAGCCTGGTTCCCGAAACGGCAGTACAACGTGCAAAACGTCGTGGCTGATACGCCTGCTGATATGGGGCTGATGAAAACTGGCGCGCCGGGCGCCGCTATCCACAGTCAGTTTGCTGACGTTGTATTGATCGGTAAAGGGGAGTCCGTAGCATGAGACGTGCGTTTTTAGTGAATAGCGATAAGTGCATCGGCTGCCGCGGCTGTGCTATGGCGTGTAAAAGCTTTAACCAACTGGAGCCGGATCGCTTCTGGCGCTACGTTTATCCGTTGGATAAAGACATCTATCCACATGAAGAGCGGGCGTTTTACTCGCTGGCCTGTAACCACTGCGAACATCCGGCCTGTGTCGCCGCCTGTCCGGTCGAAGCCTATACCAAACGTGAAGATGGCGTGGTGGTGCATAACCCTGAGCGCTGCATCGGCTGTAAAAACTGTATTCGTAACTGTCCTTATGGCGCGCCGCGTTTTAATGAAGAGACGCGTAAAGCGGAAAAATGCAGTATGTGCTACGAGCGTCTTGATATCGGTATGAATCCGGCGTGCGTGAACGCCTGTCCGGTGGGCGCCTTGTCGATTATCGATTTGGATGTCGATCCTGTGCCCGATAATGCGGTGCAGTATCCGCCAGGGTTCCCGCATATGCCACAGCTCAATCCAGGAACGCGCTTTATTCTGGCGCGCCAGCCTAAGCAGCCGGAGGACAAGTAATGGAAAAATATGAACTGCCGCTGGTGTTTTTTACGGTATTAAGCCAGATGTCTGTCGGGATGGCTTTGGTACTGACATGGCGTACGCTGCGTGGTGAAGTGGAAGGCCAGCGTTTCTATTGGTTGGTCACTGGGCTGGTGCTGGCACTGGCGTCTATTGCCGCGATTCTGCATCTGGCGCATCCCGATCGCGCTTATAATGCGCTGATTAATCTGCGACATGCCTGGTTAAGTCGGGAAATCCTTGGTGCTACGTTGTTTGGCGCAGCGGTCGGCGTAACGTTCCTGGCAAAGGGACATAAAGCGATGACTCTTATCGCCTCCGTGTTCGGCGTGTTACTGGTGGCGGTGCAGGGGATGACCTACGCCGCGCCAGCGATGGTGGCTATCGCTAATGGATTTACCATGCTGTTATTTTTTATTACGGTATGGGTCATGGGTTGCGCGGCGATTCCGCTGTTAAAACTCAGGCCTGCCGTTCCTGCGTTACGCCAGGGAATTGTGGTGTGTATCGCGGTACTTATCGCGGCGCCGCTGGTGTGGTTAAGCGGGGGAACGATAATGCAGATGACGGCGCATTCATGGCTGGCTTCACCGTTTTATCTGGCAAGCCTGGTTTGCCTTGCGCTCGCTTTTGTCGCCAGCCGTCACGGTGATTCGCGCCCGAAACTCCTGTTCGTCTTGTTATTCGTTGGCGTATTTCTGAGTCGGCTGGTCTTTTTTGGCGACACGGTGAGTACTATTGTGAATATCGGGCATTTGTACTAACGATGATGCAATAAAAAGCCCTGCCAGGCGCGACCTGGCAGGGCGTGTCAGTTTTTAGCCACCAGAGTTAACGCACAACCAATACCGGCAGCGTCGCATGGCGCACCACGCTTGAGGCGTTAGACCCCAACAGGTGTGTCGTGATGGACGGATTACGCGAACCGATTACCACGACATCCGCATCCAGTTCTTCGCCCATCTCATTGACGACATCGCGCACGCTACCAAAGCGAACATGTGTTTTAATTCGTGAAGGATCGATACTGAAGTGTCCCACCATCGTTTGCAGACGCGTTTCCGCCTCATGCTGTAAATGTTCTTCAAAGCGACGCACGTCGGCGGCAAAGCGGTGCAGACTCATGCTCGCGGACCCAGGCAGTACATGCAACAGATGAATGACGCCATCCTGTTGCGCCAGAAACTCAGCGTGGCGAATAGCTTTATCGCTAAGTTCCATTTCAAAAACATCAACCGGCATAATGATTGTCTTATACATACCCGTTACTCCCTGTTAATCAATACTGAATTTATTCAAGCATATAATAATGTTTCTTTCTGCTATTTGTCTGGCAATTTTAAATATTGCGACAACCTGGCGCTAAAAAATCGTGTATTTTCCAGGAAAAATCCTAAAGCCGCCTGTTTTGCCGGCAGTCTCTCCGGGATAGCTACCCTTTTATAGTCGAACGCAACATTCACCGTTACCCCGGAGGCTGCATGAAAGCATTGACGTATCACGGTCCACATCACGTAAAGGTTGAAAACGTACCCGATCCCGGCATTGAGCAGCCTGACGATATCATTTTGCGTGTTACCGCCACCGCGATTTGCGGATCTGATTTGCATCTCTATCGCGGCAAGATCCCACAGGTAAAACATGGCGATATTTTCGGCCATGAGTTTATGGGCGAGGTGGTGGAAACCGGACATGATGTAAAGAATATTCGGAAAGGGGATCGGGTCGTTATCCCGTTTGTCATTGCCTGTGGTGACTGCTTTTTCTGTCGGCTACAGCAGTATTCAGCGTGTGAAAACACTAACGACGGACACGGCGCGGCGATGAATAAAAAACAGATCCCGCCACCGGCGGCGCTGTTTGGGTATAGCCATCTGTATGGCGGCGTTCCCGGCGGACAGGCCGAATATGTTCGCGTGCCAAAAGGTAATGTCGGTCCATTTAAGGTGCCGCCGCTGTTATCTGACGATAAGGCGCTGTTTCTTTCTGATATTTTGCCTACCGCCTGGCAGGCGGCAAAAAATGCCCAGATTCAGCAAGGTTCCAGCGTGGCGGTTTTTGGCGCAGGGCCGGTAGGATTACTGACCATCGCCTGTGCGCGACTGCTGGGCGCGGAGCAGATCTTCGTCGTTGATCACCACGCCTGGCGCTTGCGTTTCGCCGAAGAACGTTATGGCGCGATACCGATCAACTTCGATGATGAGAACGATCCGGCGGAAAAAATCATCGAGCAGACGGCAGGACACCGCGGCGTGGACGCGGTAATTGATGCCGTAGGCTTTGAAGCGAAAGGCAGTTTGACGGAGACGGTGCTGACGAACCTTAAACTGGAAGGCAGTAGCGGCAAAGCGCTGCGACAATGTATCGCGGCGGTCAGACGCGGCGGCGTGGTCAGCGTACCCGGCGTGTATGCCGGTTTTATTCACGGCTTTTTATTCGGCGACGCCTTTGATAAGGGGCTAACTTTTAAAATGGGTCAAACCCATGTTCACGCGTGGCTGGGGGAGTTATTACCGCTTATTGAAAAAGGGTTGCTGAAGCCGGAGGAGATTGTCACGCACTATATGCCGTTTGAAGAGGCGGCGCGCGGCTACGAAATTTTCGAAAAACGCGAAGAAGAGTGCCGGAAGGTTATCCTGGTGCCAGGAGCGACGTCGGCACAAGCGGCGCAGAAACAGGCGACGGGAGTAATCAACCCGATGCCAGGCGGCGTTGTCTGAAACAGGCAGAAATGAAAGGGCTAACGGAAAGAGGATGCGTAGGCATCCTCTGTGTAAACGCATTAACGCTTATGCAGATGGGGTTTAACGCAGGAAGTCGCCCGCGGCTTCAGGCTGATATTCGAGTTCCAGCACTTCGAGATGGGTGGAGGCGCCGCCCGGCAGTTCCCAGTGAATAGTGTCGCCGACGCGCAGTCCCAGCAACGCCGCGCCGACGGGCGCCATTACCGAAAGCTGGGTACTGCTGTCCGTCATATTGGCGGGGTACACCAGCGTCCGCACGCGTGTTTCACCATCGCTCAAATTGCGGAATTTAACGCGGCTGTTCATGGTGACGACATCGTTCGGCATCTCTTGTGGCGAACACATTTGCGCGCGATCCAGTTCGGCGTTGAGCGCGTCGGCAATCGGCAGATCCGCATACGCAGGCTGTTCCAGAAGACGATCAATACGTTCGGCGTCAAGGTCGTTAATGATAATAGTGGGTCTGGACATTTCTTACTCCATGTCATCGATACTGCGAGTAGTGCAGGTAAATGGTCCCAAAAGAAAACCCTCACCGTCTGGCGGCGAGGGTTTAACTCTCATGATGATACTGAGACTTCCCCCGTCTTTGAAGTGATTTAGTTCACATTCGGGTAAATCCTCAAACGTCATAGCCTTGAGTGAATTTTAGTCTACATTCGGGCGTGTTCTCAAATGTGGCTACGGTTTTAAACCTCTGCTTCGTCAATAACCGGCTTTATCGATAATAAACTGTTTCCCGCAGTTGCCGGGATGCGGCTGCGGCAAGAATGAGGCAGAGGAGAGCGGGGCGTTAATCATCGACGCCTTTAGTGAAAACTGAATCTCTGTTAAATAGGCGGGATTGCCATGGCAGTTTACTTTAACGGCTTTGACATTATCCTGGCCCCACATTTGTGCGACGACGCTATCAAACTCAGCGCGGCTAACGGTCTTGCCGTAATTATCCGCCAGAAACTGCCCCAGCGCGCTGTCTTTTATCGCCTTATCCAGCCGTATCATGGTGCCGAAATAGGCATTGGGATCAAACCCGAAACAGGCGCCATGTTTGGCATATTCGTAGCGCTCCAGACAGGAATTTCCCCCCGCGCCGGGCATCACTTCCTTAAGCGCTGCCGCGATGTCAGGCGAAAGTCCGGGGGCGGGGGCGGAGCATTTCCGGCTGGCCTTGACTTCAGGCAGATTCGGGATTGGCCGCGTCGCACAACCAAAGCGCTGCCAGCGTCGCTGGTCAACACCGCGTGCGGCGATAGATTTGGGTAATCCAGGCCATAGGCCGTGGACGGTCAGAAAGTCTGCTTTGTTGGCTGGCTCTTTTTGCAGACGGCACTCATCGGGCTCCCGATGGCGGCGTTCATGCTGGCTTTGACAAAAACCGGTTTGCCAGGAAAGCGCCAGCACATAGTCAGTGAAATCACCGTACTGTTGCGCCTGAAGTTCGTCGGCGTTGGCGGCAAAAATCGGGGTTAAGAGGACAGCCAGCAGCGGACTGTAATGCCATATTGTGTTCATGATGAATTCGATAATTTATACACATTATGAATGTTACCCATTTAATCATAAAAAATGCCGCTCAGGTGAACCTGAACGGCATCATTTTTAACCTACGTTGGCGTAATGTTTAATTCCACATTGCCAGAATCGGCCAGCCCACCAGCAACAGCATCGCGATATAGATAACGCCAAAGATTGCGCCAAGCCGCCAGTAGTCTTTGGATTTCACGTAACCGCAGCCGTAGATAATCACACCAGGGCCGGTGGCATACGGCGTCAGACAGCCCATGATACCGATAGACAGCACCAGCAGAATACACAGTTGTTCCATCGGAACGCCCGGAATGCCTTTACCCACCGCCAGAATAACCGGCAGCATGGTCGCGGTGTGAGCGGAAAGACTGGCGAACAGATAGTGTGCGAAATAGAACACCAGTACCAGTACAATGACGGTTGCATCCGGCGAGAAACCTTCCAGATGCGTACTCATGGTATTGGCGAACCAGTCAATAAAGCCGGAGCGGGTTAAGCCATTGGCCATGACCACCAGCGTAGCGAGGTTCACCAGGGTGTTCCAGGCGCTGTTGTAGCGCGTAATGTCTTTCCACGGCACAACATGCAACGCCAGCATCAGCGAGACGGCCAGCAGACCCACGGCAGTGGCGTTGATGATTTTTCCACCAAAAACCCACAATCCTAAGCTAAGCAGCACCAGGCCAATCAGCGTCCACTCTTTGCGGGACAGACGCCCCATGTTTTTTAACTCGCCGCCAGCCCAGGCTGCGACTTCCGCACTGTGGGTCACTTCGGGTTTATAAAGCACATAGGAGAGCCACGGCGCAACGATCAGTAAAATAATCCCTACCGGCAGAAAGCTGAGAAACCACTGCAGCCAGCTAATCTGGACGCCGGCGATCTTGCTGACGAACTCCAGACCTAACACGTTTGGCGCCGCGCCAGTGACAAACATCGAAGAGCTCAGGCTGGTACTGATCACCATCATCCACATCAAATAACCGCCGATGCGGCGTGCGGAAGGATCGTTTGGAAACGATTTAAACAGCGGCGGCAGGTTCTTGATGACCGGGAAGACAGTACCGCCGGTACGAGCCGTATTGGAGGGAGTAAACGGCGCCAGCAAAATATCGATAATGACAATCGCATAGCCGAGCGTCAGCGTGCGTTTACCCATGAATTTTACCAGAAACAGCGCAATGCGGCGCCCCAGCCCGGTCACTTCGTAGCCCAGCGCGAAAATAAACGCGCCGAAAACCAGCCAGACCGTGGTGCTGGAGAAACCGGCAAGCCCCCATTTCAGTGCCTGTTTACTGGCGTTAAACGCCGGATCGGCCAGTTCCGAAGCGTCAAATAGCAGGTAATTGCTGCCGATAACGCAAATGGTTACGGCGATAAAACTGATCGCTGTCGCCGGGATCGGCTCCAGGATCATACCGACAATCATCGCGACAAAAACCGCAAAATAGTGCCAGGCCTGCGGCGGCATACCATCTGGAACAGGAATTAGCAACATGACGCCCATCACCACTAATGGGGCCAACAACTTCCATATATTATCTTTAGATAAAGACATAAATGACTCTCCGGAAAGGATATTTTCTATAATTGTGTTAATGATTAACTTGCGAAATTTGCGCTAAAAACCAGGTCACGATCAGCAGATCGGCGCTACCGCCTGGGCTGAGATTGCGTTCAATGCATTGCTGATCGAACCGGTGGAGATAAACGAGATCGTCAGGCGTCCGTATGCCGCCCTGATGTAATAAGAAAGCCGCCTGCTGCTGTAACCAGCGCAGACCGTCCGCCCCGCCGCGCGACGCGACGTTGGTATCGCCGTTAAGCGACATCAGCAGCAGTAAGGTATCAAGCAGCGCCAGTTCCGGATCGCGCCCCTGCGCCAGCAATGCGCGGTAGTGCGGCAACGCGTGGCGGATGACCAGCGGATAGCCTGCTTCCGCTTCGCCGCGCGCGCCGGTTAATCCCAGTTGCTGATACAACCGCTGACCTGCGGTGAGCTGTAGGTTGTTCTGGCGCAGTTCGCGCGTGGTCAGGCCGCGGCAAAAATCGGCGGCGGTAGCGCAGAGTGTTTCTGCGGCGATCGGCTGGCGTAGCTGATACAGGCGGCCAATGGCGGCGCACAGTAACCCCAGCGAGAAAATGCTGCCTTTATGGGTATTGACGCCCGCCGTTGCGCGAAACATCGCTGCTTCACAGGCCATCCCCAATGGACGCAGGCCCGCCAGAACCGACTCTGGCGGCAGGCGCGTGCAGCTGGCGCCATATTCCATAAAGCGCGGCAGCCAGTGTCGAATCGCCTCCGCGCTGCGGTGAAAATCCGCCAGCGCCATATCTTTGTGCGCGCCGCAGTTTAGTCGGTCTACCAGACCGGGTTTTGGCGATAAATTTACCTCGGTCAGCATGGCGCGCCAGGCCAAATCGGCCCAGGCGTCATACAGCGACTGAGGCTGAATGGAGGCGTTAGTCGGGTTGGCGGGAATCGGCATCATGCAGCAGCGCCTCCATATGAATCAGTAAATCAGTCAGCGCGTGGGTTTTACCCCGCGCGCATTCAGCCGCGCTTTGCCCGCACAGCAGACAGCGGCGAGCGGGAAGCGCGAAATGGCGGCGGGAGAGTATTTCGCCTTCCGCCGTCAGGACATCGATATCCCACAGACGCCCCAGTGGATAACGCTGTTCCAGCGCGATGGTCGCCTGTTTGAGCGCCTGAGCGGGCGCGTCAATCGCCAGCAGCCCTTCCGGCCCGCTGGCGGAAGCCAGTGCAGCCTGCTCCCGGATGGTCCAGCCATACTCTTCTGCCAGCGTGTGCAGGGCAGTCACGCCGTGATTAAAGATCCGGCGGGTTAACGCGCTGTCTTTCATCGGGCCTGGCGCCACCACGGTAAAGGAGACCAGCGGAGTGGCGTGGCGTGTTAGCCAGGCGCGCTGTCTTGCTTGTCTCTCATCCCGGCTGGCGAGCAGCTCAGGAATAGAAACGTCGTGACAGGTGGCGAGTTCCGGAAGCAGGCGCATGGCTTATTCCTTCACCTGATGCACCACATCGATCACTGAACCGTCGCGATAACGCACGACAGCAATCACGCGGTCAGTGAATTCGATAGGGCGGGGCTGACCGGTAAGCAGTTGCGCGCGTTCGCGCAGCCACTCAATCGATACCACTTTCATTCCCGCTGCTTTCAGGCGTTCAGCCAGCTCCGGACGCGCCGGATTGACGGCGATACCGTGATCGGTGACCAGAATGTCAACGCTGGAGCCTGGTGTGACGCAGGTGGTGACGTTATCAACCAGCGTTGGGATGCGACCGCGCACCAGCGGCGCGACGATGATGGACAGCGCCGCCGCGACGGCGGTATCGCAGTGACCGCCGGACGCGCCGCGTAGAACGCCGTCGGAGCCGGTCAGCACGTTAACATTAAAGTGGGTGTCAACTTCCAGCGCGCTCAGTACCACCACGTCCAGACGGTCGACGGAAGCGCCTTTAGAGCCCCAGTTGGCGTACTGGTTAGCGCTGATTTCGATATGGTTCGGGTTGCGGGCCAAAGATTGCGCAGCGTTGCGATCGAAGCTCTGCACGTCAAGCAGTTTGCGGATTAAACCCTTTTCATGCAGGTCGACCATGGTGGCGGTGATTCCGCCCAGCGCGAAATTAGCCACAATGTTGCGGCTACGCATTTTGTCTTCCAGGAAGCGGGTGACCGCCAGCGATGCGCCGCCAGTGCCGGTTTGCAGGGAGAAACCTTCGTTGAAGTAGCCGGAGTGAGCAATGACTTCCGCCGCGCTGCGGGCGATCAGCAGTTCACGCGGATTAGTGGTCATGCGGGTCGCGCCAGCGCCGATTTTGTTTGCATCACCGACTTCTTCGATTTGCACGATCAGATCAACCTGATCCTGAGCGATGCTTGCCGGGTTATGCGGATACGGCAGCAGTTGCTCCGTCAGCATTACGACCTGTTTCGCGCTGTCGGCATCCACCATCGCGTAGCCCAGTGAACCGCAGCAGGCCTTGCCGGTATAACCGTTAGCATTACCGAATTCATCGCAGGAGGGTACGCCAAGAAACGCAACATCAATATTGAGTTCGCCGCTTTGTACCAGATGTACACGACCGCCGTGGGAGTGAATCTGAACCGGCTCAGCCAGCAGGCCGCGAGAAATTTCTTCCGCCAGTGGGCCGCGCAGGCCTGACGTGTAGATGCGGCTGACCACCCCGTTACGAATGTGTTCAACCAGCGGCGCGTGGCAGTCGCTCAGCGAGCTGGAGGCCAGGGTCAGGTTTTTGAAGCCCATCTTCGCGATGGTTTCCATCACCAGGTTAATCGTCAGATCGCCGCCGCGAAACGCGTGGTGAAAAGAGAGCGTCATGCCGTCGCGTAAACCGGAACGGCGGATGGCCTCTTCCAGGCTGGCGCACAGTTTGTGGTCGCGCGGTTTTTGCGCTTGTAGATCCAATTTTGCCGCACTTTGGTAAGCGCTCAGTTCGCTTTCAGCGTGGCGGCTCCAGGCGGCTACGCGATCCTGGCGTTGAGATTCATTTTTCTGCGTCATTGTTTTGCCTTATTCTTCGCGAATACCGGAAAGTTCTGCACGGGAGAGCACCAGACGGGCGCGTTCAATCACCGGACTGTCGACCATCTTGCCGTTAAGGGAAACGACGCCAAGACCTTCGCGGGCGGCGGCTTCTGCGGCTTCAACGACCAGACGCGCATGGGCGACCTCTTTACGCGTCGGCGCATAAAGGTTGTGCAGCAGCTCTATCTGGCGGGGGTTGATCAGTGACTTACCGTCAAAGCCCAACTGTTTAATGTGGGCGGCTTCTTGCAGGAAACCGGCTTCGTTGTTGGCGTCGGAATAGACGGTATCGAAGGCCTGAATGCCGGCGGAACGCGCAGCCTGCAAAATGGCGCAGCGGGCGAACAGCAGTTCGGTGCCTTCTGGAGAGCGTTCGGTGCGCAGGTTGCGAACATAGTCTTCCGCGCCCAGCGCAATCCCGATCAACCGTTCAGAGGCGTGGGCGATTTCTACCGCGCGGGTAATACCCAGCGGCGATTCCACGGCGGCTAACAGGCCGGTACTGCCCGGTTCGCGACCGCAGGCGTTTTCAATGCGCAGAATTTCGTTTTCGATATCAATGACGTCCTGCGCGGTGTCGGTTTTCGGTAAACGCACCACGTCCGCGCCGCCGCGCACGACCGCTTCCAGATCGTTGACGCCCCATTCGGAGTCCAGCGCATTCACGCGGACGATGGTTTCGACGTCACGGTAAAGCGGATGTTGCAGCGCGTGATATACCAGACGGCGCGCCGCGTCTTTTTCGCGTAATGCAACGGAGTCTTCCAGGTCAAACATCAGCGCGTCGGCCGGATAGATAAACGAATTGCTCACCATCGCCGCGTTGGCGCCCGGTACGAATAACATACTGCGGCGGGTGCGGGTTTTACGTTGTTGCAGAGAGGCGGAAATCATTGGCGATCCTCCCAGGGCAGAGCGGCAATACCGCTGGCGCGCGCCAGTAGCGTTTCCAGTCGGGCGCGCAAAATGCAGTCCAGAGCGCCTTTATCATCGACGTTCAGTTGTACGCCGCGCACGTCGTAGCGAGAAAGCACCTCCAGGATGGTGGCGCGAATGGCCTCGCCAAACTGTTTTTCAACGCTACTGCTGATTTGCAGGTCAATATCCTGCGTATCGAGCGGCGCAATGCGTATCATCACATCGCCGGACTCAAGCGTGCCTGCGACGGCTAGCTGGTTTATTTTCATTTTTCACCTGTTGCTAATACGGGGGACTTTTGACGGGCTGCCGCGCTGCCCGGATGGCGTTCGACCATGCCCTGCAAATAGCGCAGGGTGGCGTCGGGAACCAGCGGCGCGATAGCCGTGAGATCGTGTTTAACCAGCAGCTTGCGTACCCAGGAGGCGGATATCGGCGTCTCCTGGAAGCAAAGCCGCTCTATTTCCACCAGCGTAATGGGTGGGGCGGGAAGCGTTGGCGTCTCCAGCCAGAAACGCATATCAAGGTTATACTGGGCGGTAACGGTACAAAATGGTTCCGTACCGACAAAGCGGTGTGTGATGCCAAGCGCGGGCGCCAGATACTGGCGGAAAATCTTCAGGTCGATTTCGGTATAACAGTGATTAATAACGCTCTGCTCTTTAATGAAATAGCAGGGGAACGTCGCCCGAGAAATAATGTATTCGGAGCCGCGGTGAACGGTTAAGCGCGGGATATCGGTGGTCCCTTTAAGAACCAGATCGAGTCGGTCTTCATAGGGAAAGCGTGACGTATCTTCTTTGACCAGGAACAGATGCAGCCAGTCGCACTGCGCAGCCGCCTGTTGGATCAGATAGCGATGGCCGTTCGTGAAAGGATTGGCGTTCATCACAATACAGCCAATTTTCTTTCCCTCGTGACGTAATGTCGCCAGCGATTCCGCATACCGTTTCAACCGGGTCGCGCTATTTTCCATTAAGACCATCACGCCGGGGACGCTGGCTATCGTCGAAAAGCTGCACTGTTTAAACAGCGCTTCGTATTCCGTTTTGGTATAAATAAAAAGATGGGTGCAGTGCCGTTCCCAGGCGAGATTAATCAATTCCGTCGCTAGCGTTAACGCTAAGCCTTCGCCGCGTACTGATTCGCTAATGGCCACGCATTTAATGATATTTCCAGCAATACCGCCGCAGGCAATAAGACGGTCATCACGGCTGACGGTAATAAACACCTCTACAGTGGTATCGACGCTTAAATCATTCTCTTTGAGAAAGTGAGCGATCTCCGCCATTTTTTTATTTTCAGAGCGTTTTACCCGAGTGAATACATTATTGCCAAACATAGTAAGAAATATCCTGGTGATATGCTTGTTGCCACTTTTCTGTATATGTTGCGCTGTGTTGCAACTTGATAACTTTTTCTTTTCAGTCAGAGTAGGAGTATTTTTATGACGAGTTATTTATTTTTTCTCACTGACGTATACATCGTAAGGAGTATTTTGGTGGTAAATTTTGATTTATTTCACAAAGCGTTAGATGGTTTTTAAGTGTTTTATGGTTTTAAGTTTTTTAATTAATTTAATCGCCATTCCGGCGATGGGTTTTAGTTGTTTAATTGATTTAATGTGGGGAATCTGTAACGATTGGTTTTTATAGGCTTCAAGATGCTCAAAACATTTTTATTACATTTGCGATAAATCTGCAGAGAAATACCCATAAGGAACCTTAATGTCCTATCAGAAAAATAAAAAGCTGTTTCCTTTTTTTCGGCAACTCGCGTTTCCGTTACGTATTTTTCTGCTCATTCTGGTGGTTTCTGTTTTCATCGTGGCAGCGTTAGCACAATATTTGTCTGCCAGTTTCGAAGATTATCTGGCGTCCCATGTTCGTGATATGGCGATGAATCAGGCAAAAATTATTGCTTCTAACGACAGCATTATCGCCGCCGTAAAAAACCGGGACTATAAACGCCTGGCGATAATTGCGAATAAACTGCAGCGCGGGACGGATTTTGACTATGTGGTGATAGGCGATCGCCACTCGATCCGGCTTTACCATCCGAATCCGGAAAAAATCGGCTATCCCATGCAGTTTACGAAACCCGGCGCGTTGGAAAGAGGAGAAAGTTATTTCATTACCGGTAAGGGCTCAATAGGGATGGCGATGCGCGCCAAAACGCCTATCTTTGACAACGAAGGCAACGTGATCGGCGTTGTTTCAATTGGCTATCTGGTCAGTAAAATCGACTCCTGGCGGCTGGACTTCTTATTACCGATGGCGGGGGTTTTTGTCCTGTTGCTGTTGGTATTAATGCTGCTTTCCTGGTTTTTCGCCGCGCATATCCGCCGACAAATGCTGGGCATGGAGCCGAAACAGATTGCGCGCGTGGTACGCCAGCAGGAGGCGTTGTTTAGCTCGGTTTATGAAGGGCTGATCGCCGTTGATCCGGAGGGACATATCACCGCGATTAACCGCAATGCGAGAAAAATGTTGGGGCTGCCGTCGCCGGGGCGTCAGTGGCTGGGCAAGCTGATAGCGGAAGTCGTCAATCCGGCAGACTTTTTTACCTGCCAGATCGCAGAAAGACGCCAGGACGTGATGGCCAACTTCAATGGCCTGAGCGTCATCGCCAATCGTGAAACTATCCGTTCCGGCGAGGAGTTGCTGGGCGCTATTATTAGTTTTCGCAGCAAAGATGAAATCGCGACGTTGAACGCGCAGCTAACCCAGATTAAACAGTATGTTGAGAGCCTGCGCACGCTACGCCATGAGCACCTGAACTGGATGTCGACTCTGAACGGCCTGCTGCAAATGAAGGAGTATGATCGGGTCAGAGAGATGGTGCAGGGTGAGTCGCAGGCGCAGCAGCAACTTATTGATAGTTTACGCGGCGCCTTCGCCGATCGTCAGGTGGCCGGTTTGCTGTTTGGCAAAGTTCAGCGCGCGCGTGAACTGGGGCTCAAGATGGTGATTGTTCCCGGCAGCCAGCTACATCAACTGCCGGAGGGGCTGGATAGCACGGAGTTCGCCGCCATCGTCGGGAATCTGCTGGATAACGCGTTTGAGGCGAGTTTACGTACACAGGAAGGCGACAATACCATCGAACTTTTCCTGAGCGACGAGGGCGACGAGGTGGTGATAGAGGTCGCCGACCAGGGCTGCGGCGTTCCTGAAGCGCTGCGGGAAAAAATTTTTGAGCAGGGCGTAAGTACCCGAACCGACGAACCCGGTGAGCATGGTATCGGGTTATATCTGATTGCAAGTTATGTGGGGCGCTGTGGCGGGGTCATTACGCTGGAAGACAATGATCCTTGTGGCACCTTATTTTCTTTATTCCTTCCGAAAGTGAAAAAAAACGATGACAGAACCATTAACCCTATTGATCGTTGAGGATGAAACGCTGCTGGCGGAGATGCACGCAGAATATATCCGCCATATTCCTGGCTTTAAGCAGATATGGCTGGCGGGCAATCTGGCGCAGGCGAGAATGATGATTGACCGGTTCAAACCTGGATTAATTCTGTTGGATAATTATCTGCCGGATGGGAAGGGGATTACGCTGCTGCATGAATTAATGCAGTCGCGCTATCCCGGCGGCGTCGTGTTTACGACCGCCGCCAGTGACATGGAGACGGTAGCGGAAGCGGTACGTAGCGGCGCGTTTGATTATCTGGTCAAACCTATTGCTTATGAACGTTTGGGACAGACGCTGACCCGCTATCAACAGCGCAGACGTATGCTGGCGAGCGCGGATAGCGCAAGCCAGAAGCAGATAGATGAAATGTTCAACGCCTATGCGCGCGGCGAACCGAAAGGGGATTTGCCGACCGGTATTGATGCCTTAACCCTTAATGCGGTGATGAAGCTGTTTGCCGATCCAACCGTACGCCACACGGCTGAAACGGTCGCGCAGGCCTTAACAATAAGCCGCACCACATCCCGACGCTACCTGGAATATTGCGCGAGTCAGCACCTGATTGTCGCAGAGATTATTCATGGCAAAGTGGGCAGGCCGCAGCGTATTTACCACGGCGGCTAAGCTTGGTTTAAGATGCCGGGGCGACGTTTTCCCTCGCCCCGGCTTACCGGCTATCAGCCGCCAGTAACGGCGGAAGAGGCGCCTGGCACCATAATTTCCGTGGCGATAATGACGATCAACAGACCGACGATGACCGGAACGGACGTGCGCTTCACCACTTCAAACGGTGATATTTTAGCCATCCCGGCGACAGCGACCACCACGCCGGAGACCGGCGAAATCGTGCGCCCCAGGTTTGAGGCTTGCAGCATTGGGATGGATAAATAGGCTGGGTTGATGCCGGAGGAGTGCGCCAATTTAGGGATCATCTCAACAAAGGCGTAAAAAGGCGCATTGCCTGAACCGGTGGTCATCGCGGCCAGCATGGTTAAAATCACTAATACCAGCATCAGAATAATGCTGGCGGAGCCAAAAGAAGTGGCAATCGAGATCAGACTTTGGATAAAGCCAATGGTGCTCAGCCCCTGGGCGAAAACGCCCGCCGCGACCAGCAGCATCACGACGCCGGCAAACGCATCCGCCATGCCGCGATAAGCCACTTCCAGGCCGGAAAACACATTTTGCGTGTTGAAGCCGCGCACGAATTCCAGCACGGCGGCCAGCAGCATACAGATCACCAGGATGGTAATAATGTGCAACTGCGGCCCCCATTTACCGTCAAAAATCAGTACGCCGATAATGGGCGTGAACGGCAAAAGGGCATAAAACGCCGGGGCCGTGGTGGTAATCTCCGCAACGTCCAGCATCTCATGTGAAATGTTCTCTTTTTTATCCAGATAGCGTTGCCAGAAAAAGTGCGCAATCGCCATACCGATAATTGCGGCGATGGAAATCGGCAGCGTGGTTTTGAACGCGAAATCGATTAACGGCATCTCCGCCGCTTTTGCGGCTAAAACCACATCGCCAGACGTTGGCGAGAGGATGATGGCGGCCGGAGAGGCGCAAATAGCCGCCGCCGCGCCGCGGCTAATGCCGACGTTGACCATCACCGGGAAGAGAGTAGCCATGAGCAGTACGCCAAGCCCCGTCGCGGAAGAGACGGCCAGCGACATCAGGCAGGCGACAAAATAGGCGGCAATCATCAACAGGTAGGGCGAGTTTATGTACTGTAAAGGTTTCGACGCCAGCTTCACGACCATATCATTCGCGCCGATATGCGTCATATAAGCGGCAAAGCCGCACAGCATCATGATCATCATGCCAAGATCGCCGCCGCGACTCATGAGCAAAATTTTGATGTATTCAACAATATCTGTTGCGGTATAGCCGGTACTGGTTTCGCTGGCAGGTAATACCTTATGCCCCATCAGTGCGCTGATAATAAGCAGAACCAGACCGCCGACAAATAAAACGCCAGTGGCGGAATATCCCTTAATGATGTAGCGCGCTACACCCACAATAACGACGACTCCGATAAGGAGCTCTATAACTGTTAGCATTGTTTCCCCTGTCTTATCGACACCCAGAGTAAAAATAAGAACCACAAAAGTGGTATAAAAATGTACCGAATAAAGGATGGCGCCTTACTGATTAAAATCACGGCGCGGTTATTTTTTCATGTCATCGCTAAAGATGAAATATGCTTATACGAATTTTCTGTAGCGCTATAAGTATTAATTTATTGTTATTTTATTGTTTTGTTTGTTGTGCTTTGTTTTGTGTTTTTTGTGAAAACTTAGTAAGGAGAGCGCGACGGTTCTGAGTGCTAAATCAAACGCCGTTAACCCGATACTTTCTCAGATTATTCTCTGTTTATAGTCTGTTAAGATTTTATTCAGGTTAATGTTGTTATTATCACGGTCGAATTTTTGAACGGTATGGCTGTTGTGATGATTATCAGAAAGTATTTTCTTATTATTGCTCTCCTTGTTATGCCATGGCTGGCTATTCCTTCAGTCTCTGCGGCGGATAAAGGGTGGTTTAACACGTTTACCGATAACGTCGCAGAAACGTGGCGACAGCCTGAGCATTATGATTTGTATGTCCCCGCCATTACCTGGCATGCGCGCTTTGCCTACGATAAAGAGAAAACGGATCGCTATAACGAGCGGCCGTGGGGCGTTGGTTTTGGTCAGTCGCGCTGGGACGACAAAGGCAACTGGCATGGCCTCTATATGATGGCCTTTAAAGATTCATTTAACAAATGGGAACCCATAGGCGGTTATGGCTGGGAAAAAACCTGGCGACCGCTGGAAGACGATAATTTTCGTCTGGGACTGGGCTTTACCGCAGGCGTTACCGCGCGCGACAACTGGAATTATATTCCCATCCCTGTACTGTTGCCTTTAGCGTCGATAGGCTATGGTCCCGCTACCTTTCAGATGACCTACATTCCGGGTTCGTATAACAACGGAAACGTCTATTTCGCCTGGATGCGTTTCCAGTTTTGACGGGGAAGGGCATTCTTCAGTTGTGAATAAAAAAGACTTAAAAAACAATAAGTAGACAGGGTTAGCTAAAAATTAACGCGATATTTATCACTTTTTCGCAAAGTTCGACTGGACAAAATGCATCACAATTGTTGTACTGGTATCCGACACAGCATTTGTGTCTATTTTTCATGTAAAGGTAATTTTGATGTCTAAGATTAAAGGTAACGTTAAGTGGTTTAATGAATCCAAAGGATTCGGTTTCATTACTCCGGAAGATGGCAGCAAAGACGTGTTCGTACACTTCTCTGCAATCCAGACCAATGGTTTTAAAACTCTGGCTGAAGGTCAGCGCGTAGAGTTCGAAATCACTAACGGTGCCAAAGGCCCTTCCGCTGCAAACGTAACTGCTCTGTAAGCATACGTCCGACAGCAAGATTTCAAAACCCGCCCTTTCGGCGGGTTTTTTTTTGCGCTTAACGCGCCGCTGCGGCGGAAAATAGCCAGAATGCCAGCGCTGTCATGGCAAACGAACCCAACAGGTTAATCAGCACATTCAGCAGCGCCCAGCCAAAGCGCCCCTCTTGCAGCAAGAATACCACTTCAGCAGAAAAAGTAGAAAAGGTCGTCAGGCCGCCGCAAAAGCCGGTCGTAATGAGCACTTTCCACATCGGATCGATATGTGTCATGCGGTTAAACCAGGCGAACCCCATGCCGATAATAAACGCGCCAAGCAAATTTGCTGTTAGCGTACCGATGGGAATCGCCTGATGAAGCGGATTAAAACGCATACTTAGCATCCACCGGGCTACGCTCCCCGTTCCACCGCCGATAAAAACTGCTAAAAGAAGCTGTAACACTGCCGAATCCTTTATTTAATTGCTATACAGGAGGAGTGTAACGCCGAACACGCATAATTGGCGAGTCCTGACAGAGGTGTGGGAGGGGATATGTTCGTTGCAGCCGGGCAGTTTGTGGTGAGTTCTGTATGGGAAAAGAATGCGCAAGTTTGCGTTTCGTTAATGGCTCAGGCGGCGGGCCGCGGCGTATCGCTTCTGGTGCTGCCTGAGGGGATATTAGCGCGAGATGACATCGACCTTGACCTGCCGATTCGCGCCGCGCAGCCGCTGGATGGCGCGTTTATGACGCGGCTTCAGGAAGAAAGCGCTCATAATAATATGACGACGATATTCACTATCCTTGTCCCGTCAACGCCTGGACGGGCGGTTAATATGCTGGTGGCGCTACGGGCAGGTCACATTGTCGCGCGTTACGCGAAGCTGCATCTCTATGATGCGTTTTCGATGCAAGAATCCCAAAGTATTGATGCCGGAACCGCTATCGCGCCTGTGCTGGACGTGGAGGGGGTTAAGGTGGGGCTTATGACCTGTTATGACCTGCGCTTTCCTGACATGGCGCTAGCGCTGGCTTTACAGGGGGCTGACGTATTGGCGCTGCCGACGGGCTGGGTTCGCGGCCCGTTGAAAGAGCAGCAGTGGTCGACGCTGCTGGCGGCGAGAGCGCTGGATACCACCTGCTATATGATTGCGGCCGGGGAGTGTGGTAATCGTAATATTGGTCAAAGTCGTATTATCGATCCGTTGGGGGTAACGATAGCCGCAGCAGCCGATCGTCCGGCGCTGATCGTCGCGGAAATATTCAGAGAACGAATAGACCAGGTGCGGGAGCAACTTCCTCTTTTGCAGCAACGACGATTTGCGCCACCGCAATTATTATGATGTTTTTTTACGCAAAGCTTGATTCACCTTGTTACAGATTGCTATTGTGTGCGCGCGTCGAAAGACCGTTAATATTCTCAGGTTAATCCGGCGCGTTACGCAGCCTGTTTTTAGTGAAGAAGGTATCTATGGGTGAGATTAGTATTACCAAACTGCTGGTGGTTGCCGCACTGGTTGTTCTGCTGTTTGGTACCAAGAAGTTACGTACGCTGGGCGGAGACCTGGGCACGGCGATTAAAGGATTCAAGAAAGCAATGAACGATGAAGACGCGGGCGTTAAGAAAGACGTCGACGGTAGCGTTCAGGCTGAAAAACTCTCGCACAAAGAGTAATAGCGCGATGCGCTTGCTCCGCAGAGTAAAAAAACCGGCAAGTTGCCGGTTTTTTTTGCCTGAAATGTAAGCGTCTATTACACGATCATTTCACTTCCATGCCTTTGGCCTGGAGATCAGCATGGTACGAAGAACGTACAAAGGGGCCACAGGCGGCATGGGTAAAGCCCATCGCCAGGGCTTCCGCTTTCATCTCGTCAAACTCTTCCGGGCTGACATAACGCTGTACCGGCAGGTGATGGCGGCTTGGCTGTAGATACTGACCAAGCGTCAGCATGGTAACGCCGTGACGGCGTAAGTCGCGCATAACCTCAATGATTTCCGCATTGGTTTCGCCTAAGCCCACCATCAGACCCGATTTTGTCGGAATTTCCGGGTGCGCTTCTTTGAAGCGTTCCAGTAATTTCAGCGACCAGTTGTAATCGGCGCCCGGACGAACCTGGCGGTAAATACGCGGCACGTTTTCCAGGTTGTGGTTAAACACATCCGGCGGCGTCGCGTTAAGAATATCCAGCGCGCGATCCATACGTCCACGGAAGTCTGGCACCAGGGTCTCTATTTTTATCTCCGGGCTTTTGGCACGGATAGCGGTGATGCAGTCAGCAAAATGCTGGGCGCCGCCGTCACGCAGATCGTCACGGTCGACAGAGGTGATGACCACATAGCGTAGCGCCATGTCGGCGATCGTTTGCGCCAGTTTCTGCGGCTCTTCCGCATCCGGCGCAACGGGGCGGCCATGGGCGACATCACAGAACGGACAGCGGCGAGTGCAAATGGCGCCAAGGATCATAAACGTAGCGGTGCCGTGGTTGAAACATTCAGCCAGGTTTGGGCAAGACGCTTCCTCGCAGACAGAATGCAGGCCATTTTTGCGCATTGCGGCTTTGATGCCCTGGATACGGGTAGAATCCGCCGGAAGTTTTATTTTCATCCATTCCGGTTTACGTAGTAGAGCGTCGCGCTCTGTGACCACATTTTTAACCGGGATAAGAGCCATCTTATCGGCATCGCGGTATTTTACACCGCGTTCCATCACAATGGGTTTACTCATAGCGTGCGTGTTCCAGTTGCGAATAACGAAGGAAAGCGTTTCAATTCAAGGGAAAGTTGTATTTATCAACTATTTTTGAATTTGTGACACGCAGTATATCATTGATAAGGGCCATAAAGCAGCCTGACAGCCCGGCAAAATGTAAAATAGTTGTTGTTTTGTGCTGTTTGCCCATATCTTCCGTGACCTGAATGCAACATTTTTGTCAGAACGCCTCACGAATGATATCAATGACGTTCTCCAGCACCGGATCGCGCAGACTCAGTTTATTGTAATGCAGCGAGAACTCGACCTGTTCACTATTCACCGGCGCGTAGGGAAGGCGTTCAAGCGGCCAGCAGCGGCTAAATAAGTCGTAGAAGCGGGTGGGCATCAGTCCCAGCAGATCGCTGCTGGCGATCAGCGAGGCAATGGTAAAAATATTGTAGCTGCTAAAACTGATTTGCTGATCGGGAAATGTCTCCTGCAGTCGCTGGCGCAGTAGGGAAAGATGTTGTCCCTCCAGCATCAGAAAGGTGTGATCCGCGCTGTTCAGTCTCTCTTCAGTAATGGCGTTCGCCAGACATGGGTGATGCTGGCGGCAGACAATCTCAAGCGTATCGCTAAACAGGACGTGATGCTGGATGCTCCGGTTGTTATAGCTATGGGTATTGATAATGAGATCGGTCTGAAACTGACTAAGCTGGCTTTCGGCATCGTCTACCGGAATGTTGCGCAGCAAAAGCTGAGGATAACGCGGCCTGATGGCCTGGTAAATAATCGGCATCACTAGCGCGCCGACCGAAGGCGTCGTGCCAATTGTAATGGTACGCTGCTTATCGTAGCTGCCCGTAAGATCCAAGGCGCCAAGAATAGATTCCAGCCCCTGGCTGATGTATTCGTGCAGATGCGTAGCATACGTCGTGGGCGTTACGCCCTGGCCTTTGCGAATAAACAGCGGATCGGGAAATATAGTCCGTAATTTTTGAATGGACTGGCTGATGGCTGACGGCGTCAGGTTAAGAATTTTCGCGGCATTGACGATCCCTTTATGGACATATACGGCCTCGAAAATCGTCAACAGATTGAGGTCAATATTTCTCAGTGTTCTGAAAATTTGCGGTTTGTCTTGTAGATGTTGATCGGCCGGTTGTCTTTCTGCCTGATTATTATCACTCACGCTCTGGCTCCGAATTCATTCGTATTATGAATAATAGATGAAATAGTATATTTTGCATTTATGAGTTGGTTTTAAAATTACTCTTATGAATGTATTTTAAGTCATTTCAATAAGATAAGTAACAGCAAGGCCGGGATTTTGTTCACGGAAAATTCCTCATCATGAGGACTGAAGAGGCCATGCCGCCTGGCGGCTACAGCAGGGATATAACGAAAATATAGAAAGCGGGGGGAGAAGTAAAGCATTCAAATCATATATGATTAATGACCCATAAATTTCTTGGGCCATTATATTTTACGCATTAAGCAGCAATATATTCATACGATGGATTATTTAGCAGAGCTAAAATATTCGCCAGCAAGCGGGGCGCAATATTATCCGTGGTAGCGTCTTCTTTCCACTGTGTTATTTTGGCCATTTCCATGCCGGCATAACCACACGGGTTGATGCGCAGGAAAGGAGAAAGATCCATGTTAACGTTTAGCGCTAAACCGTGGAATGAGCAGCCGCGACGGATACGTAAACCCAGCGAGCAGATTTTCTTTTCACCCACATAGACGCCCGGCGCATCGGCGCGCGGATGCGCCTCAATACCAATTTCAGCCAGCGTATTCACCACGGTCTGTTCAAGTAGGGTGACTAAATCACGCACGCCCAGTTTACGTCGTTTCAGGTTAAGTAAAACGTACATTACCTGTTGGCCCGGACCATGATAGGTCACCTGTCCTCCACGATCGCTCTGCACAACGGGAATATCGCCAGGCATCAATATATGTTCCGCTTTACCGGCCTGGCCCTGGGTAAACACCGGGTAATGCTCAACCAACCAGATTTCATCATGGCTGTTTTCATCGCGCATATCGGTAAAGTTATGCATGGCCTGAGAGATAGCTTCATAGGGCTGAAGGCCGAGCTGGCGGACAAGGATTTTATCCTGATACAAAACGGCATCTCCGTAGAGAATGAAAAAAGAGAGGAAAGTATATCACAGCGGGGGAGGCGGGGAGTTACCCGGATAAGACCGGGTAACCGTCTGGATGTATTACAATACCATTCGCACGATATCAATATTGCCCAGTTCTTCGTACAGCGTTTCAACCTGTTCAATATGGGTGGCATTAATGGTGATAGAGACCGAGTGGTAGTTGCCTTTGCTGCTCGGTTTTACCGTCGGAGAGTAATCACCAGGCGCATGGCGCTGTACCACTTCAACCACCTGATCAACCAGCTCAGGTAACGCCTGCCCCATTACTTTGTAAGTAAATGGCGTAGGGAATTCAAGCAGTTCGTTAAGTTTGGTTTTCATGTCAGCTCCGGCATTACGTAAAAAAATAACAACTCCCGCCACAAGGCGGGAGTTTTACTGATGCATAGTATATGGGGACGAAAATCACACTTTCAAGCGTTCAATTTTTATCCAAACCAGTGATGGAACATTAATTTAATGTAATCAATGATTTTACCGAAGAAGTTCCCTTCCGGGATCTCTTGCAGTACGACCAGCGGACGCTGCTCGATGGTTTTACCGTCCAGCTGGAAGTTGATGGTGCCGACCACCTGGTTTTTCTGCAGCGGCGCGTGCAGTTCTGCGGTATTCAGTACATAGCTCGCTTTCAAATCTTTCATGCGACCGCGAGGGATCGTCAGGTAAACGTCTTTATCGACGCCCAGCGAGGCGCGATCGGTATTACCAAACCAGGCGGGTTCAGAGGCGAACTCTTTACCAGCCTTCAGCGGATTAACGGTTTCAAAGAAACGGAAGCCCCACGTCAGCAGTTTTTTGCTTTCTGTTTCACGGCCTTTATAGGTCCGTCCGCCCATCACGGCGGAAATCAATCGCATCTGGCCTTCGGTTGCGGAAGCGACCAGATTATAGCCCGCTTTGCTGGTATGGCCGGTTTTGATGCCGTCCACATTCAGGCTGTTATCCCACAGCAGACCGTTACGGTTTAACTGGCGAATGCCGTTAAAGGTGAACTCTTTTTCTTTATAAACGGCATATTCGTTAGGCACATCGCGAATTAACGCCTGACCAATCAGCGCCATATCGCGAGCTGAACTGTATTGTCCGTCGGCGTCCAGGCCGTGTACGGTCTGGAAGTGGGTATTTTTCAGCCCCAACGCGTTCACATAGCTATTCATCAGCCCGACGAAAGCATCCTGGCTACCGGCGGCGAAATCAGCCATTGCCACACAGGCATCATTGCCGGATTGCAGATTGATGCCGCGTATCAACTGAGAGACCGGTACCTGCATTCCCGGCTTGAGGAACATCAGCGAGGAGCCTTTAAATACCGGATTGCCGGTGGCCCAGGCGTCATTACCGACGGTAACCAGGTCGGTTTCTTTAAATTTACCCGCTTTCATTGCCTGTCCGATGACGTAACTGGTCATCATCTTCGTCAGACTCGCCGGGTCGCGACGTTCGTCGGCGTTTTGTTCCGCCAGAACTTTACCGGAGTTGTAGTCGATCAGGATGTAGGATTCCGCATCGATCTGCGGAACACCCGGGATCATAGTTTTGATATTCAGGTCATCGGCATGTGCGGTTGAGATAAACGCGGCACAAAGCGCCGTGGTGAGCGCCATGCGCTGCATAAAACGAGCGGAAAAAGTGGTCTTCATGGTCTGAACTACGACGTCCGTGATGAAATTAAAAAAAGAGCCCTACTATAGCAAAAGCATAACTGGCAGGCATCTGACTTTCCGCGTGACTTTGTTAATGTCATTTACAGAAATTGACAGTACAGATACCTGCGATCGGTTACTGCGCGCTGGCGATAAAGGACTGTAATTGTGCTTCTGTTTGCAAACGTTGCTGTAACGCGCTGGCTTCGGCTTTACTGGCAAAAGGCCCCAGTTGAATACGCCAGACCGCGCCGTTTTGTATTACGCGTCCTGGTACGCTGAACTGCTGGCTTAAACGCTGTTGGTACTGCTGCGCACGCGTTTGATCGCTGACGGCGCCGACCTGGACGACGAAACGACCGCTCGCCGCGGCGGCAGGCGCGCTCACCGGGGCAGATACCGGGGCTGCGGCGGCAGGCGCGCTCACCGGCGTCGCAGTCGCTGGAGCCGTCACTGGCGCGGAAACCGGCGCTGGCTGTGGCGCCGGCGTCGGTTCATTACTCTCCAGCACGCCAGGCGCCAGCGTGGTCGGCGCGCCGAGGAAGCCGCTGCTGCTCACTGGCGCGCCAGTGGTATCGTCACTTTTCAACGTGGCATTGCTGACCGGAAGAACGTCGCCTTGCGGTTGCGCAGGCGCTGAAGAGGCGCTTCCCATTCCGCCGCTTAAATCAGGGCGCGGGGGCAGAGCGTAGGTCTGTTTCGCCACCGTCGTACAGGCCATCCCCGGGCCGGAGAGCGAACCATCCGGCGCTACGATAATGGGGTCAATCCGTACTTTAGTATTATTCGAGGTATTCAGACGATCCGCCGCCGCGCGGGACAGGGAGATGACCCGATCGGTGCCATAGGGGCCGCGATCGTTAATACGCACGACGATCATGCGACCGTTGGCCAGATTGGTGATTCGCGCATAGCTGGGGATAGGCAGTGTCGGATGGGCGGCGGTAAGCTGCATCGGATCGAACATCTCCCCGGAGGCGGTTAAATTACTGCCGGGTTCCGCATCATAAATAGCGGCCAGGCCAGCCTGGCTAAAGCGGGACGGGTCCTGAACGATTTTATAACTTTTACCGTCACGCTGATAATCCTGGTTTGCGGTCGGATTCAGAGGTTCATAACGCGGTTCCGCTCCGCTGATTTCCACAGTCGGACCATTACATACCGCAGGTTGCGGCGCGACGGTGGTTTGCTGCTGACCGCCGTCATTAGTACATGCCGCGAGTAGTACTATCCCTGCCGCGACGCAGATTACAGGCAACTGCTTACGCATTGCGCACCCCTTATACGCTTTTCGACAACATTTTTCTGTGGGTGTGGATCGACATCACAATCCCGAACCCGGCCATCAGCACAATCAGTGCGGAGCCCCCGTAGCTGACCAGGGGTAAAGGTACTCCAACCACAGGCAGAATACCGCTCACCATACCAATATTTACGAAGACATAAACGAATAATATTAACATTAATCCGCCAGCCATCACGCGACCAAATGTAGTTTGCGCTCTGGCGGCAATCCACAGACCGCGCATTATCAGCAAAATATAGAGCGCGAGCAGAATCAGGATGCCCACCAGACCGAGCTCTTCCGCCAGTACCGCGAAGATAAAGTCGGTATGGCGTTCGGGTAAAAACTCCAGCTGCGACTGGGTGCCGTGGAGCCAGCCTTTACCGCGCAGGCCGCCTGAGCCAATGGCGATTTTAGACTGAATAATATGATAGCCCGCGCCCAGCGGATCGGTCTCCGGATCAAGGAGCATCATGACGCGCTGGCGTTGGTAATCGTGCATCAGGAAAAACCACAAAATAGGAATAAATGCAGCGATCAATACAATGGCGACCCCAATTAAGCGCCAGCTCAGACCAGACAAAAATAGGACAAAGAGACCGGAAAGGGCGACCAGAATAGACGTCCCCAGGTCCGGCTGGGCGGCGACCAGCAGGGTAGGCATAAAGATTAATACCAGGGCGATGGCGGTATTTTTCAGCGAGGGCGGGCAGACGTCACGGTTAATAAAGCGGGCGACCATCAGCGGCACGGCGATTTTGGCTATTTCCGAAGGCTGAAAGCGAACGATTCCCAGATCGAGCCAGCGCTGCGCGCCTTTGGATATTGCACCAAAGGCATCAACGGCGACCAGCAAAATGATACAAATGATATAGAGATAGGGCGCCCAGCCTTCATACACGCGCGGCGGGATCTGCGCCATCACCACCATAACCACCAGCCCCATCGCAATCTGACCGATTTTACGCTCCATCATGCCGATGTCCTGGCCGCTGGCGCTCCAGATGACCAATGCGCTGTAAACCAGTAACGCCAGCAGAATAAGTAACATCGTGGGATCGATATGAATTTTATCCCAGAAGGTTTTTTTGTTCGGATTATCCGTCATGATTATTGGTCCTCCGCCGCTGCAACCACCGGGTTTTCCGCAGGCAAATGGGTGTTGTTGTCGCCCAGCATGATGTGATCAAGGATTTGGCGCATGATCGTGCCTACTGCCGGGCCTGCGCCGCCGTTTTCAAGGATGATCGCGACGGCGACCTGGGGATTGTTATACGGCGCAAAGGCGGTCATTAATTTATGGTCACGCAGGCGCTCGGCGATTTTATGCGCATTGTACGTTTCGTTGGCTTTCAGGCCAAAGACCTGCGCGGTGCCCGACTTCGCCGCGATTTTATAGGGCGCGCTGGCAAAATATTTATGTGCCGTGCCGTTAGGGCGGTTGGCAACGCCATACATGCCATCTTTCGCAATTTCCCAGTAGCCGGAGTGAATATCGCCCACCGGCGGCTCATGCGGCTGTACCCACGGCACCTGTTTACCGTTTTCCGCGGTGCTCATTAACAGGTGCGGGACTTTAACTACACCGTCGTTAATAAGGATCATCAGCGCCTTACTCATCTGAATCGGCGTTGCCGTCCAGTAGCCCTGGCCGATGCCCACCGGAATCGTATCGCCCTGATACCACGGTTTTTTAAAGCGTTTCTGTTTCCACTCGCGGGTCGGCATATTACCAGAGCGCTCTTCTGCGAGATCAATTCCCGTATAGTGCCCATAGCCAAACTTACCCATCCATTCTGACAGGCGGTCGATTCCCATGTCATAGGCCACCTGATAGAAGAAGGTATCCGCCGACTCTTCAAGGGATTTGGTGATATTCAGATGCCCGTGGCCCCATTTTTTCCAGTCGCGGTAGCGTTTCTCAGACCCCGGCAACTGCCACCAGCCAGGGTCGAAAAGACTGGTGTTACGGGTGATGACGCCAGCGCTTAACGCCGATACGGCGACGTAAGGCTTAACGGTAGAAGCGGGTGGGTAGACACCCTGAGTCGCGCGGTTCACTAATGGCGTGTTCGGGTCGTTAAGCAGCCCGGAGTAATCTTTGCTGGAGATGCCATCCACGAAAAGGTTAGGGTCGTAACTTGGCATGGAGACCAGCGATAGCACGCCGCCGGTACGCGGATCGGTGACAATCACCGCCGCGCGACTGCCTGCCAGCAGCGTTTCAATATACTGCTGGAGCTTGAGATCCAGCGTCAGGTAGATATCGTGTCCGGCCTGCGGCGGCACCTCTTTGAGCTGGCGAATGACGCGGCCGCGGTTGTTGACTTCAACCTCTTCATAACCGGTTTGCCCATGCAGAATATCTTCATAGTAGCGCTCAATGCCCAGCTTGCCGATGTCATGGGTGGCGGCGTAGTTTGCCAGTTTGTTTTCTCTGTCGAGACGCTCGACGTCTTTATCATTGATTTTCGATACGTAGCCGATAACGTGGGTCAGCGCCGATCCGTATGGATAATAGCGGCGTTTATAGCCTTTGACTTCAACGCCCGGAAAACGGTACTGGTTGACGGCAAAGCGCGCGACCTGAACTTCCGTCAGGTTTGTTTTCACCGGAATAGAAGTAAAGCGATGGGATCGGGCGCGCTCTTTTTTAAAGGCGGCGATATCGTCGTCGTTTAAATCGACCACACTGCGTAGCGCATCCAGCGTTTGCTGAACGTTATCCACCTTTTCCGGCATCATTTCAATCTGATAGATAGTGCGGTTCAGCGCAAGGGGAATGCCGTTACGGTCGTAGATTATCCCGCGGCTTGGCGCAATTGGCACCAGCTTGATACGGTTTTCGTTCGAGCGGGTCTGGTAATCGGTAAAACGAAGGATTTGCAGATTATACAAATTGGCGATCAGTACGCCGGTCAGCAGCAAAATACCCAAAAAGGCGACCAGCGCCCGACGCACAAACAGTGCGGACTCAGCCGTATAGTCACGAAAAGAATTTTGTCGTTTCATCCGCTGCTTAATCTTCTCAAGACTTCACGATCACTCACGGTGATAAGGGTGGTTGGTTGTGATGCTCCACGCCCGGTACAAACTCTCCGCAACCAGAATCCGAACCAGCGGGTGAGGGAGCGTTAACGCCGAGAGCGACCAGCTCTGTTCCGCTGCCGCTTTGCAGGCGGGAGATAATCCTTCCGGGCCGCCAATCAGCAAACTGACGTCGCGCCCGTCCTGTTTCCAGCGCTCCAGCTCATTGGCTAACTGCGGCGTATCCCACGGCTTGCCTGGAATATCCAGGGTAACAATGCGATTCTTACCGGCGGCGGCCAGCATCTGCTCGCCCTCTTTGTCGAGAATGCGTTTGATATCCGCGTTCTTGCCGCGTTTGCCCGCAGGGATTTCGATCAGCTCAAAGGGCATATCTTTCGGAAAACGACGCAGATATTCCGTAAATCCCGTTTGAACCCAGTCGGGCATCTTCGTGCCGACAGCGACAAGTTGCAGCTTCACGCATTAACTCCAGAGTTTTTCCAGTTCATACAGGCGGCGACTTTCTTCCTGCATGACATGCACAATCACATCGCCCAGATCGACGACAATCCAGTCAGCCGCATTTTCGCCTTCGACGCCCAACGGCAGCATACCGGCCGCGCGCGACGACTGCACCACGTGGTCGGCAATAGACATAACGTGACGGCTGGAGGTGCCGGTACAAATAATCATACAGTCGGTGATACTGGATTTACCCTGAACATCTAAGGCGATGATGTCCTGACCTTTCAGGTCATCAATTTTGTCGATAACAAAATCCTGGAGTGCTTTACCCTGCAAGTTTTCCCCCTGGGTGAATAATTGCGTTATAACGATAGAAAAAAGGCCAACAGGCTGGACCGGTAAGGCGTTGCGAGTTAACGCTAACCTTCCGGCGGGACGCCGTGTAGTATACCTGAATCAGCGGCGATACCGGGACTTATGTCGCCGGATCGGCGTTTAAAACCAGATTATCATCCCATCCCACGTCACAGAAAGCATCGCCATTTTTGTAAAACAATTTCTGCAAAGCTCTGCAAGGTGAAAAAAGCCTGACTGCGGAGAATAACAGCCTGTCGGGGGCTGTCAATGGGCGAAACCGCTGCGGCGAGAAAAAACGGAAAATTCATCACTCAGGCCGCCAGACGGCACGACTATTTAATACTTTCAGGGTGGCGAACCCTTCGCACAGGTCGATTGCGCTCCAGCATCCCTGTTCTACCCGGAAATGCCATAGCGAGGCGGCGGGCATCGCGAGCAGACGGGCAATCAACAGGCTGAGTACGCCCTGATGGCTGACGATCAGCAGGTTCTGACAATCGCTAAACGCGTCGAGTCGCGAGATAAAGCGCTCTACGCGCCGGGTAAAAGCCTGAAAACCCTCGCCATTGGTCGGAACCGCATTCTGCCAGTCCGTACACCAGGCGGCATAGCTTTCGGCATCTTCATGGGTGAGGTCGCGGTGATGGCGCATTTCCCAGTCGCCGAAGTACATCTCATTAAGCTCAGGTAAGATGTGTTGCGGCGTATCCCGGCCCTCCAGTACGAGCCGGGCGGTATGGCGCGCGCGCTCCAGCTCGCTGCATAACATCCTGTCAAATGGCGCGTGGCGCAATAAAGTATGTAGCGTTTTCGCCTGGCCAATCCCTTTTTTCGTTAACGGCGTGGGAGCATGTCCGCTATACAACCCGGCGACATTGGCCTCGGTTTCGCCATGACGCACCAGCCACAATCGCATGGTATTCCTCATGAGGTTAAATGCGCAAAACATGATAATGCCCCTGATTGCGCAACGTTTTTTTCACTAAAATAGCATTTTTTGGCCGGAGGCATAATGGCGTTATTCAACAGCGCGCATGGCGGTAATATTCGGGAAGCCGCGACGGTGTTGGGCATCTCGCCTGACCAGTTACTGGATTTTAGCGCAAACATTAATCCGCTGGGTATGCCTGTCAGCGTGAAACGCGCGCTTATCGACAATCTGGACTGCATTGAGCGCTACCCGGACGCCGATTATTTTCATTTGCACCAGGCGCTGGCGCGTCATCATCAGGTGCCGGCATCGTGGATACTGGCGGGAAATGGCGAGACGGAGTCAATCTTTACCGTGGCGAGCGGTCTTAAACCGCGTCGTGCAATGATTGTCACGCCAGGTTTCGCGGAGTATGGCCGGGCGCTGGCGCAAAGTGGCTGTGAAATTCGTCGTTGGTCTCTACGCGAAGCGGATGGCTGGCAGCTTACCGATGCCATTCTTGAGGCGTTGACGCCCGATCTGGACTGCCTGTTTCTGTGTACGCCCAATAATCCTACCGGCCTGCTGCCGGAGCGGCAGTTATTACAGGCCATTGCCGATCGCTGCAAATCGCTGAACATTAACCTGATCCTGGATGAAGCGTTTATCGATTTTATTCCGCATGAGGCGGGCTTTATTCCTGCTCTTAAAGATAATCCACATATCTGGGTGCTGCGTTCGCTGACCAAATTTTATGCCATTCCCGGCCTGCGGTTGGGATATCTCGTCAACAGCGATGACGCGGCGGTGGCGCGGATGCGTCGCCAACAAATGCCGTGGTCGGTTAACGCGCTGGCGGCGCTTGCCGGTGAGGTAGCGTTACAGGATAGCGCCTGGCAACAGGCGACCTGGCATTGGTTACGGGAGGAGGGCGCCCGGTTTTATCAGGCGCTTTGTCAGCTCCCCCTGCTGACGGTCTATCCCGGGCGGGCAAACTATCTGTTGTTACGCTGTGAGCGAGAGGATATTGACCTGCAGCGACGGTTGCTGACGCAGCGGATTTTAATCCGTAGCTGCGCTAACTACCCGGGGCTGGACAGCCGCTATTATCGTGTGGCGATACGCAGCGCTGCGCAAAACGAGCGTCTGCTGTCGGCGCTGCGCAATGTGCTTACCGGTATAACCCCTGCTGATTGATGTAGTTCAGCACGTTTTCCGGCAACAGATCGTCGCAGGATTCGCCTTTTTCCAGCCGTTCGCGGATGAGGGTTGCGGAGATATTAAGCCAGGGCGTTTCCGCCAGGTAAATTTTACCGGCTGGCAACTGGTGCAGATCGTCCGGCGTATGGGTCAGATGCTGTTCCAGCCACTGCTGGTGTTGCGCCTGCGTCATTTCAAGGGGATAGCCCGGACGACGACAAACGATCAGGTGAGTGTTATCGAGGATGGTGTCGTAATCATGCCAGGAGGGGAAGTTAAGCAGCGAATCCTGGCCGATAATAAACGCCAGCGGCGCTTCGGGGCCCTGTTCTTCGCGCCATGCTTTCAGCGTTTGCGCAGTGTAAGAGGGCGCGTTTCGCTGTAGCTCGCGTTCATCCAGCGTAAAAAGCGGCTTATCGGCGATAGCCAGCTCCAGCATATATTTACGCTGCGCGCTGGAGGCTTCCGGCTGGGGGCGATGCGGCGGCACATTGTTAGGCATAATAATCACCCGCGATAAGCCGATCAGATTCGCCAGCGTTTCAACAGGTTTAAGATGTCCATAATGCACCGGATCAAAGGTGCCGCCGAATAAAGCCTGTAACGATTTCATATCACCCATCAATAAATACGTCTGCCAGCGCCTTATGGCAGAGCAGGAGCGACAGCCCTTCAAGATCTGCCCATACTGACTGACCATAATCCTGTTTGAGCGTAATTTCTGTACGCGTCAGTAACTGCACGGCCTGGCGAAGCTGTGCAGGATGGAGACGCTGCAACGCGTCGCCGATCATGGGGCGACGGTTTTGCCAGACCCGGTGTTTATCAAACAGCGCGCGTAACGGCGTATGCGCGGACTGACGTTTGAGATTGACCAGTAGCAGCAGCTCTCGCTGGAGGGTCCGCAGCAGAATGACCGGCTCGCTGCCTTCGAGGCGTAGCTGTTGCAGAATATGCAGCGCGCGTTTGCTTTTCCCCATCAGTAACGCATCCACCCAGTGGAAAGGGGTAAAGTGGGCGGCGT
This sequence comes from Salmonella sp. NW645, assembly GCF_051703725.1. Taxonomy (NCBI): domain Bacteria; kingdom Pseudomonadati; phylum Pseudomonadota; class Gammaproteobacteria; order Enterobacterales; family Enterobacteriaceae; genus Salmonella; species Salmonella sp. NW645. The sequence goes on along the minus strand of NZ_JAMMKR010000003.1, from coordinate 89,027 downwards.
CATTGACGGCCTGCTCCACGCGAGGAAGCGTTAACTTACCGTCAGGCCAAAGCAGCGACAGTCGTTCCAGCGCCTGCGCCAGCGCCAACAGATTGCCCTCATAGCAATAGCACAGCAGTTGGTTCGCGGCGTCATCCAGTTGCAAATTCTGTGCTTTCGCTCTGGCGGCCACCCAGCGGGGAAGCTGCGCCTGCTCCGGCGTCTGACAACTGACCTGAACGCTACGGTCTGCCAGCGCGGTATACCAGGCGGCGTTTTCCTGCGCTTTGGTGAGCTTGTTTCCGCGTACTATTAATAACAGGTCGTCATGCAGCAGCTCGCTCAGCGTGGCGAGTTGCTCATTCATTGCCGCGTTAGGCCCGTTTTCCGGCAGTTGCAGCACCAGCGTTTGACGGCTGGCGAACAGGCTCATCGCCTGGCAGAGTGAGAAAAGCGATCCCCAGTCGGTACTGGGATCGAGAGTAAAAGCGTGGTGCTCTTCGAAGCCTTGCGACGCAGCCGCCAGACGAATAGCGTCCTGGCTTTCCTGCAGCAGCAGCGGATCGTTGCCCAATAATAGATATGCCGCACGCAGCCCTTCGTTGAGCTGCGCGCGGAGTTGTTCAGGATACAACCTGATCATTAGTTACTCAGCGTAGTGGAGACGCGTGCTGGCGTAGAGGCGGGCGCCGCCGTCTCATTGTCGGCGGTAGCCTCCTCTTTCGTCGCCTGAATATCCGCCGCGCGGACGCTGGTCAGCTTACGAATCAGCTGTTCAGCGGCTTTGTCGTACATCTCCTGAACGATCATAGCCTGCTCGTTATCCTTCGCCAACGCCATCTGCGGGTTATCGAAGAACGAACGGTACACTTTCGTGCTGATAGGATAGATGTCATGGCCCGGAATCAATACCGAGGCATTGACGGTCATCACCATCTGATATTCCGCCGTCTGGCCGTCCTGGAACACTGACGCCGTATCCTGCGAAATAGTCACCGTTCCAAGCCGCAGAGACGGAACGTCTTTGCGCGTTGTGTCTTTATCAAGCAGGTTTACGTTATTCAGCCGTAACTGATTACGTACCGCACGACTTAGCGGACCGTTCGGATCGCCTGAATCGAGGATCATCGTTTTCATTGAAGCCGGAACCTGCGTAGTGCTACGCAGATGCCAGCCGCATCCGGCGGTGACCAGCACCGCCAGAGATAACAACAGTGTTACCAGATATCGCACGCTTCCTCCCGCGCTTAGCCAACAACCAGATTGAGGAGTTTACCCGGAACGTAAATCACTTTACGCACGGTAACGCCATCAAGATATTTTGCCACCAGATGTTCCTGGCCTGCACGTTCACGCACCTGTTCTTCAGTGGCATCCACCGCAACGGTGATCTTACCGCGAACTTTACCGTTAACCTGCACGACAACCAGCGTGGTGTTTTCCACCATTGCCTGCTCGTCGGCAACCGGCCACGGCGCGTTGTCGATATCGCCTTCGCCGCCCAGTTCCTGCCACAAGGTAAAGCAGACGTGCGGGGTGAACGGGTTAAGCATACGCACGACGGCCTGCAGCGCTTCCTGAAGCAGTGCGCGGTCTTGTTCGCCTTCCTGCGGGGCTTTCGCCAGTTTGTTCATCAACTCCATGATCGCCGCAATGGCGGTGTTGAACGTCTGACGGCGGCCGATATCATCGGTCACTTTGGCAATGGTTTTATGCACATCGCGACGCAGCGCTTTTTGATCTTCGCTCAGCGCATCGACGTTCAGCGCCGCGACAGGACCTTTAGCGGTGTGTTCGTAAACCAGCTTCCAGACGCGTTTAATAAAGCGGTTTGCGCCTTCTACGCCGGACTCCTGCCATTCCAGAGTCATATCCGCCGGAGAAGCGAACATCATAAACAGGCGTACCGTGTCCGCGCCATAACGTTCAACCATTACCTGCGGGTCGATACCGTTATTTTTCGACTTGGACATTTTACTCATGCCAGTGTAGACCAGCTCATGACCCGCTGCGTCTTTTGCTTTGACGATGCGGCCTTTTTCATCGCGCTCGACGATAGCGTCAACTGGCGAAACCCAGTTACGCTCGCCGTTCTCGCCGACATAATAGAACGCATCCGCCAGTACCATGCCCTGGCACAGCAACTGTTTAGCCGGCTCGTCAGAGGTGACCATGCCCGCATCGCGCATCAGCTTATGGAAGAAGCGGAAGTAGAGCAGGTGCATGATGGCATGTTCAATACCGCCGATGTAGATGTCGACCGGCAGCCAGTAGTTTGCCGCTTTCGAATCCAGCATCCCTTCCTGATACTGCGGGCAGGTGTAACGCGCGTAGTACCATGACGATTCCATAAAGGTGTCGAAGGTGTCGGTTTCACGCAGCGCCGGCATACCGTTAACGGTGGTTTTCGCCCACTCAGGATCGGCCTTGATCGGGCTGGTGATGCCGTCCATGACGACGTCTTCCGGCAAAATAACCGGCAGTTGATCTTCCGGCGTCGGCAGCACGGTGCCGTCTTCCAGGGTGACCATTGGGATCGGCGCGCCCCAGTAACGCTGACGGGAAACGCCCCAGTCACGCAGACGGTAGTTCACTTTACGCTCGCCGACGCCTTTTTCCGCCAGTTTATCGGCAATGGCGTTAAACGCTGCTTCAAAGGCCAGGCCGTCAAACTCGCCGGAGTTAAACAGCACGCCTTTTTCGGTCAGCGCCTGTTCGGAAAGATCCGGCTCGGAACCGTCGGCGGCCAGAATCACCGGCTTGATGGTCAAACCGTATTTGGAGGCAAATTCGTAGTCGCGCTGATCGTGACCCGGAACGGCCATCACCGCGCCAGTGCCGTACTCCATCAGGACAAAGTTTGCCGCCCAGACCGGGATCTCTTCGCCAGTTAACGGATGAATCGCTTTAAAGCCGGTGTCGACGCCTTTTTTCTCCATGGTCGCCATTTCGGCTTCGGCCACTTTGGTGTTACGGCATTCGTCGATGAACGCCGCCAGCTCGGCGTTGTTCGCCGCCGCTTTTTGCGCCAGCGGATGACCGGCGGCCACTGCCAGGTAGGTGGCGCCCATAAAGGTATCCGGACGGGTGGTATAGACGGTCAGGGTGTTATCGTAACCCTTCACATCGAAGGTGATTTCCACGCCTTCAGAGCGGCCAATCCAGTTGCGCTGCATCGTTTTTACGGTATCAGGCCAGTGGTCCAGCTTATCCAGATCGCGCAACAGCTCGTCTGCGTAAGCGGTGATTTTGATAAACCACTGTGGGATCTCTTTACGCTCAACTTTGGTGTCGCAGCGCCAGCAGCAGCCGTCGATCACCTGTTCGTTGGCGAGAACGGTCTGATCGTTCGGGCACCAGTTAACGGCAGAAGTCTTCTTGTACACCAGGCCTTTTTTATACAGCTCGGTGAAGAATTTCTGTTCCCAGCGGTAGTATTCCGGGGTGCAGGTCGCGATTTCACGGCTCCAGTCATAGCCAAAACCCAGCGTTTTGAGCTGGTTTTTCATGTACGCGATGTTGTCGTACGTCCACGGCGCCGGCGCGGTGTTGTTCTTCACCGCCGCGCCTTCCGCCGGCAGGCCGAAGGCGTCCCAGCCGATTGGCTGCAGCACGTTTTTGCCCAGCATACGCTGGTAGCGGGCAACCACGTCGCCGATGGTGTAGTTACGTACGTGGCCCATGTGTAGTCGGCCAGAAGGATAGGGAAGCATCGACAGGCAGTAATACTTCTCTTTGCTCTCGTCTTCGGTCACTTCAAATGTGCGCTTCTCATCCCAGTGAAGCTGTACTTTGGATTCTATCTCTTCCGGGCGGTATTGCTCTTGCATGGCAGCCAGTAGTCCTGTTTTCGATACAGCTACAAATGTAGCTTTAGAGGTGGTGTTTAGATCCGCATAGCATAGCCCAAACACGCACGTCAAAACAGGGGGTAGAACATTTGTCGCGCCAGGTGTTCATGAGGAGGTGACGCAAAATGCGACACGACTGAGGCAAATTACCGCAGTTCCTGTCACCGCCAGATTGGCCCATAAAAATAAAGTCATATAAACCATGTAGTTAAAAAATGGCACGCCTTTTGATTAGGGAAGACAGGACTAAAGCAAAGGAGTTAATCGTGAAAAAAAATGCAGTGGTGATTCACCCTCAGGATTGCGTCGCGACGGCTATTACGGCGCTCAAGGCCGGCGAAACCGCCACAATGTTCGTTGGCGAACGCGAGATAAGCGTTGTGTTACATCAGGATGTGCCATTTGGCCACAAATTCGCCATCTGCGATGTGCCTTTTCATGGCGAAGTTTATAAATATGGTGAATCCATTGGCCGCGCCACTCAGGAAATAAAAAGTGGCGACTATGTGCATGTCCACAATGTGGAAAGCGAACGCGGACGTGGTGACTGGAAATAATATAAAACAAGGGAAAATGATTATGAGCAATGAGACTTTTTTGGGTTTCCGCCGCCCTGACGGCCGTTTTGGCATCCGTAATTATGTACTGATTTTACCTACCAGCGTTTGTGCGAATAAAGTTGCCCAGGATATTGCCCGGCAGGTAAAAGGCGCGACATGGGTGAATAACGATTTTGGCTGCTGCCAGGTGGCAGGCGATGCGCGTCTGACGGAAAAGACATTGATTAATGTGGCGAATAATCCCAACGTCGGCGCTATTGTGGTTGTGGGCTTAGGCTGTGAAGGCGCGGAGCCGCTGCGCATCGCAGAAGAGATTACCGCATTTGGCAAACCGACTTCCTGCATTACCATTCAGGAAGAGGGCGGCACGCTTAAATGTCAGGCCAGGGGGATTTCGCTGGCCCGCGACTATGCGCAACAACTCTCCATGCAAAAACCGCAGCAAGCACCGGTTAGCGAGCTGCTGTTGGCGATGGAGTGCGGCGGGTCAGATACGACATCGGGGCTGGCGTCTAACCCTTCCTGCGGGGTCGCCTCGGATAAGCTGATACGCTGCGGCGGAAGCTCAATTCTTTCTGAAACGACGGAATTTATTGGCGCCGAGCATGTGATGGCGAAACGCGCGGTGACGCCGGAGGTTGGTCAACAGCTTATTGATTTAGTGGTCGGCTGCGAGGCGCGAGCAAAAGCGCTGGGCGAGGATATTCGCGGGGGACAGCCGACGCCGGGCAATATTAAAGGCGGGCTGACTACCATTGAAGAAAAATCGTTAGGCTGTATGCATAAAGCGGGTCATGCGCCGTTACAGGGCGTACTGGAATATGCCGATAGCCCAACGCATCCGGGCCTGTGGATTATGGATACCCCGGGGCAGGATATTGAATCTATTTCCGGCATGGTGGCGGGTGGAGCGCAGATCGTTATTTTTACTACCGGTCGCGGAACGCCTGCCGGTAACCCAATAGCGCCGGTAATAAAAATTACGGGTAATAAAGCAACGTGGGAAATGATGCAGGACAATATTGATATTGATGTGTCCGCCATTATGTCTGGCGAGGCTTCTATTACGCAAATGGGCGAGGAAATTTATCAGGAAATTTTACGCGTCGCGAATGGGAAAACGACTAAATCAGAAGATTTAGGTCATAACGAATTCTCTATTTATAAGATCGCGCCGACGTTCTGATACCAAATCGGGCAGCACAAGCTGTCCGGTTATCTCCTGGGAATAAGCTATGAAAATTAAAAAAACACTGGAACGTTTTCCTGGTGGTATGATGGTTGTACCGCTGATCATCGGCGCATTGTTTAAAACCTTTGCGCCGGAGGCGCTGGAAATAGGCGGTTTTGTCACCTCTATTTCGCATGGCGCAATGGCGATTTTAGGCATGTTTTTAGTCTGTATGGGCGCGGATATCCAGTTTAAAGCCGCGCCGAAAGCGCTGAAAAAAGGCGCTGCGATCACCTTTGCGAAATTTGCCAGCGGCGTGATTATTGGCATTCTGGTCGGAAAATTTTGCGGCCCGGATGGGTTATTAGGTCTGTCGGCTTTAGCGATTATTTCGGCGATGACCAACTCGAACAGTGGGTTATATGCCGCGTTGGTGGGGGAGTACGGCGATGAAACCGACGGCGGCGCGATTGCGGTAATATCGTTGAACGATGGTCCCTTTTTCACCATGCTGGCGTTAGGGTCGGCAGGCATGGTGTCGATACCCTTTATGAATCTGGTGGCGGTTATTATTCCCATTATCATTGGCATGATTTTGGGCAATCTGGATGAGGACATGCGCAAGTTTCTTAAACAGGGCAGCGTGGTAACGATTCCCTTTTTTGCCTTTGGGTTAGGATACGGTATTGATTTCGCAAGACTTATCACGGCAGGTTCTTCAGGCATTTTACTGGGACTCATGACGGTGGCGATTGGCGGATTTTTTAATATTTTCGCCGATCGTGTGACGGGAGGCAGCGGCGTGGCAGGCGCGGCGGTATCCACCACCTCTGGCAACGCCGTCGCGACGCCAGCGGCAATCGCGCTGCTCGATCCGCATTTTACTGACCTGGCGTCGACGGCGGCGGCGCAGGTGGCGGCCTCGACGATTATTACCGCTCTGTGCGCCCCCTTCCTGACCGTATGGATAAAAAAACGTTACGATCGTAAACTGAACCCAGCCGCCGCAGGCGGTTAGCGTTTCGGCGGAAAATAAATCACGACGGGCGGTCTCGCCCGTTCATAAACCAACAGGATGGTGAGTGATGAATAAGACGAAAGATATAGCCGCATCTCCTCTCTGTTTTGTCTCTCCTTACCCGCAACTGGCAAAGGCTGCCGAGGCGCTGGTCGCGCAGTTGGATTACGCCGTCACTATTCATCAAACGACGCTTAATCGTATCCTGGATGAGTTACCTTTATTAGAGTCCCGTGGGCACCAGGTACTCATTAGTCGTGGCGGCTGTGCGGAAATATTAAAAAAGCACAGTAAATTACCGGTAGTCGAAATTAAAATGTCCGGCTACGACATTCTTGATGCGCTTATCCCTTTTAAAGGACAAAAAGGCACTGTCGGTATTGTCGGCTTTTCCAGTGTGATCAAAGGATGCGCGCGCGTAGCGGAACAGTTAAATATTAACTATAAAATTTTTACCTTACAGGGAAATGATAAAGAAACGATTTCTTGCCTGAAGCAACAATTAGCGTCCACGCCATTAGATTGCATTGTTGGCGATACCGTTTGTCAGGATTATTTTTCACCGCTGGGTTCGCAATTCCGTTTGCTTGATTCCAGCCCCGCCTCAATAACCGAAGCTTTGGAAGAAGCCCGCTCATTATATCTGGCTTTTCGCAGCCAATTACTGGAGCGTCATCATCTGCAGCTGATTCTCGATCAGTTTGATAAAGCTGTTATCACGCTTGATGATACCGGCGCGTTACTGCATTACAATAAATATGCGAGCCAACTTTTTAAAATTAACGCCTCCGGTGAAATTTATGACGCATCTTTCCTGAAACAGGTATTGCACCAGGAGCGGCATACATTACGTGAGGGAAAAACCGTCAGCGCGAAAGTCGTCGATACGCCGCAAGGCGCGATGGTGGTTAATCTGTATCCGGTATTTGCGGCCAGACAGTTAAGCCGGGTAGTGTTGACGATGCAAACCGTCTCCAGTTTACAGGGGGCGGAACATCATGTTCGCCGCCAGGAACTGTCTCGCCGCGGCTTGAGCGCCCGCTATCATTTCGACGATCTGCTTACCGAAAACCCGGAAATGCTGCGTCGTCTGGCGATCATTAAAAATTATGCCGGTACGGACGCGACTATCTTAATTAATGGCGAAAGCGGGACGGGGAAAGAGGTGCTGGCGCAAAGTATTCATAATGCCAGCCAACGCGTTAACGGCCCGTTTGTCGCCATTAACTGCGGCGCGATGGCCCCTCAGATTCTGGAGAGCGAACTCTTTGGCTATGTCGCCGGCGCATTTACCGGCGCGTCGCCGAAAGGCAAAATAGGCCTGTTTGAATTAGCGCACCACGGTACCATTTTTTTGGATGAGATTAGCGAACTGGATAAACCGCTACAGACGCGCTTATTACGGGTATTGCAGGAGCGGCAGATTATGCGGCTGGGCTCAGACCAGATGATACCTGTTGATATTCGCGTGATTGCGGCGACCAATCAGACGTTAACGAAGCTCATTGCGGACGGGACATTTCGCGAAGATCTTTACTATCGGCTTAACGTATTAAAAGTGACCACCATCCCGCTACGCAAACGTCCGGAGGATATCAAAGCCATCGGCCTGTCGCTGCTTACTAGTTTCAGCCAGCATTATAAACGCCCGGCACTAACGTTAACCCCGGCGCTGTGGCAAGAGCTTCAGCGCTTCGCCTGGCCCGGAAACGTCAGGCAGTTAAGCAATATTATCGAACGGCTGGTGCTCTCTATTGATCACTCCCCGGCAACGCTGGATGAGGGTCGCCTCTTGCTGGACGATCTGGAAGAGGGGAGCCGACGCGAGCCAAGTACCTGCCACGACTGCCAGATGCTGGCTGGCGATTATAAAACGATTCGCCTGCGTATTTTGAGAAAATTATTAGAGGCGGAAAGGGATAATAAATCGTTAGTGGCGAAACGATTAAATGTCGATCGTACCTCGCTGACGCGCTGGATACGTGAGTCGGCCTGACAAGAATTTACAGACTCTGTGGGCAGCCTTGCAAAGCGTAACGCAAATAACGTCTATTATTATAGACAGTTAACGATCCAAGAGGTGAAGTGATGAACAAGGTTGCTCAATATTACCGTGAACTGGTGGCCTCATTAAGCGAGCGTTTACGCAATGGCGAGCGCGACATTGATGCGCTGGTGGAGCAGGCGCGCCAGCGCGTGATGCAAACAGGGGAGTTAACGCGAACCGAGGTGGACGAACTGACGCGCGCTGTCAGACGCGATCTGGAAGAGTTCGCCATGAGCTACGAAGAGAGCCAGGAAGATAGCGTCTTCTTGCGGGTGATTAAAGAGAGTCTCTGGCAGGAACTGGCGGACATTACCGACAAAACCCAGCTGGAATGGCGAGAGGTGTTTCAGGATTTGAATCACCACGGCGTGTATCACAGCGGCGAAGTGGTGGGATTGGGGAATCTGGTGTGCGAGAAGTGCCACTATCATCTGGCGGTTTACACGCCGGATGTGTTGCCGCGCTGCCCGAAGTGTGGTCATGACCAGTTTCAGAGAAGACCGTTTGAGCCGTGAGTGGAAGAGCGCTGGTGCGTCTTATCCGGCCTACCAAAAATCGTTCACGTAGGCCGGATATGGCGAAGCTGCCATCCGGCAAATATTACGCGTAAAACTTCAGCCGTTCCGCCAGCAAATCGACAAATCCCTGGCGGACTACATCGACCATCACCGTTGCATTCGGCTTATTCCCCGTCAGGAAATAATAATCCACCACCGTCATCCCTTGGGTGTATTTCCCCTGAGTTTCCACGCCAACCCAACGCTCAACGGTGGTGAAAATCTCCGGTTTCAGCAGCCAGGCGATGGTGCATGGGTCATGCAGCGGCGCGCCGACAAATCCCCATTTTTCGTCTTTGTGGTACTCCATAAAGAAGTCCAGCAGTTCGGCGACGATGGTGGAAATCGGGTTGCCAATAGCGCGAAAGCGTTCGATATCGGCGGCGTGAATCTGTGCCTTATGCGTGACGTCCAGCCCGGTCATCACCACCGGAATGCCTGACTGGAAGACAATTTCGGCGGCCTCCGGGTCGACGTAAATATTAAATTCCGCAGCGGGCGTCCAGTTACCCAGCGCCATCGCGCCGCCCATGATCACAATGCGGGCGATTTTCGTATGCAGTTCAGGATGGCTATTCAGCAGCAGCGCCACGTTGGTCTGTGGGCCAGTGGAGACGATGGTGACTGGCTGTGAGCTCTCGCGCAGTGTTTTTGCCATCAGCTCAACGGCAGTGCCGCTTTGCGGGGCGAATGACGGCTCGGGCAGCGCCGGGCCGTCGAGGCCGCTTTCGCCGTGAACGTTATCGGCGATAATCAGTTCGCGCATGAGAGGTTTCACCGCGCCGCCCGCCACCGGAATATCCGGGCGTTTGAGCAGTGTCAGCATCCGCAGCACGTTGCGCAGGGTCTTCTCCGGCGTCTGGTTACCGGCGGAAGAGGTGATCGCTTTCACTTCCAGTTCAGGGGAGGCGAGGGCGAGAACGAGGGCGATCGCGTCATCATGACCCGGATCGCAATCAATAATAATGGGCAGTGCCATTGTGGCTCCTTGTAAGCGGTACTTTGTGACAAGGTTAACGCCCGGCTGGATACGTTTCGAGAAGCGAAGCGGTAAAGCGTGAGATAGCGCGCACTCTGACATGCGCGCCGGGAAGATTAGTGCAGGATTTTCGCAAGGAAGTCTTTTGCGCGATCGGAACTGGGGTTAGCGAAGAACTCCTCTTTTGGCGAATCTTCGACGATTTTACCTTCATCCATAAAGATCACCCGGTTAGCCACTTTACGGGCAAAGCCCATTTCGTGCGTCACCACCATCATGGTCATCCCTTCGTTCGCCAGTTCGACCATCACGTCCAGCACCTCGTTGATCATTTCCGGATCGAGCGCGGAAGTCGGTTCATCGAATAACATGGCAATGGGGTCCATGCACAGCGCACGGGCGATGGCGACACGCTGCTGCTGACCGCCGGAAAGCTGCGCCGGGAACTTGTTGGCATGCGCAGACAGGCCAACGCGCTCCAGCAGCTTCAGGCCTTTATCGCGGGCGGCGGCCTTATCGCGTTTCAGCACTTTCACCTGCGCCAGCGTCAGGTTTTCGATGATCGACAGGTGGGGAAACAGCTCGAAGTGCTGGAATACCATGCCCACGCGGGAACGCAGTTTCGCCAGATCGGTTTTTTTGTCGTTCACAATAATGCCGTTAACGGTAATTTCGCCTTTTTGCACCGGTTCCAGACCGTTGACGGTCTTAATTAGCGTGGATTTACCGGAACCCGATGGCCCGCAGACTACCACCACTTCACCTTTTTTCACTTCTGTTGAACAATCGGTCAGCACCTGAAAGTGACCATACCATTTTGAAACATTTTTCAGGGTAATCATTAAACTGTCCTTTTCTTCAAATAGCTGACCAGCAACGACGCGCTCAGGCTGATAACAAAATAAACGGCGCCGGCGAACAGAATCATTTCGACCTGAGTACCGTCACGCTCGCCGATAGTCGACGCGGTGCGGAAGAAGTCCGCCAGGCTGAGTACATAAACTAAAGAGGTGTCCTGAAATAGCACGATGCCCTGCGTAAGCAACAGCGGCACCATCGCCCGAAACGCCTGCGGCAGAATAATGAGCTTCATCGATTGCCAGTGGGTCATCCCCAGCGCCAGCGCGGCGCTGGACTGCCCGCGGGAAATACTTTGAATACCGGCGCGAATAATCTCGGAATAGTAGGCCGCTTCAAACATGGAGAATGCCACCATCGCGGAGATCAGGCGGATATCGGTTTTCGGCGATAGTCCCAGCACGTTTTGCAAAAAGCCGGGGACAATCAGATAGAACCACAGCAAGACCATGACCAACGGGATGGAACGGAAAACGTTAACATACGCTTTAGCAAACCAGGCGATAGGGGCGAAGCTTGAGAGGCGCATGACGGCCAGAATGGTTCCCCAGACTATCCCCACGACAACGGCGGTGACGGTGATTTTCAGCGTGATGACCAACCCGGCCAGCAGGTAAGGCAGTGAGGGGATAATCGAACTCCAGTCAAATTCGTACATTATTTGCTCCCCACGTTGCCCGGCAGGCGGACTTTGCGTTCAACCAGGCTCATGACCAGCATGATAACGGCGTTAATCAGCACATAGGCCAGCGTAATGGCGGTGAAAGATTCCCAGGCGTGCGCCGAGTAATCCAACAGTTTGCCTGCCTGCGCCGCCATATCCACCAGGCCGATGGTTGAGGCAATAGCCGAGTTTTTCACCAGGTTCATCATCTCTGACGTCATTGGCGGCACGATAACGCGATAGGCATTCGGTAGCAGGACATAGCGATAAGCCTGCGGCAGCGTTAGCCCCATCGCCAGCGCCGCGTTCTTCTGCCCGCGAGGCAGAGACTGAATCGCGGCGCGCACCTGTTCGCAAACGCGGGCGGCGGTAAACAGTCCCAGACAGATCATTGAGGAGAGGAAAAACTGAATATTGGGATCGAGTTCCGCCTTAAACCACATGCCAAGATCTTCCGGCAACAGTTCAGGCACCACCAGGTACCAGGTGAAGAATTGCACGATCAGCGGCACGTTACGGAACAGTTCTACGTACAATGTGCCCAGTCCGGAGAGGAAACGGTTGGGAACGGTACGTAAAATGCCGAAAATAGATCCTACCAGGAAAGCGATAATCCAGGCGGTAATCGAAAGGGCTACGGTGACCTGAAAACCACTCCATAGCCAGCCGAGATAGGTGGTATTGCCGAAGGGGGCTTCCTGTAAAAAAATACCCCAGTTCCAGTCTATTGACATACATCTACTCCGAAAAAAAAGGGTAGCAGTGCTACCCTCGAAGATTGTTGCCCGGCGATTTGCGGTTTCAGGCCCGAGGGGGAACGACCATCAGGCTTATAGTCTGTCCGTGCTGAGCGACAATCGAGAGGACAGGAGTCCCGTCCCATTTAGTTTTAGTTAGTTAAGCGCTTTATCATTCGGTGCTTTGAACAGGGCTTTCATCTCGTCAGACAACTCGAAATTCATGTTCAGGTTTTTCGGTGGGATCGGATTTTTAAACCACTTATCAAACCACTTTTCCGCTTCGCCGGAGGTTTGCGCCTGAGCGATGGTATCGTCCATCAACTTTTTAAACTCAGGGTCGTTTTTACGCAGCATACAGCCGTAGGCTTCCTGGGACTGCGGTTTACCGACAATCTCCCAGTTATCCGGTTTCTTGGCTTTGGCGCGCTCTCCGGCCAGCAGCGCGTCATCCATCATAAAGGCGACGGCGCGACCGCTTTCCAGGGTGCGGAACGAGTCACCGTGGTCTTTCGCGCTAATAATACGCATCCCCATCTTTTGCTCTTCGTTAAGCTTATGCAGCAGAATTTCAGAGGTCGTCCCGGAGGTGACGACGACCGCTTTGCCTTTCAGATCCGGGAAATCTTTAATATCGCCGCCTTTTTTAGTCAGCAGTCGCGTCCCGACGACGAAAATCGTATCGGAGAAGGCGGCCTGTTTCTGGCGCTCAAGGTTGTTAGTCGTTGAACCACATTCAAAATCGAAGGTTCCGTTTTGCAACAGCGGAATACGGTTTTGCGAGGTGATCGGAATCAGCTTCACCTGCAGATCCGGCTTGTTAAGTTTCTTTTTTACCGCTTCCACAATGGCGTTGGAGTAGTCCTGGGAATAGCCGACCACTTTCTGCTGGTTGTCGTAATAAGAAAAGGGCACAGAAGATTCGCGATGCCCGACGACGATCACGCCATTTTTAGCGATCTTGTCCAGGGTGCTACCAGCGGCAGGCGCGCCATCTTCTGCGTGCGCAAGGCCCGCAGACAGTCCCATGACCAGCATTGCTGTGGTTAGCTTACGTAATTGCATATCCAACTCCTTTATCATCTGCGCCGTCGACGCATTGATAGCTATTGTGATGTTGTTATTGCCTGCAACTTGCGCGTGCAGTGTTATGTGTGTTTGTTAACATTTAGTGTGGCTTGTTGTAAATATTTTGCTGCGATATTGTTTATTTTTGCGAAGTGCGCCGCACCGTTCAGAGGCAAAAATCCTACATTGCACCGTTCAGGTGCTACCGATGATCGATTTTGGTGCGACCAGGTTGCACAAGCAGCCAGAACAGGTTTGCCATGTTTAACAAAGCAATAGACGTGCCAGAATGGGGGAAAAAGGAGGATTTTCAGGCCAGATAAATGAAGCGCTATCCGGCCTGGGGAGATATTATTTCCGTCGTTGTCGCAGACTCATCACTACCGCGCCAAAAGCAAACAGCGCGGTCAGTACCCATAGCGGCCAGTTGCCGGTACGAGCATAGGGAGTTAACCCCGTGGTCGGCGTGACTTTGGTGGTCAGCACCTGGCGTGTGAACTGCGGGATCATCGCCTGAATTTCGCCCTGCGGGCCAATCACCGCCGTAATACCGTTATTAGTACTGCGCAGTAACGGACGCGCCAGCTCCAGCGAACGCATCCGCGCCATCTGGAAATGTTGCCACGGGCCAATGGACTTACCAAACCAGGCGTCGTTAGAAATCGTCAGCAGATAGTCGGTGTCCGGGCGGAAGTTATCCCGCACCTGTTCGCCAAGAATAATTTCATAACAGATTGCCGCCGTCAGCTTATAGTCGTGCGCATGTAACTGCGGCTGGATATAAGGGCCGCGGCTAAAGGAGGACATGGGCAGATCGAAGAACGGCGCCAGCGGACGCAGGATAGACTCCAGCGGAACGAACTCGCCAAAGGGCACAAGGTGATTTTTATTGTAGCGATTGGGCGAATCATAACTGTATGGATTATCTTTGCCCAACGTAATAATCGTATTGTAGGTGTCGTATCGATTCTGTTTATTGAGACGCGCATCGACAATACCGGTGATCAGCGTGCTATTTTTTTCGCGTAACATCTCGTCCAGCGAACGAAGGAAGGGCTGCTGATTGATTTCGAGATCCGGAATCGCCGACTCAGGCCAGATAATAATCTGTGATTTGCCTAACTCTGGGCGAGTTTCGTTGAGATAAATTTTTAGCGTATTCAGTAGCTGGTTTTCGTCCCACTTCAGCGACTGCGGGATATCGCCCTGCACCAGCGATACCTGGGTCGCTTTGGCCGGTTCCAGCGTAAACCACTGGATATAACGTAGCGGAAAGGGCAAAGCAAACAGAATCACGGCGACAGCCAGCGGACGCCAGTTCCGCGTCGCCAGTGCCAGCGCTAACAGGCCGCTGACCATCATCAGCAGGAAGTTGATCGCTTCGACGCCCATTACCGGCGCCAGGCCTTTTAGCGGGCCGTCGACCTGACTATAGCCAAATTGCAGCCAGGGGAAGCCGGTCAGCACCCAGCCGCGTAAAAATTCGGTGATTTGCCATATTGCAGGCGCGGCGATAGCGACGCGCAGCCAGTTGGTTTTTGGCCACAGGCGCGACAAAATCCCGGCAAACAGTCCGGTATACAGCGAGAGATAAGCTGCAAGCAGCACCACCAGAAAAACGTTAACCGGGCCCGGCATGCCGCCAAACTGCGCGATACTGACATAAACCCAGTTAATCCCGCTACCGAAAAGTCCGAGTCCCCAGCAATAGCCGATGGCGGCAGACTGGAGCGGGCGGCGATTAAACGTTAAGGCCTGCAGCCCGATAAGCGACACTATCGCTGCGGGCCAGACGTCATACGGAGAGAAAGCCAGTGTTCCGCAGGCGCCGAATAATAACGCCAGCAGCAGGCGAATACGCTGGCGTTCAATTAACGAGGCAAATGCCATTTTTAGTCCACTATTGCTGTTATTCGTCCAGTTTTGGCTGGGGCGAGTCATCCGGGATCCTGACATGCACCTGAATAATACGACGACTATCGGCCATCGCCACTTTGAACTGGTAACCATCAATGTCAATGGTTTCGCCGCGGGCCGGTAAATGGCCGAACGCCTGCATCACCAGTCCGCCGATGGTATCGACTTCTTCATCGCTGAAGTGGGTGCCGAAAGCGTCATTGAAGTCTTCAATCGACGCCAGCGCGCGAATCGTCCAGGTATGGCGGCTAAGCTGACGGAAGTCGATATCGTCTTCTTCGTCATACTCATCTTCAATTTCACCGACAATCAGTTCGAGGATGTCTTCGATAGTCACCAGGCCGGAAACGCCGCCAAACTCATCGATAACGATGGCCATATGGTAGCGCTGGGAGCGGAATTCCTTGAGCATACGGTCAACCCGTTTGCTCTCCGGTACGACAACCGCGGGGCGTAACACTTTGTCCATGCTGAAGGCTTCGGCATCGCTGCGCATAAACGGCAGCAAATCTTTGGCCATCAGAATCCCTTCAATGTGATCTTTATCTTCGCTGATCACCGGAAAACGCGAGTGGGCGGACTCGATGATAACATCGAGACATTCGTCCAGCGTCTGGTTGCGTTTCAGGGTAATCATCTGGGAGCGCGGGATCATAATATCGCGAACGCGCTGGTCGGCGATGTCCATTACGCCTTCGAGCATATCGCGCGTATCTTCATCGATAAGCTCGTTCTGCCCGGAATCACGGATCAGCGCCAGCAACTCATCACGGTTTTTAGGTTCACCGTGGAAAAGCTGGCTGAGTAGCAGGGAAAAAAATCCCTTTTTACTGTTTACTGTGTCACTACTGTGTGAATTGTCGTCGCTCATGGCGTCGTATGGGTTCTCATGTTAGTTAATACAAAGCTCGTCATGCGCATACTCAGCTGTGACGGCATGTTTTGCCTGATGGCGCTACGCTTATCAGGGCTACAAAAGGCATGAATGTAGGCCGGATAAGGCGCAAGCGCCGCCATCCGGCAAGCTACTATTCTGCAATCTTCTCGGCAATGTACGGATCCTCATAGCCCATAGCAAGCATAATCTCCGTTTCGAGAGACTCCATCTCTTCCGCTTCGTCATCGTCGATATGATCGTAACCCAGCAAATGCAGGCTACCGTGCACGACCATGTGCGCCCAGTGCGCCTCCAGCGGCTTGCTCTGTTCCTGCGCTTCCTGCTCCACGACCTGACGGCAAATAATCAGATCGCCCAGTAGCGGCATTTCAATGCCGGGGGGCGCTTCAAACGGGAAGGAGAGAACATTAGTGGGTTTATCTTTCCCGCGGTACGTTAAATTAAGGTCGTGGCTTTCGGCCTCATCCACCAGACGGATTGTGACTTCCGCCTCTTCCTGAAACTGCGGAATAACGCCGTCCAGCCAGCGTTGAAACTGAGCTTCATCCGGAAGGCCCGCGTGGTTTTCACAGGCCAACTGTAAATCGAGGATCACCTGGCTCATTTCTGCTCCTGCTCCTGGGCTTCACGCTTACGCTCTGCCGCCAACGCCGCTTTGCGTTTTTGTTCTGCCTCTTCCCAAGCTTCATAGGCGTTAACAATGCGGGCAACGACCGGATGGCGCACCACGTCTTCGCTGTGGAAGAAGTTAAAGCTGATTTCATCGACTTCCGCCAGCACTTCAATGGCATGACGCAAGCCGGATTTGGTGTTGCGTGGCAGGTCAATCTGCGTCACGTCGCCGGTGATCACCGCTTTCGAGTTAAAGCCGATACGCGTCAGGAACATCTTCATCTGTTCGATAGTGGTGTTCTGGCTTTCATCCAGAATGATAAAGGCGTCGTTTAATGTGCGTCCGCGCATATAGGCCAGCGGCGCGACTTCAATCACATTGCGTTCAATCAGCTTCTCGACTTTTTCAAAGCCGAGCATTTCGAACAACGCGTCATACAGCGGACGCAGGTACGGGTCCACTTTCTGACTTAAATCGCCTGGCAGAAAGCCCAGTTTTTCGCCCGCTTCCACCGCCGGACGGGTCAGCAGAATACGGCGAATCTCCTGGCGCTCCAGGGCGTCTACCGCAGCGGCGACCGCAAGATAAGTTTTACCGGTACCCGCCGGGCCGACGCCAAAGGTAATATCGTGATCGAGAATATTGGCGATGTACTGCGCCTGGTTAGGGGTACGCGGTTTAATCACGCCGCGCTTGGTTTTGATATTAATCGCTTTGCCATAGTCAGGCACGCTTTCCGCGCTCTGTTCCAGCACCCGCGCTTCTTTGATCGCCAGATGAATTTGTTCCGGTTCGATATCCTGAGTCTGGCCGCGCATCGGTGCGGTATCGACATACAGACTTCGCAAAATATCTGTCGCCGCGGTCACGCAAATCGGACGACCGGTCAGTTTAAAGTGATTGTCACGGCGGTTGATTTCAATACCGAGACGACGTTCGAGCTGTTTAATATTGTCATCAAACGGCCCGCAAAGGCTCAACAGACGGGCGTTGTCTGCGGGCTCAAGGGTAATTTCGCGAGTGTCTATATTCAAACTGTTCCTCTTGTATCTGTATCGCCGGACGCTGAACATTTACCGGCATCTAAGGAAATTATTCACGCCATAGGGAAAAGGCGCAAGCATTGCAATGAAGATGGGGGTGGAGATAGAAAATTGCAAGGCCCGTCGGGCGACAGGCCATGACCAGGAAGCCCGACAGGCGTAGCGCCATCGGGCATTATTGCCTTTCCAGCAGGATTAAGGCTGGTAGAATCCTACCCCCAGCTCATTTTCTTTACGGGTACGGGCAATGACGGACTCCGGCGTTTCGGCGACGCGCAGCCCCATTTCATCTTCGGTACGCACCACTTTTCCGCGCAGGGAGTTCGGATAGACGTCAGTAATTTCCACATCGACAAACTTACCAATCATCTCCGGCGTGCCTTCAAAGTTCACCACCCGATTGTTTTCGGTACGGCCAGACAGTTCCATAATGTTTTTACGTGACGTGCCTTCCACCAGAATGCGCTGTGTCGTGCCGAGCATACGGCGGCTCCATGCCATCGCCTGCTGATTGATACGCTCTTGCAGAATATACAGACGCTGCTTTTTCTCTTCTTCCGGTACGTCATCAACCATATCGGCAGCCGGCGTTCCCGGACGCGCAGAGAAGATAAAGCTGTAGCTCATATCAAAGTTGACGTCAGCGATAAGCTTCATGGTTTTTTCGAAATCATCGGTAGTTTCGCCAGGGAAACCGACGATAAAGTCAGAGCTTATCTGAATGTCCGGCCGCGCCGCGCGCAGTTTACGGATGATTGCTTTATATTCCAGCGCAGTGTGGGTGCGCCCCATCAGATTCAACACGCGATCGGAACCGCTCTGTACCGGCAGATGCAGGAAACTGACCAGTTCCGGCGTATCGCGGTACACCTCGATAATATCGTCGGTGAACTCAATCGGATGGCTGGTGGTAAAGCGAATACGGTCAATGCCGTCGATGGCGGCAACCAGACGCAGCAGATCGGCAAAGGTGCCGGTGGTGCCGTCGTAGTTTTCTCCGCGCCAGGCGTTAACGTTCTGGCCCAGCAGGTTGACCTCACGCACGCCCTGCGCCGCTAACTGGGCGATTTCGAACAGGATATCGTCTGAGGGACGGCTGACTTCTTCACCGCGGGTATACGGTACCACGCAGTAAGTACAATATTTATTGCAGCCTTCCATGATAGAAACGAAAGCGGTCGGGCCTTCTGCGCGCGGTTCCGGCAAACGGTCGAACTTCTCGATTTCCGGGAAGCTGATATCGACCACCGGGCTGCGGTCGCCACGCACGGAGTTAATCATCTCCGGCAGGCGGTGTAAGGTTTGCGGGCCAAAAATAATGTCGACGTAATGGGCGCGTTGACGAATGTGCTCGCCTTCCTGGGAAGCCACGCAGCCGCCGACGCCGATAATCAGATCGGGATTTTTCTCTTTTAACAGTCTCCAGCGACCTAATTGATGGAAGACTTTTTCCTGAGCCTTCTCGCGGATTGAGCAGGTATTCAACAGCAGCACATCCGCCTCTTCCGCCACGTCGGTCAGTTGATAGCCGTGGGTGGCGTCCAGCAGATCGGCCATCTTCGATGAATCGTACTCGTTCATCTGACAGCCCCAGGTTTTAATATGGAGTTTTTTAGTCATCGACTTGCTCTTGCGAAATAGTGGCTGAAAAGCAGGGCGCATAGTGTAATGCTTTGGCGCGGTTGTGACCAGTATGACTGACGTCAGCCCTAATGGGTAAAAAATCCTGTAAACTTGTCTAAAACGTAACAGGATGAATGACCATGACAAATCAACCAACGGAAATTGCCATTGTCGGCGGGGGAATGGTCGGCGGCGCGCTGGCGCTGGGTCTGGCGCAGCAAGGGTTTACGGTGATGGTAATAGAACATGCCGCGCCTGCGCCGTTTGTGGCTGACAGCCAGCCTGACGTGCGGATTTCGGCCATTAGCGCGGCATCCGTGGCGCTGCTCAAGGGACTGGGCGTTTGGGAGGCGGTGCAGGGGATGCGTAGCCATCCTTATCGGCGACTGGAGACCTGGGAGTGGGAAAACGCCCATGTGGTGTTCGACGCCGCTGAACTCAAGCTGCCGCTGTTAGGCTATATGGTGGAGAACAATGTCCTGCAACAGGCGCTATGGCAGGCGCTGGAAGCGCACCCCGGCGTGACGCTGCGCGTTCCGGCTTCACTGTCGGCATTGCACCGCCGCCACGATGGTTATGCGCTGGAACTGGCCGACGGCGAATGGGTAACGCCGAAGTTAGTGATTGGCGCCGACGGCGCGAATTCGCAGGTTCGGCAAATGGCGGGAATTGGCATTCATGCCTGGCAATATGCGCAGTCGTGTATGCTTATCACCGTCAAGTGTGAAAATGCGCCAGGCGACAGCACCTGGCAGCAGTTTACGCCGACGGGGCCGCGCGCCTTTTTGCCGCTGTTCGACGATTGGGCGTCGCTGGTGTGGTATGACGCTCCGGCACGTATTCGCCAGCTACAGAGTTTATCGATGACGCAATTGCAGGTGGAAATTAACCAGCATTTTCCGGCGCGTCTGGGGGCGGTGATGCCGGTCGCGGCGGGCGCGTTTCCGCTAACCCGTCGTCACGCGTTGCAGTATGTACAACCGGGGCTGGCCCTGGTAGGCGACGCGGCGCATACCATTCATCCGCTGGCCGGGCAGGGCGTCAACCTGGGGTATCGGGATGTTGATGCGTTGATTGATGTGCTGGCGAGTGCCCGTAGCTATGGCGAGTCCTGGGCCAGCCATTCGGTGTTGAAACGCTATCAGACGCGGCGCATGGCAGATAATTTTATGATGCAAAGTGGAATGGATCTGTTTTATGCCGGGTTCAGCAATGAATTGCCGCCGCTGCGTATTTTACGCAATATGGGGCTGATGGCGGCGCAGCGCGCAGGCGTACTAAAACGTCAGGCGCTGAAGTATGCGTTGGGGTTGTAGTTTGTGTTATGCCGGGTGGCGGTAATACCTTACCCGGTCTGTATTCGCCCGTAGGCCTGATAAGCGTAGCGCCATCAGGCAGTCCGAATTGCCAGAAAAGCAAAAAGCTCGCCGAAGCGAGCTTTTTAAAGGTGGCTGGGGTACGAGGATTCGAACCTCGGAATGCCGGAATCAGAATCCGGTGCCTTACCGCTTGGCGATACCCCAATTGTCGTACTTCTTGCGCTCATTAGCAGAGCGTCTTTAAAACTGGCTGGGGTACGAGGATTCGAACCTCGGAATGCCGGAATCAGAATCCGGTGCCTTACCGCTTGGCGATACCCCAACAAATTATTTTCGAACCGGTCGAATACCTCGACGCGTTCTGAATATGGTGGCTACGACGGGATTCGAACCTGTGACCCCATCATTATGAGTGATGTGCTCTAACCAACTGAGCTACGTAGCCAGATGATTTCTTCGATGGCTGGGGTACCTGGATTCGAACCAGGGAATGCCGGTATCAAAAACCGGTGCCTTACCGCTTGGCGATACCCCAATACCGTCGCGGTGAACCGCAAACTCGAAGAAATATGGCTGGGGTACCTGGATTCGAACCAGGGAATGCCGGTATCAAAAACCGGTGCCTTACCGCTTGGCGATACCCCATCCGTACAACGCTTATCGGTGAATGGTGCGGGAGGCGAGACTTGAACTCGCACACCTTGCGGCGCCAGAACCTAAATCTGGTGCGTCTACCAATTTCGCCACTCCCGCAAAAAAAGATGGTGGCTACGACGGGATTCGAACCTGTGACCCCATCATTATGAGTGATGTGCTCTAACCAACTGAGCTACGTAGCCATCTTTTTTTCGCGTTACCTTATCGGCGTTGCGGGGCGCATTATGCGTATTGAGCCTTGAAGCGTCAACCTCTTTTTCATCGAAAAACGTCGGAAAGTGTCTGTTTGGTTAGGTTGCGAACAGCGTGGCGCAATATTCGGCAATTATTGGGTATTAATCGTTTTTCCGAAAGTGGTTTGCTATAAAAAAAGAGCCCCTAAGGGCTCTTTCGTCATCGTTAATTTACTGGTACGCCGACTGATGCACGCCGACCGCGCGGCCTGATGGGTCATCCATCGTTTTGAATGCTTCATCCCACTCAATGGCTTTGGCGGAAGAACAGGCGACGGACGGGCCGCCGGGTACGCATTCCGCCGCGCTTGGCACCGGGAACAGCTCTTCAAAAATTTCCCGGTACAAGTACGCTTCTTTAGACGACGGCGTGTTGTATGGAAAGCGGAAGCGGGCGGTTTCCAGTTGTTGATCGGAAATCTGTTTCGCCGCCACCTCTTTTAGCGTATCGATCCAGCTGTAGCCTACGCCGTCAGAGAACTGCTCTTTCTGACGCCACGCGACGCTTGCTGGCAGATAAGACTCGAAGCACTCGCGCAGCACGTGTTTTTCCATCTTGCCGTTGCCGCACATTTTATCCTGTGGGTTGATACGCATCGCCACGTCGAGGAATTTTTTATCCAGGAACGGTACGCGCGCTTCCACGCCCCAGGCGGACATCGCTTTGTTGGCGCGGGCGCAGTCATACATATGCAGCGCCTGTAGCTTACGGACCGTCTCTTCATGTAACTCTTTGGCGTTCGGCGCTTTATGGAAGTACAGGTAGCCGCCAAACACCTCATCGGAACCTTCGCCGGAGAGC
Source organism: Salmonella sp. NW645 (assembly GCF_051703725.1). Lineage (NCBI taxonomy): Bacteria > Pseudomonadati > Pseudomonadota > Gammaproteobacteria > Enterobacterales > Enterobacteriaceae > Salmonella > Salmonella sp. NW645. The sequence continues at coordinate 66,433 of NZ_JAMMKR010000003.1, read as the reverse complement.
ACCATTTTGATGCCCATCGCTTTGATCTTACGCGACATCAGATACATCGGCGTTGAGGCGCGGATAGTGGTCACGTCATAGGTTTCAATGTGATAGATAACATCACGAATGGCATCAAGGCCTTCCTGCACGGTGAAGTGAATTTCATGGTGCACGGTGCCGAGGTGGTTAGCCACTTCCTGGGCCGCCTTCAGGTCAGGCGAACCTTCCAGACCGACTGCAAAAGAGTGCAACTGTGGCCACCAGGCTTCGGAGCGCTCCTGATCTTCGACGCGACGGGCGGCGAATTTTTTGGTGATAGCCGAGATAATCGACGAGTCCAGACCGCCGGAGAGCAGCACGCCGTAAGGGACGTCGGACATCAGGTGGCTTTTCACGGATTCTTCCAGCGCCTGGCGCAGCGCGTTTTTGTCGGTAACGTTGTCTTTTACCGCATCGTAATCGAACCAGTCGCGCTGATAGTACTGATGAATTTCGCCGTCTTTGCTCCACAGGTAGCTGCCCGCCGGGAACTCTTTAATGGTGCGGCAGACCGGGGTCAGCGCTTTCATTTCTGACGCTACGTAGAAGTTGCCGAATTCGTCATAGCCCATGTAGAGCGGAATAATACCGATATGGTCACGACCAATCAGATAAGCGTCTTTTTCGCTGTCATACAGGGCGAAGGCGAACATCCCCTGTAAATCGTCAAGGAAATCCGGCCCTTTTTCCTGATATAGCGCGAGGATAACTTCGCAGTCGGAGCCTGTCTGGAACGCGTAACGATCGCCATACTCCGCGCGTAACGTCTGATGGTTATAAATTTCACCGTTCACCGCCAGTACGTGGGTTTTTCTGGCGTTATACAGGGGCTGGGCGCCGGCGTTAACATCAACAATCGACAAGCGTTCATGTGCGAGAATCGCGTTATCGCAAGCGTAGATGCCGGACCAGTCCGGGCCGCGATGGCGCATCAGGCGTGACAGTTCAAGGGCTTTTTTACGCAGTTCCGCTGCATCTGTTTTGATATCGAATACGCCGAAAATAGAACACATAGCCTTCTCCGTTAATCTGTTGCGTCGTACTTTTTGTGTTTGCTTGACTAAAAAATGCCGCAAAGGCGTGGAAGGCGCAAGGGGATTACGGTCTGAAAAATGAAAAATGCAATCGTCATTGTTGATTAGTGAAAAATGATTACGTATTGCGTGGATTTATTGATGGATCTTCAGTTTTATCGTGGTTTAATTGAATTATGTTTTTCCTAATGGCGTTTCGCTTATCAGACCTACAATGTTGTTCGAACCGTAGGCCTGAAAGCTATGCGTCATCAGGCAGGGGACAGGTTTAGATAACGTCGATCTCGGCGACGGAAGGGTAAATCCAGCTCGGGCGGAACGGCATACTGTCAATATCATTGATCGTTGATACGCCTGAAAGCACCAGAATGGTCTCCAGACCGGCCTGGAACCCCGCCAGAATGTCGGTGCGCAGGTTATCGCCGACAATAACGGTCTCTTCCGAGTGCGCCTGCATTTTGTTTAACGCCGCGCGGATGATCCACGGGCTGGGTTTGCCGACATAAAACGGCTTCCGGCCGGAAATTTTTTCAATGCCTGCGCACAGCGCGCCGCAGGCCGGATAAAAGCCGCGACCGTGGGTATCCGGATTGGTGGCGATAAAGCGCGCGCCATTGGCGACGAAAAATGCCGCTTTATGCATCATGTCCCAGTTGTAGGAGCGGGTTTCTCCAACGATGACAAAATCAGGGTTCACATCGGTAATGGTAAAACCCGCTTTATAGAGCTCGTGAATAAGCGCGCCTTCGCCCACGACATACGCTTTCTTACCTTCCTGACGGCGCAGAAAATCGGCTGTCGCCATTGCTGAAGTATAAAACACGCTGTCCGGCACGTTAACGCCAGCGGTAGCAAAACGGTTCGCCAGATCCTGGCCGGTTTGCGACGGGTAATTGGTCAGCAGCACCAGCGGCAGACCTTTTTCCAGAATCCCCGTCAGAAATTCCGCCGCACCGGGTACGGCTACGTTGTCGTGCATCAGCACGCCGTCGATATCGCAGATTACATTCTTGATGGTCATGAACTACCCAGGGAATTTGTGAATAATCCGATACTATAAGAGCGCATCAACTTTCCAGCAAACGTTGCAGCAATGTTCCGTTGAGCATGGCGCGTTTAACTAAGGCAAATGCGCCGATAGCAGAACGGTGATCCAGCGTGGAGCGTACCACCGGCAAATTTTTGCGAAATGCCTTTAACGCCTGCGTATTGATACAGCTTTCGATAGCGGGCAACAGGACTTTATCGGCTTCAATGATCTCGCCGGCAATGACGATTTTTTGCGGATTAAACAGGTTGATAGCAATGGCGATCGTTTTGCCCAAATGGCGACCAACATGCTCAATGACTTCCGAGGCCAGACTGTCGCCCCGGTTTGCCGCCTTACAAATGGTTTTAATCGTGCAGTCGTCAAGCGGAACACGGCTTTGATACCCTTGTTTAAGCAAATTCAGCACCCGTTGTTCAATCGCCACATTGGCGGCAATGGTTTCCAGACAGCCGAAATTACCGCAGTGGCAGCGCTCGCCCAACGGCTCCACCTGAATGTGCCCAATTTCGCCGACGTTGCCGTTACGGCCAATGAAGATGCGCCCGTTGGAGATAATCCCGGCGCCTGTACCACGATGGACGCGCACCAGAATCGAGTCCTCGCAATCCTGACTGGCGCCGAAGTAGTGTTCCGCCAGCGCCAGGCTACGAATATCGTGTCCCACGAAACAGGTAACGTGAAACCGTTTTTCCAGCGCTTCGACCAGTCCCCAGTTTTCAACCTGAATGTGCGGCATGTAACGAATCACGCCGCTTTCCGGATCGACAAGCCCTGGCAGGATCACCGAGATAGCGATCAATTCACGAATTTTACGCTGACAGCTATCAATAAAGACGGCGATGGTGTTGAGCAGCGCATGTTCCAGCGTCTCCTGAGTGCGCTCCGGTAGCGGATAATGCTCCTCAGCGACCACTTTACTGCTCAGATCGTAGAGCGTTAAAGTGGTGTCATGACGCCCCAGGCGAACGCCAATGGCATGGAAGTTACGGGTTTCCGTGACGATAGAGATAGCGCGGCGGCCTCCGGTAGAGGCCTGCTGATCGACTTCTTTGATCAGCCCGCGTTCAATGAGTTGACGCGTAATTTTCGTTACGCTGGCGGGAGCAAGCTGGCTTTGCTCGGCAATTTGTATGCGCGAGATAGGACCATGCTGGTCAATCAGGCGGTAAACGGCCGCGCTGTTAAGCTGTTTTACGAGATCAACGTTACCTATCTGAGCTTGTCCGCCTGGTGTCATATTCTCACTTACTCAAGTCAACGACCTCGTCACCATTAACGATGGTCTTGATAATTTTAAAATCGTGGGTGAACGCGGTCAGGTTGGCGACTTTACCCGGCGCAATGCTACCGAGATGTTTATCAACGCCGATAGCGCGAGCTGGATAGAGCGTTGCCATGCGCAGCACTTCATCCAGCGCGATGCCGCAATGCGCGACCAGGTTGCGTACGCCTTCAATCATGGTTAAGGACGAACCGCTCAACGTACCGTTTTCATCCACACACAGTCCATTGCGGTAGTATATTGTTTTACCTGCGAAAATGAACTGCTCAATATTGGCCCCCGCCGGTGCGGTGGCGTCTGTCACCAGACAAAGTTTGTCGCCTTTAAGGCGTTTGGCATTGCGAATGTTGGCGTAGTCGACATGCAGACCATCGGCGATAACGCCGCAATAAATATCCGCTTCGTCCAGAACAGCGCCAGCAAGGCCCGGCTCACGCCCTGTAATGTACGGCATCGCGTTAAACAGGTGAGTCGCAAAGGTAATCCCGGCGCGGAAGCCCGCTTTTGCCTCTTTTAACGTCGCGTTGGAGTGGCCTGCGGAAACCACAATGCCCGCATTCGCCAGTTTAGCGATTACGTCAGCAGGCACCATTTCCGGCGCGAGTGTAACTTTGGTGATGACGTCGGCATTATCGCACAAGAAATCGACCAGCGCAGCGTCTGGTTTACGTACGAAATCAGGATTATGGGTGCCTTTTTTTACCAGATTAAGCCAGGGCCCTTCCAGGTGGAGACCCAGCGCCTGGTGCGGATGTTTTTCCAGGTATTCGCGCATGACGCGAATGCCCTGTTTCATCAATTCATCGCTGGTAGTGATAAGCGTTGGCAGAAAGTTAGTACAGCCCGATTTTTCATTGGCTTTCTGCATAATTTCCAGCGTTTCAACGCTGACGGCTTCTGCGGTATCGTTAAACTGCACGCCGCCGCAGCCGTTTAACTGCACATCAATAAAACCGGGGGAGAGAATGGCCCCATTCAATGAGCGTTGTTCTATTCCCGACGGCAGTTCAGCCATCGGACAAACGCGGTCAATCAGGCCATTAGCGACAACAAGCGCATGGTCATCAAGAATTTCGTGACCGGTAAAGATCCGGCCCTGGGTTAAAGCATACATTCCGACCCCCGATATCAAAAATTTACCGCCCCGCATTGACTGGCGGGGCGGAGACAACATTACAGACCTTTAATATTCTCTGCTTCTAATTCATTGAAATATTTCAATGTTTTAACTTTAAGTTCCATTGTGGACGGCTCATCGCATACCACAACCGCTTTCGGATGGAGTTGCAGGCAGCTAATGGTCCACATGTGGTTGACGTTGCCTTCAACCGCCGCCTGCAGCGCCTGGGCTTTCTGATGGCCCAGCACCAGAATCATCACTTCTTCCGCATCCAGCAGCGTGCCTACGCCTACCGTCAGCGCGTATTTCGGCACCTGGTTTACGTCGCCGTCAAAGAAGCGGGAGTTCGCTACGCGAGTATCATGGGTTAACGTTTTGATACGGGTACGGGAAGCCAGGGAAGACGCCGGTTCGTTAAAGGCGATGTGACCGTCGTTGCCGACGCCGCCCATAAACAGATGGATTTTACCGTAAGAACGAATTTTTTCTTCATATTGACGGCATTCTGCATCGATATCCGGTGCGTTACCGTTGAGAAGATTGATGTTTTCTTCTGGAATATCAACGTGATCGAAAAAGTTACGATGCATAAAGCTGTGGTAGCTTTCCGGGTGCTCTTTCGGCAGGCCAACATATTCGTCCATATTAAAGGTGACCACATGCTTAAAGCTGACCTCGCCCGCTTTGTGCATCTCAACCAGCGCTTTGTACGCCGTTAGCGGCGTGCCGCCGGTAGGCAGTCCAAGGACAAACGGACGATCGGCGGTCGGTTTGAACGCATTAATACGGTTAACGATATGGCGAGCGGCCCATTTGCCAACCTGTTCTGCGGTACTCAGGGGGATCAGTCTCATTCTTCACCTCAATAATCAATGTCAAAATTTGGCGGATCGTATTAAGCGTAACCTGGATATCCAGGGTTCGTGTTCAATCCGTCCTGATTTTTTGAATCATAAAATAAGTTTTCCGTGTTAGCCAGTGGATGGTGGGGGTGATTACGATATTTAGTGATTATAATCACAAAAAACACCCGTTTAATTTGCGAGGCGAATTAATTTTCCACACACTCTGTAGAAGATGATCTCACCGTTCGATTACAGAACATCACGTTTTTAACGTTTGCAACACAATAAAAAACGGCTTCAAAGAAGCCATATCGGCGTCTCGTAGGGGGAATAAGATGAATATTTTAGGTTTTTTCCAGCGGCTGGGTAGGGCGTTGCAGCTCCCTATCGCCGTGTTGCCGGTGGCAGCGTTGTTGCTGCGATTCGGCCAACCAGATTTGCTGAATATGCCGTTTATCGCGCAAGCGGGCGGGTCTATTTTCGATAACCTGGCGCTGGTCTTCGCTATCGGCGTGGCATCCAGTTGGTCTAAAGATAGCGCGGGCGCGGCAGCGCTGGCGGGAGCCGTGGGTTACTTCGTCATGACCAAAGCGATGGTGACGATTAACCCGGAAATCAACATGGGCGTGCTGGCGGGGATTATTACCGGTCTGGTCGGCGGCGCGGTTTATAATCGCTGGTCTGGTATCAAACTGCCTGATTTTCTCAGTTTCTTCGGTGGAAAACGTTTTGTGCCGATCGCAACGGGCTTTTTCTGTCTGGTGCTGGCCGCTATTTTCGGTTACGTCTGGCCGCCGGTACAGCATGGCATCCATGCGGGCGGTGAATGGATCGTTTCCGCAGGCGCGCTGGGTTCCGGTATCTTTGGCTTCATCAACCGTCTGCTGATCCCAACCGGTCTGCATCAGGTACTGAACACCATCGCCTGGTTCCAGATTGGTGAATTCACCAATGCCGCAGGCACTGTATTCCACGGCGACATCAACCGCTTCTATGCTGGCGACGGCACGGCGGGGATGTTTATGTCCGGCTTCTTCCCGATCATGATGTTTGGTCTGCCGGGCGCCGCTCTGGCGATGTATTTCGCCGCGCCGAAAGAACGTCGTCCGATGGTGGGCGGTATGCTGCTGTCTGTCGCGATCACCGCGTTTCTGACCGGCGTAACCGAGCCGCTGGAATTCCTGTTTATGTTCCTGGCGCCGCTGCTGTACCTCCTGCATGCCATTTTGACCGGTATCAGCCTGTTCGTCGCGACGCTGCTGGGTATCCATGCAGGCTTCTCTTTCTCGGCAGGCGCGATCGACTATGTTCTGATGTATAACCTGCCAGCGGCCAGCAATAACGTCTGGATGTTGCTGGTGATGGGCGTTGTATTCTTTATCATCTACTTCCTGCTGTTCAGCGCGGTTATTCGTATGTTTAACCTGAAAACGCCGGGCCGCGAAGATAAAGTTGATGAGATGGTAACGGAAGAAGCCAACAGCAACACCGAAGAAGGGTTAACGCAACTGGCGACCAGCTATATTGCTGCGGTTGGCGGTACGGACAACCTGAAAGCGATCGATGCGTGTATTACCCGTCTGCGCCTGACCGTGAATGACTCTGCTCGTGTCAACGATGCGGCCTGCAAACGCCTCGGCGCTTCCGGCGTGGTGAAACTGAACAAACAGACCATTCAGGTTATTGTCGGCGCGAAAGCGGAATCGATTGGCGATGAAATGAAGAAAGTGGTGGCGCGGGGGCCGGTCGCGGCAGCGTCTGCTGATGCGGCTCACGTTGCAACACCTGCTCCGGCGGCCAAACCCCAGGCGGTGCCGAATGCGGTGACTATCGCTGAACTGGTCTCTCCGATTACCGGTGAGGTAGTGGCGCTGGATCAGGTACCGGATGAAGCTTTCGCCAGCAAAGCGGTCGGCGACGGCGTAGCAGTGAAACCCACCGATAAAACCGTGGTTTCTCCGGCCGCGGGTACTATCGTGAAAATCTTCAACACTAACCACGCGTTCTGTCTGGAAACCGAAAAAGGCGCGGAGATCGTTGTCCATATGGGTATCGATACCGTCGCTCTGAACGGTCAGGGCTTCAAGCGTCTGGTAGAAGAGGGGGCGGAAGTCACGGCGGGTCAGCCGGTTCTGGAACTGGATCTGGACTTCCTGAATGCCAATGCGCGTTCCATGATAAGCCCGGTTGTTTGTAGCAACAGCGATGACTTCAGCGCTCTGGTCATCAAAGCGGATGGTCACGTGGTAGCGGGTCAAACGCCACTGTACGAGATCAAGAGCAAATAATCGCTTCCTGGCCGGATAAGGCGTAAGACGTCATCCGGCGATATCACAGAAAACATAAGCGGCAGAGGGGAACCTTCGCCGCTTTTTTTTACCGCAATTAGCCCCAATATTTTCTGCAAAGCCACTTTTTAAGTAACTAAAGGTTGTCAGTCTGTCCGGCTTATAAGATCATATGCCGTTATACGTTGTTTACGCTTTGAGGAATCCACGATGAGTGAGGCTGAAGCCCGCCCGACTAACTTTATTCGTCAGATTATTGATGAAGATCTGGCGAGTGGTAAACATACCACTGTCCATACCCGTTTTCCGCCGGAGCCGAATGGCTATCTGCACATCGGCCACGCGAAATCTATCTGCCTGAACTTTGGCATCGCGCAAGATTATCAGGGCCAGTGCAACCTGCGTTTCGATGACACCAACCCGGTAAAAGAAGATATCGAGTACGTTGATTCGATCAAAAACGACGTCGAGTGGTTAGGCTTTCACTGGTCTGGCGATATTCGCTACTCCTCCGATTACTTTGACCAACTGCACGCCTATGCGGTCGAGCTGATCAATAAAGGCCTGGCCTACGTTGATGAGCTGACGCCGGAGCAGATCCGCGAATACCGCGGTACGCTGACCGCGCCGGGTAAAAACAGCCCGTTCCGCGATCGCAGCGTGGAAGAAAACCTCGCGCTATTTGAAAAAATGCGTACCGGCGGTTTTGAAGAGGGTAAAGCCTGTCTGCGCGCTAAAATCGACATGGCGTCGCCGTTTATCGTGATGCGCGATCCGGTGCTGTATCGCATTAAATTCGCCGAGCATCATCAGACCGGCACGAAGTGGTGCATCTACCCGATGTACGACTTTACTCACTGCATCAGCGATGCGCTGGAAGGTATTACTCATTCTCTGTGTACGCTGGAGTTCCAGGACAACCGTCGTCTGTACGACTGGGTACTGGACAACATCACCATTCCGGTTCACCCGCGCCAGTACGAATTCTCGCGGCTGAATCTGGAATACACCGTGATGTCCAAGCGTAAGCTGAACCTGCTGGTGACCGACAAACACGTCGAAGGTTGGGACGATCCGCGTATGCCGACTATTTCCGGTCTGCGCCGTCGCGGCTATACCGCGGCTTCTATTCGTGAGTTCTGCAAACGCATCGGCGTCACCAAGCAGGACAACACCATTGAGATGGCGTCGCTGGAATCCTGCATTCGCGAAGATCTGAACGAAAACGCGCCGCGCGCAATGGCGGTAATCGATCCGGTAAAACTGGTTATCGAAAACTACCCGCAGGGTGAGAGCGAAATGGTTACCATGCCTAACCATCCGAATAAACCGGAGATGGGCAGCCGTGAAGTGCCGTTTAGCGGTGAGATCTGGATCGATCGCGCAGATTTCCGCGAAGAAGCGAACAAGCAGTACAAGCGTCTGGTGATGGGCAAAGAAGTGCGTCTGCGTAATGCCTACGTTATTAAAGCGGAGCGCGTAGAGAAGGATGCCGAAGGGAATATCACCACCATCTTCTGTACCTATGATGCCGATACGCTGAGTAAAGATCCGGCTGACGGGCGTAAAGTGAAAGGCGTAATCCACTGGGTTAGCGCAGCACATGCGCTGCCGATTGAAATCCGTCTCTACGACCGTCTGTTCAGCGTGCCGAACCCGGGCGCCGCGGAGGACTTCCTGTCTGTTATCAACCCCGAATCATTAGTGATTAAGCAGGGGTATGGCGAGCCGTCGCTGAAAGCGGCGGTAGCAGGAAAAGCTTTCCAGTTTGAACGTGAAGGCTACTTCTGCCTCGACAGCCGCTATGCAACGGCCGATAAGCTGGTCTTTAACCGCACCGTGGGCCTGCGTGATACCTGGGCGAAAGCGGGCGAATAAGCACTGCACCTACAGGCGAATACTGTAAAAATACCTTATCAACGCCGCGTTCTGCGGCGTTTTTTCTCTGCATTTCTAAGTCGATTCTCTTTTTTGCGAGGCGAATTAATTATTCTCTGAAAATTATTGATCTGATAAATGATTATTAATCTAAATGTTATAAGCGTCAGGTCAACAGGAGACAATTATTTTCATGCCTATGGAAAACAAGTCAATTTTCTTTCTGGCGGTCTGCTTCCCCCACCAGCAGCCGAATGTAACAGAAAGCAATTAAATATGTGCGGTTGCTCATATTATTACATACTGGTTACAGAAAGAGATTGATAATTCGCATCGCGAAAAATAGTCTATTTAACGTAGTAAATGAGGTTTCTCAGCGCTACTTTTTATTTTTATTTTTTCGCTGTTCGCTTTTGTCGGCAGCAATTTATACGTCAAAGAGGATTAACTTATGCGTACGTTTAGTGGCAAACGTAGTACGCTGGCTCTGGCTATCGCCGGTATCACAGCAATGTCGGGGTGGATCGTTGTTCCGCAGGCGCAAGCCTCCGGCTTTTTCGACGACTCCACGTTAACGGGCGGCATCTATTATTGGCAGCGTGAACGCGATCGCAAAGATGTGACCGACGGCGACAAATATAAAACTAACCTTTCTCATGCGACCTGGAACGCTAACCTGGATTTTCAGTCTGGTTACGCTGCGGATATGTTCGGTCTGGATATCGCAGCGTTTACCGCGATTGAAATGGCAGAAAACGGCGACAGCGGTCATCCAAACGAAATTGCCTTCTCGAAAAAGAATAAAGGCTACGACGAAGACTATTCCGGCGATAAGAGCGGTATCAGTCTTTATAAAGCCGCCGCGAAATTTAAATATGGCCCGGTCTGGGCGCGTGCCGGTTATATTCAGCCTACCGGTCAGACGCTGTTAGCGCCGCACTGGAGTTTTATGCCGGGTACCTATCAGGGTGCGGAAGCCGGCGCCAGTTTTGACTATGGCGATGCGGGCGCGTTAAGTTTTTCCTACATGTGGACTAACGAATATAAAGCGCCGTGGCATACCGAAATGGATAAGTTTTATCAGGCGGATAAAAAAACCAATGTGGATTATCTCCACTCCATCGGCGCGAAGTACGACTTCAAAAATGATCTGGTGCTGGAAGCGGCGTTTGGTCAGTCCGAAGGCTATGTCGATCAATATTTCGCGAAGGCCAGCTATAAATTTGATTTAGGCGGCAATCCGTTCACCACCAGTTACCAGTTCTACGGCGCGCGCGACAAAGTAGACGATCGCAGCGTGAATGATATTTACGACGGTACGGCCTGGCTGCAGGCGTTGACCTTCGGCTACAAAGTCGCGGAAGTGGTTGACCTGCGTCTGGAAGGCACCTGGGTGAAAGCGGACGGTCAGCAGGGCTATTTTCTGCAACGTATGACGCCAACCTACGCCTCTTCAAACGGTCGTCTGGATATCTGGTGGGATAACCGCTCCGACTTTAACGCTAACGGTGAAAAGGCGGTTTTCTTCGGCGCGATGTATGACCTGAAAAACTGGAATCTGCCGGGCTGGGCTGTGGGCGCGTCTTACGTTTACGCCTGGGATGCTAAACCGGCAACCTGGCAAAGTAACCCGGATGCTTACTACGACAAAAACCGCACTATCGAAGAGTCCTCATACAGTCTGGATGCGGTCTATACCCTGCAGGAGGGGCGTGCCAAAGGCACCATGTTCAAACTGCACTTCACCGAATATGACAACCACTCCAATATTCCAAGCTGGGGCGGTGGTTACGGCAACATCTTCCAGGATGAACGTGACGTGAAATTTATCGTTATTGCGCCATTCACTATTTTCTGATGTCAGATGCGGCAGGCTGCCGGTCTGCCGCGCTGTTGAGGAACGACCTATGAAAAAAATTTTACTCATCGCCAGCATGACCGCCGGTTTGACGGCCTGCGCGTCATCATCCGCGCCGGAAGAAGATAGTCGGCTGAAAGAGGCGTACAGCGCCTGTATCAATACCGCACAGGGCTCGCCTGAGAAGATAGAGGCCTGCCAAAGCGTGCTGAATGTCCTTAAAAAAGAGCGTAAACATCAGCAATTTGCTAACGAAGAAAGCGTGCGGGTACTGGACTATCAGCAGTGCATTCAGGCGACGCGCACGGGTAACGATCAGGCGGTCAAGGCTGACTGCGATAAGGTCTGGCAGGAAATTCGCAGTCATAATAACGTGCAATAAAACCCTGCCTTGCCACCCACGGGCGAATGTTTTCCGCCCGTGGTTTTTTCAGGCTTTATTTTCTGCCGCGATATAGCCGCGACTCAGACGTACAAACAGCATCGCCGTCGCGGCAAGTCCACATAACGCTGCGCACATCAGCCACCAGCCGGGCGAGCTTTTATCGCCGGTTAACTTTACCAGCGCGGTAGAGATGGCCGGCGTCAGGCCGCCAAAAATCGCCGTCGCCAGGCTAAAGGCCAGCGAGAAACCAACGGTACGCACATAGACTGGCATCACTTCGGTTAACGCCGCGACCATTGCGCCGTTATACATGCCAAAAAAGAAAGAGAACCACAGCAGTACCAGCGTCATGCGGGTAAAGTCGGGCGCGGCGGTCAGCCACTGCATGACGGGCCAGGTGGTGATCAGCGCCAGCAACGTAATGCCCATTAACACGGCGCGACGGCCAATCCGGTCGGAAATCGCGCCGCCAATGGGTAACCAGATAAAATTGGACACCCCCACTAACATGGTGACGATCAAACTGTCCCGCGCGCTGAGATTAAGCACGGTTCTGCCATAGGTCGGCGTATAAACGGTGATAAAATAAAACGTTGTGGTGGTCATCGCCACCAGCAGCGTTCCGGCTGTAATAATGCGCCAGTTTTTGGCGATAGTTGCAAAAATTTCCCTGGTGTCGGGGCGATGCTTGCGTTGTAAAAACGCTTCTGTTTCTTGTAATGAACGACGTAAAACAAAAATCAGCGGAATGATCATACAGCCGATAAAGAACGGAATTCGCCAGCCCCACTCCGATATCGCGTCGTGTCCCAGCGTGATATTCAGGCTATAACCAATCAACGCGGCGACAACAATCGCGACCTGCTGACTGGCGGATTGCCAACTGGTATAAAACCCTTTATTGCCTGGCGTTGCGATTTCGGACAGATAGACCGAGACGCCGCCTAACTCAACGCCCGCAGAAAATCCTTGTAATAACCGGCCCAACAGCACCAACGCAGGCGCTGCCAGGCCGATCGTTTGGTAGCCGGGGACGAGGGCGATGAGCAACGTACCGCAGCCCATAATCGCCAGCGTCACCATCAGCCCTTTACGACGTCCGATTCTGTCAATATAGGCGCCAAGCACAATCGCGCCGACGGGGCGCATTAAAAAACCGGAGCCAAAGACGGCAAAGGTCAACATTAATGAGGCAAATTCGCTTTCCGCCGGAAAAAACGTTCTGGCGATATAGGTGGCGTAAAATCCGAACAAGAAAAAATCAAACTGTTCAAGAAAATTGCCGCTTGTCACGCGCAGTATTGCGCCGAACGTGCCGGCGCGCGATGTTGCAGGTGTGTGTTGTGCCATAGGGTTTGCTCTCCACTGTCTTTATTGTTTTATGGGTAAGATGTTGCGGGTCAGTTGCCTGTATCCCCCGCATGTTTTCCGCGTCGCTTCTCAATTGCCCATTTGAGTAAGGCCGCGCAGCGGAAAAATCCGTGGGCGAATTTTCCGTAGGGAAGGGTGAGAAAGAGCGCCATCACCACGCCTAAATGGAGCGCCAGCAGTATGCCCATTCCGCTGGTGTCTCTGCCTGCCAGCAGCGCCAGCCCGGTAAGACTGGTTAAGAACAGCAGCAGAATAAAGCTGCGATCCATGGGTTTCTGGCGCGCATCGCCATGTAACGGCGACCGCCGCAGATTGAGCCACAGTAGCCCGGCCGGGCCGATAAGCAGACCGATACCGCCCAGCGTGCCGAGCATGACCGGCAGGCTAAAAAACGGGTAGGGCGCTTCCCAACCGGCGACATAGTGATAGCCCGTCGCCACGACCGTGGCGGCAAAACAGAGCATAAAACCGTAGAAGGTAAAGTGATGAAAGCGACGGCGCAGCAGCGTGAACGCATCGTCCGCTTCGTTACAACCTTTGCCGTGACCGCCGTCGAGATATTTCAGCGTTAACGCATTGTGCGACGCTTCCGCAATCTCCGCCGAACGCGGTACGCCCGGCGAGATCTCACGCCAGAAGCGAATTACGCCCGCCATAAGCAAACCGATTGCCAGCACAAAAACTGAGCCAAACATCCATGCCAGCAGGCTATGCGGAAAAATTTGATAGAAGTCACCGGCCAGCGGTGGATGAATCAGCGACCCTTTCAGCGCCATCGCCAGTAATAAAAAGAGCGTCAGACCGACTATCAGCGCCAGCGCGACGGTGATCCCCGCCCGGCGGTATAACGCGCCAAAAGCGGCGGGCTGGGCATACTGTTGATACGTCTCCAGGCGGGCTTGCGCCATCGCTTTCGGCACGTTAATGGCAAATTCATGGGGCGGCGCGTACTGGCACGCGTGCAGGCAGGCGCCGCAGTTATGACATAAATTCGCCAGATAATGAATATCGGCTTTACCGAATTCGAGCCGCTGGGTCATCGCCGGAAATACCGCGCAAAAACCTTCGCAGTAGCGACATGCGTTACACACTTGCATGACGCGTTCGACCTCGGCTTCCGGTTCGGTAAGCACGGTGGCCTCAATGATTAATTTTTCAAGCTGTTTCATGCTGCGCCTCCTTGTGCGCCGCGCGGGCGGCTTCTATTCCCGCAATGCGGCCAAAGGTTGTGCCGATAGACATGCCTACGCCTGCGGTATACCCCTTGCCCAGTACATTTCCTGCCATCATCTCGCCGGCAACAAACAGGTTGCGGCTTGGATGACCGGCAAAATGCACTGCGGCACGTTCGTTAACTTTCAGGCCCAGGTAGGTAAACGTGATGCCGGGTCGCAGCGCATAACCGTAGTAGGGCGGCGCATCAAGCGGGCGCGCCCAGTGGGTTTTCGCCGGCGTCAGGTTTTTGGTGGCGCAGTCATCAAGCAAGGTATGATCAAAATGACCGGGTTGGCAGGCCTGGTTATACTGCGTGACGGTATGGGTAAATTTTTCCGCGTCCAGCCCCAACTGGCAGGCCAGTTCTGCCAGCGTATTGGCCTGCGCGCCAGGAAAAACCGGCGGCATAAAGTGGCCGATGGCTTTGCTGTCAATAATCGAATAGCCAATTTGTCCTGGCTGTTGAGCCACCAGCCGCCCCCAAATGGCGTAACGCTTCGGCCAGAAATCTTCGCCTTCATCATAAAAACGTTCGGCGTCGCGATTCACGACAATACCCAGCGATACGCAATCCACGCGAGTACAAATACCGCCGTCGTACAGCGGCGCCCTGGCATCAATCGCTACGCAGTGCGACTGGGACGGATCGCCAATGATATCCGCGCCGGCATCCATCATAAATTTGAGTAATACGCCCTGGTTAAAACGCGTGCCGCGAATCAGGAAATTATCCGCGGGCCATTCGCCGCGGGCGTTTTCTCCCCAGGCTTCCCGCAGCCATTCACGGTTTGATTCGAAACCGCCAGCCGCTAATACGCAGGCTTTGGCGGTAATACGTTCGCTACCCGCCAGCGCTGCCACGAATTCGCCGTCATGAAGTTCAAGCGCGTGAACCGGCGTGTTATAGCGAATCTGTACGCCCAGCCGTTCGGCGCTACGGTAATAGGCATTGACGAGCGCTTTCCCGCCGCCCATAAAAAACGCATTGGTGCGCGCAACGTGGAGCGCCCCAGACAGTGGCGGTTGAAAGTTAACGCCATGTTTGCGCATCCAGTCGCGGCATTGCGAAGAGGTGCGAATGACCAGCCGCGCCAGCGCCTCGTTGGTGTTGCCGTCGGTGACTCGCCACAGATCCTGCCAGAATTCCTCTTCAGGATAGCTTTCTACCAGCACATCCTGCGGCGCATCATGCATACAGCGCAGGTTTCGTGTGTGCTGAGAATTTCCGCCGCGCCATTCCCGCGGGGCAGCCTCCAGCAGCAGAACCGATGCGCCCGCTTCCCGTGCGGTCAGGGCGGCGCATAATGCGGCATTGCCTCCGCCTATCACCAGTACATCAACCATCTTATACTCCCGTACCATTTAACTATTTGTTAAATTTGTAATTGAAATGTATACGGATAAATAAGCGGCGCGCTATCAGGTAGCGCTAAACAGGGGTTTAGTAAGCGTAAAGGGTTGCGCCTGGCCATTCACCGGCGTCGACTAACTGACGCATAACTTTGGTAAGGACTACTCTGGCGGCAAGGCCGGCGGGCGTCAGTTCATCATCCGACAGGCTGACTAAAAAATTGGGGCGGCTGAGTACCGGATTATGGACGCCGATCACGCGTAGCGCGTCGTTATCCAGATGAGAAATCGCCGCGCCGGGCTGCAACGTGGCGCCAAGACCGTCGCGCACGGCGCGCATCAACAACGCCAGGCCGTCAATTTCCGCGACGATTTCAACGTTAAGCGCATGTTCCTGGCAGACAGCGTCCAGCCTGCCGCGCAGCCCGTGTCCCTGGCTTGGCATAATGAGCGGAATGCCTGCCAGTTGTTCAGGTGTGATCGGGTTATCAGGAAGCGCCGCCAGCAGGGCATGGGAGCCAATCAGAAAAAGCTGTTCTTCAAGGATCGGTCTGGCGCTCCAGCGCAGGATTTTATCTTTTTGAAAGACAACGGCTAAATCAATCTGGCGGGTATTGATCATTCTTTCCAGATTACCGGACAAGCTTTCCACCACATGCAGTCGGACATCGGCATAGTTTTCCTGCATGGCATGGATAAACGGTATACCCAGTATGGAGGCGGTACTGGGGGCCATTCCTACGCTCACATGACCGGAAAGGCGCGCTTCTCTGGCGGCGAGAATCGCGTCGTCAGCATGACGCAGGGCGAGTTGCGCCTGTGAATAAAAGGCCAGCCCGGCGTTGGTTGGCGTTACGCCGCGCGAGGTGCGCTGCAGCAGACGGATGGCGAGCTCGTTTTCCAGACGGGACATCTGTTGACTTAATGCTGAAACGCCAATATCAAGATCCTGTGCGGCGCTGCCCATACTGCCGGTTTCAATAATACGCACGAAATAGCGTAACTGGCGAAGCTCCATTCCTGCTCTCCTGAGATGCGATAGCGTTTTTTACATTAAATCAACATCAAGCGGCAGGAAAGAGGAGGATATAAAAAAGCCAACCGGGCGGTTGGCTCTTCGAAAGATTTACACTTATTTAGTCGCGTCATCGTGCGCGTGCTCGTCTTCGCGGCAGTCGCCTTCAGCGCAGTGGCCGTAAAGATAGAGGCTGTGATTAGTTAAACGAATACCGTGTTTCGCCGCAATTTCACGCTGGCGCGCTTCAATAGAGTCATCACTAAATTCAATCACTTTTCCGCAGTCAAGGCAGATAAGATGGTCGTGATGATGCTGTTGCGTCAGTTCAAAAACGGATTTACCGCCTTCAAAATTATGGCGGGTCACGATACCGGCATCGTCAAACTGGTTCAGCACACGGTATACGGTTGCCAGACCGATTTCTTCACCCATGTCGATCAGGCGTTTGTATAAATCTTCCGCACTGACGTGATGGTTATCTGGTTCCTGAAGAACTTCCAGAATTTTTAAACGAGGAAGCGTTACTTTCAGGCCAGCCTTCTTTAATGCGGTATTGTTGTCAGTCATGCGGAATCTGTCCTGTTGCTAAACGATTCACTTCATTAGAGAAGTGACAGAAATTGCACTCAAGATAATGCGTATCATTATAGGACTGCCATGCCGAAATGAAAACCGCAAGTCTCTCGCAGATGTTAATAAAACTGTGGTTTTGCCTGCAAATTCTGGCGCCACCTGATTACACCCGGACATTGTACAGGGATGGGTGCGAAAGTTACAAATTTGTAGCAATTATTTTGATTGGTCTTGTCTATTGATGCGGCGCAGATATAACGCTGCGCCGCATAAGATTAGGCGTTGAGGATGTCGTCGAGGTGCAATTCAGCTGAAACTTGCTTAACCCATTTTTCAACACGCTCGGCGGTCAGTTCAGGCTGACGGTCTTCGTCAATCGCCAGGCCGACAAAATGATCGTCGTCAGCCAGACCTTTAGAGGCTTCAAAATGATAGCCTGCGGTTGGCCAGTGACCCACAATCGTGGCGCCGCGCGGCTCAATAATGTCGCGAATCGTGCCCAGCGCATCACAGAAGTATTCCGCGTAGTCTTCCTGATCGCCACAGCCAAACAGCGCCACCAGCTTACCGTTAAAGTCAATCTCTTCGAGAGTCGGGAAGAAGTCATCCCAGTCACATTGCGCTTCGCCATAGTACCAGGTTGGGATGCCCAGCAGCAGAATGTCATACCCTTCCAGGTCTTCTTTACTGCTTTTTGCAATGTCATGCACATCGGCAACGTCTTTACCAAGCTGTTTTTGAATCATTTTTGCGATATTTTCGGTATTACCGGTGTCGCTGCCGAAAAAGATGCCAGTGATTGCCATGAGTAAAATAACCTCTTGAAACTTATTGAAATGGTGGTGGCGAATTGCCCACGGATAAGGGCAATCATAGCAGAACAGGCAGATATGCGGAAACAGCAATCACGCGGGACTGCACGCTCTGCTACACGAAATATGAAACAAAACTTATTTTCAGACTAAACCCTGGCCGCGCAGCGCCATAAGCTGCTTCATTAATATTTCTTCAATGAGCTCGCTGCGGCTAATGTTGCGCGCTTCGGCCAGCTCATTCAGCGCGTCAACCGCTTGTGCGTTGAGTTTTAATTCGACACGCTTGAGGCCACGAACTTTGTCGCGTTTTAACTGGTTGCGCTTGTTGATGCGTAACTGTTCATCGCGCGAAAGCGGATTCGTTTTAGGTCGTCCCGGGCGACGCTCGTGCGCGAACAGATCTAATGTCGTACGGTCCGTTTGTTCTTTGGCCATGATTTTGGTGACTTCGGGGGAAACAATCAGCCAGGCTTATGCCCGGATGGATAGCGCGCCATCATACATCAGCGAGGAAGCGACGCCAACGCCCGCGCGCGTAATCGCGCACAGGCGATGAGTTTTTAATCAGTTAGCGTTTATCGTGCAGATAACGGCGGATGGCGCGCAGAACCGCCTCTGGTTTTTCAGCATGTACCCAGTGGCCCGCGCCGGCGATCACATGCGCGCGCGCCAGAGGGAATTGCGCCAGCAGCGCGTCGCGGTACGCTTCGGTCACGTACGGCGAGTTACCGCCTGGAATAAACAGCGCCGGATATTCCCAGGGCGGAATGGTTTCCCAGCCGACGATATGCGGATACTGCTCCCATAATACCGGAACATTAAAACGCCATTCGCCTTCAGCCCAGGATTTTAACAGAAACTGGATCACGCCTTCTTCGTTGAGGTGCTGGCGCATAATCCCTGCCGCCTGTTGGCGGGATGTCGCGTCGGATTCGCTGACGGCGTTAATGGCCGCGAAAATGCGATCGTGGCGGCGAACGTGATAATCCACGGGGGCGATATCAATCGCGACCAGACGATCGATGCGATCGGGCGCCAGCGCCGTCAGCGCCATTACCGCTTTTCCGCCCATGGAATGACCAATAAACGTCGCTTTTTCAATCTGCTGCGCGTCAAGCGTATCCAGAAGATCCTGGGCCATTGCCGGATAATCCATGACCGGATCGCGCGGCGATAAACCATGATTGCGCATATCGACCTGAATAATGTCGTGATCGGTCACCAGATCGCGCGCCAGTACGCCGAGGTTGTCCAGGCTGCCAAACAGACCATGAACGAGAACGATGGGGGAATTATTGTGCAGGTTTTGTGCAGATTGCGCTCGGATGTTTAATTTCATGGCAAAGTTCTTTTTTTCGCTCTGTCGGGTTAGGGTATTATGTTGACCATTCTGCCACTGGGCTGCAACCTCTAAGGTTTACTCCGAGTTTTTTTGTCAGCCGGGCTTAACGCTATCCGCTGTTGGGATTTGTTCCTATAATCCCAATGACTTGTATTCAGCAAAGACATCGCACTGGATTAAGATGAAAACGATTGAAGTTGATGATGAACTCTATAGCTATATTGCCAGCCACACCAAGCATATCGGCGAGAGCGCATCCGACATTTTACGGCGTATGTTGAAGTTTTCCGCCACGACACAGCCAACGACTTCAGCGGTGAAGGGGACGCCTGCGGCGCAACCCGTTGCCGAAGCGAAACCGGTCAACCCGGTAAAAGACAAAGTTCGCGCGATGCGTGAGCTGCTGTTGTCTGACGAATATGCCGAGCAGAAAAAAGCGGTCAACCGCTTTATGCTGATTCTGACTACACTCTATTCACTGGATCACCACGCGTTTGCGGAGGCGACGGAGTCGTTGCATGGCCGCACGCGCGTCTATTTTGCGGCGGATGAACAAACGCTGCTGAAAAATGGGAATCAAACTAAACCTAAGCACGTTCCCGGCACGCAGTACTGGGTGATCACCAACACCAACACCGGCCGTAAATGCAGCATGATCGAACACATCATGCAGTCAATGCAATTCCCGGCGGAATTGATTGAAAAGGTTTGCGGAACAATTTAATCCTTGCATTAGAAGGACCAGGCAATGGCAATCCACAACCGCGCAGGACAACCCGCGCAACAGAGTGATTTGATTAACGTCGCCCAACTGACGGCGCAGTATTATGTACTGAAACCGGAGGCAGGGAATGCAGAACATGCCGTGAAATTTGGCACTTCCGGCCATCGCGGTAGCGCAGGTCGTCACAGTTTCAACGAACCGCATATTCTGGCGATCGCCCAGGCGATTGCTGAAGAGCGGGCGAAGAATGGCATTACCGGCCCCTGCTATGTGGGGAAAGACACCCATGCGCTCTCGGAACCGGCCTTCATTTCCGTGCTGGAAGTGCTGGCGGCAAACGGCGTAGACGTTATCGTGCAGGAAAATAATGGCTTCACGCCAACGCCTGCCGTGTCAAATGCTATCCTGGTCCATAACAAAAAAGGCGGCCCGCTGGCTGATGGTATTGTCATTACGCCGTCGCACAACCCGCCGGAAGATGGCGGTATTAAATATAATCCGCCCAATGGCGGCCCGGCGGACACCAACGTCACTAAAGTGGTAGAAGATCGCGCCAATGCGCTGCTGGCGGATGGCCTGCAAGGCGTTAAGCGCATCTCTCTGGATGCGGCAATGGCCTCGGGCCACGTTAAAGCGGTAGATCTGGTGCAGCCATTTGTCGAAGGGCTGGCGGATATCGTTGATATGGCGGCGATTCAGAAAGCCGGTCTGACGCTGGGTGTCGATCCGCTGGGCGGCTCCGGTATTGAATACTGGAAACGTATCGCTGAGCATTACAAGCTTAACCTGACGTTAGTTAACGATCAGGTTGATCAAACCTTCCGCTTTATGCACCTTGATAAAGATGGCGCGATCCGTATGGATTGCTCCTCCGAATGTGCGATGGCGGGTTTGCTGGCGCTGCGTGACAAGTTTGACCTGGCCTTCGCCAACGACCCGGACTACGACCGTCATGGCATCGTGACGCCTGCAGGGCTGATGAACCCGAACCATTATCTGGCGGTCGCCATTAACTATCTGTTCCAGCATCGTCCGCTGTGGGGCAAAGACGTGGCTGTCGGTAAAACGCTGGTCTCTTCCGCGATGATTGACCGCGTGGTGAATGATTTGGGACGCAAGCTGGTAGAAGTGCCGGTTGGCTTCAAATGGTTTGTTGACGGTTTGTTCGACGGCAGCTTTGGTTTCGGCGGGGAAGAGAGCGCGGGCGCTTCGTTCCTGCGTTTCGACGGTACGCCGTGGTCTACCGATAAAGACGGTATCATCATGTGCCTGCTGGCGGCAGAAATCACCGCCGTTACCGGGAAAAACCCGCAAGAGCATTACAATGAACTGGCAGCGCGTTTTGGCGCGCCGAGCTATAACCGTCTGCAGGCGGCAGCGACCTCGGCCCAGAAAGCGGCATTGTCTAAACTGTCTCCGGAAATGGTCAGCGCCAGCACGCTGGCAGGCGACCCGATCACCGCGCGTCTTACCGCAGCGCCGGGTAATGGCGCATCGATTGGCGGCCTGAAGGTAATGACCGATAACGGCTGGTTCGCCGCGCGTCCATCCGGTACGGAAGACGCTTACAAGATCTATTGCGAAAGCTTCCTGGGGGAAGAACATCGCAAGCAGATTGAGAAAGAAGCCGTTGAAATCGTTAGCGAAGTATTGAAAAACGCCTGATGGGCGATATGGAAGAAAAAGGAGCCGTAAGGCTCCTTTTTTATATTAACGGCGCTGCGCTTATCAGGCCTGTAAACCGCCTCCAGGCCGGATAAGGCGCTTGTGCTATCTGACTTATTCGCTCTGAGTCGCCAGATGTCGGCGGCAGGTGAGGGCGTCGCATTCAATACGCACCACGCAAACCGCTTTCATCATATCTTCCCGATAACTGAAGGTTTTTCCCGGATCGGTCTGACGCATAATGACGTCCAGGCCGTAGCGCATCTCCTCGCGTGTTTGCAATATCGATGCCAGTCCGGTGGCGAAAACGCTGGTGTAGGCGTAGCTATAATCACAGGGGTCATCGGCACGTAGTAATGCATGGTCGCCGTCCATTTCAATGCATACTGCCGGGTTCTTACGTAACAGACGCATCTTTTTCCCGGTGCGTGCGCCGTGAAAATAAAATATCCAGCGTCCGTTCTGATACTCGTAGCCAAAATTTACGGGGACAACATACGGACAGAGATTGTCGTTAAACCCTATCCGACACACTTCGTGTTTACTGAGAATAGCCAGTATTTCTGCTATATCAGTGACTTCCCGTTCTGGATTACTCATTTCTATTATCTTATTCAAAGTGTGAAAATGCCCGGACTACCGTTACCGCAGCCCGGGCGCGCCATCAGCCGTGTTTATTTTTCAATTCAAAACGCGGTGAGACCAGGCCGTATAACGTCCAGCCGAGGAAGGTCACAATTGAGCCGTACAGCATGGCTTCTTCACCGGAGGAATAGAGCGCGTAGAAGCTATACATGGCACCAACGAAGGCCACGAAGTTAGCGACTTTCGCTTTTGATGACGGCACATTCGCCATTTTCTGAATGATAACCAACGCGGCCATCGACAGAATATACGGAATAATGTTCGTCACCACCGCCAGGTTAACCAGGACGTTAAACTGACTATTCAGCGACGGGCTAATGGTCATCAGCGACAGGCCAGTCTGAATAATCACAATAATCAGCATCCCCTGTACCGGCGCGTCGACTTTCGTTACACGAGAGAAGACTTTCGGGAAATAGCCTTCGTCAGCGGAGGATTTAAAGACCTGGGCGATAGTGAACTGCCAGCCCAGCAGCGAGCCGCAGCAGGACATTACCATCAGCGCCATGATCACTTTACCTACCGCAGGCGTGAACATCTGTGCAAACGCCAGACCAAACGGCGCCGTGGAGTTCGCCAGATCCATGTTCGGCACAATCCCGGCAATCACGTTAGTCGAAACGATATAGATGACCGCCGCGCCCAGCGTACCGCCCAGTACCGCAATGGGGACGTTCTTTTCCGGATTCTCGACCACGTCTGCGTTGGCGCAGGCGGATTCCAGTCCAAGAAATGCCCACAACGTCATGGCGATGGAAGAACCGACCGCGCTAAAGAACGGAACATGGTGCGGGTTCCATGACGCTACGTACATGCTGGGGCTAAACCAGAACCAGCCAATGATGCACAGGCCGACAACCGGAATGATGACGCCCCAAACGGTAACGCTACTGATCTGTCCGGTAATACGCGCGCCGCCAAAGTTTGCGATGGTACAAACCCACAATACGGCGATAGTCGCCAGACCGATCTGGAGCGGCGTCAGCGCGGCGCCGAACAGTTCGGTACCATAGCCGACAGCGGAGATGGCGATAGCCACGTTGGCGATCAGCAGCGAGACGCCGTAGGTATAGTTCGCCATAAAGTTGCCGGATTTACCGAAGGCATATTCGGCGTAACCGCCCATGCCGCCGGATTTACGGCTAAACATACCGCATTTCGCAAACGCCCAGGCCAGTGCCATCGAGCCGACGGCGGTGACCAGCCAGGAGATAATGGATATCGTGCCGACTTCAGACAGTTTGGTCGGTAGCATGATGATCCCGGAGCCCATCATGTTGACCATAGTCAGAATTGTGAGCTGCACGACACCCATTTTATTGGATTTAGGTTTACTCATAATTTTTCCTCCTTCAGCAGGGAGCGCTGCGCGTCACGAGGTTTAATGACGTAGCACCAGACCTGCTTACGGCCGTCGTGTTCTTCGATATAAACGCCCTGCAGTTCAGGCGCAAAGCCCGGCAGCAGGTTGATCCCTTCTTCCAGGGCGCTGAAGTAACGCAGGACAGAACCGCCCCAGATTTCACCCGGAACTACACACAGCACTCCCGGCGGGTAAGGCAGAGCGCCTTCAGCCGCGATACGACCTTCCGCTTCCGGCAGGCGAACCAGTTCGACCTCGCCGCGCAGATAGGCATAGTTGGCCTCTTGCGGATTCATACTGACTTTCGGGAAATGCGATTTACGGAACATCTCTTTTTGCAGCTGTTTCACGTTGTGCCGCGCATAGAGATCGTGCATCTCCTGGCAAAGCTGACGCAGGGTGTAGCCGGCATAACGCGCTTCATGCTGTTTGTAGATGGACGGTAATACTTCCGCTAACGGCGCATCAGCTTCCAGCAGTTTTTCGAAACGAGCCAGCAGGGCGACAAGCTGTTGTAACTTCGCCATGTCTTCTGCCGGCGTCAGCAGGAACAGAATGGAGTTGAGGTCGCATTTTTCCGGCACAACGCCGTTCTCGCGCAGGAAGTTGGCGAGGATCGTGGCAGGAACGCCAAAGTCTTCATATTCGCCGCTCGCTGCATTAATGCCCGGTGTGGTGAGCAGCAGTTTGCAAGGGTCGACAAAGTACTGATGTTCGGCATAGCCTTCAAACGCATGCCAGTGTTCTCCCGGAACGAAGTGGAAGAAGCGCAGATCGCTGGCGATCTCTGACGTCGGGTATGACTGCCACGGCTTACCATCAATCAGTTCCGGTACGAACGGACGGATGTGATGACAGTTTTCGAGGATCAATTTACGGGCATCGATGCCGTTAACCACGCAATCCATCCACATATTGCGACCGCTGACGCCTTCGTGCATTTTGGCGTTAACATCCAGCGCGGCGAACAGCGGATAGAACGGGCTGGTGGAGGCGTGCATCATAAAGGCGTTGTTCATGCGCTTATGCGGAACGTAGCGCGATTGCCCTTTGATATGGCTATCTTTTTTATGGATCTGCGAGGTCTGGGAGAAACCGGCTTGTTGTTTGTGAACGGACTGCGTCACCAGAATACCCGGATCGTTTTCGTTCAGTTCCAGCAGCAGCGGCGAACAATCAGCCATCATCGGAATAAATTGTTCATAGCCGACCCAGGCGGAGTCAAACAGGATGTAGTCGCACAGATGACCAATTTTATCGACGACCTGACGGGCGTTATAAATGGTACCGTCGTAGGTGCCTAACTGGATGACGGCCAGACGGAATGGACGTGCTTCGCGGGCGCGCTGCGGCGCGACTTCGCTAATCAGCTCGCGCAGGTAATCTTCTTCGAAGCAGTGAGCGTCGATCCCGCCGATAAAACCATACGGGTTACGCGCGGTTTCCAGGTAAACTGGTGTTGCGCCCGCCTGCAATAATGCGCCGTGGTGGTTAGATTTGTGGTTGTTACGGTCAAACAGTACCAGATCGCCCGGCGTTAACAGCGCGTTGAGTACGACTTTGTTAGAGGAGGAGGTCCCGTTCAGCACAAAGTAGGTCTTATCGGCGTTAAAGACTTTCGCCGCATGTTGCTGCGCAATGCAAGGCGCGCCTTCGTGAATCAGCAGATCGCCCATCGCCACGTCCGCGTTGCATAGGTCGGAGCGGAAGAGCGTTTCGCCAAAGTATTCCACGAACTGATTACCGGCAGGATGACGGCGGAAGAATTCGCCGCCCTGATGCCCCGGGCAGTCAAATGCGCTGTTGCCCTGGTTGACATAATCCACCAGCGCGCGGAAAAACGGCGGACGTAACTGCGTTTCGTAGTGGCTTGCTGCGGTTTCCAACTGGCGACCATAGAAGGCAGTACGGGATTCATTATATTCGAATACACCAGAGATACGCGGCAAATACTCAGGCGGTACGCGCCCTTCGTCATGAGTCGCGACAAACACGGGAATACCGTAACCCGTTGCGTCGATTTCATCGAGTTTTCCGTGTTCAATGTCGTCGATGGATAACACGATGGCAGCCACGTCGATGAAACGACTCTCATCAACATTTACAATATTACGGTGTGTAGAAAAACAATCCGGGCAATGACGGCTAACGGCAATTTTTAATTCTGACATTTTTTCATCTCTTTATTTCAGGTAATAGCAGGCCCTCAATTTCTCGCATGAGAAACTGATTCTTCCGGAAAAAATCAAAGCTATCCCGCTGATAAAAAAATCAGTAAATTAGCTTTATTTTAGATGTAATAAATCCCAACCCGTCCGGTTGCAGGAAATTCAGGATTTAAGGAGTTGAGTACTACGATATACAGGCAGAAACCGTGATAACTAAAATTGCGCTGAGTCGGAATTTCTTCTATCAAACCAGATGGTTAGCTGGCTTGGTGTAAAGGAATTACCGTGCTGTCGCTTTTAACAATTCGAGTTATTTAGGCAATAGACCTGAATGACATAAGGGTCGGAAAGACCTGTATGCTGAAGTACCCGTAGCAGAAAAACTACCGGGCATTAAAGAAATGAAAATCGAAACTATTACGGTGGGCAAACATCATAATATGCGTTGTCCGCCTTATATGGGGCATAAAACGATTATTATTTTCCATTTTGAGGTCCTTTCATTGATTTATTGAAAGCATGGATATTTTATCCAGGGAGCGCCAGCGATCTGTGAACCAGATCAACAAAAAACGATCATTTGAAAAATAATTAGTCGGCGATTATGCATATCGTGCTGTGAAATAACGGATTGTTTCTTAAATGTTAATTATATGTTTTTTATATCCTTCATAAAATATAATATCGCCGCGAAAATAATTATTCGCGACGCCGAAAATAAATGACATAAAAATTAGAAGTTATTTAAAAATAATGAATGGCTATTCACGGCATAAAGCGATAGCCAATTCCGGTTTCGGTAATAAAATGGCGTGGGCGGGTGGGATCTTGTTCCAGTTTCTGGCGTAAATGTCCCATATAGATGCGCAAATAGTGGCTATGCTCCACGGCGTTAGGGCCCCAGACCTGGTTTAATAACTGCCGTTGGGTTAATACCTTGCCGGCATTATTGAGTAATACCGCCAGCAGGCGGAACTCAATCGGCGTCAGATGGATTTCTTCGTCGCCACGGTGGATCAACCGTGCGGCGAGATCGACCGTCACGCCGGAAAAGCGGACGATCGGATCGGCGCAAGGGCTGGCGGCGTGCCGTCGCAGCGCGACACGCAAACGCGCCTGCAACTCGCCAATGCCGAATGGCTTGCTCAGGTAATCATCAGCTCCGGCGTCAAGCGCGGCAATCTTATCGCTTTCTTCGCTGCGGGCGGAAAGGACAATCACCGGTATTGCGCTCCACTGACGCAGGTCGCGAATAAAATCGATTCCATCGCCGTCCGGCAGGCCGAGATCGAGAATAATCAGATCGGGCTTTCGCGTGGCGGCTTCCAGTAAACCACGTTGTAATGTTTCAGCTTCATACACGCGCAGGCCGTCGCCTTCCAGCGCAGCGCGCAGAAAGCGGCGGATGGCCTGTTCATCTTCAACAATCAGAACGTTTGTCACATATCCTCATGAAAATCATCAAGTTCAGGGGGCTTTCCTTGCGGCAGCGTCACACGGAAACAGGCGCCGCCCTGCGGTCGATTATAGGCGGTAAGCGTGCCGCCGTGTACCTCTACGATAGCATGGCAAATCGCCAGCCCCAGCCCCACGCCGGGGACGGAGGACTCTTTGTTGCCGCGGGCGAACTTATCGAAAATCTTCTGTTCTTGCCCCGCAGGAATACCCGGCCCGTTATCCCAGACATCCAGTTGTAAACGATCGTCCTTAACCGCAGCATCAATGCCGATACTGGCCTGCGGCCCGGCGTACTTAACGGCGTTTTCCAGCAAGTTGATCAGGACACGCTCAAATAAGGGGCCATCGACATGGATAAGCGTTAACTGTTGCGGCAGCGACAATGTAATCGGATGCAATAAACCCGGCTCTAACATCTGTAACGCGCTACCGACGACCTCTTCCAGCGTCAGCCACTCTTTTTTAAGATTAAACCCGCCGGACTGAATACGCGCCATATCCAGCAAATTATTCACCAGCCGGGTGGTGTTGAGAATATGCTGGCGGATTTCACTGGCCTGACGCGCGTGGGGCGATCCTGCGCTGGCTAAATCCAGCGTCAAAATTTCCGCCTGGCCGAACAATACCGTCAGCGGCGTGCGTAAATCATGCGATAGCGCCGCCAGCAGAGCGTTGCGAATACTTTCGCGCTCGCTGGCGAGACGCGCCTGTTCTTCGCTGGCGGTTAGCGTCAGTCGTTCCAGCGCGTTGGCGACAAGCAGAGTAAATGTTTCCAGCAGGCGTTGCTGTTCCGGCACCATTAACTGACGCAAATTACCCGGTTCGACGATAGCCAGACCGTATGTTTTATCGGCGCTTTTCAGCGGCAGGATTTGATAAGGCACGCCTGGGAGGGTATCGGTGCCTGCGCCGGCAGGCTGGCCTTTATCAAAACTCCAGCGCGCAATTGCGTCGTCCCACGGCGTCATGCCTTGCTGGTGGGTGAGAGGCCGCAACTTACCGTTAGCATCAGGTAATAAAATTTGGCTGCGCGCCTGAAACGTCGAGGCGATAAACCGCTCGCTGGTCGCGGCGATATCATGTTCGCTACGCCCGACGGCCAGTGCTTTAGACATTTCATATAAATGGCGGGTACGTTGTTCCCGATAACGGGCGACGCGCGCCTGATAGCGCACCCCGGCAGTAAGATTACCAATTACCAGACCAACCGTCAGCATCACAGCAAAGGTCAGCAAATACTGCACGTCCGAAACGGCGAGCGTACCGCGTGGCGCGATAAAAAAGAGATCGAAACTCGCCACGTTAATCACCGTCGCCACCACCGACGGCCAGCGTCCGTAAAGCAGCGCAATCACCACTACGCCCAGCAAATAGAGCATCACCAGATTGGCGGCGTCGAAGGTGACAAGCCACTGCATAGCGATAAGCGTGGTGATGGCGCAAAGCGCCACGGCGACCAGACAGCCCTGAATCTGCCCACGCCATTTCTCTTTAAAAGGTCGGTTATCAGGCGTTTGCGCCAACGCGCGGGCAGGCGGTTCTTCCAGCGCGACGATCACCTGATCGAGATCCGGCGCGCGACTGGCAAGACGGTCGGCGAAAGCGTCACGTCGCCACCAGCGTCGCGACGCCGGGCGGCCCATGACGATTTTCCCCAGATTATGCTCGCGGGCATAGCGCACGACCGCTTTCTCTTCGGCGGGATCGGACAGGGTGGCGGTTTCCGCGCCAAGCTCCTGCGCCAGGCGCAGCGCGCTTAAAATGGCCCGTCGTTGCTTTTCCGGTAAGCGGTGTAACGTTGGCGTTTCGACATAGACGGCGTGCCAGACGCTGCCGAGCCGGGAGGCCAGACGCGCCGCGGTACGCACCAGTTTTTCGCTGCCGGTGTTATGCCCGATACACAGTAAAATCGCATCGCGGGTATGCCATACTTTTTCTTCGCCCGGATGCGCGCGCCAGGCGCGCATCTGATCGTCCACGCGATCGGCTGTCCGGCGTAGCGCCAGCTCGCGGAGGGCGATCAGATTGCCCTTGCGGAAAAAATGTTCAATAGCGCGTTCCGCCTGACCGGCGATATACACTTTACCTTCGTTGAGCCGTTGGCGCAGATCGTCGGGCGGCAGATCGACCAGTACGACTTCATCGGCGGCATCAAAAAAGGGATCGGGGACAGTTTCGCGCACCTGAATCCCCGTGACGCCGCTCACCACATCGTTCAGACTTTCCAGATGTTGTACATTCACGGTGGTGAAAACGTCGATTCCCGCTTCCAGCAGCTCTTCAATATCCTGCCAGCGCTTAGGATGGCGTGAGCCAGGCGCGTTACTGTGCGCCAGCTCATCCATTAAAATCAGCGCCGGACGCCGGGCGAGGGCGGCATCCAGGTCAAATTCGCGGATTTGCCGCCCCCGGTGCGAGTGACGTTTTGGCGGCAGAATGGTCAGCCCGTCAAGTAGCGCGGCGGTCTCTTTACGGCCATGCGTTTCTACCACGCCGATCACCACATCCAGCCCCTGCGCTCGCAGCCGCTGCGCTTGCGCCAGCATCGCCCAGGTTTTTCCGACGCCTGCGCAGGCGCCGAAGAAAATTTTCAACTTCCCCCGGTGGGGCGGGGGCGTTTGTTCCAACAAGCGATCCGGATCAGGACGCAAGGGTTCGTCGTTCATTTCGCTCTGTGTCCCTGTAGCGCATCCAGCGCCAGATTAAGCTCAACAATATTCACCACCGGTTGCCCAAGAAAGCGCGCCAGCGGCCTGTGCGTATATTCTGCAACCAGTTGCGCGACCTGTTCAACGGGAAGCTGGCGAGCCGCCGCCACGCGGGGGATTTGCCATGCCGCGGCGCCGGGTGTCAGATTATTATCCAGCCCGCTTGCCGATGCTGTCGCCAGCTCAACCGGAACCGCGGAGCTCGCCTGGGGGTTAGCGGCGCGTAGCGCGGCGACGCGGGCCTGTATTTGCGCATCCAGTTCGGGATTGCTGGCGGCCAGGTTGCTTCCGCCCGACGCCAGTGGATTATAAGGCGTATCGGCGGTGGCGGAGGGCCGGCCATGAAAATAGCCCGCGGCGGTAAACGATTGTCCGATAAGCGCTGAGCCGCGTATCACATGGTCTTTATGAATCAGCGAGCCATTAGCCTGCCAGGGAAACCACCACTGCCCCAGCGCCGTGGTCAGAAGCGGATACACGCCGCCGGTCAATAACAGCAGAAATAACATTGTCGAAAAAGCAGGACGTAAACCGATCATCATACACCTCACGCCAGACCCAGCAGGGTCAGCAGCACATCAATCACTTTGATGCCAATAAACGGCACCACCAGACCACCCAGACCATAGATCCATAAATTACGGCGCAGCATGGCCGATGCGGAAAGCGGCTTATAACTCACGCCTTTTAATGCCAGCGGGATCAGAAAAATGATAATCAGGGCGTTAAAGATCACCGCGCTCAGAATGGCGGAGTTCGGCGAATGCAGCCCCATCACGTTGAGCGCGTTTAGCTGCGGATAGGTAGCGGCAAACGCGGCGGGAATAATGGCGAAATATTTCGCTACATCATTCGCGATACTGAAAGTGGTGAGCGAGCCGCGCGTCATCAGCATCTGCTTACCGATATGCACCACTTCAATCAACTTGGTCGGGTTAGAGTCCAGATCCACCATATTACCGGCTTCTTTTGCCGCCTGGGTGCCGGAGTTCATCGCCACCGCGACGTCAGCCTGCGCCAGCGCCGGGGCATCGTTAGTGCCGTCGCCGGTCATGGCGACCAGCCGTCCTTCCGCCTGATATTGACGGATCAGCGCCAGCTTGGCTTCCGGCGTGGCTTCGGCAAGAAAATCGTCCACACCGGCTTCGGCGGCAATCGCTGCCGCCGTCAGGCGGTTATCGCCAGTGATCATCACCGTTTTAATGCCCATCTTTCGTAGCTGGGCGAAACGTTCTTTAATACCGCCTTTAACGATATCCTTGAGGGCGATAACACCCAGTACGCGCGCGCCTTCCACGACCACCAGCGGCGTCGCGCCAAGACGCGCCACGTTCTCGACGTTTTGCTCGACATCGGCGGGAAAATGGCCGCCATTGCTCTCGACATGACGCCGAATCGCGTCCACCGAGCCTTTACGGATCATCCGGTTATCGATATTAATTCCGCTCATGCGGCTTTGCGCGGTAAACGGAACAAAGGTGGCATGAAGCGACTGCACATCGCGTTCACGCAGGTTAAAGCGCTGTTTGGCGAGGATCACAATGCTTCGGCCTTCCGGCGTTTCGTCGGCCAGCGAAGCGAGCTGCGCGGCGTCAGCCAGCGTGCGTTCGTCCACCCCTCGGGCGGGAATAAAATCGGACGCCTGGCGATTGCCGAGCGTGATAGTGCCGGTTTTATCCAGCAGTAACACGTCGACATCGCCCGCGGCTTCTACGGCGCGGCCGCTGGTGGCGATGACGTTCGCGCCCAACATTCGGCTCATTCCGGCTACGCCAATGGCGGAGAGTAGCCCGCCGATGGTAGTGGGGATCAGGCACACCAGCAACGCCACCAACACGGTGACGCTGACCGCGTTACCGCCCCAGGCGGAGAAGGGCCACAGAGTGGCGGTCGCCAGTAAAAAGACAATGGTCAGGGCAATGAGCAAAATCGTCAGGGCAATCTCGTTAGGTGTTTTCCGCCGCTGTGCGCCTTCCACCATCGCGATCATCCGGTCAAGAAAGGTTTCGCCAGGATTGACGCTACAGGCAATCACCAGCCAGTCGGAAAGAATTCGCGTGCCGCCGGTGACAGAGGCGAAATCGCCGCCGGACTCGCGGATCACGGGGGCGGATTCGCCAGTAATCGCACTTTCATCCACCGACGCGCCGCCTTCGATCACCTCGCCGTCGCAGGGAATAATATCGCCCGCTTTGACCAGGACAATGTCGCCTTTCCGCAGTTCAGCGGCGGGCACGTTATCGGCCTGCGCATCATGGCGCGGGGCGCGCAGGCGGCGAGCGAACGCGGTCTTTTTCACTCCTTTCAGACTGTTTGCCTGAGCTTTGCTGCGGCCTTCCGCCAGCGCTTCGGCAAAATTGGCGAACAGTACGGTGAACCATAACCACAGGCTGATAATCCCTGTAAACAAGGCGCTTCCCGCTATTTGTCCTGTTACCATAGCGAGCGTTAACAGAGTGGTTAGCACGCTGCCGGCCCAGACCACAAACATCACCGGGTTACGCCATTGGGCGCGTGGGCTTAATTTTTTTACGGCATCCGTTAGCGCCTGTACGAGTAAAACAGGTTCAAACAGCGCCAGTTGCTTGCGACTCATATCAATGTACTCCGCATCGCTCAAGGTAAAGAGAAATGTTCCGCTACCGGGCCAAGCGCCAGGGCAGGAATAAATGTCAGTGCGCCGACCAGCAGTACCGTGCCGATAAGCAGTCCAATAAATAGCGCGCCGTGGGTCGCCAGCGTTCCCTGACTGGCCGGCTGTACTTTTTTACTGACCAGCGATCCGGCGATGGCCATGACAGGAATAATCACGCCGAAACGGCCGACGAACATGCAGAACGCCAGCAAACAATTCCAGAAAGGCGAGTTAGCGCTCAGACCTGCAAAGGCGCTACCGTTGTTGTTGGCGGCAGAGGAGACGGCATATAGCACTTCGCTAAAACCGTGCGGGCCAGGGTTCAGCATTGCGCTGCGTCCGGCATCCGTCATCATCGCCAGCGCCGAACCCAACAAGACCAGCATCGGCGTGACCAGAATCGCCAGCGCGGTCATTTTCATTTCGCGCACGTCGATTTTTTTCCCCAGATATTCCGGTGTGCGACCGATCATCAGCCCCGCGATAAACACCGCCAGCAGGACAAACAGCAACATGCCGTACAGCCCTGAACCGACGCCGCCAAAGACCACTTCGCCAATTTGCATCAGCCACATCGGCACCATACCGCCCAGAGCGGTAAACGAGTCGTGCATGGCATTTACCGCCCCGCAGGACGCCGCGGTCGTGACGACGGCAAACAGGCTGCTGGCCAGCACGCCAAAGCGTGTTTCTTTACCCTCCATGTTGACGCTACTGTCCGCGCCTGCCGCCAACAGATGTGGATTTCCCTGAACTTCCGCCCACATCACTACCGCTACGCAGACCACAAAAATGAATGACATTGCCCACAGTAGCGCGCGTCCCTGACGGCGATCGCCCGCCGCTTCGCCAAAGGCGAAACAGAGCGCGGCTGGAATCAAAAATATCGCCAGCATCTGCGCCAGATTAGTGAGCGCGGTGGGGTTTTCGAACGGATGCGAAGAGTTGGCGTTAAAGAAACCGCCGCCGTTGGTGCCAAGCATTTTGATCGCCTCCTGCGAAGCAACCGGACCCATCGGCAAGAGTTGTTTAGCGCCTTCAAGAGTGGTGATGGGCTGATAAGCCGACAGGTTTTGCGGTACGCCTTGTTGGATAAAAAACAGCGCGATAATTAACGCGACAGGAAATAATATCCATAGCGTAATGCGTACCAGATCTTGCCAGGCATTACCCAGCGTGTGCACATTCTGGCGCGTAAAGGCGCGGATAAGTGCAAAAACCACCGCAATCCCGGTCGCCGCCGACAGGAAATTTTGCACCGTCAGCCCCGCCATCTGGCTAAAGTAGCTCAGCGTGCTTTCGCCGCTGTAGGCTTGCCAGTTGGTATTGGTGACAAAGCTGACGGCGGTATTCAGCGCCAGATCCCAGGACAGACCCGGTAGCCGCTGCGGATTTAAGGGAAGCCACTCCTGCCAGAACAGCAGGCAAAACAGGATGCCCAGTCCCAGCAGATTGAGCGTCAGTAGCGCCAGTAAATACTGACGCCAGTTCATTTCGTGGTCGGTAATGCCAAGAGTTCGCCAGAGGATACGCTCAATGCCAGCCACGCCCGGCAACGGAACGGCGGCGATGAGCCTTGCCAGGCCCGAACCCAACGGTTTCGCCAGTACCAATAAAATCAGTAAAAAACTGGCGATCAGTAAAAATCCTTGCGCGGCCATCAGAACGCCTCCGCATTAATCAGGGCATAGACCAGATAACCTAAAAGTAAGAAAACCAGCACGATGCCGGTTATCACGCCTGCACTCACAGAGCACCTCCAGTGGCATTGTTTTACTCCTGAGAAAGGTAATTTTTTGGCTGCAAAGATTTCGCAAAAATTGGCGGGCGGAGTGTAAAAAAAGTATAAAAATGGCAAAGACCATTATTTAACTAATGTTTAGTATTAATTTAACCTTTTTGTAACTAATTTACGCTTTGAATGTAAATCTGCTGGAAAAGCGTGAAAATAAGTGGTCGGATGAGTAGTAAAATTACACCGAAAGCGGTACTATTTTAATCAGGTAACGAGGTTCAATTTTTCGGTGCTATTCACCGATTCAATCTATACCGGGGCGGGTAGCGTCGGTATAAAGGGGGAAAACGTATGGAACACTATAAAGACTATCCGGCGCATGTCATTTTTGCCCGTCGTGCTTTCGCGGTGATCGCAGGCGTGCTGGCGCTGCCGGTGATGCTCTTCTGGAAAGACCGCGCGCGTTTTTATAGTTATCTGCACCGTGTCTGGTCGAAAACCAGTGATAAGCCGGTATGGATGGCGCAGGCTGAAAAAGCCACCTGCGACTTTTATTAATCGCGACCAGCCTGAAAAACCGTCAGCCGCCACGCTGGCGGTTTTTTTATGCGCCAGGGTCTACACTGTTTAACGCTATTCGCCATGACGTTTCATCTTTCAGGAGTTGTATGCCCACCCATTTAGTCTGGTTCAGGCGCGATCTGCGTTTACAGGATAACCTTGCGCTGGCCGCCGCCTGCCGCGATGCATCCGCGCGGGTGCTGGCGCTTTATATTTCCACCCCCGCGCAGTGGCAGGCCCATGATATGGCGCCGCGGCAGGCGGCATTCATCAGCGCGCAGCTCAACGCGCTACAGACGGCCCTTGCAGAGAAAGGGATTCCGCTGCTGTTTCATGAAGTGGCGGATTTTAACGCCAGTATTGAAACGGTCAAAAACGTTTGCCGACAGCATGACGTCAGCCATCTGTTTTATAACTATCAGTATGAGTTTAACGAGCGTCAGCGTGATGCGGCGGTGGAAAAAACGCTGCCATCTGTCATCTGCGAAGGCTTTGACGATAGCGTGATTCTGGCGCCCGGCGCGGTGATGACCGGCAATCATGAAATGTATAAAGTTTTTACGCCGTTTAAAAACGCCTGGTTGAAACGGCTAAAAGAGGATATTCCGCCATGCGTTCCGGCCCCGAAGATCCGGGTGAGCGGCGCGCTTTCTACACCCTTAACGCCAGTCTCGCTTAACTACCCGCAACAGGCGTTTGACGCCGCGCTTTTCCCGGTGGAAGAAAACGCGGTTATCGCGCAGCTACGTCAGTTTTGCGCGCAGGGCGCAGACGGGTATGCGTCACGGCGCGATTTCCCTGCGGTTGAAGGCACCAGTCGGCTTTCCGCCAGCCTGGCGACGGGAGGACTGTCGCCGCGACAGTGCCTGCACCGATTACTGGCGGAGCAGCCGCAGGCTCTGGACGGCGGACCGGGAAGCGTCTGGTTGAATGAACTCATCTGGCGGGAATTTTACCGTCATTTAATGACCTGGTATCCGGCTTTATGCAAACACCAGCCGTTTATCCGCTGGACAAAACGCGTCGCGTGGCAGGAGAACCCGCACTATTTTCAGGCATGGCAGAAAGGCGAAACCGGTTATCCCATTGTCGATGCGGCGATGCGCCAGCTTAACGCGACGGGCTGGATGCATAACCGTTTACGCATGATTACCGCCAGCTTTCTGGTAAAAGATCTGCTAATTGACTGGCGGTTAGGGGAGCGCTATTTCATGTCGCAGCTTATTGACGGCGATCTTGCCGCCAATAATGGCGGCTGGCAGTGGGCCGCTTCAACCGGTACTGATGCCGCGCCTTATTTTCGTATTTTTAATCCCACGACTCAGGGAGAGAGGTTCGATCGCGACGGCGAATTTATCCGCCAGTGGCTACCGGCATTACGCGATATCCCTGGAAAAGCGATTCACGAGCCGTGGCGGTGGGCGGAAAAAGCGGGAGTCGTGCTTGATTATCCTCGGCCTATTGTGGAGCACAAACAGGCGAGAATCGCGACGCTTTCCGCCTATGAGGCGGCGAGAAAAGGGGCGTGATACAGGCCCGGTAGCGCAAACTACCGGGCCTTCTGCTATCAGGATTCGACGGCCAGCGCGCGGCTTTTGAATTTGAAGGACTGATACAGCCAAATCAGCAGGACAACCCCTACGCAGGCTAACGCGCCCCAGGTGATCTGTTCAAAAACATCCACATAGGCGTTGATGGCGTAATTAACCGCGCCGCTGGCGTCGAAGGCGCTTTGCGAAGTCTGGTCAGCGATGACGCCTGCCAGATAGTTAGCTATCGCGCCGGACAGCAGCATATAAATTCCGGTTAATACGCCGGTGACGCCGGGGATGTCAATGCGCGTAATTTGCGACATGGCGACCGGGTCGATAAACAGCTCGGCAAAGCCCATCACCGCCAGTCCCAGCACCATTAGCGGCATTGAAGAGTGTCCGTAAGCGGCGGACCAGCGTGCGCTCAGGGTCAGAATACAGAATCCGGCGCTCATCAGACCGAGACCCAGCGCGAATTTGCCCCAGATACGCACGGTGCGATTACCGCTTACGCTCTCTTTAACCAGCCAGGCCAGGACGACCCCACACAGCATCACGGCAAAGGCGTTCACCGACTGGAACATGGCGGTAGGAACGGAATAGCCCAGAATATCGCGGTTCACAAAGCGGTCGATATACAGGCTGATAGAACTGCCGCCCTGCTGGGCAAACGCCCAGAACAGCATACTGAACAGGGTCAGGGTGACAATCAGCCCCAGTTCTTTGCGTTGTTTGGCCGTTTGCGCCTGGCGATAAATTTTTGCCAGCACGACCAGGCCGATCGCGGTCGCCACGATTAAGGCATAGACAGACCATTCTTTCCAGAACAGAACGGTAATCAGCAACGGCGCCGCTACCAGCAGAATTAACAGCCAGCCCCAGTTCGGCAGCAGGTAGTTTCTGGCGCACAACACGGCTTTATTCACGCCGGTGGTGTGGGTGAAATGACGATTTCCACACAGGAAGATCACTAACCCCGCCAGCATACCAATGGCGGCGAGCGCAAAGCCCATCGCCCAACTGTACTCCTCTTGCACATAGCCGCAGGCGATAGGCGCCACGATCGAACCAATATTACCCGCTGCGTAAAGCAGCGAGAACCCGCCGTCGCGGCGCGGATCTTCAGGCTGGTACAGTTCGCCCAGCAGGCAGCTAATATTCGATTTAAACAGGCCGTAGCCGCAGACAATGATCGCCAGCGACAGATAAAGGAATGTCGGCGCGATCTCACTGGCGCCCAGCACTAAATGACCGATCGCCATTAAAAATGCGCCCAGCATGACTGCCATTCGGTTGCCAAGCACCTTATCCGCCAGATAGCCGCCAAGAATCGGCGTTACGTAGACCAGCGAACAATAAGCGCTGAATAACTCATAGGCGTGGTTATCGTCGTATTTTAGCTGATTGGTGAGATAAAGAATCAGTAGGGCGCGCATACCATAAAAGCTGAAGTACTCCCAAATTTGCAGGGCGACAACGTAGTAAATAGCGCGGGGTTGAGATGCTTGTTTATTCATCGTATTTCCGGGATAGAGACGCTGCGGCAAGAACGCGGCATTCTCAGATAATGCCTTTCTTTGTGGGCTTATTAAGCCTGCCGTATCGCCGTGTTTCCTTAAAGTTACCAACATGATACAGAACTGATTTTTTCTGCAATATGCGTTCTGATTGCATAAATATACATGAAACCGATCGTGTTTTGCTAAGTAATTTGCGCCAAACCCGGGGGTGATTGTTTCTTGATGTGTCAAACAAATGTTTATCGACGAACGGCTAACGGGAGGCTATGTTAACGGAGACTGAACCCGTAACGGGAAAGTAGAACGTGGGTTAAAGGGAGCGATGATGAAAAACACCGAGCTGGAACAACTGATTAACGACAAGCTGAACAGTGCGGCAATAAGCGATTATGCGCCGAATGGTTTACAGGTCGAAGGAAAAGAGACGGTACAGAAAATCGTTACCGGCGTGACCGCAAGTCAGGCGCTGCTCGATGAGGCGGTGCGTTTGCAGGCCGATGCGGTCATTGTTCATCATGGTTACTTCTGGAAAGGCGAGTCTCCGGTTATTCGCGGCATGAAACGCCGTCGCTTAAAAACGTTACTGGCAAATGATATTAACCTTTACGGTTGGCATCTGCCGCTGGATGCGCACCCTGAGCTGGGCAACAATGCGCAGTTGGCGGCGCTATTGGGCATTACCGTGAAAGGAGAAATTGAGCCGCTGGTGCCGTGGGGAGAGCTCTCAATGCCGGTGCCGGGGCTGGAACTGGCCTCATGGATTGAAGCGCGTCTGGGGCGTAAACCGCTATGGTGCGGCGATACCGGGCCAGAGAATGTGCAGCGTGTCGCCTGGTGTACCGGCGGCGGACAAAGTTTTATTGATAGCGCCGCCCGCTTCGGCGTGGATGCTTTTATTACCGGCGAGGTGTCTGAACAGACCATTCATTCCGCGCGCGAACAGGGGCTGCATTTTTATGCCGCCGGGCACCATGCCACTGAACGCGGCGGTATTCGCGCCCTGAGCGAATGGTTGAACGAAAACACGGCGTTGGATGTGACGTTTATTGATATCCCTAACCCGGCATAACTGAGAGGTAATAAAGTGCAGCGAGCGCGTTGTTATCTGTTAGGCGAAACAGCGGTCGTCCTGGAACTTGAACCGCCGATTACGCTGGCGAGCCAGAAACGCATCTGGCGTCTGACGCAGCGTCTGGTCGATATGCCGAACGTGGTGGAAGCCATTCCCGGGATGAACAATATCACCGTGATCTTGCGGGAACCGCAAACCCTGGCGCTGGATGCGATTGAGCGTCTGCAGCGCTGGTGGGAAGAGAGCGAGGCGCTGGAGCCGGACTCGCGTTCGATTGAGATCCCGGTGATCTATGGCGGCGCAGGCGGGCCGGATCTGGCGGCGGTGGCACGGCACAGCGGTTTGAGTGAAAAGCAGGTCGTGGAGCTACATGCCTCCGTTGAGTATGTCGTCTGGTTTTTAGGCTTTCAGCCTGGCTTTCCCTATCTTGGGAATTTACCAGAACCGCTCCATATGCCCAGACGCGCGGAGCCGCGCCTGCAGGTTCCGGCCGGTTCTGTCGGCATCGGCGGCGCGCAGACGGGGATTTATCCATTATCCACGCCGGGCGGCTGGCAGCTGATCGGCCTCACGCCGTTGAAGTTATTCGATCCGATGCGGGAGCTCCCGGTTCTGTTACGCCCTGGCGATAGCGTACGCTTTGTGCCGCAAAAGGAGGGAATATGCTGAATATTATTCGCGCGGGGATTTACACCTCCGTGCAGGATAGCGGGCGTCACGGCTTTCGTCAGTCGGGGCTGAGTCACTGCGGTGCGCTGGATAAACCCGCCTTTCAGACCGCTAATCTCCTGGTCGGGAACGATGCGAATGCCCCGGCGCTGGAAATCACTCTCGGTCAACTGGTTGTCGAATTTGAAAATGAGACCTGGTTCGCTCTTACCGGCGCAGGCTGCGAGGCGCAGTTGGATGATCAACCGGTCTGGACAGGCTGGCGATTGCTGGTAAAAGCGGGTCAACGTCTTACGCTGCATCGACCGCTTCACGGGATGCGTAGCTATCTGGCGGTAGCGGGTGGTATTGCTGTGCCGGAGGTGATGGGATCGTGTAGTACCGATCTGAAGTCCGGTATCGGTGGGCTGGAAGGACGGCTGCTAAAAGATGGCGATCGGCTGGCGACGGGTAAAGCATCGCGACAGTTTAGCGGGCCGCAGGGCGTGAAGCAGTTACTGTGGGGGAATCGCATCCGTGCGCTGCCGGGGCCGGAATACCGTGAATTCGATCGCGCCTCGCAAGAAGCGTTCTGGCGTTCGCCGTGGCAACTCAGTCCGCAAAGTAATCGCATGGGCTATCGTTTGCAGGGACAATCGTTAACGCGGACAACGGATCGCGAACTGCTGTCGCACGGTTTGCTGCCCGGTGTCGTACAGGTGCCTTACAACGGTCAACCTATTGTGCTAATGAATGATGCCCAGACAACTGGCGGCTATCCGCGCATTGCCTGCATCATCGAGGCAGATATGTACCATCTGGCGCAGATCCCGCTAGGGCAACCGATCCATTTTGTGCAATGTTCGCTGGAAGAGGCGCTCAACGCGCGACGCGAGCGTCAGCGCTATCTGGAACAGCTTACCTGGCGACTTCAGCATGAACATTGATTTAAATGCGGATTTGGGCGAAGGTTGCGCCAGCGACAGCGAATTATTAACGCTGGTCTCCTCCGCCAATATCGCCTGTGGTTTTCACGCCGGTGATGCGCAAACCATGCTGACCTGCGTGCGCGAGGCGCTGAAAAACGGCGTGGCGATCGGCGCGCATCCCAGCTTTCCGGATCGGGATAATTTTGGGCGGACGGCGATGGTTTTACCGCCGGAAACGGTATACGCCCAGACGCTGTACCAAATCGGCGCGCTGGGGGCGATTGTTCAGGCGCAAGGCGGCGTGATGCGCCATGTTAAACCGCACGGTATGCTCTATAACCAGGCGGCGAAAGATCCCCGTCTGGCACAGGCGATTGCGAAAGCGGTACACGACTATGATCCGTCACTGATACTGGTTGGACTGGCGGGAAGTGAGCTGATCCGGGCCGGTGAACGCTATCGCCTGGTGACGCGGCAGGAGGTGTTTGCCGATCGCGGCTATCAGGCCGACGGTAGCCTGGTGCCGCGCACGCAACCTGGCGCGCTGATTCACGACGAAGAGCAGGCGCTGGCGCAAACGCTGGATATGGTGCAAGCCGGGAGAGTGAAAAGTGTTACTGGTGTGTGGACGACTGTCACGGCGCAAACGGTGTGCATTCATGGCGACGGCGAGTATGCGCTTGCATTCGCACGCAGGCTACGCGCCGCGTTCAATGCGCGTAATATACACGTTATAGCCTGAGAGCCCGACGATTGAAGCTATTATATTACGGCTGTGGATGTTCATTATGGCGTTCGATGTGCATTCCAGACAGTCAGAGGCGGGGTAGTCCATTAATCAACTGTTAACAAAGGATATTATCATGCCTGAAGGCCCGGAAATTCGTCGTGCGGCGGATAATCTGGAGGCGGCAATCAAAGGCAAACCCTTAACCGATGTCTGGTTTGCCTTTGCACAGTTAAAACCGTATGAATCGCAGCTTACCGGTCAAATTGTTACCCGGATAGAGACGCGGGGAAAAGCGTTATTGACCCACTTTTCAAATGGCCTGACGCTCTACAGCCACAACCAACTCTATGGCGTATGGCGGGTGATCGACACTGGTGAAATACCGCAGACCACGCGTATATTGCGCGTCAGGCTACAAACGGCGGATAAAACTATACTGCTTTATAGCGCGTCTGATATCGAAATGCTGACAGCAGAGCAGCTCACGACGCACCCCTTTTTACAGCGAGTCGGTCCGGATGTGCTGGACGCGCGTCTCACTCCGGAAGAGGTTAAAGCTCGATTGCTGTCGCCGCGTTTTCGCAACCGACAATTTTCCGGACTGTTGCTGGATCAGGCCTTTCTGGCGGGATTGGGGAATTATCTGCGCGTTGAAATCCTCTGGCAGGTAGGGTTAACCGGACAGCATAAAGCGAAAGATCTCAACGAGGCGCAACTGAATGCGCTTTCTCACGCGCTGTTGGATATTCCGCGCCTGTCCTACACGACTCGCGGTCAGGCGGATGAAAACAAGCATCATGGCGCACTGTTTCGCTTTAAGGTTTTCCACCGTGACGGCGAAGCGTGCGAGCGGTGTGGCGGCATTATTGAAAAGACAACACTGTCCTCACGCCCGTTTTACTGGTGCCCGCATTGCCAGAAATAGCCGGAACCGCCATCGGCGAGCGGCTATTGCCTGATGGCGCGACGCTTATCAGTCCTACAAAGGTTGTCTGGGCGCATAGGTTGATATAAAACGGGCCACTGCTGGCCCAGTTAACAGAATGCTGAACAGCCGTAGGGTTTGCATTGCCATGATGAGCGCCATATCGGCACTGCTTCCTGCCGCGATCGCGGCAACCGTATCCAGACCCCCGGGACTGGTGGCGAGATAAGCCGTCATAAAATCAATCTGCATGTAGTAAGCCATTCCCCACGCCATCGCGGCGCAAATCGCCATCAGCGCGAAAATTGACAATAAGATTTGCGGCAATGGCCGCAGCGCCATAAAAAACACCTGTCTGTCAAAACCCAGCCCAATACGCCAGCCTATCGCCATATACGCCACGGCCAGCAGCCATTCGGGTAATTCAATCTCAATGATGCCTTGCGAATGGAGAAGCGCGCCTGCCAACATGGGGAGCAGCATCGTGCCGGAAGGGATACGCATCAGGCGACCGGCAATGCCCGCCACGATCGCTAATAGCAGCGTCGTCAATAAATTACCGCTAAGCGGCGGAAACCAGATCACCTGTTGGCTGACCGCTGCCGCGCTGTCGCCGAGTATCAGGCGTGTCACCAGCACCGCCGCGCCAG
This sequence comes from Salmonella sp. NW645, assembly GCF_051703725.1. Taxonomy (NCBI): domain Bacteria; kingdom Pseudomonadati; phylum Pseudomonadota; class Gammaproteobacteria; order Enterobacterales; family Enterobacteriaceae; genus Salmonella; species Salmonella sp. NW645. Next base: position 23,319 of record NZ_JAMMKR010000003.1, on the reverse strand, counting down.
CCACAAACAGTACCCGTAGATACTGCATAAACGCCACCAGGCGGATATCCGCCCCGTAATCTTGCGCCATCGCTACCATTGCCGCTGCGCCGCCCGGCGATGACCCCCATGCGCCGGTGTTGCCGGGCAGCGAGCTGTAGCGTACCAGCAGCCAGCCGACTATCGCGCTGGAAAGCAGCGTCACCAGCAACACTAAAAGCACGACCGGCCAGTAGAGGGCGAGGGTGGTCAATATCGAACCGGTTAGATTTTGGGCGATCATACAGCCGAGAATCGCCTGTGCGGCGAGAAAAATACCGCGCGGAAGTTGTAGCGTACTACCTCGCAAACTCAACACGATACCCGCAATCATTGGACCGAGCAGCATCGCCGCCGGAAGGTGCAGATAGAGAAAAATAAGGGAAATGAGCAGCGATAACAGGAACAACAAAAACCACTGCAGAATCGGCATTCCATGCTCCCTGAATGATATTTAGCGAAACCTTAATTAATCATAGAGAGTAACGGGGTAAGAATAAAATAATGAGGATAAGAAAAAAGGGAAAATGTAACGGATGGCGAGGGTTGCGTCGCCATCCGGTTGTCAATTAACGCTTCAGCGCCGATTTAAAGTCGCGTTTATCGTAGCCGGTATACAGCTGACGAGGACGGGCGATTTTCATGCCATCAGTGTGCATTTCATTCCAGTGTGCAATCCAGCCAACGGTACGCGCCATGGCGAAGATCACGGTGAACATGGAGGATGGAATGCCCATCGCTTTCAGAATGATGCCGGAGTAGAAGTCTACGTTCGGGTACAGTTTCTTCTCGATGAAGTACGGGTCGTTCAGCGCAATGTGCTCAAGCTCCATCGCCACTTCCAGCAGATCATCTTTGGTGCCCAGCTCTTTCAGCACTTCGTGGCAGGTTTCACGCATCACGGTGGCGCGCGGATCGTAGTTTTTGTAAACACGGTGACCGAAGCCCATCAGGCGGAAAGAATCATTCTTGTCTTTCGCACGACGAACAAATTCCGGAATGTGTTTAACAGAGCTGATTTCTTCCAGCATTTTCAGCGCGGCTTCGTTTGCGCCGCCGTGCGCGGGTCCCCACAGGGAGGCGATCCCGGCGGCAATGCAGGCGAACGGGTTGGCGCCGCTTGAACCTGCGGTACGTACCGTTGACGTAGAGGCGTTCTGCTCATGGTCAGCGTGCAGGATCAGAATACGGTCCATCGCGCGCTCCAGTACCGGATTCACTTCATAGGTTTCACACGGCGTGGAGAACATCATGTTCAGGAAGTTACCGGCGTAGGAAAGGTCGTTGCGCGGATAAACAAACGGCTGACCGATGGAATATTTGTAACACATCGCCGCCATGGTCGGCATTTTGGACAGCAGGCGGAACGCCGCGATTTCACGGTGGCGCGGATTGTTCACATCCAGCGAGTCGTGGTAGAACGCCGCCAGCGCGCCAGTGATCCCGCACATTACCGCCATCGGATGTGAGTCGCGACGGAAAGCATGGAACAGGCGAGTGATTTGCTCATGGATCATCGTATGGCGGGTGACTGTCGTTCTGAACTCGTCATACTCTTCCTGCGTCGGTTTTTCGCCGTACAGCAGGATGTAACAGACTTCCAGATAGTTGGAATCGGTAGCAAGCTGGTCAATCGGGAAACCGCGATGCAACAAAATGCCTTCGTCGCCGTCGATGAAGGTGATTTTAGATTCGCAGGATGCGGTAGAGGTGAAACCAGGGTCAAAAGTAAAAACTCCTTTTGAACCGAGACTACGAATATCAATAACATCTTGACCGAGTGTACCTTTTAGCACATCCAGTTCAATAGCAGTGTCACCAGTAAGGGTGATTTTTGCCTTTGTATCAGCCATTTACGGTCTCCTTAGCGCCTTATTGCTTAAGACTGCCGGAACTCAGACTTGCCTTCTCCACGTCACCTTCCCTGTCGTTAGCGCAGGGAAGATTCTGTGTATGCATCAATCAACCGTTACCAGTTTGTTATTTGGCTCGCCGCTCTGTGAAAGAGGGGATGACCTGGGTACAGAGCAATGGGCGCTTGCAGGTAACGGATTGATTAATTTCGAATTAGCAGCAAATCAGGAACGTAGCAATCCGAGTAATGTAACCTGTCTATCACTAATAACTGTCCTGAAAGAATGGGTCAATATCATTGTACTGTTGCATAACTTATTAACAGGTGAAAGAGTGACCCCATAACTTTTACGCATTATATGCTTTTTCTGGTGTTGTTTGTAACAATTTTGTTTAATGTTTGTCAAATCAGATGATTGAAAATTAAAAAAATGTTGTTATCGTGACCTGTGTCACTGTTCAGGATAAAACCTGACAAACTATATGTAGGTTAATTGTAATGATTTTGTGAACGTCCTATACTGCCGCCAGGTCTCCGGAATACCCTGCAATCCCGAGCCACCCAGCGTTGTAACGTGTCGTTTTAGCTACTGGAAGCAGTGTTTTACATGACGCGCAGTTATAGAAAGGACGCTGTCTGACCCGCACGCAGACCGGAGGAAGGAAATCCCGTCGTCTTTCTGGCTACAGGTAGATTCACCTCTGTAACCGAAGTCTTAAGGGAATAATAAGAACAGCATGTGGGCGTTATTCATGATAAGAAATGTGAAAAAACAAAGACCTGTCAATCTGGATCTACAAACGATTCGGTTCCCCATCACAGCGATAGCGTCCATTCTCCATCGCGTATCCGGTGTGATTACTTTCATCGCCGTCGGCATACTACTGTGGCTACTGGGCACCAGCCTCTCTTCTCCGGAAGGATTCCAGCAGGCCGCCGACATTATGGACGGCTTCATCGTTAAATTTATCATGTGGGGCATCCTTACCGCGCTGGCGTATCACGTCATCGTGGGAATTCGTCACATGTTAATGGATTTTGGCTATCTGGAAGAAACATTCGAAGCGGGTCAACGCTCTGCCAAAATCTCTTTTGTTATCACTGTCGTGCTTTCACTTCTCGCAGGAGTCCTCGTATGGTAAGCAACGCCTCCGCATTAGGACGCAATGGCGTACATGACTTCATCCTGGTCCGTGCTACCGCTATCGTTCTGACGTTATACATCATCTACATGGTGGGTTTTTTCGCCACGAGCGGCGAACTGACCTTTGAAGCCTGGACCGGTTTCTTCTCATCGGCCTTCACCAAAGTCTTCACCCTGCTGGCGCTTTTTTCCATCTTGATTCATGCCTGGATCGGCATGTGGCAGGTGTTAACCGACTACGTTAAACCACTAGCAGTGCGTCTGATACTGCAACTCGTTATTGTTGTTGCGCTGGTGGTTTACGTCATCTATGGATTTGTTGTGGTGTGGGGTGTGTAATGAAACTGCCAGTCAGAGAATTTGATGCTGTTGTGATTGGTGCCGGTGGCGCAGGTATGCGCGCGGCGCTGCAAATTTCCCAAAGCGGCCAAACCTGTGCGCTGCTCTCGAAAGTCTTCCCGACCCGTTCCCATACCGTTTCCGCGCAGGGCGGTATCACCGTGGCGCTCGGCAATACCCATGAAGATAACTGGGAATGGCACATGTACGACACCGTTAAGGGGTCGGACTACATTGGTGACCAGGATGCCATCGAATATATGTGTAAGACCGGACCGGAAGCGATTCTGGAACTGGAGCACATGGGGCTACCGTTCTCCCGTCTTGATGATGGACGTATCTATCAGCGCCCGTTCGGCGGCCAGTCGAAAAACTTTGGCGGCGAGCAGGCGGCACGTACCGCGGCAGCGGCTGACCGTACCGGTCACGCCTTGCTACATACGCTGTATCAACAGAATTTGAAAAACCACACCACGATTTTCTCCGAATGGTATGCGCTGGATCTGGTGAAAAACCAGGATGGCGCGGTGGTGGGGTGTACCGCACTGTGCATCGAAACCGGTGAAGTGGTGTACTTCAAAGCCCGCGCGACGGTGCTGGCGACCGGCGGCGCAGGCCGTATCTACCAGTCCACCACCAACGCTCATATCAATACCGGTGACGGTGTCGGTATGGCGCTGCGTGCCGGTGTCCCGGTGCAGGACATGGAAATGTGGCAGTTCCACCCGACCGGTATCGCCGGGGCGGGCGTGCTGGTGACAGAAGGCTGCCGCGGCGAAGGCGGTTACCTGCTGAACAAACACGGCGAGCGCTTTATGGAGCGTTATGCGCCGAACGCCAAAGACCTGGCGGGTCGTGACGTGGTGGCGCGTTCCATCATGATCGAAATCCGTGAAGGTCGCGGCTGTGATGGTCCGTGGGGGCCGCACGCTAAACTGAAACTGGATCACCTGGGTAAAGAGGTGCTGGAATCTCGCCTGCCGGGTATCCTGGAGCTGTCCCGCACATTCGCCCACGTTGACCCGGTGAAAGAGCCGATTCCGGTTATCCCGACCTGCCACTACATGATGGGCGGTATTCCGACTAAAGTGACCGGTCAGGCGCTGACCGTGAACGAGCAGGGCGAAGATGTGGTGATTCCGGGGCTGTTTGCGGTAGGCGAAATCGCCTGTGTATCGGTTCACGGCGCCAACCGTCTGGGCGGTAACTCACTGCTGGATCTGGTGGTCTTTGGCCGTGCGGCGGGGCTGCATTTACAGGAATCCATCGCCGAGCAGGGCGTGCTGCGCGACGCCAGCGAGTCTGACGTTGAAGGTTCTCTGGAGCGCCTGAATCGCTGGAACAATAACCGCAATGGCGAAGATCCGGTGGCTATCCGCAAAGCGTTGCAGGAGTGTATGCAGCATAACTTCTCCGTATTCCGTGAAGGCGACGCGATGGCGAAAGGGCTTGAGCAGTTGAAAGTGATCCGCGAGCGTCTGAAAAACGCCCGTCTGGATGACACGTCCAGCGAGTTTAATACCCAGCGTGTTGAGTGTCTGGAGCTGGATAACCTGATGGAAACCGCCTACGCCACTGCCGTATCAGCCAACTTCCGGACGGAAAGCCGCGGCGCGCATAGCCGCTTCGATTTCCCGGAGCGTGATGATGCCAACTGGTTGTGTCATACCCTGTATCAACCGCAAACGGAATCCATGACGCGCCGAAGCGTCAATATGGAACCGAAACTGCGTCCGGCGTTCCCGCCGAAGATTCGTACTTATTAATTGCGGAGACAGGATGATGAAACTCGAATTTTCGATTTATCGTTATAACCCGGATGTCGATAACGCTCCGCGTATGCAGGACTACACCCTGGAAGGCGAAGAAGGGCGTGACATGATGCTGCTGGATGCGTTAATCCAGCTTAAAGAAAAAGATCCCAGCCTTTCTTTCCGCCGTTCCTGCCGCGAAGGCGTGTGTGGTTCTGATGGTTTGAATATGAACGGTAAGAATGGTCTGGCCTGTATTACCCCTATTTCGGCGCTGACTCAGCCGGGTAAGAAGATTGTGATTCGCCCGCTGCCCGGTTTGCCGGTGATCCGCGATTTGGTGGTAGACATGGGGCAATTCTACGCACAATATGAGAAGATTAAGCCTTACTTATTGAATAATGGGCAAAATCCACCGGCTCGTGAGCATCTGCAGATGCCGGAGCAGCGTGAAAAACTCGATGGGCTGTATGAATGTATTCTTTGCGCCTGTTGCTCAACATCCTGCCCGTCATTCTGGTGGAACCCGGATAAGTTTATCGGTCCGGCGGGTCTGCTCGCGGCGTATCGCTTCCTGATCGATAGCCGTGATACCGAGACCGATAGTCGTCTGGAAGGGATGAGCGATGCATTCAGCGTATTCCGCTGTCACAGCATTATGAACTGCGTCAGTGTATGTCCTAAGGGACTGAACCCGACGCGCGCTATCGGCCATATTAAGTCGATGCTGTTGCAGCGTAGCGCATAAGTAGTTGTAGTAGTTGCCGGATGGCGACGTACCGTCTTATCCGGCCTACAGGTTACGTATTCTGTGGGCCTGATAAGCCAGGCGCCATCGGGCAATAGAAGTGCAGGAAACCTCTAAAAACTGCCATATGATTAGTAATAATCGAGATGTTCAGAGCGAGACAAGGCGCGGTCTGAACGAATCTTCGGGAGCATAGTTAACTATGTGACCGGAGTGAGCGAAGGCCGCAACGCAGTCGTAGCCTGAACAGCGAAGATTATTAGACAGTTTTTAAAGGTTCCTTAGCGGACGCAGATGACACGACAGTCCGCAACAAGTGAACCCCGGCACGCATACAGCGTATGCGTGGTTAGTATCCACGGCGAAATACTCGTCATAGATCACGTTGCATGTGCGTTGGCTGCACTTGCTCACCCCGGTCACTTACTGGATGTAAGCTCCCAGGGATTCGCAAGCTTGCCGCCTTCCTGAAACGTGACCTATTTAGAGTATTAAATAAGCAGAAAAGATGCTTAAGGGATCACGATGCAGAACAGCGCTTTGAAAGCCTGGTTGGACTCTTCTTACCTCTCTGGTTCGAATCAGAGCTGGATAGAACAGCTCTATGAAGACTTCTTAACCGATCCTGACTCGGTAGACGCTAACTGGCGTTTGACGTTCCAGCAGTTACCTGGTACCGGAGTCAAACCGGATCAACTCCATTCAAAAACACGTGAATATTTCCGGCGGCAGGCGTTGGCTGGCTCACGTCACTCTTCTACGATTTCCGACCCTGACACCAATGTGAAGCAGGTTAAAGTCCTGCAGCTTATCAACGCTTATCGTTTCCGTGGCCATCAGCATGCAAACCTCGATCCGCTGGGACTGTGGAAACAAGAACGCGTGGCGGATCTGGATCCTTCTTTCCATGATTTGACCGAGGCCGATTTCCAGGAAACCTTCAATGTCGGCTCCTTTGCCAGCGGCAAAGAGACGATGAAGCTGGGCGAGCTGCTCGACGCGCTCAAACAGACCTACTGCGGCCCGATTGGCGCTGAGTATATGCACATCACCAGCACCGAAGAGAAACGCTGGATCCAACAGCGCATCGAATCCGGTCGCGCGGCCTTTAGCGCTGACGAGAAAAAACGCTTCCTGAACGAGCTGACCGCCGCTGAAGGGCTGGAACGTTATCTGGGTGCCAAATTCCCGGGTGCGAAACGTTTCTCGCTCGAGGGGGGAGATGCGCTGATACCCATGCTGAAAGAGATGGTTCGCCATGCGGGTAACAGCGGCACTCGCGAAGTGGTGCTGGGGATGGCGCACCGCGGTCGCCTGAACGTGCTGATCAACGTACTGGGTAAAAAACCGCAGGATCTGTTCGACGAATTTGCCGGTAAGCATAAAGAACATCTGGGTACCGGCGACGTGAAGTATCACATGGGCTTCTCGTCAGATATCGAAACCGAAGGCGGTCTGGTTCACCTGGCGCTGGCGTTTAATCCATCGCATCTGGAAATTGTGAGCCCGGTGGTGATGGGCTCCGTGCGCGCCCGTCTGGACAGACTGGACGAACCGAGCAGCAACAAAGTGTTGCCGATCACTATTCACGGCGACGCCGCGGTGACCGGCCAGGGCGTGGTTCAGGAAACCCTGAACATGTCGAAAGCGCGCGGTTACGAAGTGGGCGGTACGGTACGTATCGTTATCAACAACCAGGTGGGTTTCACCACCTCTAACCCACTGGATGCGCGTTCAACGCCTTACTGCACCGATATCGGTAAAATGGTCCAGGCGCCGATTTTCCACGTCAATGCGGACGATCCGGAAGCCGTAGCTTTTGTGACCCGTCTGGCGCTGGACTTCCGTAATACCTTTAAACGCGATGTGTTCATCGATCTGGTGTGCTACCGCCGTCACGGCCACAACGAAGCCGACGAGCCAAGCGCAACCCAGCCGCTGATGTACCAGAAAATCAAAAAGCATCCGACGCCGCGTAAAATCTACGCCGACAAACTGGAAGCTGATAAGGTCGCAACGCTGGAAGATGCCACCGAAATGGTCAACCTCTATCGCGATGCGCTGGATGCAGGCGAATGCGTGGTGAAAGAGTGGCGTCCGATGAATATGCACTCGTTCACCTGGTCGCCGTATCTAAACCACGAATGGGATGAAGCATACCCGAACAAGGTAGAAATGAAGCGCCTGCAGGAGCTGGCAAAACGTATCAGCACCGTGCCGGAAGCCATTGAAATGCAGTCTCGCGTGGCGAAAATTTATGGCGACCGTCAGGCAATGGCGGCAGGCGAGAAATTGTTTGACTGGGGCGGCGCGGAAAATCTGGCTTACGCCACGCTGGTCGATGAAGGCATTCCGGTGCGCCTGTCCGGGGAAGACTCTGGTCGCGGCACCTTTTTCCATCGTCATGCGGTGATCCACAACCAGACGAACGGCTCAACGTATACGCCGTTGCAGCATATTCACAGCGGTCAGGGACAGTTTAAAGTCTGGGACTCCGTGCTGTCTGAAGAAGCGGTGCTGGCTTTTGAATACGGTTATGCCACGGCGGAACCACGTACCCTGACTATCTGGGAAGCGCAGTTTGGCGATTTTGCCAACGGCGCGCAGGTGGTGATTGACCAGTTCATCTCCTCCGGCGAGCAGAAATGGGGTCGGATGTGCGGTCTGGTGATGCTGTTGCCGCACGGCTATGAAGGGCAGGGGCCGGAGCACTCCTCCGCGCGTCTGGAACGTTATCTGCAACTTTGCGCCGAGCAGAATATGCAGGTTTGCGTGCCGTCCACTCCGGCGCAGGTCTACCATATGCTGCGCCGTCAGGCGCTGCGCGGGATGCGTCGTCCGCTGGTGGTGATGTCGCCGAAATCGCTGCTGCGTCACCCGCTGGCGGTTTCCACGCTTGATGAACTGGCGAACGGTTCCTTCCAGCCGGCCATTGGCGAAATTGACGAGCTGGACCCTAAAGCCGTAAAACGCGTGGTAATGTGTTCTGGTAAGGTTTATTACGACCTGCTGGAACAACGTCGCAAAAACGACCAGAAAGATGTCGCTATCGTGCGCATCGAACAGCTCTATCCGTTCCCGCATAAAGCGGTGCAGGAAGCGCTGCAACCATACGCTCACGTCCATGATTTTGTCTGGTGCCAGGAAGAGCCGCTCAACCAGGGCGCATGGTACTGCAGCCAGCATCATTTCCGTGAAGTGATTCCGTTTGGGGCCGCTCTGCGTTATGCAGGTCGCCCGGCCTCCGCCTCTCCGGCGGTAGGGTATATGTCCGTTCACCAGAAACAGCAACAAGATCTGGTTAATGACGCGCTGAACGTCGATTAAATAAAGGATAAATAATGAGTAGCGTAGATATTCTTGTTCCCGACCTGCCTGAGTCCGTAGCGGACGCGACCGTCGCCACCTGGCATAAAAAACCGGGCGATGCGGTTGTTCGTGACGAAGTGCTGGTAGAAATCGAAACTGACAAAGTGGTACTGGAAGTACCGGCATCAGCGGACGGCATTCTGGATGCGGTTCTGGAAGAAGAGGGGACGACTGTCACCTCTCGCCAGATCCTGGGTCGCCTGCGTGAAGGCAACAGCGCGGGTAAAGAGACCAGCGCGAAATCTGAAGAGAAAGCGTCTACGCCGGCACAGCGCCAGCAGGCGTCGCTGGAAGAACAAAACAACGATGCGCTCAGCCCGGCGATCCGTCGCCTGCTGGCTGAACACAATCTGGAAGCCAGCGCCATTAAAGGCACTGGTGTGGGTGGGCGTCTGACCCGTGAAGATGTGGAAAAACATCTGGCGAAAGGCGAGTCTAAAGCACCCGCTGTTGAACCTGCAGCACAACCCGCTCTGGGCGCGCGCGGCGAAAAACGCGTGCCAATGACCCGCCTGCGTAAGCGCGTGGCCGAGCGTCTGCTGGAAGCGAAAAATTCCACCGCCATGCTGACGACCTTCAATGAAGTCAACATGAAGCCGATTATGGATTTGCGTAAGCAGTATGGCGAAGTGTTTGAAAAACGTCATGGTATCCGCCTGGGCTTTATGTCCTTCTACGTGAAAGCGGTAGTGGAAGCGCTGAAGCGTTATCCGGAAGTGAACGCCTCTATCGACGGCGATGACGTGGTGTATCACAACTACTTTGATGTGAGCATGGCGGTGTCTACGCCGCGCGGCCTGGTCACGCCGGTCCTGCGTGACGTGGATACGCTGGGCATGGCTGACATTGAGAAAAAAATTAAAGAACTGGCTGTCAAAGGCCGCGACGGCAAGCTGACCGTAGAAGACCTGACCGGCGGTAACTTTACCATTACCAACGGCGGCGTATTCGGTTCGCTGATGTCTACCCCGATCATCAACCCGCCGCAGAGCGCGATTCTGGGAATGCATGCTATTAAAGACAGGCCGATGGCGGTGGATGGCAAGGTAGAAATCCTGCCGATGATGTACCTGGCGCTCTCTTACGATCATCGCCTGATCGATGGTCGCGAATCCGTGGGCTTCCTGGTCACCATCAAAGAGTTGCTGGAAGATCCGACCCGTCTGCTGTTGGACGTGTAGTCAGCAAGAGCATCACCTGCTACCTGTAGGCCGGACAAGGCGTTCACGCCGCCATCCGGCGATGGTGTAATGCCTGATGGCGCGCAGCTTTCAGGCCTACAGGTCTAAAGATAACGATTACCTGAAGGATGGACAGAACACATGAACTTACATGAATATCAGGCAAAACAACTTTTTGCCCGCTATGGCTTACCGGCGCCGGTGGGTTATGCCTGTACTACTCCGCGTGAAGCCGAAGAAGCCGCGTCTAAAATCGGCGCCGGCCCGTGGGTAGTGAAATGTCAGGTTCACGCTGGCGGCCGCGGCAAAGCGGGCGGTGTGAAGGTAGTAAAAAGCAAGGAAGAGATTCGCGCCTTTGCGGAAAACTGGCTGGGCAAACGTCTGGTGACCTATCAAACAGACGCTAATGGCCAACCGGTAAACCAGATTCTGGTTGAAGCGGCGACCGACATCGGCAAAGAACTGTACCTCGGCGCGGTAGTTGACCGTAGTTCTCGTCGCGTGGTCTTTATGGCGTCTACCGAAGGCGGCGTAGAGATCGAAAAAGTCGCGGAGGAAACCCCGCATCTGATCCATAAAGTCGCGCTCGATCCGCTGACCGGCCCGATGCCGTATCAGGGGCGTGAACTGGCGTTCAAACTGGGTCTGGAAGGTAAACTGGTGCAGCAGTTCACCAAAATCTTTATGGGCCTGGCAACCATTTTCCTTGAGCGCGACCTGGCGCTAATCGAAATTAATCCGCTGGTGATCACTAAGCAGGGCGATCTGATTTGCCTCGACGGCAAGCTGGGCGCTGACGGCAACGCGCTGTTCCGCCAGCCGGATCTGCGTGAAATGCGTGACCAGTCTCAGGAAGATCCGCGTGAAGCGCAGGCGGCGCAGTGGGAACTGAACTACGTCGCGCTGGACGGCAACATCGGTTGCATGGTGAACGGCGCGGGCCTGGCGATGGGCACCATGGACATCGTTAAGCTGCATGGCGGCGAACCGGCTAACTTCCTTGACGTGGGCGGCGGCGCAACCAAAGAGCGCGTCACCGAAGCGTTTAAAATCATCCTCTCGGATGACAACGTGAAAGCGGTTCTGGTTAACATCTTCGGCGGTATCGTCCGTTGTGACCTGATTGCCGACGGTATCATCGGCGCGGTGGAAGAAGTGGGCGTTAACGTTCCGGTGGTGGTGCGTCTGGAAGGCAACAACGCTGAACTCGGCGCGAAGAAACTGGCTGACAGTGGCCTGAATATTATTGCAGCGAAAAGTCTGACGGATGCAGCTCAGCAGGTTGTTGCCGCAGTGGAGGGGAAATAATGTCCGTTTTAATTAATAAAGATACCAAGGTTATCTGCCAGGGCTTTACCGGTAGCCAGGGGACTTTCCACTCCGAACAGGCGATTGCTTACGGTACGCAAATGGTCGGCGGCGTAACGCCGGGCAAAGGCGGCACTACGCATCTGGGTCTGCCGGTGTTCAACACCGTGCGCGAAGCGGTAGAAGCTACCGGTGCGACTGCATCCGTTATCTACGTCCCGGCGCCGTTCTGCAAAGACTCCATTCTGGAAGCGATCGACGCAGGCATCAAACTGATTATCACCATCACCGAAGGTATTCCGACGCTGGATATGCTGACCGTGAAAGTGAAGCTGGACGAAGCGGGCGTACGCATGATCGGCCCGAACTGCCCAGGTGTGATCACCCCGGGCGAATGCAAAATCGGCATCATGCCGGGTCACATTCATAAGCCGGGTAAAGTGGGTATCGTTTCCCGTTCCGGCACGCTGACCTATGAAGCGGTTAAGCAGACCACCGACTACGGTTTCGGCCAGTCCACCTGTGTGGGTATCGGCGGTGACCCGATTCCGGGCTCTAACTTCATCGACATCCTGAAACTGTTCCAGGAAGATCCGCAGACTGAAGCGATCGTGATGATCGGCGAGATCGGCGGTAGCGCAGAAGAAGAAGCGGCGGCTTATATTAAAGACCACGTGACCAAGCCGGTTGTTGGCTATATCGCGGGTGTTACCGCGCCGAAAGGCAAGCGTATGGGCCACGCTGGCGCCATCATTGCCGGTGGTAAAGGCACTGCGGATGAAAAATTCGCCGCGCTGGAAGCCGCGGGCGTGAAAACCGTTCGCAGCCTGGCCGATATCGGCGAAGCGCTGAAAGCAATTATAAAATAAAACTCGCTGTTCCTGCGGGAACAGATAAATGTCCGTTTTCGACATGGTTGGCCACCTTTACGGTGGCCTTTTTTATGGCTTTATTGTTTGTGGCAAAGTACGGGTGAAGCATCCGGGATATAAAATTATTGGCTTTGTAAATATTGAACTATAGGAAAATAATGCCTCATTAAAAAACATGGTGGAGTCTAAAAATAATTGATAATAACTGTCTGGCAGCGGCAGTAAATTTACTCAGTTTGCCGGTTAACTCTTTTGCAGCAAATACAGATGCTGTCTTAGTGAAAGACCTGCCGACCTCACTGGAGACGGATTATGCGCTTTCCGCCATGAAAAAAACGCATTGCAGCATTACACTATGTTGACGCTAACCTCTATAGTAAATTGACGCTTGACTCTGTGGCCGCGCATGTTTGCCTGAGCGCGAACTACATGTCTCCTCAGATGTATCGCGCTTACACAGACTGCTTGTTTAATGGCAGAATAAAACAGCTATTTTAATCATAAGAGTACCGGCATTATTTCCCTGAAGTATTAAAGATATCGTTTAATAAATTATATGAACTTTTGCTGGTTAAAAGAGGTTAACTTTAAAAATTATTAAGAACTTATTGACACTATTCGTTCGTGATTAATCATGTTTAAAGGGTATTTATGGCTGCGAATAAACAGAATTATCACTATGAGTGACGTAGAAATTGAGGGTAAATCTGTGAAGGTGATAACAGAATCTTCACTATAATAATTATAGAGAGGCAAATACGGTGTTATTGAAATAAAGAAAAATTAGCGAATAAAATGTTTGTTTCTGGCTATCTGGAAAGCTTATTAGCGATAATTAAGGCGATAACCTGGCAAGATGATCCTGGCCGTTAGTCGTCGGGAAAGGGAAGTTGGGGCAGGGTAATCCCGGTGGGATGATGGCGCGTGTGCAATGAGATAGTTTCTTTGCGGTGTTAATTATAAGTAAAATAAAAATAGACTAAATGTATAAAATAATAAGTGTTGATAACCTACAGAAAAAATCTGTGAGCTATTTAGCAATAATTGAACATCAATGTGGAATGTTTTTTACTGGATGAGGGGCAGTAAAAAACGCACAAAATGTTTAGCCTTACCGAATAAGCCTCTTTTTACAGGGGGTTTGAAATTACTCTTTGCAAAAACAAAAAGTTAACAAAAAATTCACCATGCATTCAATGAATAAACATTATTAACATTAACTTCAAAAATTGATTTTAATCAATATTTAAATGTTGGAAAAGAGCATCAAAACTGGTTAAATTGTCCGTGATCAAATTCCCTGAAAAGCGATAGATTAGCCATAAATTGATCGCTGTCGAAAAAAGCAAATCTGACCCACTAAAAACCTGTTTATTGTAAGGGTTTTACGGCGTAATATATTTGCGGGATCAATTTGGGTTTTTTATTAACATGTTTGTAACCTTTCATCATTACTGTTTCCTTCCCGAGGGGATAGTACGATGGAAGGCCGCAAATAAATTTGTATTGGGGCATGCGTGTGACCCTTTCTAACGGGGTTCACTCTCGGAGTCTTCATGCGATGAGCAAGGAGTCATGATGTTAGATATAGTCGAACTGTCGCGCTTACAGTTTGCCTTGACCGCGATGTACCACTTCCTGTTTGTGCCGCTAACGCTCGGTATGGCGTTCCTGCTGGCCATTATGGAAACGGTATACGTCCTTTCCGGCAAACAGATTTATAAAGATATGACCAAGTTCTGGGGCAAGTTGTTTGGTATCAACTTTGCTCTGGGTGTGGCTACCGGTTTGACCATGGAGTTCCAGTTCGGGACAAACTGGTCGTACTACTCCCACTATGTTGGGGACATCTTCGGTGCGCCGCTGGCCATCGAAGGTTTGATGGCCTTCTTCCTCGAATCCACCTTTGTAGGTCTGTTCTTCTTCGGCTGGGATCGTCTGAGTAAAGTTCAGCATATGTGCGTCACCTGGCTGGTGGCTCTGGGGTCCAACCTCTCCGCGTTGTGGATTCTGGTAGCGAACGGCTGGATGCAAAACCCAATCGCTGCGGATTTCAATTTCGAAACCATGCGTATGGAAATGGTGAGCTTCTCTGAACTGGTGCTGAACCCGGTAGCACAGGTGAAATTTGTTCACACTGTGGCGTCCGGCTATGTCACCGGCGCGATGTTCATCCTCGGTATCAGCGCTTACTACATGCTGAAAGGTCGTGACTTCGCCTTTGCTAAACGCTCCTTTGCTATTGCCGCCAGCTTCGGTATGGCTGCCGTACTGTCCGTTATCGTACTCGGTGACGAATCCGGTTACGAAATGGGCGACGTGCAGAAAACCAAGCTCGCTGCGATTGAAGCCGAATGGGAAACGCAACCTGCTCCGGCCTCCTTTACCCTGTTCGGTATTCCTGACCAGGACAAACAGGAAAACCATCTGGCGATTCAGATCCCTTATGCGCTCGGCATTATCGCTACACGTTCCGTGGACACGCCGGTTATTGGCCTGAAAGATCTCATGGTTCAGCATGAAGAGCGTATCCGTAACGGGATGAAAGCCTATGAACTGCTGGAACAGCTGCGCGCCGGTTCTACCGACCAGGCCGTTCGCGACCAGTTCAACAGCATGAAGAAAGATCTCGGTTACGGCCTGCTGCTGAAACGCTATACGCCTAATGTGACTGACGCGACCGAAGCGCAGATCCAGCAAGCGACGAAAGATTCCATTCCTCGCGTTGCGCCGCTGTACTTCGCTTTCCGTATCATGGTGGCGTGCGGCTTCCTGCTGCTGGCGATCATCGCACTTTCCTTCTGGAGCGTGATTCGTAACCGCATCGGTGAGAAAAAATGGCTGTTGCGCGCGGCGCTGTACGGTATTCCACTGCCGTGGATTGCGGTTGAAGCAGGTTGGTTCGTCGCCGAGTATGGTCGTCAGCCGTGGGCGATCGGCGAAGTGTTGCCGACAGCCGTGGCGAACTCATCGCTGACCGTAGGCGATCTGCTGTTCTCCATGTTCCTGATTTGCGGCCTGTATACCCTGTTCCTGGTGGCAGAATTGTTCCTGATGTTCAAATTTGCACGCCTTGGCCCAAGCAGCCTGAAAACCGGTCGCTATCACTTTGAGCAGTCCACCGTGACTTCTCAGCCGGCACGCTAAGACAGGAGTCGTCAAATGATCGATTATGAAGTACTACGTTTTATCTGGTGGCTGCTGGTTGGCATTTTGCTAATTGGTTTCGCTGTCACCGATGGGTTCGACATGGGGGTGGGGATGCTCACCCGTTTCCTCGGTCGTAACGACACCGAACGTCGAATTATGATTAACTCTATCGCCCCGCACTGGGACGGTAACCAGGTGTGGTTGATCACCGCGGGCGGCGCGTTGTTTGCTGCCTGGCCGATGGTTTACGCTGCGGCGTTCTCCGGTTTCTATGTGGCGATGATCCTGGTGCTGGCGTCTTTGTTCTTCCGTCCGGTCGGTTTTGATTACCGTTCCAAGATTGAAGACCCGCGCTGGCGCAACATGTGGGACTGGGGCGTGTTCATCGGTAGCTTTGTGCCGCCGCTGGTGATTGGCGTGGCCTTTGGCAACCTGTTGCAGGGCGTACCGTTCCATGTGGATGAGTATCTGCGTCTGTACTACACCGGTAACTTCTTCCAGTTGCTGAACCCGTTTGGTCTGCTGGCGGGTATCGTAAGCGTAGGCATGATCATCACGCAGGGGGCGACTTACCTGCAAATGCGTACCGTTGGCGAACTGCACCTGCGCGCGCGCGCCACCTCGCAGATTGCGGCGCTGGTGACATTAGTGTGCTTTGCGCTGGCGGGCGTTTGGGTAATGTATGGTATTGATGGTTATGTCGTGACATCCGCGATTGATCATCATGCCGCCTCTAACCCGCTGACTAAAGAAGTGGCGCGTGAAGCTGGCGCCTGGCTGGTGAACTTTAATAATGCTCCGATCCTGTGGTTGGTTCCGGCTCTGGGCGTGGTTCTGCCGCTGCTGACTATCCTGACTTCCCGTATGGAGAAAGGCGCGTGGGCATTCCTGTTCTCTTCGCTGACCCTGGCCTGCATTATTCTGACGGCGGGTATCGCTATGTTCCCGTTTGTGATGCCGTCCAGCACGATGATGAATGCCAGTCTGACCATGTGGGATGCGACATCCAGCCAGATGACGCTGAACCTGATGACCTGGGTTGCGGCGGTGTTCGTACCGATCATTCTGATCTACACCAGCTGGTGTTACTGGAAAATGTTCGGTCGTATCACTAAAGAACATATTGAAAGCAACACCCACTCTCTGTACTAAGTAAGGAGCTTAAAATGTGGTATTTCGCATGGATTCTGGGAACGCTTCTTGCCTGTGCATTCGGGATCATTACCGCCCTGGCGCTTGAGCACGTTGAAGCGGGTAAAACCGGTCAAGAAGAAAGCTAATGACCCATATTATCGCAAAACTGTATGCGGTAATGGACAAGCGCCCGTTAAGGGCGCTTTCCTTCGTGATGGCGATAGTGCTGGCAGGATGTATGTTCTGGGACCCGTCACGGTTTGCCGCCAGGACCAGCACGCTTGAAATCTGGCACGGATTACTGCTGATGTGGGCGGTTTGCGCAGGCATAATCCACGGCGTGGGTTTTCGCCCTGAATCCGTACACTGGCAAGGGATTTTTTGTCCGCTCCTTGCGGATATTGTCCTTATCGTCGGCCTGATTTTCTTCTTCTTGTGAATAAGAAACCTCCTTAAAAATATAGGGGCTTGCATAAGCCCATATATTTTTACTCTCCCTTAACTTCCCCCCATTCCCAAGCCTCATTCCCGCGCGTATAGTAGCAACGTTTAAAAGCTCTACTTTTGTTGCATTACCGGGATGTAAAGTGAATACAAGGCGATATACAACGGCATTCTTGAGGCATTACGGCGGCAAGCGGATGACGCCAACAAAGAGGCTGCAGGGATGAATAAGTATATGTTTCGATGGCCAATTCGAGTTTATTACGAAGACACGGACGCCGGCGGTGTGGTTTATCACGCCAGCTATGTCGCTTTTTATGAAAGAGCGCGCACGGAGATGCTGCGTCACCATCACTTCAGCCAACAGGTGCTGCTGGCGGAGCGGGTCGCCTTTGTGGTGCGCAAGATGACGCTGGAATACTATGCGCCTGCGCGGCTCGACGATATGCTTGAAGTTCAAACAGAAATTACGTCAATGCGTGGCACCGCTTTGGTTTTCACGCAACGCATTGTCAACGCAGAGAACACGCTGCTAAATGAAGCAGAGGTTCTGATTGTTTGCGTTGATCCACTCAAAATGAAGCCTCGTGCGCTTCCTAAGTCTATTGTCGCGGAGTTTAAGCAGTGACTGACATGAATATCCTTGATTTGTTCCTGAAGGCAAGCCTTCTGGTTAAACTTATCATGTTGATTTTGATTGGTTTTTCAATAGCATCCTGGGCCATCATTATCCAGCGAACGCGTATCCTGAACGCCGCTGCGCGTGAGGCGGAAGCGTTTGAAGATAAATTCTGGTCCGGAATCGAACTATCGCGTCTGTACCAGGAAAGCCAGGGGAGACGCGATAGTCTGTCGGGCTCGGAACAAATCTTTTATAGCGGGTTCAAAGAGTTTGTCCGGCTCCATCGCGCCAACAGCCATGCACCGGAGGCCGTGGTAGAGGGGGCGTCGCGTGCGATGCGCATCTCCATGAACCGAGAGCTGGAAACGCTGGAAACGCATATCCCGTTTCTTGGCACGGTAGGCTCTATCAGTCCTTATATCGGTCTGTTTGGCACCGTATGGGGGATTATGCATGCGTTTATCGCCCTGGGCGCGGTGAAACAGGCGACTCTGCAAATGGTTGCGCCGGGTATTGCCGAAGCATTGATTGCCACGGCGATTGGTTTGTTTGCCGCCATCCCTGCGGTTATGGCTTACAACCGACTGAATCAGCGCGTGAACAAGCTGGAACTGAATTACGACAACTTTATGGAAGAGTTCACCGCGATTCTGCACCGCCAGGCGTTTACCGTAAGCGAAAGCAACAAGGGGTAAGCCATGGCCAGAACGCGTGGACGAGGTCGTCGCGAACTTAAGTCCGAAATCAATATTGTACCGCTGCTCGACGTACTGTTGGTGCTGCTGCTGATCTTTATGGCAACCGCGCCGATCATTACCCAGAGCGTGGAGGTCGACTTGCCGGAGGCGAATCAGTCGCAAGCGGTCAGTAGTAACGACGATCCACCGGTCATTATTGAGGTTTCCGGAGTAGGGCAATACAGCGTAGTGGTTGATAAAGATCGAATGGATCAACTGCCGTCTGAACAGGTGATCGCAGAAGTAAAGCGTCATCTGCAGGCTAATCCGAAAACAGTCTTTTTAATCGGCGGCGCGAAAGAGGTGCCGTACGATGAAATAATTAAAGCGCTGAACTTGTTACACAGCGCGGGCGTAAAATCGGTTGGCTTAATGACGCAGCCAATCTGAAGTCTGCGTCCCGTTGGCTTGAAAGACGGCGAGTAACAGGCGAACAGTTTTTTGGGAACCGAGAGTGTCAAAGGCAACCGAACAAAACGACAAGCTCAAACGGGCGATAATTATTTCAGCCGTGCTGCATATCATCTTATTTGCAGTGCTGATCTGGAGTTCGTTTGATGAGCATATAGAGGCTTCTGCCGGCGGCGGCGGTGGTTCCGCTATCGACGCGGTGATGGTCGATCCTGGCGCCGTTGTGCAGCAGTACAACCGTCAGCAGGATCAACAGGCCAGCGCCAGACGCGCGGAAGAAGAGCGTAAAAAGCTGCAACAGCAGCAAGCAGAGGAGCTGCAGCAGAAGCAGGCTGCCGAACAGGAGCGGTTGAAACAACTTGAGAAAGAACGTTTAGCGGCTCAGGAGCAGCAAAAGCAGGCTGAAGAAGCGGCAAAACTGGCGCAACAGCAGCAGCAACAGGCCGAAGAAGCGGCGAAAGCGGCGGCGGACGCGAAGAAAAAAGCGGAGGCCGAGGCGGCGAAAGCGGCGGCGGACGCGAAGAAGAAAGCAGAGGCCGAGGCGGTAAAAGCGGCAGCGGACGCGAAGAAGAAAGCGGAAGCCGAAGCGGCGAAAGCGGCGGCGGACGCGAAGAAGAAAGCAGAGGCCGAAGCGGCGAAAGCTGCGGCGGAGGCGAAGAAGAAAGCGGAGGCCGAAGCGGCGAAAGCTGCGGCGGAGGCGAAGAAGAAAGCGGATGCCGAGGCGGCGAAAGCGGCGGCGGAGGCGAAGAAGAAAGCGGATGCCGCGGCGGCGAAAGCAGCGGCGGACGCTAAGAAGAAAGCGGCTGCCGAAAAAGCGGCCGCCGCAGAAGGCGTCGACGATCTGCTTGGCGATCTCAGCTCGGGTAAGAATGCGCCGAAAACCGGCGGCGGCGCGAAAGGGAATGGCCAGCCATCGAAAGATAGCGGTACATCGGGCGCTAACGGTGGGGCGACAGGCGCTGATATCAGCGCCTACGCGAAACAGATTCAGGTCGCCATTCAGAGCCGCCTGTATGATGCGAGCCTGTACCAGGGCAAACAATGTGTCTTGCATATTAGCCTGGCGCCGGATGGCTCATTAAAAAGCATTACGTCTGAGGGCGGCGATCCGGCGCTTTGTCAGGCGGCGTTAATGGCGGCAAAAACCGCGAAAATTCCTAAACCGCCAAGCCAGGCTGTTTATGAGAAAATAAAGGATGCCAAACTAGACTTTAAACTGTAGATACTTTTCTTTATGGAAGTTGGAGCAGTTGAGTTGTTACTGGTCCTGGTGGTTTTGTGTATTTGAGTTTGTTAACATTCTGCTAAATTATCGTGGGTCGCAGGCCCAGGTATGGGAGATATGATGAAGCAGGCATTACGAGTAGCATTTGGTTTTCTGATGCTGTGGGCGGCGGTGCTGCACGCAGAAGTCCGTATCGAGATCACCCAGGGGGTGGACTCGGCGCGACCGATTGGCGTTGTGCCTTTTAAATGGGCCGGGCCGGGCGCTGCGCCTGAAGATATCGGCGGCATCGTGGCGGCTGATTTACGCAATAGCGGTAAATTTAATCCGTTAGACCGGTCCCGACTGCCGCAGCAGCCAGCCACCGCTCAGGAAGTTCAGCCTACCGCATGGTCTGCGCTGGGTATTGATGCCGTCGTCGTTGGGCAGGTCACGCCGAATCCGGACGGTTCCTACAATGTTGCTTATCAGCTGGTTGACACTGGCGGCGCGCCGGGGACTGTACTGGCGCAAAACTCTTATAAAGTGAACAAGCAGTGGCTGCGTTATGCAGGCCATACCGCCAGTGACGAAGTCTTTGAAAAACTGACGGGCATTAAGGGCGCGTTCCGTACTCGTATCGCCTATGTGGTACAGACTAACGGCGGTCAGTTCCCGTATGAACTGCGTGTGTCGGATTACGATGGTTACAATCAGTTTGTGGTGCACCGTTCTCCGCAGCCGTTGATGTCTCCGGCGTGGTCTCCGGACGGCTCAAAACTGGCTTACGTGACATTTGAAAGCGGTCGCTCCGCGCTGGTTATCCAGACGCTGGCAAACGGCGCAGTGCGTCAGGTTGCGTCCTTCCCGCGTCACAACGGCGCGCCGGCCTTCTCGCCGGATGGGACGAAACTGGCGTTCGCGTTATCGAAAACCGGAAGTCTGAACCTGTACGTTATGGATCTCGCCTCCGGCCAGATTCGTCAGATAACGGACGGGCGTAGCAACAATACGGAGCCGACCTGGTTCCCGGACAGCCAGACTCTGGCCTTTACCTCTGACCAGGCTGGACGTCCGCAAGTGTATAAAATGAACATTAACGGCGGTGCGGCGCAGCGTATTACCTGGGAAGGTTCGCAAAACCAGGATGCGGATGTCAGCAGCGACGGTAAATTTATGGTAATGGTAAGCTCAAATAACGGGCAGCAGCACATTGCCAAACAAGATCTGGTGACGGGTGGCGTACAGGTTCTGTCGTCAACGTTCCTGGATGAAACGCCAAGTCTGGCACCTAACGGCACGATGGTAATCTACAGCTCTTCTCAGGGGATGGGATCTGTGCTGAATTTGGTTTCTACAGATGGGCGTTTCAAAGCGCGTCTTCCGGCAACTGATGGTCAGGTGAAATCGCCTGCCTGGTCGCCGTATCTGTGATAATAATTAATTGATTACTAAAGGAATTAAAGAAATGCAACTGAACAAAGTGCTGAAGGGCCTGATGATTGCCCTGCCTGTTATGGCAATCGCGGCATGTTCTTCCAACAAGAACGCCAGCAATGACGGTAGCGAAGGCGGCATGCTGAACGGCGCCGGCACTGGTATGGACGCTAACGGCAACGGCAACATGTCATCTGAAGAGCAAGCGCGTCTGCAGATGCAGCAGCTGCAGCAGAACAACATCGTTTACTTCGATCTCGACAAGTACGATATCCGTTCTGACTTCGCGGCAATGCTGGATGCGCACGCTAACTTCCTGCGTAGCAACCCGTCTTACAAAGTCACCGTAGAAGGTCACGCGGACGAACGTGGTACGCCTGAATACAACATCTCCCTGGGCGAACGTCGTGCTAACGCCGTTAAAATGTACCTGCAGGGTAAAGGTGTTTCCGCTGACCAGATCTCCATCGTTTCTTACGGTAAAGAAAAACCTGCCGTACTGGGCCACGACGAAGCGGCTTACGCTAAGAACCGTCGCGCTGTACTGGTTTACTAAGAGAATTGCATGAGCAGTAACTTCAGACATCACCTGTTGAGTCTGTCGTTACTGGTTGGCATAGCGGCCCCCTGGGCCGCTTTTGCTCAGGCGCCAATCAGTAGTGTCGGCTCAGGCTCGGTCGAAGACCGCGTCACTCAACTTGAGCGTATCTCTAACGCTCACAGCCAGCTTTTAACCCAACTTCAGCAGCAGCTCTCCGATAATCAGTCCGATATCGATTCTTTGCGCGGCCAAATCCAGGAAAATCAGTATCAACTGAATCAGGTGATGGAACGCCAGAAGCAAATTATGCTGCAGCTGGGGAGCTTAAATAATGGCGGCGCAGCGCAGCCAGCAGCTGGTGACCAGAGCGGGGCGGCAACCGCTGCGACCCCCGCCCCGGATGCCGGTACGGCAACCTCAGGGGCGCCGGTACAAAGTGGCGATGCGAATACCGATTACAATGCGGCAATTGCGCTGGTGCAGGATAAGTCTCGCCAGGATGACGCGATTGTGGCGTTTCAGAACTTCATCAAGAAATACCCTGATTCTACTTATCAGCCGAACGCCAATTACTGGCTGGGCCAGTTGAATTACAACAAGGGTAAAAAAGATAATGCCGCCTATTATTTCGCCTCGGTAGTAAAAAACTATCCTAAGTCGCCGAAGGCTGCGGACGCGATGTACAAAGTTGGCGTTATCATGCAGGACAAAGGTTATACGGCAAAAGCGAAAGCGGTTTATCAGCAGGTGATTAACAAATATCCTGGCACTGATGGCGCGAAACAGGCGCAAAAGCGCCTTAACGCGATGTAATGCGTACCATGCGACCAGAAAACGCCTTTTTTCTGGTCGCGTCGTGCGATTCCTAAGCAGTTGAGCCCCCTGCGTCGAAATTTTTGTTGCGCTCAAATCTGAAATCAGTAATATATGCCGCCGTTGCCACGGGATATTAAACAACTCGAAAGCAACGTAAAAGTGGGTCGTTAGCTCAGTTGGTAGAGCAGTTGACTTTTAATCAATTGGTCGCAGGTTCGAATCCTGCACGACCCACCAA